>CAZCOH010000035.1:0-15142 GCA_964500645.1 uncultured Dehalococcoidia bacterium
GGTTGGCATCCTTCCACTTTGCAATCTAGCAATCTTAGCGGGTTGGTATCTAAGCGGCGATCACAGTCTTCACAGAGTGTATTTCTCAAATCTGAATAGTATTTTTTTAAATTAGTCACATAACTTGGTCGACATGAGGCATCGCCTATGCTGTTTATAGATAAAGAGATATTTTTTAAGTTGAGTTCTTCTAAGAATCTCCAGGCAACTTCTATAACTTCTGCATCGATGTAGGCATCTGCTTCTCCAAAGACTTCTATACCGAATTGATTATGTTGACGAAATCTGCCTGCTTGGGGTCTTTCGTATCTAAAGTTTTGTACCAGATAAAATAGTTTTATTGGTTGAGGTAGGTTGTGCATTCCATGTTCCACGTAAGACCTGCAGACTGGAGCTGTTCCTTCCGGTCTCAAGGTTAGTGAGTCGCCACCCCGGTCGTTAAACGTGTAAGTTTCTTTTTCAATTATGTCGGTAGATTGCCCGACGCCTCTATTGAACAAACCTGTATCCTCAAATATTGGAGTCTCTATACGAGAGTATCCAAACCTTTCGGCTATTTTTTGAGTTGCCGTTCTTATAAGTGACCAAAATTCTTGGTCTTGAGGTAATATATCTGCTGTGCCCCTCGGTGCTTGAAATCGCATAGTTTCAACTCAATCTTTATTGGTATTCTGACTCTATCAATTTGTAATTTTGAAAGACATTTTATCTCAGATAGTTATACAGATTTATAAATGTATCTAGGATATGGTGATTTGGGATAGAATGTGACTGACTAATTCCATGGATTCTCGAAGGCTGTTGTTCAAAAATAAGTTGATGATAGTGATTAGGTAAAAAATCATGGTCGATATCGAGACAATTGACAACTCTCCAATTGTTGACGAGAAGTTGATGCAGAAAATGCAATCCTATTTGGATCCTGAGAAAATCACTGATGTGACTCGAGCTTATGAATTCGCTCAGCAGGCACACTCTGGTCAAAACCGACTGTCGGGTGAGCCATTCTTTGAGCATCCAAAGCAGACGGCACTATTTTTGGCGGATCTTAAATTGGACTCCAATACTATTTCCGCGGCTCTTCTTCATGATGTCGTAGAAGATTGCGACGTCTCTCACACTGAACTAGAGGAGCAATTTGGAGAAGATGTAGCTCATTTAGTTGATGGTGTTACAAAGCTAACTCGAGCAGAGGTTGCCGGAGATGACCAGTTTGTGGATTCCAGAACTTCCCGTTATGGAGAAAGAAGCCTTCATAGCCTTGATGATTTGGCTCAAGCTGAAACACTTAGAAAAATGTTAATGGCGATGGCTGATGATGTACGAGTGGTGTTGATAAAATTAGCCGATCGACTACACAACATGAGGACAGTTTCGGCTCTTCCAGACCACAAGGCCGAAGCGATATCAAGAGAAACACTAGAGATATTTGCCCCACTTGCTCATAGATTAGGCATTTGGGAATTAAAATGGATGCTTGAAGATCTTTCCTTCCAACAGTTGGAGCCTGATTCGTACAAAAGAATATCCAAGCGACTAAATGCAAAAAGAATAGAACGTGAAGCATATGTCGAAAGAATAGTTCATCTCATTAGGGATGAGCTTAATAATTCAAACTTGGATTCTGAGGTTTATGGCAGGCCAAAACACATTTACAGTATTCATAGAAAAACTGAACGCTACTCAGGTGAAAGTAAAGAATCTGATGAAATATATGATTTGTTTGCTGTGAGAATACTCGTTGACGAAGTTAAAGACTGCTATGCAGCTCTGGGTGTTGTACACAATAGATGGCATCCCATGCCCGGGCAATTTGATGACTATATAGCTAATCCAAAAGATAACTTATATCAGTCATTACATACGTCTGTATTATGCGAAGATTCGGCACCGGTAGAAGTCCAAATACGCACGAAAGATATGCACCAGGTCGCGGAGTATGGGGTCGCAGCGCATTGGCTATACAAAGAAGGTGGTGATCACGACGTAAAGTTTGAAGAAAAAATGACTTGGTTGCGTAAGTTGCTGGAGTGGCAACGAGATGCAGGCGGTGCCGTTGAATTTGTTGAATCTTTTAAAACAGATATATTTCAAAATCAAGTCTACGTCTACACTCCTAACGGAGATGTTATTGAATTGCCAATAGGGGCCACTCCACTGGATTTTGCCTACCGTATACATACTGATGTGGGTCATAGTTGCGTAGGAGCCAAGATTAACGGAAAGCTTGTCGCTCTCAATCATCCGTTGGAAAATGGAGATACCATCCAAATTATGACCAGTAAGACAGCAAGAGGACCAAGTTTGGATTGGATCAACGCTAGTCTAGGATATGCCAAGACGACCTCAGCAAGGTCTAAAATGAGGCAGTGGTTCAATAAGCAGGAACGGGAGAGCAATATTGATAGAGGGAGAGAAGTATTTTCACGACATATACATAGGCTAGGGATCGATACTGGAAGTCAAAGTGTGTCAAGTATTTTGGGATTCCTCAATGAGGATGACATGTACGCAGCTCTTGGTGATGGAACTTTGACTACGGAGAGTCTTGTAGGGCGGATTTCTAATAAATCTCAGACGCCAAGGATAGAAACGAAACAAGGGATTCCTAGGACTGGTCCAGCTTCAGGTATTGAGGTATTGGGAGTGGGTGATTTACTTACTAGCATTGGGCGTTGCTGCAACCCGATTTTAGGAGACCAAATACTTGGATTTATTACTCGAGGACGAGGGGTGACGATCCACAGGGTTACTTGTTCTAATGTGATGTCGTTAGCCAATGAGGAAGAAGAACGTATTGTTCCGGTAGATTGGGGAGAAACGAAAACTCTTTACCCGGTTAGAATACAAATAAAGAGTTGGGATCGTGTAGGGCTTCTCGGAGATGTAACGTCCGCAGTTTCTAATCAGAGGGTCAATATCGCAAATATAACTTCGGAAGAATATGATGATATGAGTGTGATATCGCTTACTGTCTACACTAGCGGAATTGATCAACTCAATGTCCTATATACCCGATTAGAGACTATAAATGGTATTATTAGTGTTTCAAGATTAAGAAGTATTGACGATAGTTAATGCTTTTAGCACAGGAGGTATCCTGAGTGCCAAGCGCGAAATCAGCACGAGTAAGCGAAAGAAAAAAAGAAATGAATCAACCTGTTCGGACTAAAGCTAAGGGCTTCGTAGCTAGGACACGTAAGCTTGTTGAGGCAGGAGATTTGGAAGGAGCCTTGGCATCTTCTAAAGATGCCATCACCGCCTTGGATAAGGCGGCTAAGAAAGGCGTGATTCATGAAAATAATGCCGCCAGAAGGAAGTCCAGACTTATTAAGAGTATTAATAAGCTAGAGGCTAATTCCAAAGGTGAGCAGGAGTAATTAATAGATGTTGAGGATTCGATTAAGAAGAACAGGAGCTCGGAATCAACCCAGCTATAGAATAGTGGTGGCAGATTCACGAAAACCTAGAGATGGGGCTTTCGTGGATCATCTTGGCCATTACAACCCTCGCCTAGACCCTCCGGAAGTGGTTATTGACGAAGAGAAGGCTCGTGAGTGGATTAGTAAGGGAGCTCAACCCAGTGAAGCTGTTCAAAGGATGCTTAACAACTTGGAGAAGGAAACGACGGTCTAGTCCCGTTTCCTTGAAATTAATATGTCTTCCCTTAGAGAACTCGTTGAATATATAGCTCGGTCGATAGTCGCTCATCCTGATGATGTTGAAGTCATAGAGGAAGATAATGATCGGGGCCGATTGTTTTTGACCCTTAAGGTGCACCCTGATGACAAAGGTAAAGTGATAGGTCGCCAGGGAAGGGTTGCTCAATCAATACGGTCTTTGCTTAGAGTAGCAGCTGTAAAAGAGGGAGTTCATGCTAATCTCGATATAGATTGAGATGCTCCCATCAAAAGCCAAATCCTAGGACATTTCGTCGCCGTTGAGCAGTCGTAAATCTTTTTACACAGTCTCAGATGACCACATTATTGTGGGTATTATTCGTGGCGTAAGAGGTCTTAAAGGCGAACTAAGAGTCGAACCCACAACTGAATTTTTGGTGCGCTTTGAGTCCGGTAACACTCTTTTTATTAAGGGTGTCAGTCACGAAGTTATCAGATCTCAACAAGGTGGGAAGGGCATAGTTTTGTTACTTGATGGTATTCGGAACCGCGACGATGCTGAAGGTGTTTTAGGGGAACAACTCACTGTGCCGAACTCCGATGTGATAGACCCACCCGAGGGCTTATATTTTCACTACCAGATCTTAGGTCTAGATGTCTACCGTGAAGATTTAACATATTTAGGAGTCATGTCAGAAATCATTCAAACGGGAGCTAACGACGTTTATGTCGTGTCTTTATCTGAAGAGCCAGATGTACTGCTTCCTGTTATTCCTAACGTAATAATTAATATTGAATTGGATAACAATAAGATGATTGTTAGAGTGCCTTTAGGGTTAGATCGTAAAACAGTATAAAAATGTTATTTCTTGATACATAAACCACAATGATAAATTCTGAAACAAGCGTGTTGGCGTTCCGGCTTCACAAAATCGGATATATAGCGCACTCACTGTTCGGAGCCCCTCTTGGTGTAAAAAATATAGAGATGAATAGATGATTTTGAAATCAGATGTGTTTTTTAGACATGCACAATAATTCACGAAATCCGTTGCCTTGTTTACTCCTAAACTTAGATTGACAGTATATGGTGAAATGAGTATAATCTCCCCTTGTCGCCCCTCGCGAGAGGGTAGATTTTGCCCTAAAATGAAGGTAATAAAAACGGATATTTGATGCCTACAGTAAATCAGTTAATTAGAAAAAAAAGACGTAAAAAGAGTCGTAAAAACACGGCCCCTGCTCTTGATTTAACCTGGAATACTCTTAAGAACAAGGGTAATCGAGGTGCTGGATCTCCTCATAAGAGGGGTGTTTGCGTGCAGGTTAGAACCCAAACTCCGAAGAAGCCTAATTCCGCGCTTAGAAAAGTAGCGAGAGTGAGGTTGACTAATGGGATGGAGGTCACGGCATACATTCCAGGAGAAGGACATAATCTTCAGGAACACTCGGTGGTGTTGATTAGAGGTGGTAAGGTGAGGGACTTGCCAGGTGTTAGGTATCACGTTGTGAGAGGGGTTCTCGATACGGCTGGTGTTCAAGATAGAAAGAGGGGCCGTAGTAAGTACGGTACCAGGAACGAGTGATAGCTAAAGATGGCAAGAAGACGTAGAGCAGAAATTAGAAAAATACTTCCGGACCCACGTCATAATAGCGTGGATTTGGCTAAATTCATAAACAGCGTGATGCAAAGCGGGAAGAAAACCGTTGCGCAGAGGATAGTTTATACGGCTTTGGAGATTGCAGAGGAAGAAGGTGGTAGGCCGGGGTTTGAAATATTTGAGCAGGCAATACGAAATGCTACTCCGATGATTGAAGTCAGATCTCGAAGGGTAGGTGGGGCTAATTACCAGGTGCCGACTGAAGTAAGGCCGTCCCGGCGTCTCGCTCTTGCTATGAGGTGGATCGTTACCGGTGCCAGGCAGAGGACGGGAAGAGGAATGGCACAGAAGTTGTCTTCAGAGCTTCTAGAAGCATCAAGGGGCCAAGGTGCAGCGGTAAGAAGAAAAGAAGAAGTTTTCCGTATGGCTGAAGCGAACAGGGCGTTCGCTCACTATAGATGGTAACTCTTCGTAAGTCAGCACAAAATAGGCCACAGGGATATCATAAATGCCTTCAAACTCTTTGAAACAAACTCGAAATATAGGATTTATCGCTCATATTGACGCGGGTAAAACCACCGTATCCGAAAGAGTTTTGTATTTTTCTGGAAGGATTCATAAGTTGGGAAGCGTTGATGATGGCAATACTGCAACTGATTGGATGGAGCAAGAAAAAGAGAGAGGTATTACGATAGTTTCAGCCGCGACGGCGACTTCTTGGAAGGAGTGGGATCTTAATATCATAGATACTCCCGGTCACGTAGACTTTACTGCTGAAGTCGAAAGAAGCCTTAGAGTTCTAGATGGCGGGATTGTAGTTTTTGATTCAGTCGCGGGTGTTCAGCCTCAATCTGAAACTGTTTGGAGACAGGCTGACAAGTATCAAGTACCAAGGATATGTTTCATAAATAAAATGGACAAGGTTGGCGGTGATTACTATCGGGCGACTGAAACAATAGTCCAAAGATTGAAAGCCAATCCTATACCGATACAGGTTCCTATGGGAAGCGAAGATCAGTTTAACGGCGTAATTGATTTAGTCGAAGGTAAGTCATTTGTTTTTGATGATGAAGGCAACATGACAGAAGGGGGGGTGCCTAGTGAATATGCCGAAGAGTTTGAAACTCGTAGGGCTGAGATGGTGGAAAAGTTCGCCGAGCTAGATGATGTTCTCATGGAGAAATTCCTAATGGAGGAAGAAATCTCAATAGAAGAACTGAAGGCTTCAATAAGAGAATCGACGATTTCAAACAAGGTAGTGCCTGTTCTGTGCGGAACGGCTCTAAAAAATAAATGTGTTCAACCGTTATTAGATGCCATAGGGGACTATTTGCCTTCTCCGTTGGATGTGCCTGCGGTCGAAGGTCTCAAGCCTGGTACTGAAGAGCCCATAGCGAGAAAAGCAAACAACGATGAACCTTTTTCAGCCCTGGCTTTTAAAACCGTAACGGATCCGTATATAGGAAGATTGGTTTACTTCAGGGTGTATTCTGGGTCAGCTAAGTCAGGTTCCAGTGTATTGAACACTATTACAGGCGATAGAGAACGCTTGGGTAGAATAGTGAAAATGCATGCAGATCAGAGAGAAGATGTAGAGGAGGTTTTTGCCGGGGAGATCGCTGCTGCTATCGGTCTTAAAGATACTTCAACTGGTGAAACTATATGTGACATCAACGATCCTATATTACTTGAAAAAATAGAATTTCCAGATCCAGTTGTCTCAGTCTCTATTGAGCCTAAGGCGAGGGCGGATCAAGACAAGCTTTCTGATGCTTTAATAAAACTTTCAGATGAAGATCCCACTTTCACCGTTGTATATGATGAGGAAACTGGTCAGACTGTTATGTCTGGCATGGGGGAATTGCACCTCGAGATTCTCACAGACAGGATGAAGAGGGAATTTAAGGTAGATGCAAGTGTTGGTAGACCAAGGGTTGCGTTTAGGGAAACAATAAGGAAAAACACCACCGCAGAAGGGAAATTTGTGCGTCAATCTGGAGGACATGGTCAGTATGGGCATGTCATTATTGAAATGGAACCATTGGATAGGGGTGATGGGGTTCAATTTGAGAACAAAATTAGAGGTGGCGCGATACCAACAGAATTCATATCTTCAGTTGAGGACGGAGTGAGAAGCGCTTTGAATAATGGCCCGAAATCTGGGTTCCCTGTCATTGATTTGATGGTCAGGTTAATTGACGGAACTTATCACGATGTTGATTCGTCTAAAGTTTCATTTGAGATAGCCGGATCTATGGCGGCAAAGACCGCTGTTAACCGATGCGGTCCGGTCGTACTAGAACCAGTGATGAAACTTGAAGTTGTAACTCCAGAGGATTATCTAGGAGAAGTAATAGGGGATCTGGGTCGTAGAAGGGCTGGTGTTGAAAGCATTGATGCACAAGGTGATACTCAGGTCGTAAAGGCAACTTTGCCTTTAGCAGAAAGCTTTGGGTACGCCAACGACCTTCGGTCTATAACACAGGGAAGAGCTGGTTACTCTATGGAGTTTGATCAGTATCTAGAAGCTCCTGAGTCAGTAGTGGAAGCTCAATCCGTATAAAGGAATCATATTAAGAATGGTACAGGCTGCGAATAAAATAAGAGTGATTTTAAAGGCGTTTGACCACAGGATTTTAGACCAATCGGCTGGTCAAATAGTGGAGACAGCAGAGAGGACCGGTGCCAGGGTGGCTGGCCCAGTACCATTGCCTACCGCAATCAAAAGGTTTTGCGTATTGAGGGCTCCCCATATCGATAAAGATTCGCGGGAACATTTTGAAATCCGAACTCATAACAGGCTTATTGATATACACAGTCCGACGTCTAAGACCATTGACTCGTTGACTAATTTGGATATGCCAGCAGGCGTGGATATATCCATTAAGTTATAGAGGATGATAGGTAAATAATCTAATGACAATGAACGGTATTCTAGGCAAAGTTATAGGCGGAACTCAGTATTTTCGCGAGGATGGAACCGCTGAGGCGGTTACTGCCATACAGGCGGGTCCATGTACGGTAACTCAAGTTAAAACTGTTGATATAGATGGGTATGAAAGTGTTCAATTAGGGTTTGAGCCAGTAGGTCGCCTAAATGGCCCGGCTAAAGGTCATTTTGCCAGGGTTGGCGGACAGGGATATAGATATCTTAGGGAGGTTTCTGCCGAAGATGTTGGCCAAATTGAACTTGGAGAGCAGGTTGGAGTGGATATATTTGAACAGGGAGAGAAAGTAAATGTCACTGGCGTTTCCAAGGGTAAGGGATTTCAGGGAGGCGTGAAACGGTATAACTTTCGTGGAGGGCCAAAGACTCATGGGCAGTCGGATCGCCATAGAGCTCCTGGCTCCATTGGTGCTGGTACAACTCCAGGGAGAGTTTTGAAAGGTATGAGGATGGCTGGACGTATGGGAGGAGACAGGGTTACTGTCAAGAATTTGGAGATAGTACTGTCCGACCCAGATAGAAATTTGCTTCTCGTCAAAGGGGCTGTGCCTGGGCGTAGAAATTCTCTACTTGTAATAAAAAAACGCTAGGGAAAGATAAAATAAGTGAAACTGAACATTAGAAATAAAGAGGGCAAGGAATCTTGGCAAATAGATGTCAGGGACGACGTGTTTGCTGTGCCACAAAATTCTGACTTAGTGCACCAGGTGATGGTAGGTCACCTGGCAAATAAGAGGCAAGGTACCGCCAAGACAAAGACTCGTTCGGAAGTATCTGGAGGAGGCGCTAAGCCCAGGCCACAAAAGCATACTGGCAGTTCTAGGCAAGGTTCCACGAGATCACCTATTTGGGTAGGTGGCGGTAGAGCTTTCGGGCCTTCGCCGAGAAGTTATAGAAAAGCTACTCCTAAAAAGATGAGAAGGCTTGCTATGCTATCGGTTTTGTCCGATAAGGTTAGGCGAGGGAATTTGGTTGTCCTGGATAATCTTGATATTTCTGATGCGAAAACGAAGTCGGTTAAAACTGTACTCAATTCATTGGGGATGGAAAAGACAACATTAATAGTTACAAACGGGCCGAATGAGAATGTTATTCGGTCTTCCAAAAATTTGGATAGGGTGAAAACTTTACCTGTTAAGGTGATAAACACCTTGGATTTGATGAATAATTTTAATGTGGTGATCACAGAGGACGCAGTGAGACAGGTCGAGGAAATTTGGGGCGGTGTGTATAAAGGGAAGCCTGATTTTACTCCAGACAGTTCTGATGCTGAGGTGATTGAGCCTTCCGTAGGTATATCGGAAGATAATCTGGCTGATCAAATTGAGGAAAGTGGACCGGAGATTTTGGGTGATGATCAGTTATTGGATTTGATCGTGTCTCAAATTGAACCCTCCAAATCCCAAGGTGACAATTCATGACGAAAATACATAAATACTCGATTCTCAGAAGACCTGTCGTGACCGAAAAATCTACCCTTTTGCAGGAGGATAGGCGATACGTTTTCGAGGTTGCTCCATCAGCCACAAAATTGGAAATCAAAGACGCGGTAGAGTCAGCGTTTGGGGTAAATGTGCAGAAAGTAAATACAATGCATGTCAGGGGTAAAAGGAAGAGATTTGGGCCTCGTTTGTCTCAACTCAGATCCTGGAAAAAAGCTATAGTAACTGTTTCTCCTGGCGATACAATAACTCTTTTTGAGGGCGTGTAATGCCATTAAAGACAAGAAAACCGATAACACCCGGGCAAAGAGGTCTCGTTCTACAAACAACGGACGATATCACTCAAAGGAAGCCAAAAAAGAATCTGGTGAAGCCAGTTAAAAAAACTGGTGGCAGAAACTCCTCAGGCAGAGTTACTGTTCGCCACAGAGGTGGGGGGCATAAGAGGAGATATAGAGTCATAGATTTTAAACGTGATAATTTTGGGGTTCCAGGGTCTGTGGAAACCATAGAATACGATCCTAATAGGTCATCACGCATAGCATTGATTAAGTACCAAAATGGAGATTGGAGATATATTCTCGCTCCCAATCAGCTCAGGGTCGGAGACAAGGTAGTTTCGGGAGAATCTGCTGAGATATCTCTGGGCAATGCGCTTCCTTTGGCTAATATCCCTTCAGGCACTGTGGTGCACAACATTGAGCTCACATTAGGAAAAGGTGGCCAGATTGTAAGAAGTGCTGGAGGGTCGGCTCAAGTTTTGGCTAAAGAGGGCAAGTACACTCTCATAAGGCTTCCATCAGGGGAGATGAGGAATGTATTAAGTGCATGTATGGCCACGGTTGGTCAACTAAGTGCAGTCGATAATAAAAACGTAAAGTTGGGTAAGGCGGGACGTAAACGTCACTTAGGACGTCGTCCTTCGGTCAGAGGGGTTGCTATGGCTCCAAATGCTCATCCTCATGGGGGTGGTGAAGGGCGGTCTCCAATAGGTATGCCTGGACCAAAAACTCCTTGGGGTAAGCCTGCTTTAGGTTTAAGGACTAGGAAGAAAAAGAAACCTTCTGGCAAATTTATAGTTAGAAGACGGTATGAAAAATAGAATTTTGGAGCGTTGGCTAAATGTCTAGATCAATTAAAAAAGGACCTTTCGTTCATCCTAAGTTGGCTAAGAAAGTGGAACGAGCAATGAATTCCAATAGCCGAGAGGTCATAAAAACTTGGTCTAGGGCATCTGTAATTATGCCGGACATGCTTGGCTTAACTATTGCTGTACATGATGGCAGAAGGCACGTTCCTGTTTTTGTCACGGAGAATATGGTAGGTCACAAGTTAGGCGAGTTTGCTCCGACTCGTACCTTCCGGGGTCATGCTTCCAAAACCGAACGCATGTCCGGTTAAAAACAGACAAAATGGATCAACATAAAAAGATAGGTATCTAAACGTGAGTATAAGGGCAAAGTCTAGTAATACTGGGATTTCGGTAAAGAAACTGAAGCCGATAGTTAACCTTGTTAGAGGTATGAATGTTGGTGAGGCTTTAACTACGCTGCAATTTATGCAGTCACCGGGCGCAGCTCGTGTTGCAAAGACTGTTAAATCAGCGGCTTCTAATGCGGAAAATGAGTTGATGGCAAGGATGGAAGACCTTCGAATAACTGAAATTTTTGCTAATGAAGGACCTAGGGTAAAGAGGTTTCGGGCTAGGGCTCGTGGCCGCGTCGGAAGAATAAATAGAAGAAGTAGTCACATCACTGTTGTTGTAGCCGAAGAGGAGATTTAGATTGGGACAGAAAATACACCCTAACGGTTTCCGTGTAGGTATAACGAAAGATTGGCATGCTACTTGGTTTGCAGGTAAAGCTTCTGAATACGCAAGTCTTGTTGACGAGGATATAAAGATTCGTAGCAAGATTGAAACTATGTATGAAGATGCCGGTATATCCAAGGTTGATATTGAACGTGACACCAATGAGGTCGCGGTTACTATACACACGGCCAGGCCCGGAATTGTTATAGGTAGAGGTGGTCAAAGGGTTGACGAATTGAGAAAAGAGCTTGATTTGTTAACAGGAAATCGAAGGACAAGGTTGAATGTCAGGGAAGTGAGGCAGCCGGAGCTTGATGCTTTTTTAGTTGCCAGAAATATTGCGGACCAACTGGAGAGGCGTATTGCCTTTCGTAGAGCTATCCGTCAGGCGTTAACTAGAACTATGCAGGCCGGCGCTGAAGGTATAAAGATAATAGCTTCGGGCAGACTTGCAGGAGCCGACATAGCGAGAAGTGAGAAAGCTCATGAAGGTAGAGTACCTCTCCACACCCTGAGGGCAGATATAGATTATGGGCTTGCCGAGGCTGGTACTGAATATGGGGTAATCGGCGTGAAGGTGTGGATCTGTAAGGGTCAAATCATGAATCCAACTTTGATTGGAGAATCATTGGATAGGTCTGACGTTACAACAGCGACATCAGATGATGATGAAGAGGTTCCAGCAATTCAGGTGTTAGTCACTGCAAACGAAGAGGAAAGCCGACAAAAGTTAGAAGAAGTTGATTCAAAGGAAGAAGCTGTAAGTGGCCCAGAATCCGAGATTACAAACGATCCATCTGGCGATTTGAGTGATGGTTCGGAAGAATCGTAAATCAATACGTAGTAGGGAAAATTAGAGATGCTGCAACCAAAGAGAGTTAAATATAGGAACCATCATAGGGGTCGAAGGAAGGGAATATCTAATGCAGGTAGTTCTCTCAACTTTGGTGAATATGGTTTGAAGGCAACTGAGACGGCATGGGTGACCTCTCGTCAGATAGAGGCCGCAAGGCGTGCCATGACTCGATATGCCAGAAGAGGGGGAAGGATGTGGATAAGGGTTTTTCCTGACAAAAGCGTTACGGCAAGAGCCGCAGAAACAAGAATGGGAAAAGGAAAAGGAGCTCCAGACCATTGGGTTGCTGTGGTGAAACCAGGGAAGATTTTGTTTGAAATGGCCGGAATACCGGAAGATATTGCAAAACATGCCTTGACCCTAGCTGCTTCGAAGATGCCGATGGGGACAAAGGTGGTATCGAAGCTTGGTGTTGGCACTCAATAATCAGAATTTACAAAGGGTTAATTTTTAAGAGATTTATATGGCTGAGATTGACGACATAAGAGGAATGAACGATCAGGATCTTTCAGAGGAATTGGAATCCGCGCAAATGGACCTAATGAATCTGAGGTTTAGATCTGCAACTATGCAACTTGTAGATGTGAATGAAATAGGGCGTGCTCGAAAGAGGATAGCTCGCATAAACACTGTTATTAGGGAAAGGGAGCTTTTGGAGATTTCGGAATGAGTCACGAAAGAAGAAAGACTAAAGTAGGAAAAGTTATTGGCGACAAGATGGATAAGACGGTCGTTGTTTCTGTTGAATGGCGACAGCCACACAGAATTTACAAAAAAAATGTTAGAAAGTGGAGCAGTTTTAAGGTCCATGATCAAGGGAACGCCTGTAACGTTGGAGACACAGTAAGGATTATTGAAACTCGTCCATTGTCGAAGACCAAGAGGTGGAAGGTTGCCGAGATTGTTCAGAAGGGAGATGTGGCTGATTTGCAACCTGGAGATATATCCACTGAGTCAGTTAACCCTAATGGGTCTGAAGAATAAGTATTTTAATTAAGAACTAAATTAGGAAGATTTGAGGAAATGATTCAGCAATATACTAAACTCAAGGTCGCTGATAATTCGGGAGCTAGGGTTATTAGTTGTATAGGGGTGCCTGGGGGCTCTGGTAGGAAGTACGCCTGGCTTGGTGATGTGATTGTGGCTTCTGTAAAAGAGGCTGCTCCGTCTAGTGCTGTAAAAAAGGGTGAAGTTGTCAAGGCTGTTGTGGTCAGGACTTCTAAAGGACATCGTCGGAATGATGGGTCCCATATAAAATTTGATGAGAATGCGGCTGTAATACTCGATGATAACAGGATGCCTCGGGGTACTCGGGTATTTGGGCCTGTGGCCAGAGAACTAAGAGATAAAGATTTTATGAGAATAGTCTCGTTAGCTCCGGAGGTTCTGTGATGAAGATTAAGAAAAACGATAATGTGATTGTTCTTAAAGGCAAGGATCGAGGTAAACAGGGGGTTGTTCAGCTGGTAATCCTAGACAAAGAAAAAGTAATTGTGGAAGGGATTAATGTCGTAAAGCGTCATATGAAGGCTCAAGGAATGCGAGGAGCCGAGATCATAGAAAAGGAAATGCCTGTGCCGGTTGGTAACGTGATGTTGGTTTGTATTCACTGTCAGGTTCCGGTAAAGACTGGTACAAGGATTCTGGGTGACCGGACGAGGGCTCGCGTCTGTAAAAAATGTCAGGAAGTGATTGAATGACCGCGGAAAAGCTAACACAAGTAGGGCCTCCCCGTCTTGTGGAAAAAATAAGAGATGAGATTGGGCCTGAACTTATAAGTGAGTTTGGATACTCTAGCGTGATGCAGGTTCCAAGACTTGAAAAAGTCGTGATTAACATAGGTCTTGGCGAGGCTTTGCAGAACAATAGAGCTGTTGAGAGTGCTACGGCTGATCTTGCCTTGATTACGGGTCAGAAACCCGTGACAACTAAGGCTAGGAAATCTGTAGCTGGTTTTAAGGTACGAGAAGGCATGCCAATTGGTGTAAAAGTTACTTTGCGTGGCCGAAGAATGTATGAATTTGTAGATAGATTGTTAAATGCTTCCCTGCCGAGGATCAGAGATTTTCAGGGAATTCCTAGGAATTGCTTTGATGGAAGGGGTAATTGTTCAATCGGGCTCAGAGAACAAACTATTTTTCCTGAGATTGATTACAACAGCATAGAGAAAATACGTGGTATGCAAATAGTCTTGGTTACATCTGCCGATAGTGATCAGGAGGGGATGAGATTTCTCGAATTGTTGGGGATGCCCTTCGTCAAGACCTTAGTCGCGTGATCATATATCGAGCGTGTAAAGAGAGAGTTGAAAATTGCCAAAAAAATCTAAAATAGAGAGTTGGAAAAGAGGACCGAAATTTAATGTTCGTGTCAGAAATCGATGCAATCGATGTGGACGTCCTAGAGGTTATATTCGGTATGTCGGGATATGCAGGATTTGTTTTAGGCAACTCTCTCACCTAGGTCAGTTGCCAGGTGTTAAAAAGGCTAGTTGGTAGTTTTCACGTAAGTTAATTTCAGAAGGAATTCATTTAAATGGCAATATCGGATCCAATAGCGGACATGCTCACCAGGATTAGAAACGCTAATATGGTTGGTCACAAATTTGTAGAAATACCCGCATCTAACATGAAGGTCAAGATCGCACGTATTTTGGAAGATGAAGGGTTTGTGTCTGGAGTAGATTTAGAAAACGAGGGAACTAAAGACGCGGTTGTAAAATTTAAT
The DNA here is from genome assembly GCA_964500645.1 of uncultured Dehalococcoidia bacterium. Taxonomy (GTDB): domain Bacteria; phylum Chloroflexota; class Dehalococcoidia; order Lucifugimonadales; family UBA826; genus CAYFIW01. Next base: position 15,004 of record CAZCOH010000035.1, read on the forward strand.
CTTCAATATTGGGGAAAAAATGATCCGGTTATCACTGGGATAAAAAGAATAAGTAAACCTGGTCTAAGGGTTTACGCGGGTACAAATAATCTTCCATACGTATATGGGGGACGAGGAATAGCTGTTGTTTCCACAAACC
>CAZCOH010000036.1:0-12789 GCA_964500645.1 uncultured Dehalococcoidia bacterium
GAAGTTTGCCCCCAGTCGGAGGTATAGGAAAAACAAAAGGCTTGTCTAGACATGTTGACGGTGTGAATTTACTAGACAAAGGTAGCCAAAATGCCGGTTCCTATAGTGCGGTTGATCACATGGTTGCCACAGGTCTATGGGAGATAGGGATACTTGAAAGTCTGGATTTCAATTTAATAAAAATCTCTTTGAAGGCTTTCGACATAGACACCACGGTCGAATCGTATAGACGGATGGCAAAATTAGTCCCCTACCCGTTACATCTGGGTATAACTGAGGCCGGTACGGAAAAATCGGGAAGCATAAGAAGTTCTATTGGCCTTGGGATACTTCTATATGAGGGCATAGGTGACACCATTAGAGTCAGCCTTAGTGATGAGTCTGTGAAAGAGGTGGAAGTGGGTTTTGAGATATTGAAAGCGCTTGAACTTCGGAAAGAAGGGCCAGTGCTTGTTGCGTGTCCAAGTTGCGGCAGAGCTGATGTGGATGTCAGAAAATTAGCCGGTGACGTAGATACTTTGCTGAAAAAGAATAAAAGTTCGATCAAAGTTGCCGTCATGGGATGCGAAGTAAACGGTCCAGGCGAAGCGAAAGATGCTGATGTTGGTATCGCTGCAGGCGCCGGAAGGGCCGTTATCTTCAGAAAAGGTAAGAAATCAAAAATAGTTGACGAAAAAGACATGCTAAGTACTTTAATGGAAGAAGTCAGGAAGGCGGAAAAAGACACTTCTGGCGTTGGAGCAAACCAAAAAGGAGCAGCTTCGACATGAAAATGTCAGAGTTATTTGGGCGAACATTAAGAGAAGATCCGGGGGAGGCTGAGTTAGTCAGTCACCGGTTACTGCTTCAAGCAGGAATGGTAAATCGAGTCGCTTCTGGAGTATATAGCTACTTACCACTGGCGTGGCGCTCAATAAGAAAAATCGAGGAGATAATCAGGCAGGAAATTGACAAGGCCGGCGGACAGGAAATTAAGCTAGGACTTTTACAACCACGAGATTTATGGAAATTATCGGGAAGAGACGATGTCTACGGTCCAGATATGTTAAGACTAAAAGATCGTCGCGATAGAGATCTCGTACTTCCACCAACAAATGAAGAACTCATCACTGAGACGGTAAAAAACACTATACAAAGTTATAGAGACCTTCCAATTGTCTTATATCAAATCCAGACCAAATTTAGAGACGAACCTAGACCGAGAGGTGGGCTAATACGTGTCAGAGAGTTCGACATGATGGATGCCTACAGTTTCGATTTAGACGATGAGGGGTTGGACAAAAATTATGACATCATGGTTTCTGCCTACAAAAATATTTTTAGAAGATGTGGTATCGAAACCATTGTAGTTGAGGCAGATAGTGGTGCTATCGGCGGGAAAGACTCCAAGGAATTCATACTTGTTACGGAATCTGGCGAGGACACTATAGTTCTCTGCAACAATTGCGAATATGCCGCAAATGATGAAAAGGCAACTTTTCAAAAAAAATTCGCCCCATTTGATGATGCTAAACAAGAAAGTATTAAAGAACTCTCGACTCCCAACGTCAAAACCATAAAAGAAATATGCGAATTTCTGAATATATCATCAGACCGAACTTTAAAAACTATTGTGTACGTGGCCGATGATAAACCAGCGTGCGCTGTTGTGAGGGGAGATTTTGAAATAAATGATGTAAAACTTAAAAATCTACTAAAGGCTCAGGAACTGAGACTGGCAAGTAACATGGAAGTAAAGCAATTTGGTTTTACAGTCGGTTCCGCCTCTCCAATCGGAATAGATAACATAACAATAGTTGTAGACGAATCGGTTCGCTACGGTACAAATTTTGTCGCAGGGGCTAACAAAGTTGACCACCATCTAGTAAACATAAATTACCCAAGAGATTTTAATAGTCATCTAGAGTCTGATATTGCTCTAGCCGAGTCCGGATTCCTATGCTCCCAATGTACTGGCACACTTGAAACTAAGAGAGGAATAGAGATAGGCCATGTATTTAAACTTGGAACAACATATTCAGAGTCTATGCAAGCAAAGTATCCTGACCACAAAGGTAAATTAAGTAATTTCGTAATGGGTTGCTATGGGATAGGGGTGGGAAGAATCCTTGCTGGAGCCTTGGAACAAAGCTCCGACGATCGGGGAATCATTTTCCCTGAATCAATAGCACCGTACCAAGTGACCATACTCAGCCTCAACACTGATAAAGTGGAGATTCAAAACCTCTCTGAAAAATTGTATTCAGACTTGCTAAGATCTGGCATAGAAGTGCTATATGACGACAGAGATGAGACTGCCGGGGTAAAACTGAATGATTCAGACTTGATAGGTCTGCCGATAAGAATAGTTGTTAGCAGTCGAAATCTATCAAATGGAGTAATAGAGATTAAGCTTCGCTCAGAGAAAGAAAGTAACCTGATCAAAATTGACGAGGCGTGCGACACTGTTATATCTCTAATTTCAAACCTAAAAAAAACGGGATAAAACGATTTATGTGGCCAAATGAACTTAGGTGCCCAATTTCCTTAGGATTCGATGTAGACGGTTCTAGTAGCGCTATTAATAGGAATCCAAATGCAAGGAAATTTCCTAGCCTTATCTCTATGAGAGAGTACGGACCAAAAGTGGCTGTACCAAGAATCTTAAATCTATTGGAAAAGCATGAAATAAAAGCAACTTTTTTTATACCGGGTTACATAGCAGAAACTAACTATGAAATGATTTTATCAATCTCAGATTCTGGGCATGAGATTGGTCACCACGGATATATGCATGAACCCCCTTCCACACTAAGTCCTTTGGAAGAAGAAGAGGTTTTAGACAAAGGATCAGAAATCATAAAAGAAATCACGGGCGTAAAGCCTCTGGGATACAGGTCGCCAAGCTGGGAACTTAGTCCACAGTCTCTAAAACTTTTGTCTGAAAGGGGGTTCGAATACGACTCCAGTCTAATGGGAGACGACATCCCCTATTTTGTAAAAGTTGGATCACGAGAATTAGTGGAAATACCTATTCATTGGGAACTAGACGATCACCCATTTTTCAATTACTCACCAGCATTGAACCAAACCAACGTAGCTGCGTCGCCTGACCATGTTTACCAGGTTTGGTCTTCAGCATTTGAAGGACTGTATCTCTACAATCGTAGTTTCGTGCTTACAATGCATCCTTATATAATCGGCAGGCCTGGCCGACTCCTGATGTTAGATAAATTAATTGAATATATAAAGACGTTCAAAGGGATTCAGTTTTTTACAGCTCTTGAGCTTGCACGTTTATACAAAGATAATAACCAGCATTGATCATTTGAACCCAGTGAATTCCCGATGTTAACATTTCAAAATCTTAGAACAATATTAACATTTCGGTGAGTCTACTTTTTAAAATAACCCACTGTAAGGATAAGATAATATGACACTGCCTGAAAGAATGAAATTTGGGATATTTATGGCTCCATTCCACTGGCTGGGAGACAACCCCACCTTGGCATTGGAGCGAGACCTAGAAACCATACAATGGCTTGACAGCCTTGGATTTGATGAAGCATGGATAGGAGAGCACCATAGTGCGGGCTGGGAAACGATATCTTCCCCAGAGGTATTCATAGGGGTAGCTGCAGAAAGAACGAAACACATAAAACTGGGAACCGGAGTTGCTAGTCTCCCTTATCACCACCCTTTGATGGTAGCCAACCGAATGGTGTTATTGGACCATCTAACAAGAGGCAGGGTTATGCTTGGTGTTGGGCCAGGCGCTTTGGTATCTGATGCCTACCAATTGGGAATAGATCCTCCCACGCAAAGACCACGTATGGATGAATCAATAGGTGTAATAAAAAGGCTTCTTACTGAAACAGATCCGATTACGCACACTTCTGATTGGTTCACCCTAAAGGAAGCACTACTTCACCTTAGACCCTACACACAACCCCATTTCCCTATAGCAGTTGCTGCAGCACAGTCACCCTCTGGGATGGTAGCAGCCGGAAAACACGGACTTGGAGTGCTCTCCGTAAGTGTTATTCGAGGTGGGAGCGTAAGTTCTAATTTGGGAGACTTTTGGAAAATAGCGGAAGAGACAGCCGAAAAACACAAACAAACTGTAGACAGGAACGAATGGAGAATTGTTCTTCACGTTCACCTTGCTGACAGTAAAAAAGAGGCTATTGAACAAGTCAGAGAAAGATCTGCCTCATATCAATATGACTATTTTCATCAAACCATGGGAATGCCATTTGATTACGAAGGTCCCAAAGAAAAAATCGTAGACTACATGACGCAGAATGGTGCCTGGTGTGTGGGGACCCCAGACGATCTTATAGCTAAGATACATGAGCTAAACGAGCAAAGTGGCGGATTTGGAGGATTCATGATTCAAGCGACAGAATGGGGGACCAGAGAGCAAGTACTTCATAGCTACGAACTTATAGCTAGATATGTAATGCCCCACTTTCAAGGGTCACTCACTAATCTTCAGACCTCTCAAAAATGGTCCGAGGATCACAGAGAAGAATTACAGTCTCTTAAAAACGTTTCAATCGAAAAAGCGATGTCTCAGTACAAAGGAAACTAAAAATCATATAAGTAATTTTGAAGGGAGCTACAAATAATGACAAAAATGACTGGGGGAGAAGCCTTAGCGAAATCCTTATACCGAGAGGGCGTTAGGGTTATTTTCGGACTTCCTGGGGTTCAATTATATAACCTGCTCGACGGCTTAGCCAAAGAGCCCGGCATAAGATTTATCAACACCAGACATGAGCAGGCCACCACATACATGGCTGATGGCTATTCTAGGGCCGGCGGAGGTATAGGTACTGCATTAGTCGTACCAGGGCCCGGTCTTCAAAATGCAAGCGCTGGCATAGGCACCGCATACTCCGCATCATCGCCAATATTGGTCATTTCAGGCCAAATTGAAAGGGACCATATTAATTTAGAAAGGGGGATGCTCCATGAAATAAAAGGTCAAATAGAAACGATAAAACCTATCACAAAGCATCAGAAGTTAATTTTGGATCCAACTGAAATACCAGAAGCCGTGCACGAAGCTTTTGAACAACTACAGACTGGACGACCTAGACCAGTTCAAATTGAGATCCCCCCAGAAACCCTTGCTGACACAGCTGACATAGACTTACTAGAAGCTGGCAAATATGAGAGGCCAGTGGCAAGTAAAGAAAGTATAAGTCGAGGTATAAATCTAATTTCCAACGCGAAAAACCCCTTGATCTGGGCCGGTGGTGGAGTGATATCTGGAGAAGCTTCAAGAGAACTTGAATCATTGGCTGAATTTTTACAAGCGCCAGTCATAGCCACGGGGGAAGGTAGAGGATCAATATCAGACAGAAGTCACTTATCAATCGGTAGTTTTAGATTCAAAAACGACACATTCTTCGACAACAGAATCCAGGACTATGACCTAGTCGTTGCAGTCGGTACAAGGTTGCTAAACAGCCAACAATTAACGGGGCAAAAGGTTCTGCAAATTGACATAGACGAAGAGGAAATCGGGCGCAACTACGAAAATACAGAAGGTATAAATGGCGACGCAAAGAAGACTCTAACGGAATTACTTAAGGGACTAAAAAGCGTAATGCAACCCAGAGAAAGTCGGGAAGAAGAGTTAACACAACTGAAGGCAGAAAGATTCAATCCTGGAACAGTGATTGAACCACAGGAATCATTTACAAAAGCCATTCGTAGTGTAATGCCTGATGATGGAATATTTATCTCCGGGATGACGCAAATCGGATACTACAGTCGCAATAAATATGAAGTTTATGAACCTAGGACCTATATCACATCGTCTTACTACGGCAATCTAGGATATGCGTACCCCACTGCGCTTGGAGCCAAGGTCGCACAACCCAATAAAGCCGTCGTAGCGGTTTGCGGGGATGGGGGATTCATGTTCAATGTTCAAGAATTAGCTACGGCCGCAAAACATCACATAAACGTTGTCGCAGTCGTATTCAACGATAACGCATTTGGAAATGTCATGAGAGATCAGGTCAATATGTTTGACGGTAGAGAATATGGTGCTGAAGTTCAGAACCCAGATTTCATGAAGCTCGCAGAGGCATTTGGAGTAAGAGGAGTAAGAGTAGAAGGATCTGCAGCAGACCTAGCAAAAGCTGTGAAGGAGTCACTAAGCATCGAAGCACCTACACTTATTGAAGTACCCGTAGGCCCAATGCCTAATCCATTTAGAAACTATTAAGTATTCAGATAAAGACCGTGGAGATAGGCATATACTCTTATCTCCACGGCATAATAACTCTATCTTCTATAAAAGTCTGAAAGGGATAGATAATTCTCCGCAAATGTCTTTAAACCATTCAATCACTTCAGTATGCAAAGGAATTCCATCTTTAGACCTTTTGTCATATTCTTCGGATTCGGGCTGACCAGGGTACATAACCCTGTCATGACCTGGAGCAGGTTTAGATGATGTCAATGAGTGTATCCAGTCGTCCATGGTTGCTTTGAATTCATTAGTATCCATAAAAGCTTCGATACTATAAGCAGCGACATAGTGCCCGAAATTAGGTCTTCCCGGATTAAGGCCATATCCTCCTCCAGTCAATATACCGCTGAGAATATCTACAACACACATAAGGCCATATCCTTTGTGTGAACCGAGCTCTCTTGTACCTCCGAGAGGCACTAAATATGAAGAAGCGGAAGATTCGTATCCCGGAACAGGTGGATCGACTTCCTCCATTATCGGCGTTCCATCATTATCGGCCACCCACCCGCCTAAAAGTTTTGTTTCATTCCTTCGTGCCAACCCTAATTTATTACCGGCAACAGCACTCATTGCGGCGTCGAAAACAAATGGGGCCTCCTTGTCAGCGGGAGCTGCCACGGCTATTGGATTCGTCCCCAAAACCGGCTCAGACCCGAAAGTAGGAAGAACCCCGGGAGGACATGATGTCATACACATGCCTATCATATCGTGTTCCACCGCCTTTAAGGCATGATACGAAGCCATACCCAAATGTCTGGAGTTATGTATCGTCACAACTCCCATACCGACGTCTTTTGCTTTCTGAATGGCTATATCCATTGCACGGGGCGCTATTAAAATACCGAGTCCGCGATCTCCATCAATATTTGCTGTTGAAGGAGTTTCTCTAGTTATCTGCCAATTTGGATTAGAATTTATTTCTCCTGATCCATAACCTGTTACGTAACTTCTGAGCATATTAGATACACCATGAGTATCCACACCTCTCATATCAGCTTTTACAAGAACATCGGCACCAAGAGTGCAATCTTCTTTCGAAAGTCCCATTTTACGAAAAACAGATTCAACGGTAGCTCTCAGATTTTCTTCCTTAACTCTAACGGCATCTTCTGGCTTAACTTTAAATTGTTCTAACAATTATTTCCTCCGTAGCATTAACAAATTTCAGGCAATATCCTATCCTAGGAATTCTAACGATTTAAATACTTTGAAAGCAATTTATTCAGAAAAATGCCGGTAAGTATTACCTAACTTTCACAGTTTGTATACACTTAGTATAAGTTACGAATTAATGTAGACCAATGAACAAACAAAGTTACTGTGAGCAATAGCTGATCACAATCATATTTTAACCTTGAATAACTACTTACAGACAATAGGACGACCTAAGGTTTTAGAGTCCATATGCTTAGCTATAGGACTATCTGCAACTCTACCGCTTATTTATCTAATACTGCGATCATTCAACGCAGACTCTAGTTCTTGGTTATGGTTAATAAGATTAAACACACTAGAGATTCTATGGAGATCAGTGTCACTAGCAATATCCGTGATGATTCTAAGTTTTGCAATAGGAATACCGCTAGGAATCATAATTTTTAAATCTGATGTTAAGTGGTCCAGATTCTGGGACATAGCAACGGTTTTACCACTTGTAATCCCTAGCTACGTCGGGGCGTATTTATTTATTTCAATTACTCAACCGAAAGGATTAGCGCAAAGATTACTAGAACCACTAATAGGGGTAGATAGATTCCCTAATTTATACGGTTTCACAGGATCTCTGATCGTCCTTGGAATTTTAAATTACCCCTACGTGTTATTGACAATGCGTAGCGCGATTAAACAACTGGACCCATCGGAAGAAGAATCTGCCCGCACCCTTGGCCTATCTCCACTAGCCACTTTATTACGTGTGACTATTCCTCAACTCCGTCCCGCGATACTTTCAGGTGGGCTACTTGTAGGGTTATACGTTTTGAGCGATTTCGGAGCTGTTTCGCTCCTAAGATACAAAACATTCACGTGGGCTATATATAATCAATATGAGGCATCTTTCGACAGAAATACAGCCGCCCTGTTGGCATTATTCCTATGCAGTGTTGCATCAATATTTGTCTACCTAGAATCGATTCCAAAATCAAAATCCAACTATTATAGAACTTCATCAGGAACAGCAAGACAGCTACCTTTAATAAGGCTTGGTAAAATGCAATTGCCGTGCTTGGTGTTTTGCGGGATTATATTTGTTGTTTCGGTTTTGATTCCTATTTCGGTCTTGTTGTATTGGCTCTTTAATGGATTACAGAACGGCGAAAACATTCAACTGTTTTTTAGGCCTGCAATTAATTCATTGACAATATCTATACTTACTGCATCAGTTGTTTCAATAGCTGTAATCCCAATTGCTTATTTGTCTTGCAGACGCAAAAACAAATTAAGTTTCCTGATTGAAAAAATTTGTTACACAGGATTTGCCTTACCAAGCATTGCAGTTTCAATATCGCTTGTCTTCTTAGCCTCTAAAATTGGCAACCCAGTCTATCAATCTTTGTGGGTACTGATCTTTGGTTGTTTTATTTTATACCTACCCACTGGTTTGGGGGCAGTCAAGAGTACAATGTTGCAAATCAGCCCATCTCTTGAAGAATCATCCAGAACCTTAGGTTTAGGAAGCATAAGTACTTCCACAAATATAACTCTGCCATTGTTACGACCAGGAATAATAGCTGGTTTTGCCATAGTATTCTTAGTTACGATGAAAGAACTTCCCGCTGTCTTAATGTTGTCACCTCTCGATTTTCGAACACTTACAACAGACATATGGTCATATTCTTCCGAGGCCTTTTTTGCTCAAGCCGCAATTCCGTCATTGTCACTAATAATTATTTCAGCTATTCCTATCTCTTTGGTATTCATCAAAACGAACTTGAAAAACTAAAAACAATATACTCATGAAAAAAAACATACTGACTTGTAGAAAGATAAAGAAGCGATTTCGTGACGTGATGGCGATTTCAAATGTGGACATTGATCTTAAAGACGGTGAAATAATGTCCATTCTAGGTCCAAGTGGATGTGGAAAAACGACACTCCTAAGAATTATTGCAGGGCTGGAAACACCCGATTCAGGAAAAATCACTTTGAAAGAGAAAACCCTCTATGAGGGGAATTTGTTCGTAGCACCGAATCAAAGAGGTATAGGAATGGTTTTTCAAGAATATGCCCTATTTCCTCATATCACAGTAAAAGAAAATATCTTGTTTGGTATACGTAATTTGTCGAATCAAGAACAAAATAGAATACTGAAAAATATCCTGAAACTGACAAGAATAGAAGAGTTGGAGTCAAGATACCCTGCAGAATTGTCTGGAGGTCAGCAACAGAGGGTAGCGCTTGCAAGGACTTTGGCGACTAAACCTAATATATTACTCATGGATGAACCTTTTTCAAATCTAGATGCTTCATTAAGAACCACAGTAAGGACTGAAGTAAAAGAGATTCTTAAACAAAGTAATACATCAACCATATTTGTTACTCATGATAAAGAAGAAGCATTTTCCATATCGGACAAAGTAGCAATAATGTTTGGGGGCGAAATACATCAAGTAGATCCTCCTGACAAAATATATTTTTGGCCTGAAACTAAACAGGTAGCATCACTCAGTGGCAGTTGTGAATTCATCGATGGCATTATTGATGGTTCGTCAGTGATTACCTCACTTGGTAGAATTCCACGAAGAGTAAATCAAAATATGGCTGATGGAACGAAAGTCGACGTTGCAATAAGGCCTAATGATTTCATCATGAAAGCTGACCCGTCAGCAAATAACGTTGTAATCAGGAAGGAATTTAGGGGAGAAGACACTCTATTTTGGATCAAAACATCTGCTGGAGAAATAATTTGCTGCAAGCACAAGATACACACCACACTTTTTGTTGGCCTAAAAGTAATGCTTTCAGCCGAAAAATATGCCAATTTCAATGCATTTAGGAAATATAACGAAACCAATGAAAATAAAACATTTTAAAGATACAAAAGAACTAACAAGAAATTTTATTCAAGATACCTTATATCCGATATGTGAGTCCTACAGAAATGATAGGGAGCCGTCTAATACTCTTGAGAACAGGACCTTATTTTCCTTATTTTATGAACCTAGTCTGCTAACAAGAATTTCATTTGAAAGGGCCATAACTATGCTCGGCGGTCACACCTTGCACACGGAGGACGCGTCTCAATTCTTCCCAGTTAAGACGGGAAACTACATAGAAAATACTGTCGAGATATTAAATAGCCTGCACATAGATGGAGTTGTTATAAGAAGTAGTGAAATTGGAATCATAGAAAAAGCGTGTGTCAATTCTAAAATACCGATAATTAATGGCGGCAGTAATAACGACCATCCTACACAGGCATTAGCAGATATTTACACAATAATCCGTGAAATCGGGTATGTGGACAATACAACGGTTACCATTATGGGGAGGTTGGAACATAGAAACACAAGCGCACTATTACTAGCCCTCTCTTTATTTGAAAATGTTGAAGTGCGCCTCTTGAAATTAAGTGGACAAATCACCCCGGACATAAAGGAAATTTGTAGTAATAGAGGTTTGAAAATTATAGAAATAGGTGATCCACTTGAAATAGAAGGATCTGATGTGGTTTACCTAAATAGTCCTAGAACGAATGCTCATTATGAACTCTTAAAGTCAAGAAATCAGAACTTTCCAGTGATAAATGATGAATTCATGAGCCTCCTCAAGCCTCAATCTGCAATATTAAACCCCATGCAAAGAAGTGGTGATTTTTCAATCGACACTAATGACGAGAGACTATCATTCTACCGACAATCTGAGAACGCACTCTTTGTGAGAATGGCGATTCTCGTAGATCTTATGAGTTAATTACTACCGATAAGCTGCCTCTAGAAACAATCTCTTTAACACCTTAGCGAAAATGGTCGGAATCCCTGGCCCTAATGAGGTGAGCAGAGAATAAATTTCCTTGTTGCGAACAGTGTTACCAATGATAGAAGCATGCCAATCAAAAGAAAATACTTCTGAAGACAAGATTTGTTTTTGAATATCGATCGAGGAAAATTTTTCTAACAATTTATTAAGAGAATTATCATCCAAACATTCATACAAAAGTCTAGCGTTATAGCCTGTCTTTAATTCAGCACCAAAGGATTGCTCCCAACTGGTCTGGTATCGAGATAGATGTTTTGAATCAAAGTTTCCGATTCCCATGCAATATTCAATAGTTTCGGCAGCCAGTTGACCAGAGATCATGGCATAGTAAATGCCACCCCCAGTGGTTGGTTTAGTGAATCCCGCTGCATCTCCTAAAATCAAAACCCTTGTGCCATAGGTCGTGTCAATAGGTTTCAAGGGAATTCCCCACGTTTCTTGCCTGGTTAAACATTTCTTCACCATCTTACGTGATATAAGTTTATTTGTTAGTCGCTTAAGGCTTGGAGCATTTTTCGATCTAGATACAATCCCTAGTAATGCCTGAGAGTTATCTTTTGGAACCAGCCAAGCGAAAGAACCAGGGGCAATTTCAGATCCGGTAAAAAGTTGAATGTGATCTAGATGCTCAGTTTCTACTGTTGTCTGAGTTCCAATTAAGTAGTCTGTTTGTTTATTACGATTCAAATTGACATGATTAAGCAAGTTTGTACCAAACCCACTAGCTATAAGAATCATTGGTGCCGTTATACGCATTGACTTCTCATTATGGCTGGCTCTGACTTCAACCCCTGATTGGTCAATATCAATCGACACGACTCTATATCCTAAAAGATATGTAGCTCCGTACGACTGGGCCTCTTGAGCTATAGAATTTACATATGACACCCTATCAACAACGAGAGCCCTAGTACTCTCATCTCCTATAAGATATTTTTCTCCAGAAGGTGAATAAACGGATACTTGATCAACACGACCAAATATTATATCGGCACTAGGTTCAAAAAATGACGCACATTCCAGACCAATAACGCCTGTACACAATTTATCCCCAATAGTTTCCCTATGATCAACAACTATTGGCCTTAGACCCGACTTACTTAGCTGCAGAGCGGCTGCGTTACCTGCCGGACCAGCTCCAACGATAATCACATCGCAACTTTGCACAACGTTTCGACTCATATAATTAGTAATTCACCCGTCTTTACTTATAGGTTAGCAATGAGATTTTCCCAAAAATAATTGATACAAACAAGATCCTACAACTCAGATAATCTGTAACATATAATCTCTTCTACAAATAAATCTCTGATTGAATATATTTGTGACAATATACTGAAAGTATGTAGTTTACTTACTGAATAGATGTAGGAATAGATAATAGCAACCTCAACTAATACTGGATCAATTATAATTTCATAAATTAAGTATATTTTTCTGTAACAATTAATTTAAGGATTTCATTAGTGACAAATAAATATGAAACAGTGATAGGTCTGGAAGTCCACTCACAATTGCTCACAAAAAGTAAAATGTTTTGCCCGTGCGACTCTGACTAT
>CAZCOH010000036.1:12799-14389 GCA_964500645.1 uncultured Dehalococcoidia bacterium
AAGTCCAAATAGTCGCGTATGTCCAGTATGCATGGGAATGCCCGGTGTTCTTCCCGTTATTAACAAACATGCAGTGGAACTAGTTATAAGGACGGGTCTAGCTTTAGGATGTGAAATTTCTGCACTAACTAAATTCGATAGGAAAAATTATCCTTACCCAGACTTGATGAAAGGATACCAAATTTCGCAATTTGACATGCCTGTAGCGGAATCTGGTGTTTTAGAAATTGATGATTCCTCAGGAAATAAAAGAAACATAGGAGTGACTAGAGTACATTTAGAGGAAGACGTGGCTAAACTAGTTCACAGGGAAGGAACCTATGGGGATTCCTTCAGTCTGTTAGACATAAATAGAGCCGGTGTACCCTTAATGGAAATAGTCAGTGAGCCTGATATGAGAACGCCAGAAGAGGCGCACCATTATTTGACTTCACTGCACTCAATAATCAGATATATAGGCGCAAGTACAGCTAATATGGAAGAAGGTAGTTTTCGATGTGACGCTAATATAAGTTTGCGTCCATTCGGGTGTGTTCAACTTGGTAGTAAAGTAGAAATAAAGAATGTGAATAGTTTCCGTGCAGTTCTAAGAGCTTTAAAGTACGAGGAAAAAAGGCAAGCGGTCGCCCTGGATAATGGAGAAAAGATAATACAAGAAACCAGAGGTTGGTCAGATGACCAAGATATAACTGTTCCTCAGCGGACGAAAGAGTACGCATCAGATTACAGATATTTTCCAGAACCAGACTTACCGCCAATCAAAATACCAAAAGTCTGGGTTTCAGATATAAAATCCGATATACCAGAACTGCCCAGTGCAAAGACAAAACGCTACATGTCAGATCTTGGTCTTTCCAATTATGATGCAAGTCTCCTTGTTTCAGATACAGAAGTTGCAGCATTCTTTGACAAAATTGTTTCTCAATTCAAGGATTCCGAAAAAGAAATGTTGGAACCCAGATGCAAATCTGCAGCCAACCTTATCAATGTCGAATTATCAAGATTGATTAATGAGACTGGACAAAACATAGGAAAGTCCAAAATCACCCCATATTCCATGTATCTAATAGTGTTAATGCTAGAACAAAACGATCTTAGTAGCACCACAGCAAAAACAATAATTCAAGAAGTATTTGAAAATGGAGGGGATCCCAAAGTCATATCTGAGAACTTGGGACTCATCCAGGTCAATGACACGTCGGCAATTGATTTTACAATTGCCGAGGTCTTATCCGAAAACCCACAAGCAATTGAGGAATTTCTTGCAGGTAAGGATTCGGTATTGCGGTTCCTGGTTGGTCAAGTTATGAAAAAATCCAAAGGTTCCGCCAACCCTGAAATAGCCAGTTCTTCTCTTTTAGAAAAACTAGAGAGTATGAGGTAGATGTTGCCACCTAAATCTAGTCCAAATAGCACAGCTAGAATTTTACGTCTGCTATATCCAGGAATAAGGATTAAGAGATGGCTTTTCCTAGGCATGGCAGGAGTCATAATATCTTCAGTCGGAGCCACTTTCTATTTTAGAAGGCTCATAGATCAACAGTTTCCAGAATTCTTGTCTGATTATGCGGAACCACCTATGGCAATAAT
>CAZCOH010000036.1:14399-15017 GCA_964500645.1 uncultured Dehalococcoidia bacterium
CAGGTTTGTATAAAACCTTTAAACCACTGTTAATTGGGAATCCAGCCATAGGAGAAATAGGGTTCACTTTATATAGGCGTCGTCATTTGCAAAGAGGCCCCAGAATCGTGGCATTAGGTGGAGGTACAGGTATGTCTGTTTTATTAAGTGGTCTTAAGAACCACACTGATAATCTAACCGCGATAATTGGTGTTTCAGATGATGGAGGTAGCTCAGGTAGGCTAAGGCGCGAACTCGGCGTATTGCCTCCCGGAGATTTTAGAAATTGTATAGTTGCTATGTCTGACGAAGAATCTTTGTTACCCGAATTGCTTCAATACCGATTTACTCACGGAGAAGGATTAAAAGGTCATAGTTTTGGCAATTTATTCCTCGTAGCTATGTCAAACGTGACTTCAAGTTTTGAAAGCGCCCTTTCTGAATCCTCTAAAGTACTAGCTGTAAGAGGAACAGTTCTACCAGCGACTACTAACAACTTAAAATTGTCAGCAAAAATGACGAGTGGAGACATCGTACACGGTGAATCGAACATAACACAAAGTGCAAACGTTGTTGACACTTTATATATAGACCCGCCAACTGTGGAAGCCTTTCAACCTGCGGTTGAGGCTATTATGA
>CAZCOH010000037.1:0-14744 GCA_964500645.1 uncultured Dehalococcoidia bacterium
CACTCTATAGAAGATTCCGGAATTTAGCAGGAGATGAGGCTATACGCCTTGGGTGCCGTGCTAAAGGGTATCAAGTGCACAAAAACGGAACTGTCTCTCTACAGCTTGATACGCCTGACGGGCCCGATTGTGAAAATGGGACCTTGTTAGTTGGAGCAGATGGTATCCACTCCGAAATCCGTGCAGCTATGTTCCCCAATCAGCCTCCTATCCACTGGGGAGGTTCTATCATGTGGCGAGGCACCTCTATGGCAAAGCCAATCCGAACGAAATCATCTTTCATAGGACTTGGCACTCATCGCCAACGCATGGTGATATATCCTATTTCTGAAGCTGATCCGATTACAGGTCTAGCTTTAATTAACTGGATTGCCGAAGTCACTTATGAAGATCCGCCGGCGCAAGATAATACTGGGTGGTTCCGACGAGTGGATATAGAGAATTTTATCCACTATTTTGAGAATTGGACCTATGACTGGCTAGACGTACCAGCACTTATACGTGAAACAACCGAAGTTTTCGAAAATCCGATGATTGACCGTGACCCGATACCACGTTGGGTTGAAGGACCGGTTGCTCTACTCGGCGATGCCGCCCACCCAATGTATCCGACAGGATCAAACGGAGCTAGTCAAGCAATTGTCGATGGCCGCGTCTTGGGTGCAAAATTCTTACAACATGGTGTCACACAAGCCGCCCTTCAGGCCTATAACAACACGCTTTGCAATCCGATTTCAGAAGTTGTCTTACGAAATCGTGATGCTGGACCATTCGGTTTGTTGAATATGGTCAATGAACGTTCCAATGGCGAATTCGAATGTATCGACGACGTGATCTCTGCATCAGAACGGTCTGATTTCATGGCAAAATATCAAGCAGCAGCAGGTTTTGCACGCGATGTCCTAAATAGTGCGCCACCAACCATCAGACCAGAGCATCGCATTGCTCAGGACGATAAGTAAGGCGACAAAATACCCAAAACAATTATCACGCTTCCCGTCCCACTCATCCCCAAAGATCGCAGGTTCGAACCATACCCCCCATACTATCCATTGTTGACTAAAATCCCCTATTTCCCCCACCTTGCTTTTAATCCATATATAACATAAATTTTGTCAAATTATTAAAATCTATTAATAATTACACCTTTAAAACGTATGGAGACATGATGGATTACATAATAAGTGCTGTTAGAACACCTGCACCTGGAAAAACTCAAATGCTTCTCAAAACAGTGGTTAGTGATTTTGAAAAAAACGTGGGAAAGGGCATGGTAACTTTTGGAAACACAGGTTTAATCATAAGCCACAACCCTATTGAAAATGCTGACGCTTTGGAGCAAATACAAGATTCGTTTCTAGAAGGTAATTCGGTAGCAGAGTCTCTTGCCAAGCAAGAAGCTGACTGCTCTGAACCAATAAGATTTCTTTTAAGAGAAATCATAGCTACCATTGATCCTACTAAGAGAGCTAGTAATCCAAAATACATACAAAGGTTTATGCTGAGAGCAAAACCTGGCAAGGCTGTAGATTTACTAGAAGGTCTTCTTAAAAACCATGAGATTTCGGATGGCAATTTTAATGTCTCAGCTATAGCGGAAAACCCGGGAATATTAATAATGTCGAAACCAGTAGACCATTTCAATGAAATTCGGAAAGTTTCTGATCTGAAATCATTTCGTGATAGTTTCAAAAGTAAAGGGGGCGCTGACCTATCAGAATTAGTAGCTTCAATGGAAGGACGTATCATGCGTATCGCCTACATGAATAGAGGGACGTAGCACCTTATAGAAATAAAGTTGATTTAAATGTCATGGTGCCTGACCAATCATACTAGCCACCATGACATTTTTTATATTTTTTTTCACTTCCACATGGGCATTTTTCATTCCTGCCTATTTTACGGTCAGATGTATTTCTTATCCGAGCTTTCTCTTGGCAGTTTGCGCAAGTGCATGCAACAGGATGATCATTATGCCAATTAGTGCGATTAACCATGTAAAACCTCCAACTAAAACATCTTTATAATACTCCACAAAAAAGCGGAAGTTTTTCAAATATGCAATAGAATATACAATCTCTTAACCAACAAATTATCTTTACAGGCAATTGGAGATATTTGAATGCCAGGTCCATTGGACGGAATACGTATAGTTGAATTTACTCAAATAATTGCTGCTCCTTTCGGCGGAATGCTGCTAGCTGATATGGGTGCTGAGGTCATCAAAATAGAACCCTTAGAGGGTGAACCGTGGAGACTTCATAGTCAATTTATACCTAAAGAGAGTCGAACCTATATGGGCCTAAACCGCGGAAAGAGAAGTCTTCCCTTAGATCTTAAAGCTCCACCCTCGAAAGAAATTGTAAATCGACTGATAAAAATATCAGACGTGGTGATAATTAATGCCCGGCCCGATGTTCCGGAAAAACTTGGAATAGATTACGACACCTTGCGTACAGCCAATCCACGGATAATTTATTGCGATAACACCGCATTTGGCCGAAATGGACCTGACAAAGATAGGCCCGGATACGACATAGTAGTTCAGGCAATAAGCGGCCTATTAGCCGCTGACAATAAAATTGTGGATGGAGTTCCTCAACAAGTGAGTGCTACTGCAGTAGCGGATTACGCTACAGGTATAGCAATCGCATGGGCCATCTGTGCTGCACTATTTGCTAGAGAACGCAAAGGTGTGGGACAAAGAATAGACACATCACTTCTAAGCACTGCTATCTCTATGCAAGGATCATTCTTTGAATTAGATCAATACACTAAAGACACAAGACTGGAATTCTTGGAAACAATCGATTCATTAAGAGCGGCTCAAGTTCCATATCAAACCCTATTAGATCAGCAAATTGAGATGGCAGGTTCCATGGCCGGATTCAAAATTTACTACAACACCTATCAAACATTAGACGGTGTTATAGCTGTTGGATGTCTAAGTGAGGCTCTCCGACAAAAAGCAGCTGACACTATTGGCATAACTGATCCTCGTTTCGATGATAATTACGACCCAAATTCAATGGAATCAATCTCTACTGCAGAGGCGTTATTGTCGGAGGTCAAAAACATTATCTCAAATAAATCAACTGAGTTCTGGGTAGAGAAATTTGACGCCGCAGGAGTGCCAGTTGGTCCAGTAAAATTCATCCAGGAATTGATGGATGATGAGCAGGTGATTGCAAATGACATGGTGGTAGAAGTAAATCATTCCAAAGCCGGCAAAGTGCGTATGGCTGGTCCAATGGTTAAGATGAGCGAAACTCCACTTGAGGCAAAGTCAGCATCTCCGGCATTGGGGGAGCATACTGAAGAGATACTTTTAGAGATCGGATACAGCCAAGAGAATATAGACCAGCTCTATTCTGATAGGGTGGTTAGATAACACCATCATTAAAAGCAACTCAAATCTGTTGCTGCATAATACTTCTCGCTATATAATTCCCTAGGTTTGCCAAAGGCATTACAAAATTTGTTAATTACTTGTTGAGGAGGCAGTTTACCAAAATGACATACATAATTGCTGAACCGTGCGTGGATGTTCTCGATAGAGCCTGTATTGATGTTTGCCCTGTGGATTGTATTTACGAGGCCGAAGAACATAGCATGCTTCTAATTAATCCAGAAGAATGTATTGACTGTGCAGCCTGTGAACCAGTTTGCCCAGTGGCTGCTATTTTTGCCGAAGATGACGTCCCTGCAGATTGGGACAATTTTACGGACTTAAATTATGAATATTTTGGCCAGGAAAGATAAACTGTACGATAGACTTTAGGACACCTCGAATCGGAACTGTGATTTTATAGATACTTCGGTATGATAATCTCGTAGATAATAGTCGAGAAAAGCCCGGGCTAGTTTACAGACTACCCGGGCTTAATTGTTTAATGGCAAAAATTAGTTGCAAAGTGAGATGTCGTGATATGAACGTCCCTAATTCAAACTCAGATTATGTGTCAAAAGAAAAACTGTCCATCTCTAACAGAGAGTACGTATTCTATTCAATAAAGGCTCTTGAAGACCAAGGGTTATTAAATATCAGTAAGACGCCTTACTCAATAAGAGTGCTACTTGAAAACGTACTAAGAAGCTCGGATGGAGGTCCGGCTACTGATGATCATGTAAAGCTAGTATCGTCTTGGAGGCCAAACAATAAGCCAGTAAGCGAGTTTCCATACATGCCCGGACGGGTCGTTCTTCAAGACTTTACAGGCGTTCCTGTGGCAGTTGATATTGCTGCGATGAGAGACGCTGTAGAGGAAAACGGCGGTGATGCCTCGATTATTAATCCAATCGTAAGATCAGATATGGTTATTGACCATTCTGTGCAAGTGGACCATTTTTCCATGTCAAATGCTCTTGATCTAAATATCGAGAGAGAGTTCGAAAGAAATACAGAAAGATATCAATTGCTTAAATGGGCACAAAACGCCTTTGATAACTTCAAAATTGTTCCTCCTGGAACAGGTATAGTACATCAGGTTAATCTGGAATATCTTGCTGAAGTTGTCCTTAGTGAAGATAAGATTGAAGACCCTGTAGCTTACTTAGACACCTGTGTAGGTACCGATTCGCATACTACTATGATAAATGGCCTGGGCGTACTGGGCTGGGGTGTCGGGGGCATCGAAGCCGAAGCTGTCATGTTAGGTCAACCATACTATATGGTAGTGCCCGAGGTAGTGGGCGTAAGGTTAACCGGCAAACTCCCTGAAGGCGCCACAGCCACAGACTTAGTTTTATCTATTGTAGAGATGCTACGTTCCGTGGGAGTTGTTGAAAAATTCGTTGAATTCTACGGACCTGGGCTCAGCGACTTACCCCTTGCAGATAGGGCAACAATAGCAAATATGGCCCCAGAATATGGAGCCACTTGTGGTTTTTTCCCAATAGACAATCAAACCATCAAATATTTAACTGACACAGGTCGAGACTCATCTACCGTCGAATTGGTGGAAGCGTACGCCAAAAAAAACAACTTATACTATGACGAAAATGTGGAACCCGAATATACAGTCGAACTTGAATTTGACATTTCCTCGGTAACCCCTTCAATGGCCGGGCCAAAAAGGCCTCAAGACAAAGTGTCTCTAAAAGATGTCGCTAACAACTTCCAAGAGTCATTTGAAGATATTTCTGATATATCACATAAGATAGCTATTGATGATAATGAAGTTGAAATAGGTGACTCGGCAGTTGTAATAGCCGCTATAACGAGTTGCACAAACACTTCAAATCCATCTGTAATGGTGGGAGCTGGACTTCTTGCAAGAAAAGCTAGAAAACTAGGTCTTCAAAGAAAACCATGGGTAAAGTCAAGCTTAGCTCCTGGATCCACTGTTGTGACTAGATATCTAGAAGCGGCCGGACTAAATGAAGACCTCGATTATCTCGGATTTAATACTGTAGGTTATGGATGCACAACATGCATAGGAAATTCAGGACCATTACCACAACCGGTTGCTGAGTCAGTTTCAGATAATGATTTGACAGTAGCCGCTGTATTAAGCGGAAACCGCAACTTTGAAGGAAGAGTTCACCCACAAGTAAAAGCCAATTATCTGGCGTCTCCGGTCCTTGTTGTAGCATATGCTCTTTCAGGCAGAATGGATATAAATCTAGCTGTTGAACCTATAGGAACCAGTGATTCAGGACAAGATGTTTTTCTAAAAGACATATGGCCTTCCCAAGCTGAAATTTCAGAAACCATATCCGCATGTTTGCAACCAGAAATGTTCAAGAATCAATACGACTCAGTCGTAGATGGGCCAAAAGAATGGCAAGATTTACAAACATCATCCGGCGTAAATTTTAAATGGGACCCTGAATCCACTTATATTCAAAAACCACCATATTTTGAAGATTTCCAATCTAATCCGGAAACACGTTCTGAGATTACCAATGCAAGAGTTCTAGTCTATATGGAGGATTCTGTAACTACCGACCATATTTCCCCAGCAGGATCTATTCCTCCCAGTGCACCAGCTGGACAATTTCTGTCAGGAAATGACGTGCCCCGTAGAGAATACAACTCCTTTGGATCTAGAAGAGGAAATCATGACGTCATGGTCAGGGGTACATTTGGAAACATACGACTTAGAAATAAACTTGCCCCAGATATGGAAGGTGACTGGACAACCCACTTCCCAACAGAACAATCAATGCGGATTTATGATGCTTCAGAACAATATCGTAACGAAAATGTGCCGCTTATAATTATTGCGGGTAAAGAATATGGGACGGGTAGTTCGAGAGACTGGGCTGCAAAAGGCCCAATGTTACTTGGTGTGAGAGCAGTGATCGCACAAAGTTTCGAACGCATCCATAGATCTAATTTAATTGGTATGGGGGTCTTGCCCCTGGTATTTAAAGATGGTGAATCTGCCGAATCGCTAGGGCTAGATGGTACTGAATTATTCGATATACCTGGGGTGTCTACTTCTGTTGAACCCTCTTCAACCGTTACCGTTAGTGCCACCTCCAAGGACGGCAAAGTTACAAAGTTTGAAGCTCTGTTAAGAATCGATACTGCCATCGAAAACGAATATTATAGACATGGCGGACTTCTACCATATGTTCTCAGGCAGATGATTCAACAATAAATATAACTAATCCCCGTGATCGCCCTGTCAACTAATTTTCAGATCCTCAATTAGACTGTCATATCTATCTCTCAACAGAGTATTGTCTGCAGATTCTAAATTTGGATCGTGTTCAAGTATTCTTTCAGCCTCAATGCCAGCTAATTCCATTAGCTCCGTGTCGCTGATCTGTGCAACTTTGAAAATTGGAGCCCCACTCTGTCTAGTTCCAATATAGTCGCCTGGGCCACGAATCTTCAAATCTTCCTCGGCTAATTTAAACCCATCTGAGGTTCTCCTGAGTATTTCCATTCTATTACGGGCTTCTTCACCGGGACTATCGGAAACCAAAATGCAATGGCTTTGAAATTCTCCTCTCCCTACCCTTCCTCTGAATTGATGCATTTGAGATAGGCCAAATCTTTCTGCTCCATCTATCAACATAACAGAAGCATTTGGAACATCGATTCCTACCTCTACTACAGCTGTGGCAAGTAATATATCCAATTTCCCAGCCTTGAAGTCATCCATTACATTTTCTTTTTCAGTCAACGACATCCTTCCATGAAGAAGTCCTAAATTTAATTCTGGAAAAACTTCGAAGGATAATCTTTCATACTCACTAGCAGCAGCTCTTGCTTGTATCGATTCTGAGTCATCTATCAGGGAAAACACAATAAATGCCTGTCTCCCCTCTTTAATCTGTTCCTTTATGAATTTGTATATGTTTTCTCTTCTCTCAGAAGATTCCACAATTGTTCTTATAGGCTTTCTTCCAACTGGCATTTCATTAATAACAGATATGTCTAATTCACCTGCCATTGCCAAAGCTAAAGAGCGAGGAATGGGGGTCGCGGACATAACTAACATATGTGGCCTTGGGTGCCTTTCCAGAAGTAGTGATCTCTGCACCAATCCGAACCTGTGTTGTTCATCGACAACGAGCATTGCAAGATTAGGTATGTCGACAGATTCCTGAATGAGAGCGTGGGTCCCAACGACAATATCTATATCACCTGATGCTAATTTTTCCCTGGTAATATTCTTAACTTTCTCGTTTAGGCTTCCTATCAGGAGAGCAAGCGTTATGTCTTTACCCGATTCCATTCCTTCTATCTTGATTATATTTTCAAATTCACCATCCTCACGCATTTCCATTTTCATGCCTTTTGAAGCTACTAAAAGGGAAGACAATGTCTGGAAATGTTGTTCCGCCAAAACTTCAGTCGGTGCCATCAAAGCAGATTGTTTACCTGATGAAACGGCTGTGATCATAGCTGCTGCTGCAACAACTGTCTTGCCACTTCCAACGTCACCTTGCAAAAGCCTACCCATGGCGGTTTCGTTAGACATATCCTTGCTTATTTCACCAATAACTTTCTGCTGATCTACCGTGAGGTCGAAAGGTAAAGAAGATAAGAATTGTTTTAATAAAGTATGATCATGCAGAGGTATGGCCGACCCTTCTGTCTTCCAGTGGATCCTTCTTTTTCTAGAAACGAGTTGCATGACAAACAACTCGTCAAATGCCAGTCTTCTTCTTGCGCTAAGAAGCTCTTTTTTATTTTCAGGGTAATGATACCTATATATTGCATCAGCAAGATTCATCAGTCCAGTTTTTGCGATTAGGTCTCTAGGAAGAAATTCCTCTACAAACCCCAGTGAGGAAGACAGGGCGTTATATACCAATCTTCTTAAGGTTTTTTGATTGATGCCAGATGAGAGAGAATATACCGGAACCAGTCTACCCGTGTGTATGTTCCTTCCGTTGTTTCTTAAAATTTCATAGGTGGGATTATCTATAGTGATTCTCCCTCTATATTTTATTGCTCGCCCACTAATGATAAGTCGAACGCCCTGTTTAAGCTCTTTCATAGCCCATACTTGGTTGAACAAACTCACATTCATATTGCCTGTTTCATCACTAACAGTAATATCAATTCTTTTTGCCCCAGAACGGCCTGTCTTTAATGAGGTACCCCAAACGGTAGCAATAACACTTTGAGTTTCATGTAACAGCAAATCTTTTATCTTACGTATTGAAGAAAAATCATCATGGCGAATCGGGTAATTTACAAGCAAATCGAACACGGTAGAAATGTCTTGTTTTTCATTAAGTATTCTCACGGTGTTACCCCTACGGGGATAATTCAACTCTGTAACGAGAGCTTGTGGCTTAACCTTCCTATTGTTTTTTACAGAGCCTAAGGTATGGTGAGAGGATTTAGATCCTCCATCCAAAAGTTTTATAAAAGAATCAACCCATATTTTGCGTTCAAAATGGGAAAATAATTCATATCTAGTAAACTTGGGGGCATCAAGATCAACTAGATGTTGATGGTAATTATCCAAAAACAGATCTAATCCACCTATAACTACCGAATTATCAAAATTACTAGTTATCTCTTTGTTAAGAATATTTTTTATTGTTGCGACAAAAATTTCTCTGTCCATATAAGATAAAATACTGTAGATTGCCTCTGTGAAAAACCGTTGTATTCACCCAAGTGACGATGACACTATAAAGTCGTAGTGAGGTTGTCCACCCCAATGAACTTCAATTAGAAAGTCTTCATTATTTCCTGTAAATACTTCAATACTCTTATTCACGGTTTCTAAATCTGACTCGTCAAATCTACCTCCAACTAATACAAGCACATTTTCCTTGTCATTGGATGAAACACTTCTGATAGCAGGCTCTAAAAGTTCCACAACGTTATTGGCAGTAGAAACCAAGGTATCTCCTTTCATAGCTATAGGCTGACCTTGTTTCACCGCAACACCACTGAATTCTACAGCGCGCGCTGCTTCAAAAACAAAACACGTTACTACTGAGTCCAACACATCTTTAAATAATTCTTGGTTCTCTTCAGCTGTTGCATCAGGATCAAATTCAAAAGCACATTCAAGGCCCTGAGAGACAGAATTAGTTGATGTGACAACAACATTATTTTTAGATAACCTCGCTGCATTTTGAGCCGCAGAAATAATGTTGTTATTGTTTGGCATGAGAACAATAGACCGATTCTCAAGATCATTTATAGCTTCCAAAATCTCATTAGTACTCGGATTCATGCTGTCACCCCCACTAATTACCATCGTCACCCCTGCATCAAAGAGTAATTTCTCTAAACCATCTCCTGAAGCAACCTGCACAAGTGCCGTGGTCTTTGTAGAGATTTCTATTGATCTTTTTTTATACGAAATATTATCTCCGGATCTATTTCCTTTTTCTATGTGGCCGAAATTTGAAGATTGGTTCTCCATATCCTCTATAGAAACTTCAGATATCGAACCCCTAGTTATCGAATTAGTAATAGCCACACCCGGGTCTTTACAATGAAGATGAATTCGAAATATTTCTCCTTCGCCGACAATCACAACCGAACTGCCCAAATCATCAAACAGATTAATAAGATCGTCTTTCTTAGAATCTGAAGAGGTCAACACGAATTGTGTACAGTAACCGTATAAATCATCTTTTTCGTGATGACTATCGATCATGTGTTTAATCCCGTCCCCTTTTGGGTACCTCAAGTGTAATGGCGCAATTTTGGGATCCTTACCGGCAAGTCCCAAAGCCATACCCCTCAACAGAATCTCAATACCATACCCACCGGAGTCAACTACACCACCTTCTTTTAACACAGGTAATTGATCAGGAGTTTGATTTACAGAGATGTATGCAGCTTCAACAAGTGGATCGAATGCTTCACAAATTGATGCCCCAGCTTTACTCTGAAGAGAAGCTTCTTTAGCGACTTCGCGTAGCACAGTCAGCATTGTTCCCTCAACTGGATCACGAACAGACGAATATGCCATATCACTAGCATTAGACAAGCTTGACACCAATGAAGAGGTGTCTATATTTTCTCCACCAGATATGCCTTCGTGAATTCCACTAAACACTTGAGACAGTATCACACCACTATTTCCTCTGCCCTCATATAAAGTACCGAGTTTCATGAGCTCCGTTAATTCAGAAATACTCGTAGGATTTTCTTGATCTAAGCGCTTCTTTGTCCCCAAAAGAGTTCTGTACATATTCGTACCCGTATCACCGTCAGGCACAGGAAATACATTAAGAGCGTTTATAGAATCCACGTGCCTGTCAAAATAAATTACAGCAGATTCAAACATCTGCAACAAAACATCTTTATCGTCTAAAGGAGTCTTCATATGCCGATAACAATCTCCCAGGGTTATTGAAGGCCAAGACACTAATGTGGTAGCTTTTAAGGTGGCCTCCTTTATTGGAGGCATTATTATCATGGGTCAACCTAGATTCGTGTAGGTAAGTGCTAGTTTATTGTAGACATAGCTATTAAAGGCGTCAAAAAATATGGCAACTTGTACAATTTGCAACAAGTCGGGACAATCAGGAAATAATGTGAGCCACTCCAAAAGGCGTACAAGAACCAGATGGAGTCCGAATATTCAAAAAGCTACCGTTGAAATAGATGGAGTAGTACAGAAAACTTACGTTTGTACCCGGTGTCTCAGGACTCAATATAAATCCACGATGAAAGATTAAATCAAGGCTTTCAGTATTTCATTGTGGTCTATAAATTTTGAGTTTATAGATCGTCTAGCCTCAATCGTTGACACTTCTGATTAGACATCGATACTGGGGAGCTAGTGGTGTTACGTGCAAAAAACACCCCACAAAATACATTTACTTATATCAAGTTAAGGAGCAGGTGTGAAAGATGGCTGAGTATAGTAAATCAGAGGCCCTAGATTGGGCTAGAGAAAATCTCAGAGGCCAGTGGTCGACTCTAATGACCCCTTTTACCCAAGACGACGAGCTTGACGAGGAAGGTCTTAGAAAAAACATTAGACATGTCAGGTCACTCGGCTCCAGTGGAGCAGGTTTCACATGGGGTATGGGTGAATTCTGGACTCTAACGCGCGAGGAACGTATCCGTGTATATGAAATAGCCAGTGATGAAGCAGCAGGTGAATGGCCTATAGCTGCACATATATCACACACATCTCAAAAAGAAATGGAGACTCTTGCCTCACAAGCAGAAGATCTAGGGTTTGACATCTTAATTGTTGCGGCGCCCTACTTTGTGACAAATCGAGAAGACCAAGTTATTGATTGGGTCAAAACATTGTCAGATAAAACCAACTTAGCGGTCATGTATTACAACTCGCCACAATTCGGAATCGTCATGAGTTCAGATGGGTTGGAAAAAATATGTGGAATTGAAAACGTAGTTGGCGTGAAAGAAGCTAGTTTCAACCCCGAGTTGTCGATTGAAACTCATTTAAAGGTGGGTAACAAAGCAATAATTAGTACTCCCGATGAATGGATCTTTAATAAGGGAAAGGAACTAGGCTTCGAACAACAGGTCATGTTCGCCAATACTTCTGACTGGAGATTCGATACACCTGACGAAAATCACTATGTCACTTATATTGATAAAGTAATGAGGGGCGATATTGACAATGAGTACTATCAAACTCACATTGCACCCATTAAAGCTGTCTCAGATAAATGGTGGCAATATACAGTCAAGAAAATGTCAGGAGCGCTTCCCGCTTCGATGTGCAAATATTGGAGTGAATTAATGGGGATGGCCGGTGGTCATGTTAGAAAACCGCTGATAGACCTAACTCAAGAAGAGAAGGAAGAATTAAAGGCAGATATAGAACAGGTTAAAAATTAATCAATATTTCGAGAGGCAATCGACATGATTCTTATGGTAAGTGTTCAAGATCTTTACGAAGCTAAACAAGCTTTGAAGGGCGGAGCCGACATAGTTGACGTTAAAAATCTTCAAGAAGCGCTCGTTGGTTCTGCTCATCCAAACGTTGTAAAACAAGTTAGAGACGAGGTTCCCTCTGCTCATCATGCTAGTGTAACTTTGGGCGTGGTTCCTGACCAAATTGGTACCGTTGCAATGGCTGTTTATGCTGCTGGAGTTATAGATGCTACATCTGTAAAAGTAGGATTCATGGTTAGAGAATATGATCTCGCATTGGAATCACTCATTGCCTGTAAAGAGGCACTAGAAGGATCAAACACGAAACTAATTGGCTCATTATTTGCCGACAACACGTTGTATGAAGGTGGCTTAGACCCTAATTTGATGGTGAAACTGGCAAAAGAAAGCAAATGCGATGGGTTTCTAATAGACACCCTGGTCAAAGACGGTCGAAACCTATTTGATTTCATTCCAGAAGAACGACTGAAAGAAATGGTTCTTGAAGGAAAGGAATTAGGCATGAGTACCGCTTTATCCGGCCACTTGAAAATGAATGATATAGATGAACTGTCCAGAGTTAATCCGGACATAGTAGGAGTTCGTGGAGCAGTATGCCAAAAAGGTGATAGAGACTCACGGGTCCACTGGGAATCTGTGGCTGAATTTAAAAAGGAACTAGACCTAAGGGAAAGTGGAGAAATCGACGCATACGCAGGCATAAATAACCTCAAATCTGACACAGCAAAAGACTCTACAAACTGGGTGATTATCGACGGAACCGGAAAAAATTGCGCAGGAATAATAGCCGCTTTAAGTGAACAAATATCCACAGATGCAAAGTCAATTGTAGAAGTCATTATTCCAGATGTACTTAACACTTATGATCTCATCTTGTGGACAGAAAAAAACAGTCATAACATTTTGACTCAAAGAAAAGATCAGGAAGGTTCACTTAGAATGTTAATACAACCATAATTCTAAAGTGATTTAAATTTATACCTCCCACAAAGGTTCACGTTAGGATTACGTGGGCCTTTTTTGTTACGATTGTTATATTATGAATGAAATCAATCTCATAGATATCGTTGGCATGGTCCGAGATATAGTTATTATCGTATCTCTAATACTATGCCTGGTTTTAATTTTCAAAACGACTAAAAAGATAAATAAAACCGTCGATAGATTTAACTCTACTTACGACAAGGTAGTATCACTCGCGGACACCCTACATATTTCAAAAAGTAAAAATGTAGGCTTTATTTACAAGGTTGCAAAAACGATAATCTCGATCGGAAAACTTAAAAAAGAAAAACAGGAAGAGTGATAAATGGCAAATGATAATGGTGGATTCACAACCGGTCTACTAGTTGGAGGAATCCTGGGAACTATCATAGGAATTATGATCGCCCCAAAACCTGGATCTCAAACACGCAGCGAATTGTTGAATAGATCGGAGTCATTTAGAGATAGGGCAGAGAATATTTCTTCGTCCGTTGTGGAAAGCATCACCCCAACCGTTGAGCAAATATCTGAAAAATTGGCTCCTACGGTCGATAAAGTAATAGGGACAGTATCCCCTATAGTGGATCAAGTTAACGCTAAAATTTCAGAATCCAGATCGAAAAATAATAGTAACGATATAGATGATGAATCTCCTAATCAGACAACCTGATACTGAATAAAATCTTGTAAATGAATTATCTCATTTGGCTAGGATAAGATCCCAATATCTTCATCATAGTCACTTTTTGTCCCAAAGCCTGCAATGCCTCCGACACATGTTTGTCAGATCGATGCCCTTCTATGTCAGCAAGAAAAATATATCTCCCCAAATTTTTTTTGTTTGGACGAGACTCTATCTTG
Organism: uncultured Dehalococcoidia bacterium; assembly: GCA_964500645.1. Lineage (GTDB taxonomy): Bacteria > Chloroflexota > Dehalococcoidia > Lucifugimonadales > UBA826 > CAYFIW01. The sequence continues at coordinate 14,165 of CAZCOH010000037.1, forward strand.
GCCAAATTGATATCTCTGGACGCAAATTCCATTAAACTTTCACTCAATATCCCTGGAGAATCGTCTCCAAATTCAAAACATATTGAAGTTTTGTCATTTCCGGTCCTTCTATGATCTGAATGAGAGAGAACTATAAATCTAGTCTCATTGTTTTGCACATCCTCCACCCTGTATTTCAATACTTTGGCTCCATATAGGACGGCAGCCCTTTCACTTGAAATAGCTGCCGTTGTCAAATCAGAATCCATCATCTCTTGTACCGCTTTTGAGTTACTCAGAGATGCTACGAGGGTGGCGTGAGGCAATTCATCCAATAGAAATTGTCTGCATTGACCAAGAGACTGAGGATGCGATAACACCTGTCTTATTTCACTGATCGGGATTTCATTTCTCGCCATTAAAGCATGACGGATTGGAACTATTAATTCTCCACAAATTAACAGTTCCGAACTTTGGATAAGTAAATCAAGGGTAAAAGTCACGCCACCTTCAATACTATTTTCAATAGGTATAACGCCTTGATCTGCCTTTCCTTGAGTTACTAACTCAGCGACAGCCGGGATAGACTCTGCAGGAACTA
>CAZCOH010000038.1:0-14706 GCA_964500645.1 uncultured Dehalococcoidia bacterium
ACCTAACAGGGGTAGGTACGGCATTTAAAGTTATCCAAGCTTTATATGAAAAATTCAGGAGTGATATTCCAGATCATCTTTATGCACTAGTAGCTCTAGGTACTATTTCCGATGTTGGATTAATGAAAGACGAAAACAGGTTCCTATCCAATAAAGGGATGACAGTAATCAATAATCAATCCATACCCAGTATAGATTCACTAATCAAAATATCAGGATTCTCAAAAAGCACCCTTTCTACCGAGAATCTTTCTTATGGAATAATTCCTCGCATAAATGTAGCTGGCAGACTAGATCACGCCAACCTCAGCCTTCAACTATTACTGAGCGATTCACCAGAGGAGACAGATAATATTGCTGCTGAGTTGGAAGTTCTGAACAAGCAGCGCCAAGTCATGACAGAACGAGCAATACTTGAGGCCAAATCTCAATTATTAAAAGAGAAAGGATCATCAACTCCAAATATAATTTTTGCAGGTAAACAGCAATGGCTGCCTGGTATTTTAGGCCTGATCGCGGGACGGCTATCAGAGGAATATAATCGACCCGTTATAGCGGCGTCAGGCATGGGTGATTATATAAGAGCCAGTGCAAGAAGCATCCCTGAATTTAACATGATAGCTGCTTTGAGAACTTGTTCAAATATTTTTGAAAAATATGGAGGCCATCATATGGCCGCCGGATTCACAATAAAAAGTAAAAACCTTAAAACTTTTCGGCAACAGATGACGTCTGTTGCCGATGAACTACTTGAAAATCTAGAGAGGAAAGTAATTCTGGACATAGATACGGAAATTGACTTGAATTGGATCAATAGGGAATCTCTAAGTTTTTTGAGTTCATTAGAACCCTATGGCAACGGCAACCCAGCCCCAGTATTTCTAACCAAAAGAACCTCTGTACTAGATAGCAGAAGTGTCGGAAAAGACAAAAGCCACCTGAAACTTACTGTTCAACAAGGCAGCTCAACTATAGAGGCAATGGCCTTTAGACAAGGAAGCCGTTTGAAGGAAGCAAGAGGTGAAATAGATATTGTTTACAGCCCAGGGATTAATCACTGGAAGGGGAAAGATACTATTCAATTAACAATCGAAGATTTTAAAAGAAGTGCTTAAAATCATGTTAAGTTAACCGTCACTCTCTCCTTCTTTCCGCTCTACTCCGTCTAGGTACAGAGTCAATAAATTCTCTTTTCACGTCCTCTGGGTCCCCTAACCTTGCCTTAAAAGCCAAGAGAGGCACGGTAATAACAAGAACCATAATTGCTATAAAATGAGCTTCTTGTAATCCAAATGCCCAGATACGGTCCTCCCTTAAAAAAGTTACAATAAATCTGCCCGTCGCATAGAAAAACAAATACAGAGCAAACAACATACCAGATGGTTTCAATCTGTTTCGAAGGGTCCAAATTACCCATAAACATGACAAATTCCACAATATTTCGAATGCGATCACCGGTTGTACTCCAACCCCTAGACCATTTGCACAATACCTAGCCGCACTCTCAGAGTGAGTCCATATAAACCCAAAGAATTGGCTTGTTGCCTTAGCACAATGTTCACCATTGACTATGTCTCCTAATCTGCCAATAGACTGTACAAATAACATGGCAGGAGCGGTCAGATCAGCAACAACTCCCACTGGATATCTCGCTAACGCCGCATACCCTGCTCCACCAATAAACCCTCCTAGAATACCTCCCCACAAACCTATACCTCCCGTCCATATAGCCAAAATCTTCCCTGGGTTATCCATATAAATATCCAAATTATCTATAATGTGGACTAATCTAGCTCCAACTATGCCTCCTATAATTGCCCACATAGCAATTGAGTAAATATCGTCGGGATCAACATTTCTCAAGGTTGCCCAACGACCAACTAAAAAAACGGCAGCAGCGACTGCTATAAAGCTAAACACTCCATGCCAACTAAGTATTAGCGAACCAAACTCGATTAGAAATGGACTGGATTCAATCTCTATCATTTAAGTAAATTGCCTCGAAAAAATTGTCAAAATTGTAGTTGAAATATTATCCTCCAATATATAGGTGTCAAGGTAAGATTGAACCATGATGCAACTAAATCACATTAATTCTAAAGCCCAATGCAAATTTCGGGACATATTTAATACCCACATTGAAAATTTTGCTCACTACATGTTGGTTGAACGTGGTGCGTCTCAAAACACAATATCCTCCTATAAAACTGATCTTAAACAATTTTGTACCCACATAGAACAAAACCTTAATTCAGATCTCCCCAAGGATGTAAAAAACATTACTGCCAACATAATTTCTGGATTCTTGGTAAATCTGAGTGGCTTAGACCTAAAATCGTCCACAAGGTCCAGAAAGGTGGCAACAGTCCGTTCATTTTTCACATTCCTTCACATGGAAGGTGAAATCACTCACAACCCTTCGCAAGACATACCTATGCCAAAACTAGGACGTACTCTTCCTAAAACAATCTCCCCAGAGCAAGCCCGCGATTTAGTTACTACCCCTCTCAGGAACTCTTCCTCTAACACAGCCATCCGGGATGAATCGATGTTACAGCTTTCTTACGCAAGCGGTCTAAGAGCGAATGAACTCATCTCTCTCAACACCAACAGTATTGATTTGCAATATGGGACAGTAAGATGCATGGGAAAAGGAAGAAAGGAGAGACTCGTTCCATTCCACCAACAAGCAGCAAGATCGCTAAAACTTTATATTGAAAAGGCTCGACCATCTTTGTCCAACAAAAACACCGAAAAAGCGCTTTTCCTAAATACGAGAGGTGGTCGCATCACACGTCAAGCATTTTGGGAATTGATCCGAAAGTACGGAAAAATGAGTGGATTACCTGACAATATATCGCCTCACACTTTGCGGCATAGCTTTGCCACACATTTATTGCAAGGAGGAGCTCCTCTAAGGCACGTTCAGGAACTGCTTGGACATGCTAGTATTTCTACAACGCAAATATACACACATCTAAGTACAGAATTTATTAGAGAAGAATACGAGTCTGCCCACCCGCATGCACGTATATAATAATTTCAAGTCATAAACACGTAGGAGATTTAGTAATGCCAAGCAAAGGCAAGCAAAGAGCTTCTAGACAAGCTCAGCTCAGAAACAAACGTCGCAAAGGTAGAACACAAGTTGTAGACTCTAGAAGGGACTCTACATTAGAAAGCGATTCTGAAGAAGAAGTCATAACTCCAGCAAACGCTAGTGTAACTCTTCCCAAACAAACCAACATCCCTAAGAGAGCACCAGTTACATCTACTACACCTGGAAGCAATCTCACATATGAATATTTGGGTGGGGAAATTCGGCAAATAGGTATAGTTGCAACAGTGATAGTAGCCTTACTCGTTGCCTTTACTTTTATTCCTCTAGGTTAGACAAAGACGAAGAATTAAAAGATGTGCAAAGGAGCGAGCAATCTAGATGACTCGCTTTAATGAAAGATTAAACCGTACTCCTGTATCACCAGGAGTTTATTTGATGCAAAATGACGCCGGAGAAATCTTATACGTTGGAAAAGCATCCAACCTTAGAAACCGACTTCGCTCTTATTTTTCACGCAGCCCAGACATAAGTCCAAAAGTAAAAGCTTTGGTTAGTTCTCTTACTGATTTCAACTTCATAGTGACAGAATCGGAACAAGAAGCATTGATCCTGGAATGTAACCTTATAAAAGAACATCAACCCAGATTTAATTCCCGATTGAAAGACGACAAGAGTTACCCATTTATTAAAATAGACACCTCTGAAGAATTCCCACAAGTCTACATAACTAGAAATGTAGAATCAGGTTCAAAAGCCAAATATTTTGGACCATTTGCCAGCGCTGGTAGTGTAAGAAAAACTCTCTCATTAATCAAAAAACTGTTCCCTTATAGATCATGTACAAAAACGATCACAGGGAATGATAGTAGAGCCTGTCTAGATTTCCATATAAACAGATGTGTGGGGCCGTGTATTGGAGCTGCAAGTAAAGAAGATTATGGGGAAATAATCAAGCAAGTAGAACTATTTTTGGAAGGTAACACTAAACAAATTGTAAATTCTATTACAGATAAGATGAATGCCGCTGCGCAAAATCTAGAATTTGAAAAAGCTGCAACTTTAAGAGATCAGGTCATAGCGATAGAAAAAGTTAATGAAGGCCAGAAAGTACTTAGTCTAGATTCTAAAAATATAGACATAATTGGTTGTTCTTTATGGTCATCTGAAGCCTGGGTTGAAGTCTTTTTTATAAGACAAGGAAAATTAATTGGGAGGGACAATTTTTTGATGGAAGTCGGCCAGGAAGACGATCTTCCCACTATCCAAAATGCTTTTATAAACCAATTCTACAGAGTAACTCCATACATTCCTCCATTGATACTAACCCAATATCCATATACCGATGAATCAAACACATTGGAAAATCAACTCTCATATAATCGGGGAGCCAAGGTTAAAATACTGAATCCCAAAAGAGGAGAACGTAAAAAGTTAGTGGACATGGTTGTTGAGAATGCCTCAAAAGGCATGGATCAGTTAAAGGTGACTAGATTTACTGAGTTAAACAATGACGATACTGCGATGTCAGAAATACAAGAAGCCCTTAATCTCCCTGACAAACCTGAACGAATAGAATGCTATGACATATCCAATATACAAGGTACAAACTCTGTTGGAAGCATGGTTGTTTTCGAAAATGGAAGTCCGAAAACAAGTGAATATAGACGCTTCCAAATAAAGACTGTTAAAGGTGTCGATGATTATTCAATGATGAGAGAGATGTTGTCCCGTCGATTCAAACGCTTAATTGACAAAGATACAGATAAATCAAATGCAAAAAATAAAATTCCAGATCAGTCTAGTTGGGTTAAACAACCCAACTTAGTTTTAATTGACGGAGGCAAAGGACATTTAGGGGCAGCGTTACAAGTTTTCCTAGAGCTTGGTATTAGAGACGTACCGTTGGCAAGTTTAGCTAAGGAAAATGAGGAAATATTTGTGCCGCAAACACCTGAGCCTATAGTTTTACCCCGAAATTCACACGGGCTGTTCCTCGTGCAAAGAGCTCGAGACGAGGCTCATCGTTTCGCTATTACTTATCATAGGCGCAAGCGAAGCAAATCAACTTTTAGATCGTCTTTGGATCTTGTCCCTGGAGTCGGTCCTAAAAGAAGAAAACAGTTGTTGCGTAAATTTGGTTCGGTAAGCAAAATCAGGGAAGCCGAACTAGACGATATTGCCAGCACACCAGGAATCACAATCTCTCTGGCAAAACAAATCAAGTCTTACATTTAATTTATCTAGAGATTAACAAATTCAAGTCTAATACAACTCTACTGAATCAAGACTCACGAATCTGACTTCAGGTTCATTGATGAGCACTTCAGAGTCTGTTACAGCAACACATTCTCTTCCCTTAACAATACTTCCAGCTATGGCATGCTCATCAAAAAAGTCGTTAAATTCAGAAACTTGTGATTCTTTCAAGAGCCTAGCGATATGTCCTGCTATTTTGGCAATTTCAGAATCAACGTTTATCACTTTCAAAAATTTTAGAAGTCCTAAATACCCGATTTCTGACCTTCGATCAAAAGAATCAGTACCCCATACTTTGTACAATGTATACGACGATATAGCTAATGAAATATTGCCGTCGATTGCAGAATAAATTAGTTCCATGGCTTTACTCTTGCCATCGGTATAGGATTTTATGACGGACGAATCGATAAGGTAGTCGATATCACTATTCACAAAAATGCCTCTCTTGCTATCCTTCGTGCTTCGTCTTCAGATATTTCAACCGGAGTTCCAATAGGACGATCAGCTTGCATTCCTATATACTCATCATCCCAAATGGTCGGTTTTTCAGAATCTTGGATTTCATCTACGTACGACTCATCACCTACATTTCCCTGAAGATATCCAGTCAAGGCCTGTTCAAGCAATGTCCTCATGGAAATTCTTCTCTCCGCTGACCTCGCCTTCGCTTCCAAGTAAATATCCTCACTTATTGCGGCGAAAAGTTGGCGCGTAGGGCCTTTAGTTTTCTTTCTTGGCATAATTGCACCTGTATTACTTCAAATCTTGTGATGCTAGAATTCCCTATTATCATAATAGTGAAACTAAATATAACAATATCACTAAAATACGAAAACCCTGATAAATACCACTTTATTTCACATGTAAACACAAGGATTTTGATATGAAAATAGTTATAGCACCTCAGGCTTTCAAAGGAAGCATAAGCGCTATGGAGGTTTCAAAAGCTATACAAGAAGGCGTTATTAATGTTTTTCCTGAATCTGAAATCATTCTTTGTCCCGTGGCCGATGGTGGAGACGGTACATTGGAGACTTTGGTGGAAAGTACAGGAGGAAGCATAAATGAAACGACAGTAACAGGACCTATAGGAAGTCCCGTGCGAGCACTATGGGGTGCCATGGGTGATCAGAAAACCGCTGTTATTGAAATGGCCAGAACATCGGGACTGGCTCTACTAACATTAGGCGAAAGGGATCCTCTAAATGCGACGACATTTGGGCTCGGTGAGATCATACTTTCAGCACTTGACGCAGGTTTTCGTGACTTCATTATTGGAATAGGTGGAAGTGCCACAAATGACGCAGGTGCAGGTATGGCCCAAGCTTTAGGTATAAAGTTGTTGGACAAAACAGGTACAGAAATTCCTGTTGGTGGAGCCGCACTACAAAATCTAAGGACAATTGATATATCCAAATTAGATAATCGAATATTGAATTCTGATTTTCAAGTTGCCTGCGACGTCAATAATCCACTTACAGGTCCTGAAGGAGCAGCAGCTATATACGGACCTCAAAAGGGAGCCAGCAAGGAACACATAGATATTTTAGACAAAGCCTTGTCAAACCTCTCTTCAATTATAAAAAAAGACATGGGCAAGGAAGTTTCCGAAATACCAGGCGCAGGTGCAGCTGGAGGACTAGGTGCTGGGATTATGGCTTTTATGAACGGGAATCTTAGAACCGGTGTTGATATCGTTCTGGACAAAGTAGGATTAGATTCTCTGTTAGATTCAGCGGATCTAGTAATAACGGGTGAAGGAGGCCTAGATTTCCAAACAGTCTATGACAAGGCCCCGATAGGTGTCGCAAAGATGGCACAAAAAAAGAAAATTCCAACTATCGCTATATCAGGAATGTTGGGAAAAGATTTTCATGTAGTCCATGGACACGGGATAGAAGCAGCAGTATCTCTAACGAATGGACCTATGAGTTTAGAAGAAGCATCCAACAATGCGTACAACCTCATAAAAGAATGTGCTGAAGAAAGTTTAAGACTTATTTCAGTAGGAATGAAAATAAATAATTAAGTAATTAATTTTATCCCACTAATATCATGTGAACTTCTCCTGGGCCGTGTACACCAGTAACAAGAGTGTACTCTATATCAGCCGACCTACTGGGGCCAGATATCAAGTTTGAATAAGCCGGAAAGGTTCCATCGATTTTTTGAGATTTCCTGATCTTAAACAGATCATCCAAAGAATCCAGCACTTGTCCCTTTGTCACTATAGCAACATGAACAGGCGGTGCGAGTCCAACTAACCTCCCAGTATCACTACCTGCAGTTAAAACACATGTCCCCGTCTCAGCGACAGCAAACTCAACACCCGTGATCCCTATATCTGCCTGAATAGCTTTTGCACGTAGATCAGCTGGTGAGATATTGCTACTGTCATTTATTTCGGTAAATTCTATTTGTGATTGACCGAAAACTTTATCTAAACCCAAGTCTCTAACAGCAGTCTGTGATGTGAAAACCACTTTTGTTGCTTGTTTTTCTTGTACCAAAGATTCTAAGTACTCAATCAGATCTTCCAAAGTAACTACCCGAACTACATTCCATCCTGCTTTACTTGCAGTTTCGACAATAGTTTCATATCTTTCTTCCCACAGGGACTCAGAAGAATCAAGAATTACCCGCACCTGGTCCCGTGTCTCTTGCTCACTATCTGGGTTCCACAAATTCGGTGACTTGGAACGACCTTTCTCAAGAGATTGTCTCAGATTCTCGAAGAAAGATTCTCTATGCATCTAAATGTACTTTTCCATAAAAATTCGCCTAGACATCGTTAGAATTGTTTTGTTCATTCCACATCTCAACAAAATTTTTCTTTGGCAAATGTGGAGTTTCTTTGGTTTTAGTCCAAGCGGAAGGAAAGACCGAAAATTTATCTGGTAATTTGTCGGAAATAAATCCAGCCAGACTCATTAAATTAGAAGCCCATTTAGGTGATGAAAGAAATGCAGATGCAATAGAGGATAAGGTTCTTTCAAACCTACTACCGATCAATCCCTTCTCAGATGCATTTCCTTCAGAAACTTGATTTCGTAAATGTAATAACATCCTAGGTATATCTATATTTACAGGACACGCCTCCTTGCAGGAACCACATAAAGTGGAAGCAAATGGAAGATCTTTACCATCTGATAGTCCTGTCAACATAGGAGACACTATGGAACCTATAGGGCCTGGATACACCCATCCATAGGAATGCCCTCCCACTTTACGGTACACAGGACAAGCATTTAAGCATGCACCACACCGAAGGCAGTACAGAGCTTCCCTTAGCTTTGGGTCGGCAATCATATTGGAGCGACCATTATCAACTATAACCAAATGGAATTCTTCAGGTCCATCTATATCTGTAGATCTCTTTGGCCCAGACACCGTTGTAACATAGCTCGACATCCACTGCCCTGTGGCAGATCTAATAAGCAACCTAAGAAACAGGCCCAAATCTGACACAGACGGAATGACTTTTTCCATACCAACTATCGCTACATGAATCCTCGGCATCGAAGTACACATCCTCCCGTTACCTTCGTTGGTTACAATAACTAGAGTCCCAGTATCTGCAACCATGAAATTACCACCAGTGATACCCATATCAGCATGAATGAATTTCTGCCTAAGTTGTTTTCTGGCCACCTCTGTCAGATCCTGAATACCATAATCTGGGTCAGTACCAAGTTTCTCGTTAAAAAGCTTTGAGACTTCCTCACTTGATTTGTGAATAGCAGGTGCAATTATGTGATAGGGGGCCTCGTCCGCTAATTGAACAATGTACTCTCCCAGATCAGTTTCAACCGATTCAATACCTTGAATTTCCAAATGGTGATTTAATGACATTTCTTCTGAAATCATGGACTTGCTTTTGACTACGGATTTTACTCCGCGTTCCTTCGCTAAGTTAGTGACATAATCTGATGCATCTGATGCAGAGTTTGCATAAAACACATTCCCACCAGAATCAATTATGTTCTTCTCTAGTTGTTCCAAATATTTATCAAGATTATCAAGAGTATGAGCCTTTATCTTCCTACCCTTTTCACGCATGCTCTCCCAATTTTCGGTCTCTGCCGAAACTTTTATTCTTTCCTCGTGAAATCCAGAGTACAAGCCAGACAGATTCTCCTGTATCTTGACATCATGAAGAGTTTCAACAGATTTTTGTTTGAATAGTTCAGTTTGAGGCTTCATTAGCTTCCTCAGATAGCATAAATTTGTCTAAAATTTCGGCTATATGCATAGGTTTGGTAGGGATGTTGTTCTTCTCAAGTCCTCCACCTATATTCATCAGACAACTGGAATCACTTGAGGTTACGAATTCGCAATCCACAGATCGTATAGAATCGATTTTTTCATTCATCATTGCCGACGATATATCTGCAAATTTGATGGAGAACAATCCCCCAAATCCACAGCAAACCTCGGATTTGGGCATCTCAATAAATTCCACTCCATCAACGAGGTTTAGTAGCTTTCTTGGTTCTTCTTTTATCCCCAGTTCCCTACTTAAATGACAAGCTTCATGATAAGTCACCTTCGGAGTGTAACCTGAAAACTTCTTTTCAACATCCAGTTTGCGGTCGTCATTTTCTAGGATACAGCTAACATATTCTGTAAATTCATATATTCGCGAATTTACGTCATCAATTATTGTTAGTAAATCATCTTCTTCTTCAAAAAGATCAGGATAATGATTACGTATCATACTAGTACAAGATCCTGACGGGATAACTATGTCATCTTCGACAGAGTTGTATAGTTCCAAAAATTTTTTCCCAAGTTTCCGTGCATCAGACCAATATCCCGAATTGAAGAATGGCTGCCCACAGCAAACTTGGTTCACTTCAACTGTCGTTGAAATCCCAAGTTTATTCAACACATTGGATACACTCATTCCAACATTAGGATATATATGATTAACGACGCACGTAGCGAATATACTTACTTTGGCCTTGCTTGCCACTACGACCACCTATGTCCTTACGAAATATATTTCTATGGGAAATCAGTTATTGCTAGATGAGTATCCCGCGTATAGAAAATCCAAGTATCCAGCCGATCATAAGCAAACTACCACCGGCAAAAAGTGCCCCTTCACCAGATTCCTCCGGAGGGCCACTGAACTTCATAAAAACAAGAAACCCCACCAACAGCAAGGCTATAAGCCAAACAGCCAAGGTGGTCCCACCTAAAAGTGAACCGACAATCAAACCTATGAATCCCCATACGAAGGGTATTTTGAGAACTGTAAGAAACGACATATTTATCAAAACGAAACGATACACTGCACCCTTTTAATTTGCAATGAAAACCAACTTATATATAGACTACAAAAAACCATCAAGGAGTATGAATTAGCATATGGTAACTGGATTTAATCACTCAGGTTTTGTGGTGAAAGATATAGATAAAATGGTAGCTTTCTACAGAGATGATCTGGGGTTACGGGTCGAGAGGGAAGTTGACAGCAAAGCCCCTCCTAGTGGAAACCATACCGGAATACCCGGCTCTCACAGGACCCTCGTCTTTGTTGGAACCGAGGGGGAGCATTCACTTGAACTTGTACATTACATCAACCCTACTAGTCCAGAAGGTCACCTAGAGAGAAACCAACTCGGTTCCACACATATCTGCTTTAACGTCTCAGACTTAGAATTCTTGCACAAGAAATTAGTCAGCAAGGGCATTAAATTCGTCACGGATCCAATTTTTACGGACAATGATGACGGAACCAGAAGTGGAATTTGCTACTGTCAGGACCCTGAGGGGAACTGGATCGAACTTATACAGCCTTTCTAATATGAATATATCATTGGTATATCTGTATTCTGTGACGATTTGATTCAACCACATACAGAGTGTCTGATTGGTCAATCCGTAAGGATACAGGCCCCCAAAAATACGACTCAGTCTGAGAGGATACATGATAAGGACTGGACAAATGATCAGGTAATTCAGGAGTCAAGTTAGAGATTTGTCGCTGTTCCATTTCATCAGGATTGGAGGCAAAAAATTCTAAAGCCCATTTTGACAACGTTGATTCGCCCCTTAAGGTGTAGATATATGAACCTTCTGGATTGTAAACTTGAACACGCTCATTACCCCAATCTGAAACATAAACAATGCCGCCACTGTCAATAGCAACACCAGTAGGACGAGTGAGATTCTCTCCTTGAGAACCTGAGCCTGAATCCCCAATCAGCTTAATGAACGCCCCTTTTGAATCAAAAACTTGCACTCTGTCATTACGCCAATCCGCCACATAGATATCACCTTTTCCACTTTGTGTAATTCCCCATGGCAAATTAAATTGTCCTTCTTCTGAACCTTGTTCCCCCCACTGACATATAAATTCTCCTTGAGACGTATATTTTTGTATTCGATGATTTTTTTGGTCAACCAGATAAACATCATCTGCATCATCTACACAGATCCCCGCAGGCCCGTTAAAAGTACCCTTATCATTACCCCTAACACCCCAATGTGACAGGTACTCCCCATCTACAGAAAATATTGTGATTCGGTTGTTATGCTCGTCAGTTATGAAAATTCTGGATCTCGAATCAAAACACAGAGAAACCGGCCACACCATTTGACCCGGTCCATCCCCGAAACCGTATCCAAATTCATATAGATAGTCTTCCTCGAAGTTGCATACACCTACTCTAATGGCAGAACGTCTAGCTGGGTCACATCTATTTAAGACGAAAATATTGCCTTCAGGAGATATAGCTACGTCATAAGGGTTAGCAAATCCCCGGCCATTATTGCCATTGTTTACTATGCCGATAGTTTTTATGTATTGGACCTTATGGAAACTTTCTAGGGACATCTACCACACATACTTTAGAAACTTGGAAGAAAAAATATCACTATGTATTCAAAAATCAGGCAAGCTGATATTCGCGTGTTGCCGCTATCATGCACATGGTGTCAGCAATTTTTTTTCTCTCCCTGTTAGAGTCTTCTAAACTTAAATCAAACTTGCCGAGTGAAGATGCAAAATCTAGCAAAACCTCTCTGGTAAAAGGGTCTACCTCGACACGGCCCATTTCATCTAGACAGCTATCCACAATTTCGCTGGGGCTTCCTGTGAAATTGACATCATCAATTATCCTTTGAATGATTTTTTGTACACCTGGCTTTAGAGGATTGCCAAGTTCCTTGGAGGCGAAGTTTACGCGTTCAACCAATGCCCCACTATCTATCCATTCAGTTCCCTCATGCCAACCTTCCACTGTAGGTGGGGCCAGTAGCCCTTGACCCATATACATTGCTTGAGACCACAGTCCCCCAACATCGAGTGTAGGTTCTGAGTAAGCTCCAGAAAGCCGCGCTATCCCAACCACTGATTCAACAGGCCCTTTAACCTTAGTGTACCTTGCGCTATTAGATTTAAAGTAATCTGAATTGAAAAGAGTTCTAAGTACGGAAGAAACCTCGTAGTCAGTTCTAAAATACTCTTCCATCATGCTTTCAATAACATAGTTTCCTGCATCGTCAATGTCGTCTGAACCGAAAAATTGAAACAATCTAGTACATAAGAACCTAGCAGTAGCCTCTTGACGAGTAATTATGTCGATAACATCTGATCCATTGAAATTACCCCTCTCCCCCAAGAACTGCTTTTCCGAGTCATCATGATCTTCCTCCCGGTACTCATAATGCCAAGAAATCCTCCCATACGGCCATATGGAATCTTTACTTGCACGCATGGACATGTATTCTGAATTCTTTAAAGTCCAACCTGTAAACGCTTTAGCGCATTCTTTGATATCTTCCTCACTATAGGAACCTATTCCCATGGAAAACAATTCAAGTAGCTCACGTCCATAATTCTCATTAATGGCATCTTTGTGGTTATCATTATTGTCTAGCCACAAAATCATTGCTGGGTCCTTCGAAAGTTCCACCAATAAAGTCTTAAAGCTAGCCAGACCATAAATACGAAACATATCGATTTGGTTCAAAAGTGCTCTCGCCTGATTCAATTTCGAATATCCAGTAGCAAAAAGTCCGTGCCAAAACAAGGCCATTTTTTCTTCAAGAGGATTTTCAGTTGTGATCATTCTATATAGCCAATATGAACCTGCTCCATCAAGCTGCCTGAGTTCCGACTGATCCACGTGATACCTACGAACTAGGTCGTCTGGCAAGTTATTTGGATCACCTGGATCTAACAGTCTTTCAACAGTAGCCTCATATCCGATCGACAGGCAATCTTCCAACTCACGTTTTGTTGCTCCGAAGCCTGCACGCCTCATTAAATGCGCAATAAGTTTCAAATCACTCAAACTTTCGCCTCCATAATAGATACATCAAGAAATACCTATTTAAACGAAATCGAATTTCTCGAAACTCCCATTCACAATCGGCACAGCATCAAGGCCAAACCAACTTTCAACTATTGTGGAGTAAGTCGAGCGAAAATCATTGTTGAAATGCAGATCACCTTCTAATTGATCTGCTTCTTTTATTGAGGGGTATTGACCGTACATTCCACCCTTAACATCACTACCTATTACAAAAGCTACACCCCCAGAACCATGATCTGAACCAGAACCATTATCTTTTATCCTCCTGCCAAATTCTGAAAAAATCAGAATTGCCACTTCATCATCACGACCCTGCTCTTTAAGATCATCATAAAAATCCCCAACAGCGCCAGATACGTCGTCCCACAATTTGGCGTGGGTCAACAATTCACCGGAGTGGGTATCGAAACTACCATGTTGAGTATAGAAAACTCTTGTTCCCAAGTCTGCAAGAAATACCTGAGCAATGCTTTTTAGACTTTGTGATATGGGGTTGGGTGCGTATTCAATACTTGAAGAATATTTTTCAGGAGCAGTTCTAAGAATATCTGCACCTTTTAGCGCATCCGTACCGGTTTGCCCTAAAAAGTCCAGAACTGGATCTTTACCTTGCACACCTCCATACATGTGTGAAAAGGCCCGCAGTGCCAATTTTCTAGTCTCTTCATCCTCAATATCCGTGAAGAGTCCATAAGTTTCAAGGTTGCCGACTGACGCGACAGGTACTCCTCTTACACCGAGAGCTCTGGGAAGTCCTCTGCCAAAATTTACCCCGGTGAGTACATTCTCAGATTTGGGATCCAAATCTCTTATTACTCTCCCAAGCCAGCCTTCAGTGCCAATTTCATCCGGCAACGCTGTGTGCCATATATCCATTGACCTAAAATGTGATCGATTAGGATTGTCGTATCCTATGCCGTTGATAACAGCCACCTTTCCTTCATCATAAAGCCGCTTTATGGATGAAAGATGTGGGTTAAAACCATAAGTGGAATCAATTGGCAATACTGACTCCTGATCTATATGTACGGTCTTTCTGAAATCATAGTAATCATCATC
>CAZCOH010000039.1:0-14617 GCA_964500645.1 uncultured Dehalococcoidia bacterium
GGTCTCACCCGGAAACAAAACGGTGTTTAAAGGGAAAATAGGTAATTCTTGAGTTTCTACATCCATGATTTAAGGGCCTGTTATGGTTCTTGATATGGTACCTATGAGTATAGTTAAAATTGTCAGTAGTTTACAATTTAATAAGAAAATAGTTCTAGCGAATATCTGCTCGCATTGATAGTGACTCAATTACTTTGATAACCTTACAGTTACTTTTACGCTTTCATAGCCTTATGGGAAGAGGAATATGCACGAAGTTTTTAACGAAGCCGTCAATAAATTAGAGCAAGGAGAGCAGGTAGTTGTTGCGACCGTTATAAAGACGAAAGGTTCAACTCCGCAGAAGCCGGGAGCTAAGCTTTTAGTAAAGCAAGACGGAACTGGAACAGGTACCCTGGGTGGAGGATGTGTTGAAGGCGATATTTGGTTTGCGGCAAAGCAACTTATGCAGCGTGGAGGTAATACAGAGTATCGAGAATACGAGTTAAACGAAGAACTAGCTGCCGAGGATGGATTAGTATGTGGAGGTACCATGTACTTCCTTATTGATCCAATATATGAACCTGGAGATTATCTTCCTTATGCGAAGGAAATTGATGATGCTTACAGTGGAAAGGGAGCTGTTGCTCTTGCAACCGTTATAAAGTCTGATGAAGAGGGGAATTCCAAAATTGGGGATAAACTCTTCATTAGGGAAAATGGAGACCGTGAAGGGACGTTGGGTAATCCGAAATTAGATCAGGATGCTGCAAACAGAGCATTCGACTTGATGATTCACGGAAGGAATGACTATGTTATTACAGAAAGTGGAGCAGAATACTTTGTTGAGGCCTACACCACCCCTCCTCAATTGGTCATATGCGGTGGGGGACATGTTGCCAAGGCAATAGCCGCACTCGCTAAGCCGTTGGAATTTCGACTTTTCATAACAGATGATAGAGAGGAATTTGCCAACAAAGAAAGATTCCCGGAGGCTGATATAGTAATTTCTGAGAAGCCTGAAAGTGCTTTGCCCAAGTTGCCCATAAACCCTAATACTTTTATCGTGGTTGCCACTCGCGGTCATAGATATGACAATAGTGCATTATTGGCAGCTGCAAATACGCCGGCTAGATATGTAGGTCTTATGGGTAGCAAACGAAAAACGATATTGATTTACGAGGACCTTGTACGCATCGGTTTAAATATTGATCGCCTGAGAGAAATAAGATCTCCCATAGGATTGGACATTAGAGCGAGGACACCAGAGGAAATCGCAGTTAGTATAATATCCGAGATTCTTATGTTTAGACTTGGTGGCACAGGTATGCCCATGAAGCTAGAAGAAAAACAACTTTTGAGAATAATTGATAAAGTGGCAAAAGAGACTGATTCGCCGGCAATTTCAGTTGGTTGATCCGATCGAAATAAGTTGATATTCACGGGGATACTCACGGCTGCAGGTTATTCCAGCAGGATGGGGGCATTAAAGGCTCTTTTACCCTGGAAAGGAATGACCTTGGTAAGATACCAGGTGACTATATTAAAGCAGGGTGGGTGTGATGAAATTGTGGTAGTAACTGGTCATAGGTCCGAAGATATACAGGCTGAACTATTTGATTTGGAAGTTTCGTTTGTTGAGAATCCGGATTATCAAAGTGGAAGAGTTTCTTCTGTGAAAGAGGGGATAAAATCTTCGAGTGTAGATACAAACTCTTTTGTATTGCTTGCAGTTGACCAGCCCCGTACCTCCGATATTATCAATTCACTGATTAATTCCCATGCTGCAACAGATCCAATTGTTACTTCTCCTAGGTTTAACTCTAAAGGTGGGCATCCAGTTGTGTTTTCTTCATCAATTAAGGCCGAAATCTTGTCTATTACTGAGGAAACCGAAGGCCTTAGAAGTGTGTTTGATAAATATCGTGATCAAATGAATCAAGTTCATTTTGAAGATCCCATAGTAAAGTTAGATTTAAATACGTATGAAGATTATGAAAATGCAAGAGCAACATACGGAACTTGATAATTTTTTCTAGTTAACCCAGGAAGACAGAGTTTTCTCCATCTTAGAAGTCAGACTGGCGTGTTTTTCTCCAAGTTCTATTATACGGTCTAGGTCTCCTGAATTTGATGCTTCGTCGAGTTTTTGCTCAATTTCTTTAATCTCATTTTCTAATGCTTCTATTGATTCTGATATATCTACAGAAGGGACCTTAACAGATTTACTTTTTTTCTTTTGTTGAAGATTCTTTTTGGCTGATTTCTTTATTGGAAGTTCTATTTTTTGATCTATTTTTCGATTAATAGATGTGTTTTTTTTGTTTGATTCCAACCATTCGTCATATGTGCCTTCGAATTCGCGGATTTGGCCACCGTCAACGAACCATAGATTGTCAGCTAATAGAGATATTAGATGCCGGTCATGTGACACAAATATTACAGATCCATCAAAGTCCTGCAGCATGGCTTCCAGTGCTTCACGACTAGGAATGTCAAGATGAGTTGTGGGTTCATCCAGAATCAATACATTGGGTTCTGTTATTAGTAATCTAGCAAGGGATAATCTGCCTCTTTCACCCCCACTAAGGGATTTTACTTGTTCAAAAATTTCTTCCCCTTTGAACAAGAATCTTGCTAAAAAGCTTCTAGCCTCCCCTATGGATAGATTTTTTATTTGTAGTAAAGCTTCCATGACTGTTAAATTTTCGGGAATTTCGTCAGAGCCCTGCCGGAAATATCCGGTTTTTACGTTGTGGCCTAGAGAGACGCTACCTTTTATGGCCGGTATTTCTCCCAGTATCGTTTTTAAGAGTGTGGTTTTACCGATTCCATTACTTCCGATAATAGCAGTAGTAGTTTCTTTTTGAATTTCATAATCAGGCACGTTGAATAGATTTACAATTTTGCCTTCATGCTCGTAACCTACGCTCAGGTCCATGGTTTTAATGACGGTCTGCCCAGTTCTACTGGCTGAGACAGAGGAAATATGCACTTTTTCGTCAGAGGTCGGAGCCTCTACGCGTTCTATTCGGGATAATTTTCTTGCACGTCCCCTTGCTTCTTTTGATCTTTGTCCTGCGTGATATCGCGCAATAAAATATTCTTCTCTTCTTATATGATCTTGTTGTTTTTGATATTCCTTTTCATGCCGAATTATTTCTTCCTGTTTTAGAAGTCTGTATTTGGAAAAATTGCCTGGATATGACTTCAATTTGCAGTCATCTATTTCCCATATCTCTCTAACAACCCTGTCCAAGAAATATCTGTCATGGGAAACCACTATAAATG
The DNA here is from genome assembly GCA_964500645.1 of uncultured Dehalococcoidia bacterium. Lineage (GTDB taxonomy): Bacteria > Chloroflexota > Dehalococcoidia > Lucifugimonadales > UBA826 > CAYFIW01. The sequence goes on from CAZCOH010000039.1 coordinate 3,271, forward strand.
CGCAAGGGAAGTGTGATAGGAAATCTTCCAACCATTCAAGTCCTTTAAAATCCAAATAATTGGTAGGCTCATCCAAAATCAATAGGTCGGGTTCTCCCAAAAGAGCTGAGGCTAATGCTGCTCGTGTTCGTTCTCCCCCGCTTGCATCCTCCAGAGGTGTGTTTAAAACTTCTTCACTTAAACCAACTCCTTGGACGACTCTTTCCATACGGTTTTGGTAGTCATACCCGCCCATGGACTCATATTTGTCTAACAAAGTGGAATACCGTTGTTCAGAACGTTTTCTTGCTGCCCCTTCAGTCTGTTCTATTTCTAGAGCACTTATTGTTAACTCACTTTCTAACTTAATAAGTTCAGAGAATCCACTCATGATTTGGTCTTTTATAGTTCCCTTTCCGGCGTCCATCGCTGTTTGCGGCACATATCCGATACGTACATGCTCTGGAAGGAATATTTCCCCTTTGTCGTAATCTTGTTTTCCGAGAAGTACGCGGATAAGGGATGTTTTACCGCTACCATTGGGTCCTACTATTCCGATTCTTGCTCTTTCATTAACTTGAAGAGTGACGTCAGAAAATATTTCTATTTCTGCATAATGCAGACTTAGATGTGATGCACCTATTACAGTCATATAGACCTTAATCCATAGTTTTTTTAAAATTATGCGTTAATGTTAGCAAACTAGTCTTGGTTTTTTAATGGAGGCTTTTTTAAGACTAAAATATAATTCTACGGTGTGGGCTAGTTAAATGAAATTTTTACTTGTATCAATATTGCATCATTCCGAACCTGTTGATCCCGAGCTGATGACTTGGGTACTAAACATGTTTAAACAAATATTTAATTTGAGTCCATGGCATTTTGCGATTATCGTAGCGTTTGTGGTTTTAGCTATACCAATAGGACTATTTTTGTCGAAACACATTTTTGGATATACAGACGAATGATTATTCCATGAAAATTCTCACTGAATTAAAATGGAGCATTCCAAAGAGGATACCAGTTGGTCGGTGGTTCCACGGGTATACCATTCTGTGTGAAATGACTTGATAATTCCATTTCCAATTCATAGTTTCTTGTATTTTTCCCGTTGGGGATGAACGGATAAAATTTGGAAGTTCTGTAATTACATATCCAATAAGAATTTTCTCCGTTGTAGTCACCTTTGAATACAGCTGCAATCATTTGGGATCCAAGACCTTCTGATGATATGGATTTACTGAGTTCATTTATGATTCCGATTAAATTTCTAAAATCTGGGTGATTCATGATGATCCATTGGGTACCATGATCATCTTTAAAGCAGCGGCCCTGAATCAGACTATTTTCCTCATGTTGATCGATAAATTTTGAGACAAACGTATCAGTGGTTTTAAAAAAGATATCTTCATTGGGACTTAGTAATAACCCTGCTGTACTACTGGCACTGACCCTTGTTTGTGTATCCGGATGGGATACGAGGCGAAAAATAGAGCTTAATATGTCAGATTCATTATCGTTTGAAATGGGTTTTGGGTTTTTGGAGGTGCCAAATATTGATTTAAGAAATCCCATTTCACTTAGCCGTTACTTGAACACATGCCAATTTTCCTGATGCATTTGAGTCAGTTTGGCAACCCTATCATCTGTTGAGGGATGACTTGAAAGCATCGAAGCTATAGATTTTCCCTGTAGTGCTGGGATTATAAAAAACGCGTTAGCATGTTCCACTGTTCTAAGGTCTTTTTCGGGTATTTGGGCTATTTGACCACTTATTTTTTTAAGGGCCGAAGCTAAAGCCAACGGATTACCAGTAATTATGGCTCCTGTCCTGTCAGCCGCAAATTCTCTGTATCGAGATAATGCCATAGTAAGGATCTGGCTCACGAAGTAGATGACTATTATCCCCACATATACAGCTAGCATAATCATCATTGCATTTCCTCCACCCTCTCTTCTATGCCCTCCGAAACCTCCGAACAGACTCATCCAGAACATCATTTGCATCAAAAATCCGGCTATAACGATTATCAGGCTTGCCCATGTCATCACAGCAACGTCTCGGTTTTTAACGTGGGCTAATTCATGTCCGAGAACCCCTTCTAATTCCTCATCGTTGAGTCGTTTCAACAATCCCGTTGTCACAGCAATAGTGGCGTGTTTAGGGCTTCTGCCCGTTGCAAATGCGTTTGGTGCATCAATGTCCATTAGTGCAATTTTTTTTGGTTTGGGAATACCACTTTGAACTGCTAAATTTTCTACCATTGCATGTAATTCAGGATATTCTTCTTGAGTGGTTACTTTTGCTCGTGTGGTGGCAAGAACCAGTCTATCTGAGAAAAAATATTGGAAGAACACCATACCGATGCCGAATATCAACACAAACATTACAGGCAGACCTGAAATTAGTAGGATTCCAAAGAATACGATATAAACCAGGAAAAGAAGGAATCCAGTAAAAAACATCCGTAGAGTCAGACCACCGTCTTTACTTATATTGGCCGGTTGACTAGACATTAAAATCCTTTAACAAGTCTATTTAGAAATCAAATCACTGGGAAATTATACTATCCCATTTAGATTAAATGTTATTCTCTTTTCATCTATCGAAAAGAAACCTTAATGAGCTTATAGATTATGTGGAAAGCGTTGGGCCATGAAAAAAGCATAGACATTATTTCCAGAGGGATAGCATCAGGCCGTCTATCTCATGCTTATCTTATAACAGGTGTAGAGGGTATAGGTAAGACCACTTTGGCCATTGATATTGCCTGCGTAGTAAATTGCCCGAATCAATCTGTTAAAAATGAGGCCTGTGGCTTGTGTTCTCAATGCATGAGAATATTGTCAAAGAATCATACTGATCTGTTTATTTATGACTTAGAGCCTAGAACTGACGACACCCAATTTTTGTCTTCGTCGGTAACTATGGAACAGTTGCGAGAAGATTTTCTGAAGCAAATTTATCGTAAACCTTTTGAGGGAATGAAACGCGTTTTTATTATTAATTCTGTTGATAGAATGAGGGCAGAGCAATCGAATCTACTTTTGAAAACCCTGGAGGAACCTCCTGAAGACGCAATAATAATTTTGATGGCTGAAAATATAGAGGCTGTCATAGAGACTATAGTTTCAAGGTGTCAGGTTTTAAATTTGAAACACGTTGAACTGGAAGTTGTGAGAAATTATTTAAAACAATTCGGAGATATTTCCACTGATGATCTAGAAAATATTGCCAGACTTGCTAGAGGTAGAATTGGATGGGCACACCAATCAGCAACTGATCCCCAATTTTTAAATGAAACTATATTGTCATTAGACAAGGTGGCTAATCTAGCATTTGCAACCTTAGAGGAAAGGTTTAGTTATGCGAGAGAACTCGCATCAAGGTTTAGGAAAGATAGAAGAATAGGATATGGCGACATAGATAACATGCTGACTTGGTGGAGAGACCTTCTGATGGTTTGTAGTAATCAGGAGGAGTATGTGATCAATCTATTGCATATCGATAAATTCAGAAAAATTTCTCGCCATCTAACATCATTGCAGGTAGCTAATTCAATATTTGAGATCAGAGGGGCTTTTAAAAGCCTTCATAAAAATGTTAGCCCTGGGTTAGTTTATGACAATCTGATGTTGAAATTGCCGACTGTACCCAGTCAGTAATCGAACTGATGTTTTAGGAGGATAAGTGGCCTAATTTTCCCATGGGATGAATGGTCGCCATTCCTCATTAAGTTTACGATGATAGAAAAGATAATATGGATTTGGTCGAGGTGCCGTCGGTTCGTTTTTTAGTTGCATTCTTACTTCAGTTAGAGTGAATCCTGCTTTTCTATGGTTGCATCCGGCACATGCACTAGCGACATTTTCCCAGGTGTGTTTTCCACCTTTTGATCGGGGAATTATGTGATCTATAGTCAGTTTTTTTGTTCCTATTCCACAGTATTGGCATGTGAAGTTATCCCGGTAGAATATTGCTTGGCGAGAAATACGCCGACTGACCAGAGGTTTCTTGACCATGTAAAAGAGCCTTACAACTGAAGGGAGCGGTAATGTAGCTGATGAACTTTTAATTTCTCCAAGCCCGTTTACGATAGATTCAGCTTTCCCACGGCCCATGAGAACAATCGCTCTTCTAGCACTGCATATATTTAATGGCTGATAATTTTGATTTAGTACTAAAACTGGAGCTTCAATACTTTTCGATATCGATACCATATGCTCCCCTAAAGCTTAGTGTTCAAAATGTCTAGAGGGGCCATGTATTCTTCTGGTATTAATCCGAATACATTTGCGGGTATATTAACCATTATTTTAACTAAGTACGGTGTTACCGATGACTGTGTGAGGGCATTTTCAAGAGAGTTTCGTGTGTTATCCACTTTGGCTACTATTCCATTAGTTGGTATAAATTTTGTGGCCGTTATTGTGGATGCACCTGGTATATCTGACACGATGTCAAAATCATATGTAAATCTGGTTAAAGCAGTAATAAATATGAATGAGACAATTATTCCTATTAGCAAACCCAGAATCATTCCGACCATTCTGTTCATGCCAAGAGTCACCACGTCCACTAATATTGTCCCAGGCTTTATTAGTTTTATAACTGATCTTGTGATCAGTATCGAAGCTCCGAAGACAAGTATGTAGACTAGCACGGTGATTGTGGTATCAACCGATGAGGATGTCCCTAGAGTATCCCCAAGCAACTGTGAGAGCCTTCCGCTAATCACCCACCCTATTAATAGGCCGGCACCATAAAGTGCGGCTCCTACCAATCCTGATTTTACTCCCCATACAATGCATAGAGCCATGATAACCAGTATTGCAATGTCTATCCAATTCATAAATACGCTTCTAGTTTGTTTGAAGATTTACGTTGTAAATTCGATTTTACGCATTCACATTATCGGTAGTCTAGCACACTAATTCAGTCTCGATACTCGTGCTATATCTGATTTTTTAACGTTGTGTAAACTGAGGATCTAGTTTCTAGGTGCTTCCTGAGGCGCAGGATTTATTAAGCCATTACCTAAAGAAAACGGGATTTGCTGTTCGAGCTCATCTAATGTCCATCTGCCCTCTTTGTGGATGCTTTTGATCACTCTTCGCGGTGAATACAAAGATAATGCCCAACCGCTTGTGCCAATGACTTGACCTGTTATTCCATCTGCAGCTTCTGATGATAAGAATACAACTTTAGGGGCGTTGTTAGCAGGGTCTCCACTCTCTGGTGGTAGTACGGATCTGTCAATTTGTGGAGCTAAACCGGCAGTCTCTCTTTGCTGAACTCTCAACTCTGTAGTGCTTTGAGGAACTGTGTCTGTCATTCTTGTAGACCCACCTGGATACACTGCGTTGACCATAATGTTGTATGGTTCCAATTCTTTTGATACTGCACGAGCGAATCCGACCATGCCTTCCTTAGCAGCAGCGTAGTTGGCTTGTCCTGAAGCACCTAATCCGGATCCTGACGAAAATAGGACTATACGCCCGTATTTTTGATTTATCATGTGCGGGACTACATTACGAACCATATTGAAGGCACCGTACAAGTGAACTTGTAACACAGCGTCCCATTCTGCCTCTGTCATATTGAATACCATTCTATCTCTAAGGATTCCCGCAGGATGGCAGAGGATATCAACTTTGCCAAAATTTTCTATGGCAGTGTTCACAATATTTGATGCTTGGTCATATTCAGCCACTGAATCATAGGAGGCTACTGCTTCGCCTCCCATGGCTTTTATTTCGGATACTACTTCGTCAGCTGGGGTGGCGGAGTCACCACTACCATCAACTGCACCCCCAAGGTCATTTACGACAACTTTTGCACCATCTTTTGCTAGCCATATTGCTACTTCTCTTCCTATTCCTCTTCCAGCACCCGTCACAATTGCTACTCTGTCCTTAACCCTGTTTCCCATTTGTCACCTCTCTATAAATTAAGTGAAGCTACAGTGTTTTCTAACTGTACTAGTAATATTTTTCTTAAATTAGAATCCTGTTCCTATCATTTTAGGGAACAAAACGTCCATTTCTTCCATTGTGAAGTTTCCCCATTTGTTAACTACTTTTTCAATATCTGGATTGGAATATACATAAAGACTGCCTCCTCGGACACCTAATACATATCCGTTTATATTTGGCGAGGCGTCGGTACATAGGTAAACAGCCAATGGAGCAACATTGTCAGGATGATCTGGGTAGCCATTTCCTGACCAATTTGAGATTTCAGGGGATGGTCCGATACCGGCCCTTTGATCCCTTGTGGGACTAGTACTTGGAACCACTCTTTTTTCTTCTACTGATCCTGGAAACATACGAGTTTCCGCGATTGGGGAAATAGCATTTGCCGTCACCCCATATTTACCAAGATCTTTTGCTGTGGTTCGAGTAAGTCCAACTATGGCTTCCGAGGCAGCTGCATAGTTGGCGCGTCCAACATCACCCAAACCTGCATCGGAAGTCAGGTTAACTATTCTGCCCCCGCGCTGTTGCCTGAACAGAATTCCTGCAAATTTAGTGGTTGTGAAAGCACTTTTGCTGTTGTTTCTTACAATTGAATCAAAGTCTTCGGGAGACATTTGATATATCATCCGGTCCTTGATGGATCCTGCAGCATTGACCAATATGTCGAGTTTCTTGTAAGAGTCAATTGCATTTTGAATTAAACTCTCTCCACCTTCCATGGTTGATGTGTCGTTATAGTTTGCCGTCGCTTCTCCACCGGAGGATTTTATCTCCTCTACCACTGAGTTTGCGGGCTCTTGGGATGACCCTGATCCGTCCACTTCGGATCCTTTGTCATTTACGATCACTGAGGCGCCTTCCTCCGCAAGAAGTTTGGCTATCCCTCTTCCGATTCCTCTTCCAGCCCCTGTTACTACTGCTACTTTTCCTTCTAATCTAGTTCCCATGTTTCATTCTCCATAGTTAATGGCACAAATCGATTACTAAGAAATCTCGTCTCTGATCGAACCATAGATATCAGTCTCGATCAGCCTTGCATTAAGTCCAGTTAATCCGTTCAAAATTTTTGATTTATCTCCCACGATTATTACTTGAAGTTGAGTGTCATTCACATGTTTTGTCGCAGCTGATAATACCTCATTCAGTTCTAGAGAGTGTAATTTTTCAATACCCTGACTGAAATGATCCAAAGGTAATCCAAAATTTATTAAGCTGACCATTTGAGACATGATCTGCGAATTGGTTTCATATTGCGATGGTATACCTTTTATGAGTCCATCCTTTGCGATAACAAATTCCTTTTCACTAATTGGGTTCTCGTATTTAATTCCCTGAAACTCGTTAATTATTTCTTGTACCGATTCGGTTGTTACTTCAGTTTGTACGCTGCCCCGAGCAAGCCAGGCTGACCGAGACTTCATCCAAATAATTGATGAGTAAAAGCCATAGCTGTAACCTCTTTCTTGACGAAGATTCATATTGAGTCTGCTTGAATACTCACCACCCAATACATAATTCAAAAAAGCTACGGAGTAATAGTCTTCATGGGTTCTTGGAATTGTCAGGTGTCCTGCTCTGATTACTGACTGAGCAGCTCCGGGCCTGTCTATCAGATAAATAGATGGCCTATTATGGTCTTCATATGACTGAAAGTTTGATGTATCTAGACCCTCGCCGGATTTGGAGATCACATCTCCAAATCGAGGTTCTATTATTTTTACGGCGTCCTCCATTGTCGTGCTGCCGACAATGAGAATGGTAGATCCTCTAGAAGATATATGGCTCTTAAAATGGGTTTCCAAATCTTTTCTTTTGATAGATTTTATAGTTTCCAACGTTCCATTAGCAGGGTGTCCATATTCAAAGTCGTGGGCATACAGGATTGCCCTAGAGGCAATGTTTGCTACTAAGTCCGCGTTATCGCTTAAAGTTCCCAGGTCGGCATTTTTTTCTCTTAGGACTCTTTGGTATTCCTTTTCAGGAAAGATTGGATTTTGTGAAATATCTGCGATGATATCGACAGTTTTTTCAAAATGCTGAGATAAACCACTTACTGACAGAAGAGAATATTCTCTAGCAGATTCTCTCGACATGTGAGACCCGAGAAACTCTATCTCCTCTGATATTTCTGAGGAGGTTCTCGATTTCGTTCCTTCTTGTAACATGTCCATAGAAAACTTTGAAAGGCCGGATTTATCTACAGGGTCTTTGTTAACGCCATTGGGGATCACGTACGTTAACGATGTTACAGGTAGATTTGGCTTATTGATCAATAGAATCTCTAAACCACTACCGGTTTCATATCTTTCTGGAATGGGGGGAGTGAAATTAATGTTGCCTGTACTGGATGGCATCTGGGTCCTATCCACACCAGTTGTAAAATACTTCTTTTCTTCCGTGGGTGTTACTATAAGTTTTACGTGGTTATTTCCAAGTAATTGTGCAGCTTCGTAGATGTCATTAGACGTTATGGCTTTATATCGGTCTATATCGGTTGTAATAACCGAGGGGTCCCCAGCCATAACATTGTAATAATTTAGTTGGTCTGCTCTTCCCCCGAATCCTCCGATTTTTTCCATCTGCATTACGTAATAACTTTCGATTCTATTTTTGGCTCGCATAACTTCAGCCTCTGACGGGGCTTTAACACGAAGTTCTTCTAACTCAGCTCTGATTTCCTTTTCAAGTTCATTTATATCTCCCTCAGGAGTTACTGTGGCTGTGAGATGAAATTCTCCGGAAATCTCTTGTCCATGATGAAATGCCCTGACGTCATGCGCTTTTTGAGATTCATATACCAGATTTTTGTTGAGGCGTGAGCTTCTTCCGTCTGTCAAAATTATGGAAAGAATGTCAAGCGCTGCCTGAAGTTTAGAGAAGTCAGGTACAGTTGGCCAAGCAAGGTAGAGTCTTGGTAGTTGAACGTTATCTTGTAATTCTATATATGTTTGTCCCATTATGCTTGAATCAATTTTCTTAAAGCGGTCAATTTTTGGGCCAGGTTTCAAACCACCGAAATATTTATTCACATTCTCAAATACTTCGTTTTGGTCCACGTCTCCTGCAACGCATATACTCGCGTTGGATGGGTGGTAGTAGTTTCTGAAGAAACCTTTCACATCTTCTAATGTAGCGGCATTGAGGTCTTCCTGAGATCCTATGGTAGGCCAATTATATGGGTGAGGATGAGGGAATAATGCTTCCTGAATTTTAAGATGGGCGGTTCCATAGGGACGGTTTTCATAGCTTTGTCGGCGCTCATTTTTCACCACCTCTCTTTGTAGATCAAATCGTTCTTGGTCAAGAGCATCCAGTAAGAATCCCATTCGGTCAGATTCAAGCCATAGTGCTAATTCAAGGTAGTTTGAGGGAACGTCTTCCCAATAGTTTGTACGATCGTTTGTTGTAGACCCGTTGATGTTGGCGCCGATTTTTTGCAGTGGTTCAAAATAATCTTTGTTGTGATTTTTCGAACCTTCGAACATGACATGTTCAAAGAGATGCGCAAATCCTGTTCTCCCCGGGACTTCGTTCTTTGATCCCACGTGATACCAGACATTTACCGCAGCTACCGGCATACTTTTGTCTACATGGACTATTACTTCTAGCCCATTGGGGAGGGTTTTTTTTTCGAATGGGATAATTGCCATCTGTGTTTCGATCACGACTTTCTTGGTAGAGCAAACTCGGCGTGCCCTATGACCAATTTAACACCTTCCGAATTTTCCATAACTATGTCGCATTCTAAATCTGTAGTTTCGCCAGACTCATCCTTGTCGGTGATAATTCCGCTTAGTAACAAGGGTTGGTTGTGAGGCACCATTTGCCTGAAAACTACATCGATTTTTTTCATGCAAACGCTTGGTGACCAACCGGTTAGGATTTGTGACATCAAAGCAATATTCATAGCACCGGGAACTATTGCACCTGGCAACCCTTCTTCCTTGGCCGACTCTTCCGAGGTAAATCGGGATGGGGTAGGGTCCGGGCTTCTAAGAGATACAAATTCGACTACCTGTTCATCATTTACTATTTTGGTAACAGGGCCGATATCATCGCCTAGTTCAACATCTTCAAAATATAGGTGTTCTGAGCTCATTTACTTCGATTTCTCCTAACGAATGATTCATTTACTAAGGCTACAATCTCACCGTTTTGATTTGTGAAAGTGGTTTGCCAGACGGCGAAAACCATTTTTCCGGATCGTCCAGTTTTTGCATAAACGTTGTCTAGTCTCGTTGAAGCTTCAAGAGTGTCTCCGGGCTTTATGTATGCCTTGGCTTCAATTGACTGACCTGCAAAAAAGCTAAGGTCTCCAAATTCAAGTTTTATATCGGGTCTGCTCACACCGTTGACAAATATGTTGCATATTGTGGGAGGGGCAACCACTTCGGCTGAACTGTCTTTTGTCCCAAGGTATATTTCGTCAGTTTCACCTGTGGAACGAGCGAAACCTGTGATGATTTCCTTGGTTACCGTAAATGTTCCAACAGGGTGTTCTACACCGAGCAGGCTTCTGTCATATACGATTCCTTCATCAGTTGTCATGCAAGACTCCCTTTAATGTGTAGTTTCTTCTAATCTCACAGGGGCGAAGTCACCCTCTTGCAGGGCCAATACAAGATCTACTTCATTTGTTATAACGCTTTTGAACTCGGTCATACAAGTTCCTATGGCACTTACTATATGTGCGTCGCTACCTCCGGTAGTTTGGTATCCCATCTGGTCCACCAATTTTGCTGCTCGCTCACCTTCGCCCGGTCGGTTTGATCCGTTTAATCCTTCCACTACTTTAACAGTGTCAAACCCTTTTTTTCCATTGGAAAGATATTCAGAAAACCCTATTCCTGCGCGACCAGGATGTGCCGGGATAGCAATAGCTCCAATGTTTCTTGCCACTTCTACGAGTTCAACAGCATCCATGCTCACATTTCCGAAATCTATCTCATTTGTTAACTCTTCTGTGACCCCGTAGACAAGAAAATGGCCTGTGTCCGTGTCCAATTCAGCTCCCTTTAGAATCAGCAACCCATTTTCAGAGCCCAATTTTGTGTAGTCTACTTGGTGGTTGAATTGGCGGTGCTCTGTGAGGACGAACCCGTCAATTTGGTATCCCTTTTTACGAAGCACACCTGCCCATCGCACAAACTGTTCTACAGTTGCGCGGGAGTCATCTGAGGCTACTGAATGAGTGTGAAGATCCAAAAACATACAAAAAAGAATACTAGTTTAGGTCAATAGTTCAGTCAAGAAGCAACAATTTGAGCGGCTTGAAGAGTATGGCATGGTATGCCTTGCAATCTGGTGGTAGTCTATTTTTACAGGATTTAAAATAAGCCCTCTATATTGAACGTCAGGAGATAGACATGGACTTAAATTTGGCTGGGAA
>CAZCOH010000040.1:0-14616 GCA_964500645.1 uncultured Dehalococcoidia bacterium
CTGGGATCTGTGGTAGTTCCATTCTATCTTCATTCTCTGGACCCTGATTCAAGGGTAATGTAGATGAGTCATCCATACAGGATATACATATAAACGAAATTAGCAGTAGAGGCGTTAACTTACTTATAGGAAATATTGATTTTTTTGAAATAAATGCTGCCATATAAATATTTTATGGCAGCATTTGGGAGATTTGTCACAAACTTTGTTAACAATACATTAAGGATAATTTTCTCAAGCAGTTGCAGAATAAGTGACTCCATCTTTACTGGACATTGGTGAACCAAGCCTTCTTTTACCGATAAGTAAATGAAACTTAATATGATGTCAATATAAAAACTAAATGAATAAACCTACTTTCCCCATAAAGCCACCGATTCCTTCTATTTTTATTTTCCGCATGTAATATTTATGTATGGCAAATAATTTTAATTCATGAATTCAACATCTTCCACGCGGCTAAATTTGATCCTCGAGGATTCTGTCTCAACCATGCTGATCAAATTGGCCGGTCCTAATTTAATTTCGGTCGTCCTTATGACCTCTGTCACTTTCGCTGATGCCTGGTATGTTGGAAAAGTAGGTATAGGTCCTCTTGCAAGTCTAGCTCTCATTTTCCCGTTACAATCCTTAATGCAAATGATGGGCATGGGCGCGATTGGTGGTGGGATCGCCTCATCTGTTGGAAGAGCTGTGGGTAGAAATGATTTTAAAGCCGCTAATCAGGTTATTTGGCACGCAGTCTTACTGTCAGCGGCTATGTCTATTCTCTACATAATCACTTTAGGCGTTTTCGCAGAGAAAATCTTAATCATTTTGGGTTCACCTCCTGAATCGATTCCGGACGCGACTCAATATGCGAAGATTTTATTTGGAATGGCCCCTGTTCTTTGGTTATATTTCGCTATGTCTTCAATCCTAAGGGGTATTGGTTCGATACAGCTGGTCGCCATTGTGATGATTTTTACAAGTCTCACGCAAATACTACTCTCAGGGATATACACGTTGGGATTTGCTTTCATTCCCGCTTACGGGACTTTGGGACCCGCGATCGCGACGGTCATATGTCAAGGGACGGCGGGAATTATTATGTTAGGTTACCTTTTCACTCGGAGAGTCAATATCAGTTTACAAGTACAAACATGGGACTTTAAACCTGTCTTAGACATTCTCAGAGTAGGAGGTCCCAGTTCACTGAATAGTATTACTATCGTTTCTACTGCAGTCATAGTTACATCATTAGTTTCCCGTTATGGAACGGAGAGCCTTGCGGGATATGGCCTGGGAAGTCGCTTAGAATTTATGTTGATCCCACTGGCATTTGGAGTTGGTGGGGTTTTAACGTCGGCAGTCGGCATAAATTTTGGGGCTGGTAAATATTCAAGAGCCAGAAAAATTACATGGTATGGAGCTATCCTGACTTCTCTTGTAAGTGGCTTGATCGGTCTAATAGTCGCGGTAGAGCCGGAGTTGTGGCTTGGATGGTTTACAGCTGACAAAGAAGCCCTAGCTATTGGAGCGAAATATTTGATTATTGTTGGTCCTTTTTATGGGCTTTTTTGCGGAGGTCAAACATTGTATTTTGCAAGCCAGGGAACGGGAAATATGCTACGACCAGTCGGGGCTGGTTGTTTGCGCTTACTGATAGTTTCAATTGTTGGCTTCGTTTGTCTTCGTCTGACGTTTGATATATCTGTCTTGTTCTTTGGAGTGGCGGCTGGAATGAGTACAATAGGAGTGATGCTGACCTGGCATATGTTTACTAAGGCCTGGCATCCAGTAAAAGGATTATAGAATCTGACACCGTCCAGAAAGTGGCTCTTTTTTTAGGTATTGAAAGGACTTCCCTCCTCCCCGACTCTTGGAACGTCAGCTTTGACTTTTCTGATTGCCTCTTCCCGATATGGGTCCTCATCAGGTCTTAGACCGGTCTTGAGGTAAGTACATTCGGTGAAAAAATGTTCCCACCCTCTACCTAGTTTCTCTCCCGATCTTGTGTGCACGTCCTTAGCAAAGTCTGGTATGTCCCGGCGGTCTTCCGTGGTTCTTCTGTATGAAGATATATTGAAATGATCAGCTACTCTGGTTTTTTCCGCACGGCACATCGCTAAAATTGCGTTTGATAACATCAATCGTCTGCTGCCACTACCTCTATCATGAAACTCTAAGTACTGAGTCTTACAAGTTCTAACAAACATGATAACGTCCATAGACGTTATGCCGATGTCTTCGTGAGAGATAACTTCCAGTCGACTCCAAAGTTCGTTGTGGAATTCTCCCTCGAGCTCGATCGCCCAATACATTGCGGAAACTTCGTCGCCTCGTCTAATAGTTTTCTGGAGAGCTGAGATCGTTTCATCATAACGATATCCGCTCGCTGTAAAGACTTCAGACATCACTCTTTCATCTTCTAACATCAACATACCTCATTTACTTAATCTATCTGACAAACACACATATAAAATTGATAGCTTCCGGACGAGAATCATAACTCACATGTCATTTCTCATGAATATTGTCTTGTGAATGAACTTGATTTAGGTTTCCGTCTTCTATATTGTCATAATATGAAATACGGGTCGCATATTAGTCGTATTGTAGTTTCATAAATGTAGATAAAAGATATGAAGTAAGAGAGGCAGAAGATGTATTGTAAGTGTATACGGGCCGAGGACTTTGATCTAAATATCCACGATCAAGGGACTGGGCCAACAAAAACTAAACTGAAATCTCTAAGTCAAAATCCCCTTGTAGCAGAAACTCCAGAATCAGCCTTACTCTATTCGATAACTCCGAATCCTCTCTATTTTCAAAGGAATCATTTCCCGTTGCCGTCGATACCGAATTCTAGTCTTGACGATTGGAATATTGTTTTGGATGGATCTTCAGATATTAATGACCAGATCAATCTCAAAGATTTGAAAGCCCTGCCGAAGACAACTCTTTCTGTTACAACAGAGTGTGCTGGCAACAATCGTCTTGATGTCTCTCCACCGGTTTCTGGAAATCAATTTGAATCGGGAGCCGTCAGCAGCGCTTATTGGACAGGCACTCCTTTATCTGCTGTCCTGACTAAGATGAATCTTAGTTCCGATGTCGTGGAAATACTATTTGAAGGGGCTGATGATGGCATTCCTGAACCCGGACAAGTGAAACAAACATACCAGCGTAGTTTACCTTTAGATGTGGCTTTTCACCCAGATACAATTTTGGCATATGAAATGAACGGAGAGGAGATCCCCTTCGAACACGGAGCGCCGGTTCGGTTAATTGTTCCGGGTTGGTATGGGATGGCATCCGTCAAATGGATAACCAGAATCACCGCCCTTGAAACAAATTTCTCAGGTTACTTTCAGACATATAAATATGTTGCAAAGTATCCAGATGGGCGAAGCAGATTTGTTACAAAGATGAAACTTAAATCAATGATCACATATCCTGCTGTCGGAAAAATGGTTACATCGGAATCCATACCGCTAAAAGGTTTTGCCTGGTCAGGGGAATCGAGGATCGACAAGGTTGAGGTTTCCACGGACTCAGGATATACATGGAAACTTGCTAGCCTAAGCGAATCTAATAGCAGATACCTTTGGAGTCAATGGCATTTTGATTGGGATAATCCCTTGAAAGGACACCATACGATTGTTTGTCGGGCGACTGATTCACTAGGAAATCTGCAACCCATGCAATCGGAATGGAATGAGTTTGGCTATGAAGTTAACAGTGCTAATTCTATTTGTATCGAAATAGTATGATGCAAACTCAGGAAACTTTCATAAATAACAGACGCCGCCATAAATTCATCTCAGGTTAAGTCTTTAGTGGGTATTTCAACCCGGTAAAAAGCTTTCCATTTTCCTGAGGTTGTAGTGAAACAGAATGATGAAGTGATATAGAATCGTTTCAAACGAAGATGCCTCATATTCTGTATTTTAGGCGGTTATATCATGGCTGAAACTACAAAAATACATGGGATTTTAGATTTAGAGAATCTAGAGTGTCTAGTCGAAAAAGGCGAGATTGACACGATAATCACGGTATTTCCAGATATGTACGGTAGGCTTGTCGGAAAGCGAGTGATGGGCGATTATTTTTTAGAAAAGATCTCCGCCAATGAGTATTTTTTCGCTTGTGACTATCTTTTAGCTTGTGATTTGGAAATGGAACCGATCCCTGGCTACGAAATAACGAGCTGGGACGCAGGATACGGTGATTTCCAACTAATTCCAGACTTAACGACTCTTAGATTATGTACTTGGCTTGATAAAACCGCGGTGGTTCTGTGTGATCTGAAGGAGGATCAAAGTGAGATCCCGGTACAAGTTTCTCCAAGGCAAATACTTAAGAATCAAATAAATCGATTAGATGAACTGGGTCTAACAATGAAGATCGGGTCAGAACTCGAATTTTTCATATTCAAAGACTCCTATGAGGAAATTGATCAAAAAGGTTTCGTAGGCCTCACCCCTTTTTCAAGATACATGGAAGATTACAACATATTACAGGGGACTAAAGAGGAAGATATTGTCGGCACAATACGACGGAATATTCATAATTCCGGAATTCCTGTGGAGTTTTCTAAAGGTGAAACTGGGCTTGGCCAACAGGAAATCAATCTTCAATATACAGGAGCGTTGGAGATGGCTGATCGACACGTCTTATATAAACATGCAGCAAAGGAGATTGCATGGCAGAAAGGTCATGCTGTTTCTTTTATGGCAAAGTGGAACGAAGATCACGCGGGTTCTGGTTTGCATATACATGTAAGCCTATGGGATAAGAATTCGGATAAGGCCGTATTCCCAGGATCTGACGACCTTGAAGGGCTTAAAGTAAGTCCAGTATTCCGTTGGTTCCTTGGTGGCTGGATGAAGAATATGAAGGAAATATTTTCTTTTTATGCGCCCTACCCTGTCTCATTTAAGAGGTATGTAGAGGGTTCCTTCGCTCCAACTAAAATCGCTTGGGCTAAAGAAAATAGGACCGCGGGCTTCAGAATAGTTGGGCATGGTGATTCCTTACGAATAGAATGCCGCCTAGGAGGTGCAGATGCTAATCCATATTTAGCCTTCGCATCAGCCATAGCCGCCGGCATGGACGGGATCATCAACCGTATTGAGCCGGATCCAATGGTAAGAGGGAATGCCTATGAATCGGAAGATTCCCTATCAGTCCCAATAACGTCTGAAGAATCAATTCAGCAAATGGAGTGCAGTAATTGGATTAGGGAAGCTTTTGGGAATGAAGTCATCGATCATTATCTTCATTTTTTTCGAACAGAACAAAGAGCTTTTCAAAAAGTTGTAACGGATTGGGAAAGAGCCAGGTATTTGGAAAGGATATAGGTAAAGGTTGATGGATCATGAATTAGCATTTGCCTCCATAGGCGAATTACACCAAAAATATAGAAATAAAGAGGTATCCCCTGTTGAAGTGACCCAGCTCTTCATAGAACGGATAGAATCCGAAGACATTAAATTAAATTCATTTCTGGAAAGTTCTTTTGATTCAGCGCTCAAGCAGGCAAAAATTGCAGAAAAGGAAATCGAGTCCGAAATCAACAAAGGTTTGCTTCACGGGATACCTGTAGCAGTAAAGGATTTGGAGCTCACAAAGGGTATCAGAACGACAGCTGGGTCACTACTTTATAAGGATAGGATTCCAACGACTGATTCAATTGTCGTTCAAAGAATAAAACAAAGTGGGGCAATCATATTAGGGAAAACGAATACTCCTGAATTCGGTCTTCTAGGAGAAACTAGGAATCGACTAGGAGATCATTGTCGGAACCCATGGGATTTAACCAAGACCGCGGGTGGGTCTAGTGGAGGATCTGCGGCGGCTGTAGTTGCAGGATTTTGTACAGTGGCGACCGGGTCGGATGCAGGAGGATCGATAAGGATACCGGCTAGTTTCACTGGATCGTATGGTATAAAACCGACGCAAGGTAGAGTACCAAGACCTGCAATTTCTCCTCCATATTCCAGTCATACCGCGCAATCAGGACCAATAACCAGAACGGTTCGAGATAGCGCAATACTTTTACAGGTTATGGCGGGGCACGATAATACTGATATTTTCTCAATCAACGAAGAAGTACCTGATTTGATATCAGCATCAGAAAGTGGTTCACGAATGGATATAGGTAAACTAAAAGTCGGGTGGTCTGCAGATTTCGGTTACGTAAATGTAGATCCTGAAGTTAAGATTATTTGTGAAGCTGCGTTCAACAAATTCGCCCTTCTTGGGTGTGAATTATCTGAGTCTGGTTTTTCAATAGAGGATCCTTTTATTTCCTGGTTTACCCTCTTTGGAACTGGAAGTTTTGGTGCAAATGGAGAAAATTGGGAGGAAAGATCGGAATATATGGCTGATTACACAAAGCAGACATATAAAATAGCAGAGAAATTAACGGCATCGGATTTCAGTAAAGCTGTGGGTAATATACGAGTAATCAGGCAAAAATTAGAAAAAGAATTTCAGGATTTGGATTTAATAATTTCTCCCACTGCCCCGATCGCCGCCTACGATTGTGGATTGCCGCCCCGAATATTATCTGGTCACGACTTAGATGATTCTTGGCCAAACCTCAGTTTTACCTATCCTATCAATTCAGCCGGATATCCTGCCGCTAGTATACCTGCAGGATATACTAGTAAAGGGCTCCCTGTTGGATTACATATTATTGGTAAATATGGGTCAGAAGCCACGATAGTTAAAGCTTCGGCTGCATATGAACAGGTAAATCCCTGGAGAGGCTATAAGCCCCCAATTTCTTAAAAGGCGATGTCGAACTTGAAAGAGGTATTCAGTTGATCTCTTACACTACTTGCGTGTCCTCGGAAATTCACGTTAACCCATTTGTGCATTAAAATGCCGTCTTTATCAATAAGGAAAGTTGATCTCACTACACCCCAGGTTTTTAAATCTTCGTCGACCTTAAATCCGAATTCCTTTGCTACTTCAGCTTCATTTTCATCTAGTTGATATTCTCCCCAAACACCAAATGCTTTAACCATATTAAGATCCGGATCCACGCAGAGTTCAAAAGGTAAATCATTTTCTTGTGAAAATATTTCATGAGCCTCTTTAGTGTCTGGGCTGATCCCATAAATCGCACAATCCAATTCACGGAAATCGTGATATACATCCCTGAAGTCGCAGGCCTCTTGAGTACACCCCGCACTAGAATCCTTAGGATAGAAATATAAAACGGCCGGCGAACCTCTTAGATCACTTAGCCTTATCGTTTTATCTTCTTCATCAACCAGGATGAAATCTGGGACCCTTGCACCGACTTCAATATCGATGATGGGATTATATTTCATGAGATCCAAAACAAACCTCCATATGTCAGAGACGATTTACTTATGCGAAATGACCGAAACATCTTGGCCATCTTCGCCAACTTTATCTTCAATTTCTTTGATATATCCATCTATCTTTTTAACAAAAGGACCGGGCAAAGTAAACCTTATAAGACTCTCTTTGTAAAATTTTCTACGGCCAGGGAATAAAGCAAAATTTGTTTTTAATGCCAAATCCGGGTCGACATGTAAAAGGTCGGCATATTCTTGAGCTATATTACTCAGACTCATCTCCGCAGCAAATATTCTGTTAAACCTAACCCGTTCTGACTGATTGTTTAGTGCTCCGAAATCGTGTCCACCTCTCGCATTAATCTCGGAAAGTTCTGGGTTGTTCGCTATGGCGACAGCTAAGTCTTGCCGTTGTTGATTGATAGATAAGGCAAGATCTCGTTGCGCCTCTGAATGTTGTTGCTTCAACTGGTAAACTAACACGAATGCCACGGCTAAGGTGGCAATCGCAGTGAGCATTTGTGCAACGTAGACAATAATTTCTAAATGCATAAGATTATCCTCTTAACAATGTTCCAATAAAATTTAGTCAGTTCAGGTAACCACAAAATTATTTCTTTTATGATCAAAACTCAAGGAGATTTACCACATGCCATCATTTGATGTTGTCTCAAGGACAGATTTAATGGAAGTCGATAATGCAATCAACGGCGTTAAAAGAGAAATCCGTCAAAGGTATGACCTCGCTGGTTCTAAATGTGATGTAGAGCGCAAAGAAAACACTCTAACGATTACTGCAGACGACTCCATGAAATTAGAACAGGTTGACGGCTTATTAAGAAAGTACCTAACTATGAGAAAAGTCGAGAGAGGAGCTTTTGTCTTTGATAGTCCACAAGAGGCGTCGGGCCAAACTGTAAGACAGGTTGTTGATATTAGGCAGGGTATTGACGATGACTTAGCTAGAAAAATCACAAAGGCTGTTAAAACTACTAAGCTAAAGGTCCAGGTTGCTACGAAGGGTAATGAACTCAAGGTAACGGGCAAGAAAAGAGACGATCTACAAGAGGTTATAGCCTTTATTAAGTCGATGAAAAATCAACAACCCCTTCAATATCTCAATTTTCGAGACTAGATAAATTGATTTTACTATTCCTACTTGAAAAATTAACTTAGTAACTTTTTAACCGTTTTCATCTTTCAAGGTGGAATGTTTGTTTTATACTCCTTACAGAGTATCTTTGGTTAGTGCTGATAATAGTCATCTGTTGATTTAGAGAGAGACAAATGAAATTTATTTATGACGCTGTTGTTTCTTTGTTAAGGAAGTCACCATTACTGTCGAGTCTCGAAATTGATGAGGTTAGTGGAATACGTCTTAGCAATAACCCTAAAAAGGTTATAAAGGATGTCATCGGTGCCACTGGCGAAGTATCTTCACTCGTCTACTCCGAACATTTTTTAAAGTTGTATCAGGACCTGAGTCTGGAGAAGAGGATTTCCCTTCTAAAACATTTATTGAAGGAATATGATTTAGATGCAGCCGCGTTACAGTTGGCAATATCTGAGTATACTGATAATCCTACTGCAGATAGGATGGCACAGATTAGCAACTTCTCGGAGCCCAAGTGGCAAACATTATTTAGGAGACTTAATGCCACTGCTGACGGCAGTGTTCGGATGGTTAGGCTACGAGAGGATATTCTTAAGTCCCGTAGAGAGCATCCTGATCTTTCTAGACTTGATGTTAGTATCCATGAGTTGTTCGTTACCTTATTTAATCCCGGTTATTTGGTTCTACAACCAATAGACTGGTCAACTCCAGCTGAGATCTTAGAAAAAATAATCGCATATGAAGCCGTTCACGAAATTGAGTCATGGGATGCTTTGAGAGCCCGGCTTGCTCCGAAAGACCGACGTTGTTTCGCCTTTTTTCACCTTGCGATGCCCGATGAGCCTTTAATTTTCGTTGAAGTTGCCCTGACTGATGGAATACCAACCACTATAGACGAGGTTTTGAAGCAAGACCGGGAGCACTTAGACGAAAATCAGGTGTCCACAGCCGTGTTTTATTCCATTTCAAATTGCCAAAGAGGCCTCGTAGGAGTCTCATTTGGAAATTTCTTACTAAAGCAAGTGATACAAGAGTTGCAAGATGAAATACCTTCCTTGAATACTTATGTAACATTATCACCTGTTCCGGGATTTTCTCGTTGGTTATCCGAACACCAACCAGATCTTTCGGCTCAATTATCTAAGGATTCTTGGGTTCATGACCATAAAAAGTATAAAGGTAAAATTGCAGAAGCCATGTCTAGATATATCCTGGTGTCTGACAGGAAAGATCTTTCAGCAAATGATCCTGTTGCCCGTTTCCATCTAGGAAATGGTGCCAGTGTCCACAAGTTGAATCATATGGGAGATACTTCTGTGAATGGTATAAAGCAGTCAGCGGGCATGATGATAAATTATTTATACGATCTGAAAGATATTGAAGAAAATCATGAATCATACTCGAGAAACAAGGAAATCAAATCCTCTTTAGCCGTAAAAAAACTACTAAAGTAGTAGATATAGTCCGGCGTGTTTTTTAAAATACACACCCCTGAAGATTCAAAGGTTCTATGCACAGTAACAAAACGATAAAGATCAGCGTTTTGATGTCCGTACATAACGGATCTGACTACCTGAAAGAGGCTATTCAGAGTGTTCTTGACCAAACTTTTGAAGATTTCGAATTTATTATTGTTGATGACGGTTCAACTGACGAGACCGCAGAAATCATAAAGGGATTCTCAGATGAAAGAATAGTTCATATAAATAATAATAAAAATATAGGCCTCACACTTTCACTCAATCGGGCTCTTTCATTAGCTAAAGGCGAGTACATCGCGAGAATTGATGCCGATGACGTATATACCTACCAAAAGTTAATGTTGCAAAGTAAATTCCTAGATCACAATAAAAGCCACGGACTTGTGGCATCCTCAACTATTAGAATTGACCAGACAGGAAAAGAGATACAGAAAGTATCTTGTAAGAATAGGGATTTAGAAATTTGCTCGCTTATGGTTTCTGAGAATCCTTTTGTTCACGGGTCTGTGATGGTGAGAAGGGATCTTGTATTGAAGGTTGGTGGCTATCGAAATCATTTCGTCACTACTCAGGACTTTGATCTTTGGGTCAGAATTGCCGAAGTCAGTTTCACTGGAGCTATTTCAGATTATCTGTATCTACGTAGGATGCATTCCGAGAGAATCGGAGTAAGAAATAAAGAGATGCAGAAGTCTTTTACCAAGGATGTCATTGTGAACCTTAAATTGAGAGCTTTAGGGGGTCAGGATGATTTTGGCTACTCTATTCCGGGTGAGTATGTTAGCCCTGAAATGAAATGGATCAGGAATAGATGGTCACTTTGCGTCACAAATTCCAGCAGATCATTTTTATCGGCCTGGCTACAACCAGAGGTTTATCTGAACTCAGGGCGATCACCATTAGCGGTTGTAATAGCTTTATATTTTATCTCCTATATAAAGGCAAGGAGACGCTTGTCTAGTTTGATAAGTGTTGTTAGGCTCAATCTGCTAAGGAAACAATGAATCGAGGAAGATAACAGGTGTTTTTTTGTGTGGAATCGTAGGGATTAAATCGGCTTCGACAGAACTAACCCAAAGAGGGTTCGAAAAAATATGTTCCACTTTGGAACATCGAGGACCTGATGCATCCGGTGTATACATAGACTTAGATTCTGGGTTTGCTCTGGGGCACAAACGTCTGACGATCATTGATTTAACCTCTGAGGCCGATCAGCCGATGGAAAGCCAAGACACTTCTTTATCGATCGTCTATAACGGTGAAATTTACAACTACCGTGAGCTCCGACAAGACTTGGAGAATCTCGGGCATTCCTTCAGAACACATTCAGACACTGAAGTTGTCTTGGAGGCTTATATCGAATGGGGGAATAGGTGCGTTGATAGGTTCGAAGGTATGTTTGCGTTTGGTGTCCTTGACAAGAGAATCGGACGTTTGTTCTTAGCTAGAGACCGACTTGGTATAAAACCATTGATTTACTACTTCAACAAAGGCACATTCATTTTTGCATCAGAGATTAAGACAATTCTCGAGTGTCCAAAAGTTGATAAATCAAAAGACGAAACCGCTATATATGACTACTTTACTTATGGTTATATCCCAGCACCGAAGACACCGTACCTTTACATTAAAAAACTAGAACCTGCTCAAACTTTAACTTATCAAGAAAATAACATCTATTTGCATAAATATTGGGACCTGAAAATCAACGATGATTTTGATAACGTGAGTGATGAGAATCTTTTAGAATTTATCAGAGAGGAGCTCTTCGCATCCGTAAAAAAACATTTAGTTGCTGATGTCCCTATTGGTGCATTCCTGAGTGGTGGCATAGACTCTGGTACGATTGTTTCAATCGCGTCACAATTGTCGTCACAACCAGTAAAAACTTTCACTGTAGATTTTAATAGACCTAGTGATGGTGAAACGGAAAACGCAATATCTCTTTCCAGGCGCTATTGTACGGAACACCACGTTATTTCTATAGAACAATATGGAGAGAAAGATATTTCCGCTCTATGGAATATTTTGGATGAGCCTCTTGGGGATTTTTCCATATTGCCGACATTGTTAGTGGCCAAGTTCGCGTCTGAGCACGTAAAGGTGGCGCTTTCAGGTGACGGAGGAGACGAATTATTTGGAGGATATCTAAGATATAACTCCTGGATGAAGAGGCAATGGGTTGATCGGTTGCCTAGCACCATTACTAGTATATGTGGGGCTTTGGCAGATCTGTCTCCCAAAAATACGAATTCGATAAGACGTTGGGGTACGTATGCAAATTCTTCACCATTCGAGAGATACGGTCGCCTGGTGACAAAGCATTCTATGGAAGAAAAAGACGACTTTTTGACACCTGAATGGCAGGATCAATTTGATAACTACGATCCCTTGTGGTTTTTTAGGGCTAATTGGAATAATGAACTTGACCCGATAACCCAAGCTCAATTTCTGGACTTAAAGACATATCTTCCAAATGATTTATTACCTAAAGTGGATTTGACAAGTATGTCTGCTTCTTTAGAGGTAAGACCACCCTTTCTCGACCATAAATTGGTTGAGAAGATTTTTTCAATTGCCCCCAGACAGAGGTGGAATCCAGGTGAGATGAAATCAATTTTAAAAAGAAGCGTCGCGAATTATTTACCCGAACCCACTTTAAAGGCAAAAAAAATAGGTTTCACAGTGCCAAAATCCGATTCTAAAGAACTATTAAAAACGCTCCAATTAGAACATGGAGATGAAATTCGAAACGAAAAGTCAGGCATTTTTAAACAAAATACCAAGATGGAAACAAATGGAGAGCATTTGCCATGGGATTTGTTTGCAATGAAAATGTGGTTGAGTCAACACTGAGAAAAAGGAGAATCAGAAAATGTCATTAAAAGACCGAACACCTACAACAATCGAAGAATATGTTTCCTATAAGGAAAAATACAGCAACTGGGGACGCTGGGGAAGTGATGACCAATCCGGTACTTTAAATCACATAACTCCAGATACCGTTGCTCATGCAGCGACTTTAGTGAAAACGGGTCGAAGTATTTCATGTTCAAACCCAATTGCTACTATTGGCGTAGTGAGCGATCCTCAAAGAAATTCCCGTCCTGCAGATCACGAAGTTTCTGTCTCTGAAACAGGATCCGGGGATTACATCGGAGTCTACTATCATGGGTACGTTAATACTCATATAGATTCACTGTGTCATTTCTTCACCGATAAATTGTCCGAAGGTGGTCGGCTGTTTAATGATGGAGATCCATCCTTAATAAAAGAGTCAGGTTCTAAAACACATTCTGTCGACATTTGGAAAGATGGAATAACTACTAGAGGGATCCTGTATGACATACCTAAACTCAGGGGAACAGACTACGTTTCAGTGTCCGATCCTGTTGAAGGTTGGGATTTGCAGGACTGGGCGACCCAAAAAGGCATAGTCCCTCGCGACGGCGACGCGGTTTTAGTACGTTCGGGTTATGATCAATTTTGGAACGCCAATCCTGACTTAGTGATGTCCTCTCCACCAAGAAACACTCCAGGAAATGCCCCCTCAATCATAGAGTACCTTTATGACACCAATGCCTCTATTCTTGGTTGGGACCTTCAGGAATCTGGTCACAGGCCTTATGACTACCCCGCGAGAATACCAATCCATGAGGTCGTGATTCCGCATATGGGTATGCCTCTTCTAGATAACGCAAATTTTGACAGACTTGCTTCTTTATGCGAGGAGATCGGAGTTTATGAATTTCAGTTAACTATTGCTCCTTTGGTTATAAATGGAGGGACTGGATCGCCCGTAAATCCGATCGCGATCTTCTAGAAGGCTTTTTAGAATCTAGTATATCCACCATCAACTATAAATTCCTCAGCTGTTTGATATGAAGAGGCGTCGCTTGCCAGATAAATGGCGAGACCTGCGAAATCTTCGGGGGTACCCCATCTTCTAGCTGGGACTCTTTTCATGACACGATCCTCAAATTTTTCGTCTCCTACTCTGGCTGCTGTCATAGCAGTTTCTATCCAGCCAGGGATTATTGAATTCGCAGTAATCTTGTATCTCGCCAACTCGACGGCAAGCCCACGAATCATCGCAAGCATACCGCCTTTGGCTGCGGCATAAGCCTCGCTTCTTGCAGCCCCGTCCACCGCAGAGGCACTGGAAGTACCTATGAGTTTACCTCCCTCTCCTCTTTCAATCATGTGGGCAGCGGCCTCCCTGAATGTGTAAAAAGTTCCATCAAGATTAATAGCTATGATTCTTTTCCAGGTCTCTGTCGGAAATTCGTGAAAAGGCGCCCCTCCTCCTGCACCGGCGTTGGCAAAACAGGAATCCACTTTGCCAAAGTGTTTGACCGTCTGTGCGAAAGACTGTTTAACCTGGGTTTCGTCTGACACATCGCATCTTAAGGCGAGGGCGTCACCACCGAGATCTTGTAGGTTTTTCAGCGCTGCACTATTTTTATCAGGATTTGTACCCCATATACAGACAGATGCTCCGGCTTGTACCAAGCCTTGAGCCATTCCTAACCCAATCCCACTGTTGCCTCCTGTTATGAGAGCTACTTTACCTGTTAGGTTAAATGGTTGAAATGACATAATTCCTTCCTTTTATTAGGTTTTTTTTGATGGGGAATCTAGAAAATACGATGAGGCATATTAGGTTCCTCTTTCGTTACAACTTCCAATACAGCAGGTTTAC
>CAZCOH010000041.1:0-14240 GCA_964500645.1 uncultured Dehalococcoidia bacterium
GCGTTCCTGAATTTTCGACTTCAATCACTTCACCTTCAATTGAAACGACTTCCGATCCTATTACAAACTTTGAGCCTACCCGCATTCTGCGACCAGGTTTCACAAGAGATCTCCACACATTTTTTTGCAACTGTGAGAGTAATAAAAGTTCTACATCATGTCCTCGTACATCTTCTTTGCCATAAAGACGAGCCGGAATAACCCTACTATCGTTAAATACCATCACATCGCCCTCTATCAAATAATCCAATAAATCGAAGAAATGACGGTGTTTAATTTCTCCAGATATTCTATCTAGAATCATTAATTTGGAATGATCTCTTGGCTCAATGGGAGTTTGTGCTATCAAAGATTCAGGTAAAAAATAATCGAAATCTGTTGTTTTCAATATCATCCTTCCGAGGACACAAAATCACTAAATATTTAAACTAGTTATCTAATAATGGTAACCAACGAAATCCAAAAATAGAAATTCGTTGATAAAATAGGTATAGCACTATGGTAAATCTAAATCACATAGAACCTGTGAAGGATATGTATGATTCTCATCAGAATAATTCTTTTCTTGTGTGAAGCAATCAAAGATTTCACGCGAAAGAATTGCCAGTATATGGCAGCTGCTATAGCCTTCTACACTCTTTTCTCCATGTTTCCACTGGCTTTGGCGGTCATATCAGCCATAGGTTTCTTTGTAGGTCCAGGTACAGAAAGAGCAGAACTTGCTAAAGACATAGCCGCCGTTCTTCCCGTATCAAGTGAACTCATTGGAACAACAATGGAAGGTATAGTCAGTGCCAGGACTATAACTGGCATCGCAAGCTTCCTAGGACTGGTGTGGACGTCTTCAGCTGCATTTGCGGCAGTACGGAAAGGTATTAATGCGGCGTGGGGGATAACAACTCCTAGAAACTTTATAAGAGAAAGACTCATAGACATCGGACTCGTTTTTGGAGCCGGTTTATTGGTGCTACTGATCTTATTCACTGCTCCAATAATAGGTGTAATCAGAGAAATAGTTGAAGTGTACGCTCCAGAAGGGGAAATACCAGGGGACTTGGTGTGGAGCCTTATCAGTAGACTTGTATCGCCGTTACTTGCATTCTTATCAATTTTGACCCTCTACAGATGGCTCCCAAATACGAAGGTGCGGATCATATACGTTATACCGGGAGCTCTTGCAGCGGCCTTATGTTTCATAGCTGCACAGCTAATATTTATTTGGTACGTCAGTACTTTCCCAATATACAACCTTGTGTACGGTTCTGTTGGAGCCTTAATGGCTTTACTGGTCTGGATCTATATATCTGCATTGTTACTTCTATTCGGTGCACAAATTACTTCGATGTTACACGAATACGCTACTAATCCAAGAAGGGAAAGAGGTACGAAAGGTTTTTGGTCAGGATTCGCGAGAGTGAGAGTGAAAGTTGTTCAAATTCCTTTACGAGAGTAATAAATCAAGTCTACCAACCTTGGTATCTACAGCCATTTTCTCTTTATTTATATTGGCTGGATGCACTCAGGAAACAACTTCGGAAACCTCAGTTTCCTTAACGGAGTTGGACTCCGTTAACGCTGTTAATATACAAAACGATACCTCTGCTGCTGTTAAGTCTCTACCAGATATCGCTGACATTGTAGAAACAGCAAAACCTTCAGTAGTTTCCATATCCGTTGAAATGCTATCCAAGGGACCTTTTTTCTCATTCAAAGACGAAGGATCTGGTACAGGATTCATTGTTCGAGAAGATGGCTATATAGTTACAAATTTCCACGTCGTATACGGTTCCCAAAATATAGAGGTAGCTCTAAGTGACGGCAGAACATATTCAGCAAAAATAGTTGGCTTGGATCGTTTAACTGACATCGCCGTCATTAAAATCGGGGCCGACAATTTGCCCGTGATTTTTCTAGATGATTCTGACAGGTTAAGAACTGGAGATTGGGTGATCACCGTAGGAAATGCCTTAGCTCTAAAAGGAGGTCCAAGCGTAACATTCGGAATTATTAGTGGTCTCGGTCGCACTATTAGAACCTCTGGAGGAGATCTCTACGACATGATCCAGACCGACGCAGCAATCAATCAAGGTAATAGCGGGGGACCATTATTAAACCTAGACGGGAAAGTCATAGGAATTAATACTGCTGTTCATAGTCAGGCACAAGGCATAGGTTTTGCCGTATCATCAAATATAGCTCAACCAATAATAGAAAGCCTTACGAATAAAGGGAAAGTCGAGAGACCATTAATAGGTCTAAGTGGCGTTACCTCAAGCTCAGCTATAGCATTCCGGTACGATCTTGGAATATCTGAAGGTGTACTTGTGACATATGTGCAAGAAGATGGTCCTGCTGACAAAGCTGGAATAAAAGTCATGGACGTTATAAATGGTATAGATGGTATTAGAATCAAAGATATGGCCGAGTTTCTAAGTATTCTTTGGAGTTATAAAGCTGGCGATACCGTGGCCGTAGAATACATATCTAGCAGATCCCCTAACACCAGCCTTGTTACCCTTACAGAGAGGACTGACCCATAGTAATATCTGGAACAGTTCCAGACACGATCGCCATTGATCCGAATGCAAATTGTGAAACATATACGTCCTCTAACCCACATCCTTCCATTTGAGAGGACAATTCAACTGAAGTCATAAACCCTTGAACAGATTCGGGCAAATAAGAATATGCCGCCTTCTCTCCAGCAAACATGGCCCCCAAAATAGGGGTGACGTTACAAAAATACAGAGGGAAAAACCTAGACATAATCTTGCCTCTTGGCTTGACGATTTCTAATACAACAACCTTGCCACCAGGTTTTACGACCCTTTTAATCTCTGCCAGCGCACGGGGAAGATCTACAAAATTTCTAACCCCAAACCCAATAGTCGCACAGATAAACGAATCTGTATTGAAAGGCATACTGTGAGCATCACTGACAACAGGATAAAATTTAGTTTCTAGAGAATTATTTGATGCTTTCACTACACCAACATTTAACATTTCCCTAGAGAAATCTGCGGCAACTACTGAAGATACTTCTTGTTTTTTGCATAGTTCAAAAGAAATGTCTCCAGTACCCGCAGCTACATCTAGAGCTATCCCACTTAAATTACCAACGGCATGGTTAACTGCTTTCTTCTTCCAACTGTGATGCCTGCCCAGCGTCATAATTGTATTTAGAGAATCGTAGCGGGTAGATATACGGTCAAACATACGGGTAACGTACTTTGAACGTTCTTGCCCTTTTAACTGTGCCAAAACTTATCACTCTGTGTATTTTTTATAAATCCCAAACTTTGAGAGAGTTCAGATGCGATCTCAGTGGCAAGCGCAGAGGGGTAACCATTCCTCTCTGAAACAATTTGGCCTGAAACAGAATGTAGATATACTCCCAATACTGATGCATCTTCCAGTGTCATTCCCTGGGCAATAAATCCAGCAATCGTCCCGGCCAGAACGTCTCCAGTTCCAGCGCTAGCCAACGCTGGATTAGAGACATCGTTCACCCATACAGTTCCATTTGGTGTAGAAATTATTGTGTTCGCCCCTTTCAGTACCACGATTTTGTTCCATTTTTGAGCGTAAGTCCTGGTTATTTCTAGCCTGTCGGATTGAACACTGGTAGTAGATAATCCGGTCAATTTCGACATCTCGCCTGGATGAGGTGTCAAAACAGTATTTTCTTGTAATCTTTCCCACCATCCTGAAAACCCAGAAAGAAGATTTAAGGCATCTGCATCTACAACCAGTGGAGGCAAATTAGACGAAGACAACAGTAATGAATCTACAAGGATACGAGTTTGGCGTGACAAGCCAAGACCACAACCTACCAGCATTGAAGAATAAGATTCCATGGAGTCCAAGATTAATCTCGCTGACCGCCACCCGTCTTCAAGTTCATAATTTTTTTCATTAAGTGGTATTAATGTACATTCCGGAATTTGTTGATTTACAGAATCAGCAACTGATCTTGGGGCCGAGCAAGTTACCAATCCAGCGCCAACCTTTAAAGCAGCTCTAGCAGCTAATGCGGGAGCACCCCTGTAACTGTCCGAACCACCAACAACCATAGTTTTCCCGAAAGTACCTTTATTAGCATCCAATGGACGCTTTGGAATCAATGAACAAATATATTCCGGATGAATTAAATTCGTTTTAAGTTCACTTCCAATTCCTTCAGGTATTCCTATATCAATTACCTTTACCCGACCAGACGAAACTGAACCTGGGTAAGTGAAGTTCCCAATTTTGGGAAACCCTAGAGCCATAGTCACATCTGGAATAAGTGTATGCGGATCAACTGAACCAGTTTTGGGGTCCAAACCAGTTGGAGTATCTACGGCTACAATCCTTGCTTCTTTAGCAATGAATTCTTTGACATAGGACAAATATGTTGTGAATGGATCTGACAATCCCCGAGACACACCTGTCCCTAAAACTGCATCAATCAACAAATGCGTTGAAGAAACTAAACCTCGAAAATACTCGCGGGTATTATCGACTTTAGACATAGCAATAACATCCACACCACTCTCCACAGCATCCTTTATCCATTCATCACTCAATCTAGTGGTAAACAACAACGCGGTAACATTCCCGCCCATATTTGATAGGTGCCTCGAGGCTATTAGGCCGTCCGTGCCATTGTTACCGGAACCGATTAACACCAATATATTCATACCGCTTGGTGTGCCAAATTCCTTGGTAATTGCATCTACTATTCCATTACCCGCGTTTTGTAGCAGATCGGAGTTCGATACACCTTGGTCCATACTCTGGGCTTCTATATCACCCATTTCTTCCGGGGTAACAATTTTCATAGAAGAACTCCATAGTCGCAAATTAGAGTAATTTGGATTGAGATTTTAGATCACTTTTCTTATGAAAGTCGAACCCATATGATTGTTGCAACTTTAATACTGAAAACAAGATCCCCATTATCAGTTGCAACCGTAATCACTCCTCGGGCTCTCGACGCATCAACTATCTCTATGGACTTTTCAGGCATAAAGTTATTATCAACAAAATAACTCAGCAGCTCTGTATCATCTTCTGGAATTCTGTCTACTATATATTTTTTCGAAACATCAGCGTCACTTAGTCTTACCAAATTAGAAGTTGGTTTATAAGAACTCCCGGGAATTGGGTGGCCAAAAGGACAAGTTGTTGGATTTCCAAGAACCTCTACAATTTTCGATTCCAAATAAGGTGAAACAGCGTGTTCCAGCCTATGGGCCTCTTCATGAGCTCTTTTGAGATCAACATTTAGGATATCTACCGCCAACCTCTCAGCCAGACGATGACGCCTAACCATACTCTCTGCGGAAGTTCTACCTTCTTTTGTTAGAGAGACTTCCTTACTGGGAGTTAGAGTAACCAGTCTTTCCTTGATCATACGCCTGATCATGGCACTGACAGATGGAAGAGAAGTACCTAAGCCTTCAGCCGTTGGCAAACTTTTGAAATGCTCTGAGAGTTGAGCAGGGGTTACTCTTATTTCTTGTTCTTGTAATCTTAAAATTGACAGAAGGTAGTTTTCCATAGCCATGGAAAGTCGATTCTCTTTACCATGGTATCCTACATCCTCACTACCAACTTCTGTGGACAATATTTACGTCTCCAAATCACCAAACTAATAAACTCATGCTAGTTCCATATTAAAGGTAAGATACTACCTTTTGGTGTACTGCTTCGCTTTTCTAGCCCTTTTCAAGCCTGGTTTTTTACGTTCCTTAACTCTCGCATCCCTAGTTAGCAATCCTGCTTTCTTAAGTTCAGGTCGATATCTACCCTCTTCAATCTCTGCAAGAGCACGGGCTATTCCGTGTCTCAGCGCTCCGGCTCTTCCATTCACCCCTCCTCCTGAAACTTTGGCTACAACACGAAATTTTCCTTGCGTATTGGTAACCGTAAAGGGTTCGTTCACAATCTGTTGCCAGATACTATACGGAAAGGCGTCCTCCATAAGTTTCTCATCGACTACTATGGGCCCTGAGTCCGAATATAACCTAACTTGAGCCACGGCTGTCTTTCGCCTTCCAACCGCATAAGTGTAACGTTGGTCCACCACTGAATTTCTCCTAATAACCTATCTATTTAGAGTCGTTATTTGTAATTTCTGAAGCTGATACTTGAGCTTGATGTGGATGCGAATCTCCAGAATATATCTTCAGTCTTCTCAGCATCCTTCTACCTGGAATGTTTTTCGGTAACATCCCTTTCACTGACTGCTTCAATACTCGTTCAGGATGACTTTCAAGCATTTCCTTCAAGCTACTTTCTTTAAGTCCCCCATGATACCCACTGTGGCGATAATATTTTTTCTGCTCTAACTTAGCACCGGTAACCGCTATCTTCTCAGCATTCACCACAATCACATAGTCTCCCGTATTTACATAAGGAACATATGCCGGTCTGTGCTTACCTTGCAATAAAGATGCTATCTCAGTACTTAACCGCCCTAACGTTTTTCCATCCGCATCAATAACATGCCATTCCGGATGGAGTTCAGACATTTTTGGCTGATACATTTTCTGCCTAATTGCCATTTTCAATAACCTCTACTATTAAATCCTATTAAAGAACCTTCAAATATATACTAATCAAATTAGCTTCCATTGGGATAAGTATCTAAAAAATATCCGCTTTCCGGATACTTAACTTTCACCAGACACAACCCTCTAGCAGGTAGTGAATGTGCTACCTCATTACTATTATTATTTAGTAAATCCCTTAAGCTCTCCAAGGACAATAATCCTTTTCCTAAATCCACCAAAGCTCCCACCATTCGACGAACCTGATGAGGTAAAAACGCGTTCCCCTCAACCATGTATACCAATTTATCTCCAGTTTTTTTTATCTCTGACTTCGTGATTTCTCTACTGGTTGACAATATATTTGTATTTCCAAGACCCGCAAATAAACTGAAGTCGTGTACCCCCAAAAACATTCGAGCCCCCAATTCCATCACACTCAGGTCCAAATGTTTTTTAATACGAGTCTCAAATCTCCTATTAAGTGGAGATCCGAAAGCAGAATTTATTATCCTATACTTATAGACCCTTGCTATCGCATCCTTCCTTGGATGAAACGTTTCCTTGGTTACCCACGTTCTTTTCACTTGGATATCCTCTGGTAAATGATAATTTAACCCATTCAAAATGGTTTTAAGGCCAACATCACCCGAAGAATTAAATGCCACTACCTGCCCAGTCGCATGAACGCCAGCATCCGTTCTACCTGCAGCATTAACCCTCACAAATTTCCCTGTAAGACACTTTATTGAATTTTCAATCTCCCCCTGTACAGTCGAAACACCGGGTTGATACTGATACCCATGGTATTCCGTTCCTTCATATTCTATTTCCAATGCTATTTTTTCAGTCATTTCACCGGAATGTTAGAAATCTCTAATCAATCTCCAGATTTCTACTCAACTAGTTCTAAGACAGACATCTCCGAAGCATCTCCTCTACGAGGGCCTATCTTGGTTATCCTTGTGTACCCTCCATTCCGACTCTCGAATCTTGGACCAAGCTCATCAAAGACTTTTTTAACCACAACTTCATCGGTAAGCAACGCCGAGGCTTGTCGGCGATGATGAAGTTGCCCTTTTTTTCCTAAGGTTATGATTTTTTCTACAAGCTTCCTGACTTCTTTTGCCTTACTATCAGTGGTTTTGACAGATTCATGACGGATCAAGTCTGTAGCCATGCCTCTCAACATCAGCATCCTGTGGGCCGTAGGTCTCCCTAACTTCCTTCCACCAATCCTATGTTTCATGATGAATTCTCCTAATTTCCCTTACGAATCTGACTCAGTTCCAACATCTTCCGAAACACCATCCGAGCTATCGTTCTCAGGATCTAAATGATCGGGGAGAATGCCCAATTCTCTAAACTTATCGTACAGTTCGTTATACGACTTCTCACCAAAATTTCTTATCTTGAGAAGATCTTCTCGATTTTTTTCCATAACCTCTCCAACTTTGTCTAATCCAGCACGCTTCAAACAATTCAAAGTTCTAGAAGAAAGGTCCAACTCTTCCACGGTCATGTTGTAATTTTCGGCAGGTATCTCGAGCGAGATTCCCTCGGACCCTTCCGCAGCAGCTTTTTCCACATTTGCAAACAGAAAAAATTGATTAACCAGCATATTGGCAGCTTCTGCCAACGCCTCAATAGGGAAAGTTGAGCCATCAGTCCAAACCTCTAGGACTAGTTGTTCGTAGTCGGTTCTATGACCCACTCTCGTTTGCTCAATCGTATAATTTACTTTCCGAACTGGGGTGAACACTGAATCTATCGGAATAGTACCAATTGCTAAGCCTTCGCTACTATCCGCAACCTTATAACCTTTTCCATGCCCTATATTAAGCTCCATAATAAGCTCAGCATCGTCCGAATTAAGAGTCGCTATATGCTGTTCTGGATTAACTACTTTATAGTCGGCAGATCCAATAATGTCAGCAGCAGTTACAACGCCCTCACCCTTGCATTCTAATCTCAATTTACCAGGAGTTTCGTTAGAAGATTCTGATCTTATCCTAATATTTTTAACGTTAAGAAGAATCTCAGCAACTTCCTCCTTGACATTCTCTATAGTCATATATTCATGAAGGACATTTTCTATTTTCACCCAGGTTACTGCAGTCCCTGGAAGCGAGTTATATAAAACTCGTCTTACTGGATTGCCTAAAGTAACTCCATATCCGGGCTCCAAAGGGCCGACTATAAATTTACCGTACGTGTCAGAAGTCTCTGCCACCGATATTGTTGGATTCGGGATAACAACTTCCTCCACATCAGGTCCATCTAAAATTGATATGTCCGAATAGTCCATTGCCATTGTCATTTAAGGTTGCCTCCTAACACATTATTTAGAATAAAACTCAACTATCTGAGTCGTATCTATTTCAGGCTCACCATCATCAGCTGTAGGTCCTGTGACCACAGTAGTTGACATCTGTGCCTGTTCCAAATCAATCCAATGAGGGGTAGGAATAGTTTTACAATTACTCTGCGCAATTTCGAAGAGTGAGGTCTTCTTACCCTTTTCAGTCCATTCTATTTTGTCGCCTTGTGACACTTGGAAGGAAGGAATATCGACCTTTCTACCATTTACCACAAAGTGCCCATGGTTTACCGCCTGTCTTGATTGCCTTCTCGTCAAAAACATCCCAGTCCTATAAAGAACGTTATCAAGCCTTCGTTCCAACAACACCATCAAATTGTCACCGGTAATGCCGTCTTGAATTTGAGCTTTGTCGTAATAGTTTCTGAATTGTTTCTCCAAAACCCCGTACAAAAATTTTGCCTTTTGCTTTTCTTTTAGCTGCAGACCATAAGCCGAAGTTCTTCGTCTTCTAACAAATCCTTGATTAGCACGTTTATCTTTCCTCGCTCCATAAACCCCATAGGACTCAAGACCCAGGGTTCTGAGTTTCTTCTGTATAGGTCCCGTGTATCTAGCCATATTCACTTAAATCTTGAAAATATCTCAAGATTCCTCTCCATTGTTTAATAATTACTTACTTTATTTTCCATATGAGGCACTTGCATTTGATAACCAATTTCGTTGGTAAGTTGTTCTTCGTCAAATCCTTCCATTCTTACCCGGGTGTCAAAATACATTAATGTGACAGCAACAGCGGATATAACTACTGCCACTGTATTAGCAACCAAACTGAGAAAGTATTGAATTACCAATGCCAACATTGATACCCCTCCAGTGACTGGACTAGCCATAAACAGAGTTGGCATCGAGATCAAAACTGTAATACCTAGCATAATAAGAACAACAAGACTCATTGCCCCCAGAATTCTTACCCAGTTGACTCGGACTAATTGAAAGCTACGTATCAGAGCCGAAGTGTATTTTTTCCCTTCATACAAAGCCACTGGCAACGCAAAAGAAGCCATCAAAAGGAAAGCCAGTGAAGCAACTGCAGGCACTATGAGAGCTATTCCGATCAACCCCAAAGCGAGACAAATAGTTAATAAGAAAGATACGAAAAATAGAGAATATATTCTCCATGAAACGCGTTGAAAACAATCTTTTATATTGATTCTACCAGTCACCATTTGCTGACCAGTTGCCACTGAAGAAGCCGACCAAACGGCTGTTGTAGAAACCAAAGTCACAATCGCAACAACAACGTAAAATATTACCGCAGACCCAGGAATGGCGCCTTCTGAAACATATTGTTGCAAACTTGTTCTGGGTCCCAAAAAAGTGATCAAATTAGCAGGTGCAAACACTAATAAAGAAATTACAACATATTCACGGAACCCTTTGCCAAAAGCAGCAAAAGCTTCATTTAATATATCGAATATACTCCGTTCCTTCATGGTCTCGCTATCTCTGTTCATTTCTAATTTGATACGCAGATACTAGACCCTTCTCCGCTTTGGAGGCCTACATCCGTTGTGTGGAATTGGTGTAACGTCTCTTATGCTAGTAACCGTAATCCCAGCTGCTTGTATTGCTCTAATGGCAGCTTCCCTCCCAGCACCTGGCCCTCTAACAAAAGCATCAACTTGTCGCATACCCTGTTCAATCGCCTTCTTGGCTGCATCCTCTCCCGCCCTTTGAGCAGCAAAAGCTGTGGATTTCCTGGAACCACGAAATCCCGCCGTCCCAGCACTCCCCCAGGCAACAGCGTTACCTGTCTGGTCAGTCAAGGTCACTATCGTGTTGTTAAAAGTAGACTGGATGTATACCTTTCCCACAGGAACGGGTCCTCGATCCCTTCTTCTTGTTCTGGGCCTTCTAGCCATATCTCTATCTCCAACTTTATCTCAATGAAATCTTCAAAATGATGACGCCTTAGCCTTTCTATCTAGTAGTACTATGCTTTCTGGAAACGGCCATTCTGCGTCCTCTCTTAGCTCTAGCATTAGTTTTAGTTCTTTGCCCTCTAACAGGAAGGGCCCTGCGATGCCTACCACCCCTATAGCAACCAATGTCTATAAGTCTCCTAATGTTCTGATTTACTTCCCGCCTTAAGTCCCCTTCCACTAATTTGTCAGAATCGATGATTTCTCTTATCTTGTTCAGTTGATCATCACCAAGATCATTTACACGTGGATTATCAAAAACTCCCGACTTCTCCAAAATGTCTTTAGCCTGAAATGGCCCGATACCATAAATAGCAGTTAAGGCAGTTTCAACTCTTTTGTTGTCAGGTATGTTTACACCAGAGACAATAGCCATATCAGATCACTATCCTTTTATTATCCTTGTCGTTGCTTATGCTTGGGATTTTCGCAAATTATCATCGCCCGACCCTTCCGTCTTATAACCCTGCATTTAGCACATCTAACTTTTATAGAGGCACTTACCTTCATCGATCCACTCCATATATCTAAGTTGTAAAATCAATCTAGAAATCTTAGTTTTCTTATCGGAACCTATATGTAATCCTGCCTCGTGTGAGATCGTATGGAGACAAGTCAACCAATACCCGATCTCCAGGCAAAACTCTTATGTAATTCACCCTCAACTTTCCGGAAATATACGCCAACACCTCATGCCCGTTCGCCAATTCAACTTTGAACGACGCGTTGGGTAAAGCCTCTTTAACTGTACCTTCAACCTCTATCGATTCATTTTCCTTTGGCATGTAACTCCTTATAAGCCAAATAGGGCCCTATTTAGAAAGGGCCAGGAGTGAGAACTTCCGGTCCGTTTTCAGTCACTGCAATTGTATGTTCATAGTGAGCAGACAATTCTCCATCGGCTGTAACTACAGTCCAACCATCATCCAATGCCTTTGTCTGCCATGTACCAACATTAAGCATAGGTTCTATGGCCAAGGTCATTCCAACCTTCAACTTAGGCCCTCTTCCTGGTTTCCCGTAATTTGGAACTTGAGGCTCCTCGTGCAAAGATCTTCCAATTCCATGACCGACGTACTCTCTCACGACAGAAAACCCTTCTGACTCAGCATAACTCTGAACTGCATGTGAAATGTCAGTGAGCCTAGCCCCTTCTTTTGCTTCTGCAATTCCCTTATCTAGGGCCATTCTGGTCACCGATATAAGTCTTTCAGTCTCTTCCGAAACTTCACCTACCGCCACAGTGAACGCACTGTCACCGTGAAAGCCTTCCACTATTGCTCCAAAATCTACACTTACGATATCGCCAGACTTAATTTTACGATTGCCAGGTATACCGTGAACTATTTCTTCATTAAAGGAGAAGCATATTGTGGCCGGAAAAGGTTTGCTAGGTGTAGGTTTATAACCTTTAAAAGAAGGTATGGCACCATGCTTTATTATCACTTCCTCAGCCACCGAATCCATCTCCTTACTGGTAACACCAGGCCTTATGGCATCTTTTACTGCCTGTTTAGCAAACGCAACTACCCGTCCAGCCTCTCTCATAAGATCGAGCTCTCTTGGCGACTTTATAGTTATTCCACTGGGGCTGTTAACACCCGTGTTCATGATTTCTTCCTATTTGAACCTTAATTAAAAAAGGCTGAACGCATATTATACAACGCCGCGACATTCCGTTCATCCGAGAGCGTTTTCAACAGCACTTCTCACCTCCGACACTGACAAAGCCGCGTTTATTTCCATAATTGTTCCAGAGTCCCTAAAAAATTGAACTACTGGTTCAGTCTCACGCATGTAAACGCGGAGTCTATTTCGAACAACCTCTGGCTTATCATCTTCTCTTTGATAAAGTGTGGCATTGCACGTGTCACATTCATCAGGATTTTTGGGTGGAGAAAATACAAGGTTGTAAGGAATCTGGCATGAACTGCAAATCACCCTGCCAGACAACCGCTCAACTAAAATATCTTCAGGAA
Organism: uncultured Dehalococcoidia bacterium; assembly: GCA_964500645.1. Lineage (GTDB taxonomy): Bacteria > Chloroflexota > Dehalococcoidia > Lucifugimonadales > UBA826 > CAYFIW01. The sequence continues at coordinate 12,821 of CAZCOH010000041.1, forward strand.
CGTCAAAAAAAAGAACTTTATCCAGTCCACCAGAATCACTTAATTTACTATCTATTGCCTCGGCTTGAATTATTGTGCGTGGAAATCCGTCTAACACAAACCCTTGAGAATTATCAGGATCTTCTACCCATTGCATGACCATATCAATCGTCACTTCATCGGGAACGTATTCACCTTTCTCCATATACGTCTTAGCCAATCTTCCCAACTCAGTATTTTTGGATAAATTATCTCTGAACAAGTCACCTGTGGAGACACTGTTGACGCCACATATCTTAGCTATATGAGCCGCTTGAGTCCCTTTTCCAGAGCCAGGAGGGCCCATTAATATGATTCTCAAAATACCTCTCCTGAGACACTCTACCGGATAAAGCCTTCGTAATTTCTCATCAGTAGCTGGGCTTCAAGTTGTCTCATGGTATCAAGTGCCACCCCAACCATAATAAGAAGACTTGTGCTACTTAACGTTAATGCCCTAACACCCGTGAGCTCCGTAACAAAAAACGGAATTATTGCTATAACACCTAAAAATAATGCCCCTCCCCACGTTATCCTCAAGATGACTCTGTTGAGATATTCCTGGGTCGGCTGTCCAGGTCTTATTCCAGGTATGAATCCTCCATTTTTTTGCAAATTTTCAGCCAAGTTTTGCTGCTGAAAAACTACGAGAGTATAAAAAAAAGTAAACATTACAACTAATATGAAAACAGCTATCCAATATGGCAGGTTAGTGGGGTCTAGTGTATTGGTAAAAAACCCTGCAACACTACTCACGAAACCATCATCAAGTGGGTTCCTAAAATAGCTAGCTATAGTCCCCGGCAGTATGATGATAGAAAATGCGAATATTAGAGGTATCATTCCAGCTGTATTTACCCTAATTGGAAGGAATGACGATCCACTTTGCCTTTCCATTCGACCACCACGAAAAACGCTGCGCCCATATTGAACCGGTATTCTTCGTTGAGCTTCATTGAAAAATACGATAACAAAAATTAAGGCGAACCCTATAATGGCGAGCATCATTAGCCCTGAAACCCAATCCGTTTCAAGAAACCCTCTCCCTACCATTTGTGGAAAACTAGCTACGATACCACCAAAAATAATCAAGGAAATTCCGTTTCCAAGCCCTCTTTCAGTGATGAGTTCCCCTAACCAAACTAAAAACATGGTACCTGCTACGAGAGACGCCATCATCGCAAAAGTATGCAGATTCAAGCCAAAATCTACACCAGGTAAAACCCCAGAAGAACGAAGCAAGGTTAACTGTCCCCATCCTTGAAGGAAGGCAATCGGGACCGTGAGATAGTGCGTGTATTGATTTATCTTTTGTCGACCATAGTCACCCTCTTGAGAAAGCTCCTTAAGAGAAGGTAAAACTGGGGTCAAAATTTGCATTACGATGGAGGAAGTGATGTAA
>CAZCOH010000042.1:0-13553 GCA_964500645.1 uncultured Dehalococcoidia bacterium
GAATTATAAATCCCAGTATTCGTAGAAATGATTTAAAGGTCCATGCCCACTACCTATATCAAAATCATTTTTGATAGCTCCCGTGACATACACCTTGGCGTTACTTACAGCATCTCGTAAGCTTTCTCCCTTGGCAACACCTGCCGCTATAGCCGATGCAAAGGTACAACCTGTTCCATGCGTGTTCTCCGTAGCGATTCTCCTGGTTGTAAATGTTCTGAATTCTCGTCCATCATAAAAAACGTCTGTAGCCGGCCCATCATCAAAATGACCACCTTTTACTACAGCTGCGCTAGCCCCCATCTTAACCAAATTGAAAGCAGCTTCTCTTGCTGAGTCGAGATCCAAAACCTCTATGCCTGTCAAAACACCTGCTTCTGGGGCGTTTGGAGTGACTATAGTAGACATCGGTATCAAAGTCTCTTTCAATACTTCTATAGCTGTTTCACTGATAAGGCTTGCTCCTCCCTTCGCTACCATCACAGGGTCGACTACCAATCTCTCATTTTTATACTTTGCAAGATTTTCAGCCACACATTCGATTATCTCAGGACTAGAAAGCATTCCAGTTTTTACTACATCTGCTCCTATATCAGTAAGATTGGCAGCAATTTGAGCTTCAATGATATCCAAAGGTAGATCCAAAACCTGATGAACACCCAGAGTATTCTGAGCAGTTACGGCAGTAATAACAGTGGAGCCATACACTCCATTGGCCGCAAACGCCTTTATGTCAGCCTGCAGCCCTGCACCGCCACCAGAATCAGAACCAGCGATAGTCATTGCTGTATGAATTTGTGTTTTGTCCAACACGGTAACTCCCTATCTCCTAACCTATTCCACATTATCAGCCAAATTCAGGACCTATAAAACATAAATCCAAGAATATATCGCTACATTTTAGCGAACTAACAAATTGAGTGAAATTCTATTGATCAAACCAAGCTTCACCATTGTAAGCCGCTTCCCAAAATAGATATTCATAACGTAGGGTCATTTTGAAGAGATAATCAGCCCGTGGTCCAGACAGTTTCGACTCTTTATCGACATAGTTTTGAAGCCAACCAACCAAACTTCCTAAGACATTTGGACCATGGAGTCTAATCCATTCTCGGTAGGTTGCACTTGTAGGTTCAGCCTGCTCATTCAATAGCCTTGTACCCCAGTCCAAATACGTGCCCTCTGTAACATAAAGAACAAGAGCAATATCATCAAAATTACCTTCTAGAGCGGTTCGTACTAAAAAATCCCCAAATGCCCTAGTGGTGGGAGAAGCGCTTACTGAACTGTATTCATCATAGCCCGCACCAAATTCCTCAAATGCACTAACAAAAAGATCATTTTCCGGATTTGTGATACCCGTAAGAAAATCATTAAAAATAGAAGCTGATTTGATGTCTGGGGCTTTGGAAATCGCGTTAGCAGTCATTACTACCAGATCGTTTACGAAAACATAATCTTGTAAAAAATATCGTCGGAATTTTTCAGGATCTAAAGTTCCCATACCCATTTCATTCACGAAGGCATGGTTCGTCATATCAGACCACAATGATGCATATTTAATTTTCAGATCAGTCGTCATAGACATTAAAGTTATCTCCAAAAATTCTCAACTCATCAAAATTTAATCGGCAAAATATTTATTGGTATACGCAGAGGATGCATCTAGATCATTATTTATGATGTCGTTTTCTTTCATCCATTGGGAAAACCCAATCCATTTTGATTCCTTTTGACCACCGAATTTTCCTTTTTCGTCCTGCCATAATTGCTTTAGCAGGTCGGCTCCTGGTCGATCTATATTTTCATCCAATTCCGGAACATATTTTTGCAAAATATCTATTCCTGCCTGCGGATCCAAAATAGCATCAGAATATCCTTTGCTCACCGCACGCGTGAAACGCTTAACTATATCCTCATTATCAGAAAGATAGTCCTCGCTTGTGACCAGTACGAGTTCGTAGTAATCAGGTACCCCCCAATCCTCCATTCTGAGGACTGTGACCGGATATCCTTCATTGCCTAGACTGATGCTTTCATGGGTAAAATATGCTCCAATGATCGCATCGACGCGATCAGACATTATAGAAGAGCCAAGTTCCCAACCCACGTTGACCAATTCAACATCTTCCAGGCCACTCAGACCATCAAACTGAAGCATAGTCGACAGGGCATGCTCGTTCCACGGTATGCCTGGGAAACCAATTTTTTTACCACCAAGATCACTAGGAGAATCGTAGCCTTTAGATTCGAGCATCATCACAGAATTTAGTGGATGTTGGACCATGCCTAGTACAGATACAACAGGCACGCCTTCATCTCGGGCGATAAGAACATCTGGTTGATAATTTATACCAAAATCATCTGATCCCGAGGCTACAGTTTGTAACACAGTGGAAGGATCAGATGGTGTATAAATTTCCACTTCAAGATTCTCGGCTGAAAAATAACCCTTATCCTCGGCTATATAAAGACCAATGTGATTAGCATTGGGATACCAATCAAGGGCAATCTTGACTTTGTCCGATTCCGATGTTGAGCAAGCCGTAAAAGTAACAATGACAAAACTGACGATAGCACCTAGAATCGCCATTTTTCTGATTGTAACCAGATTATTTTTTGAATTTCCACAAATTCCACTTAACACCTAATAACCTCCAATACTATTGAAATCATCCTATATTACTAAACTGCTTTCTCGTTCTTTATGCCACCATGGAATGACTAATTTTTCTAAAAACCCAATCAAACTGAAAAGTAGAATTCCCATCACTGAAAGAATAACAATCGCAGCAAAAACCAATTCTGTTTGAAATTGTGGTTTAGACCTAATCATCAAATAACCCAATCCCTCACTGGAACCAACCCATTCCCCAATAACGGCTCCGATAACACTGGCAGCAACGGCTACCCTCAACCCCGAAAAAAGATACGGAAGAGATACAGGGACCTGTACCTTGGTGAAAATCTGCCACCTATTGGCTCCCATGGTTCTCAACAAATTTTCGACATCTCGATCAACAGACTTCATACCATCAGTTGTGTTTACTACTATCGGGAAGAAACTTATTAGAGCCACAACTATGATCTTGGGCGTCAGTCCATATCCAACCCAAACCAATAACATGGGAGCAATGACTATAATTGGAACGGTTTGAGAGGCTATGAGAAATGGATAAAGTGTCTTTTCAAGAGTCCTAGATAATACTAGCCCTGAGGCAAGCAGCACACCAGCTAATAAAGCTAGTGCGAAACCTATTAATATCTCCTCTAAGGTTACCAAGGTATGACCGGCCAAAACACCGTTATTTTCATATATTGCGTAAGCAATAGCGGTAGGAGTGGGCAATAACCAACTTGCAATATCACGTACTCTTACAATCAATTCCCATGCACACAATACCAATACAATAATTGATACCGCTGGAATCCATTTCAAAATGTGGTCAAGCATAGTCATAGTTTGCCAACCTGTTCACCTATCAAATAGGAAGTCAATCTAGATTTCATTTGTACAAAGCTAGGATCATTAACCATTTCTGTGATAATTTTTCGCCCGAAATCTACACGCTCAACTAAATTGATCTTACCGGGACGAGATGACATGACATATATTCGATCTGACAAAAAAAGAGCTTCTTCAACATCATGAGTAACAAGAATCACCGTTTTCGAATCTCTACCAGAAAAGCTATATCTCTCCAGAAGTTCCAACAACCAGCTTTGCAAGTGCATTCTATTTATTGAATCTAGTGAACTAAATGGCTCATCCAGCAAAACTACAGGCGTGTCCAGTAGCATAGTTCTCAAGAAGGCTGCACGTTGCCTCATGCCACCGGATAACGCATATGGATATTGATTCTCAAACCCAGCCAACCCAAATTCATCTAGACGAGAAACAGCCATGCTCTTGGCACTATTTCTAGGCACGCCCTTTATCTCTAATCCAATAACAACGTTATCCAATACGGTGCGCCACGGTAGAAGCATATCTTTCTGTTGCATATACCCAATACGTCCAATCCGGTCTTTGGCATCCGTCACGACTTCGTCTACTAAGATTGTTCCCTCGTTAGGATCATACAAACCAGAAAGCATGTTTAAAAATGTGCTCTTCCCACAACCACTGGGACCTAAGATAGAAACTACCTCTCCTTCTTCTGCATAAAAATCGACATTTTGTAGTACTTCAAGAGAGACATCTTTCTGATCAATAGAATGACAAATTGATTCAACACGTATTTTTTTTGTTTTACCTGTCATAAAAAAAGTCGTTCCATATTCACTGTTACAGCGTATTAAGGAACGACTACTTTTCGGTGAAAATTGCCGATTGCATTCCCTACGCTGGCATTATCCAGATCAGGTGTGATGGGGTCGACAGCATTTCCGCTGACCTCTCAGCCTGGCTTTACCAAGCTCCCCCCGCGATAATTATTTTTAAATTGTTCTCCACGATTCTGCTTAACGAAAATCTTGCTTAGTGGTGTGGATTCTAGCACAACAACAACCTTGAAGTTCCAAAATCACTAGCAAAAACTAGCCTGACCTGCTCTGTTATACATCAATTGTAAGCGTTGTTATTCTGTAATCACGCATCGGGTCTCTTGGGCGGATACGCAAAAAACACCAATATTAGGGAAACCACACTAGCGACTGAAAAAGCCATAAATGCTGATTCATAACTCCCTGTCCGGTCGTACATATACCCCGATACTACTGGACCTATAATTATTCCTACCATCTGTATTGTGCTTCTAAAACCTGAAATTGTTGCGAAAGCTCTCCTTCCAAAATAATCAGCTATTAAAGACTGGGGTATTACCGAAATACCTCCCTGAGAAATGGAATATACAATAATAGCGGGTATGGCGTCAGATATGGATTCGGCCCTAGCCAGAAGGATTATGGCACCTGTCATCAATACCAATGAAGCAACCATCATATATCGCCGATTTATGTAGTCACCAAGGTAGCTAAGACCAAATCTACCTGGAATACTCATTACTCCCACCGATCCAGCATAGGTGGCAGCCGTTATGGGGGTGGCCCCAAGATCTACGAAATAAGGCACCAAATGAAGACCCACCCCACCAGATACGAGTGACCTGGACATTATCGACAAAGACAAGTACCAAAAGCTCGAAGTCTGTAGAGCTTGCTTTGCCGTGAAATCTCTAGATAAATCCGGTGCTAATTTTCTTTTTTTAGCATCCAACCCATCATCTTCCACCTTAATTCCATCCGGCAACATACCGTATGGCTCAGGCCTATGCCTCATCAATGAAGCCACCGGTATCCCAACAAATATCACACATATACCTACGACAATCGAAGCCTGTCTCCATCCAAGTTCTTCCACTGCCCATCCAAGTGCCGGAACGAGCAACCCTCCGATTCCCACTCCAGACCACATAATCCCAAAAGCAAGTCCTCTCTTCTTGGTAAACCAATTTGCAACTGCCGTAGAAGCAGGAGTATGCATACCCACACTATTTCCAAGAGTCACTCCGAAAAGATAGACAAGCAAAAATGTCGTTAACCCATTAACTCGACTCAACAATATGAAACCAAGGCCCATGAGAGGAATACCTAAAAGCATTAATTTACGAGGCCCGATCCGATCTACTACCCATCCTTCAACAGGGCCAATAAAACCTGCTTCAAGGCGTGCAAAAGAAAAAATGGCTGATACGGTGGTCCGGCTCCAACCAAACTCCTTGCTGAGTGGAATAATGAAATTGCCAAATCCATGAAAATTTATACCTGAGGACATAGCCATGACAAATGCTCCGCCAAGGCATATCCACCAACCATAGAAAATGGAACCTACTGAATATTTCCTTACATGAGCAAATTCTGATTCGTTATCGACTTCAGACGATTCCTTCGTTTTATCAATCTTTTTAGGTTTTTCGATATCACTACCCCGGTATAAAACTAATGTTGATTGCTATATGACACCCAATCCGCAAGACTTAATTCACCCCGGAATAGCGATCAACCCATTCCCATAATATTCTCAATCTTTCGTTACCCTCTTTTGTCAAAGGATCGATGACACTCCTACAAGTCCTAGTATATGAACCAATGACCTGAAGATCGGTCCGTGGCGAGTTTTTTCGTCCCCATTTCCACTTTCCACCATCAGCAGACCTAAATAGTCTGTCACAAATTTCCCTGTTAACTGGCACCGCCTTCTGGAATCTCTTGGACCATGAAGAGCCGGCAAACACCCAGAATGAATCCCATAGCATCGGATCTGACATCGCTCTTCTGAAGTGTGCATTTGCCGAAAAGCGATCCAAAGTATCATTACCGGGCAACTCAATGATTGAGGAAGCTATTTTTTCAACGTGCAAATAGCCTATTAAGTAGAACCCATATTCCTCAGTGGGACCTTCATTCCAAGATTGTAGCCTAGCTATAAAGAAAAGAAAGTCTCCTCTCTCTACTTTTTTAAGACTAGCGGCCCTAGAATTAACGTCACAATTGTCTCCATATGTAAACGTGTCAAATTCAGGATCATTGTGAGCGGTATTATCCAAGAATTTTAAAGGGATAAACTCTTCCAAGCTATTACCCGGATCATAAAAAGAGTGTAAATCCCTGTAATTAAAAGAGTGAGGTTTCTCTAAATTCCTATCCTCGGGAATAGGAATGAATTCGAACGTACCATCGTGAAATATAGGACTGCAAAACGGATGAGAAGCATTAGTGCCTACATTAATTAGAAAAATTCTACCTGCCAATATCCCCCCTTTAGATCGAAATTTCTTCAAGGGAAAGATTTATTTCATCAAGGACTCCATTATCTCTTTCAGAATCCCTTGCTCTTTCCAAAACAGTTGCAGCTTCTCTACCACCTATTCGTCCAATAGCCCACGCTGCATGTAATCGAACTAACGATTCTTCCGATGAACACAATACTTTGGAAAGCGGTAATATTGCTTTTTCATCCCCATTATTACCGAGAGCTATGCATGCATTCCTCTGCAACCCAACAAGTTTTGTACGCTTTATCGGACTATTCTTATACCTGTCACTGAAGGTCATTTGATCCATTTCGAGGATTGGGACTAGGTCTGGGGTAGAAAACCCATTTCTTTGCTTAAATTCGTCTAAGTGACCAGGCAGTGCTTTCAAATTCACAGGGCAAACATCCTGACAGATATCACAACCAAAAATCCAGTCCCCCATCAAGGGACGCAAATCTCTAGGTATGACTCCTTTCAATTCAATTGTCAAATACGATATACAACGCTTGTTATCGATGACATACGGCGCAACTATGGCCCCTGTCGGACAATCATCAATGCACCTGACGCAGTTGCCACAACTTTTTTTTAACGGTAAGTCTGAAGGAAGAGGCAAATTCGTGATGACCTGCCCCAAAAGAACCCAAGACCCATGACTCGGTGTGAGTATGTTTGTATTTTTGCCCACCCAACCAACACCAGATCTTCTAGCTGCAGCTCGATCATTCATGGGGCCATCATCGACAAAAATCCTTAGCTTTAATTCAATATCAACCAATTCAGAAAGATCCGCACAAAAATCGGCTATGCGTTCTTTAAGAACCTTATGGTAATCATCTCCCCAAGAGTATCTAGCAACTCTTCCATTCAATGTATGTGAACTGTCTGCTGAATCGCCCAAATAGCTACATGCTAAAGATATGATTGACTGAGCATCTTCAAGTAACTCATTTGGTCTGTTCATTTTCTTAACCCGTTCTTCGTTATACCAACTATATCCGTCCATATGTCCGTCACGTATTCTTTTCAAAGCTTCCAGCTCGTCACGGTCAAAATTATCAGCGTTGGTAACGCCCACCACGTCAAATCCCTTAGAGATCGCAAGTTCTTTTATAGTTTCTAAAGTAACGCTCATCAAAACACTACGTTTCATTAATTGGTTTATGAGATAAGATTTATTGATACTGCCCCTGTTGACACACATCTAAGACGACAATATCATCACTTAATCTTTTATTCGTTGATGGTAATCACACAAACTGCAGTAATAAAAGCATTGTACACGCGAGCAAGCCCCGATTTATCTGATAGAGGGAAATTTAATAATCCGAATTTTAGAAATAATCCGTATGGTAAAACACCTAGAAGTGTTCTTAGTAAATAATCAGAATGACTAAGGCTATAACCTGTAACGCTGTCAAATTCATACGATTTTCCAAAAAAGGTCTGTGCTTAAAACGCACAGACCTTTTTTCTTTGTATCCAAATATTTAAATCTAAAATTACTAGACTACTTAGGGGGACATCAAAATGGCTAATCTCAGGGAATTGAGACGAACTTACGGATTCGATGAAGTAGCCATATCGCCGGGAACAATTACCGTGAATCCAGAAATGGTTGAAACCGATTTTTCAGTTGGAGAAGTTACAATATCAACCCCAATTCTCGGATCTGCAATGGATGCTGTTGCAACACCCAAATTCGCCGGGGAAATGCATAAACAAGGGGCACTAAGTGTCATGAACCTAGAAGGAGTTCAAACCAGGTACGAAGATCCCCAGAAGGCAATCGATGAGATAGCCTCTACCCCTAAAGAAGAAGTCACTACCGTGATGCAAAGAATTTACTCAACACCGATCAACGAGGATTTAATTGGTAAACGGGTGGAGGAGATAAAGAAAACAGGATCTCATTGCGCTGTCTCAATCACTCCAGCCATGACAAAAAAGTTAGGGCCCATAGCAGTTGAAGCAGGCGCGGACATGCTGGTTGTGCAATCGACTGTTACTACAGCAAGACACTCGTCAAAAAGCGTGAAAGGTTTGCAATTTCCTGAATTGTTAGAAATGGTTAATGTACCGGTAATCGTGGGCAATTGTGTTGGGTACGAAGTGGCAATGGAGATAATGGAAACCGGAATCCATGGGATTCTGGTTGGTGTTGGGCCCGGGGCAGCTTGTACAACCCGCGAAGTTACTGGAGTAGGCATACCGCAAGTAACGGCCACAATGGACTGTTCACAAGCTCGGGATGATTATTTCGAAAAAACGGGAAAATATATCCCCGTAATAACGGACGGAGGTATAAGAACTGGTGGAGAACTATGCAAGGCAATCGCCAGCGGTGCAGACGCCGTAATGATTGGCACACCACTCGCACAATCAACAGAAGCTCCCGCCAAGGGATTCAACTGGGGAATGGCAAGCCCCCACCCGGCTTTGCCAAGAGGAACCAGAGTAGAAGTTGGCACAAAAGGCTCCCTTGAACAATTATTTTTCGGCCCATCTTCTGTATCAGATGGTACACAAAACTTGGTGGGTGCCCTGAAGGCATGTATGGGTATGGTTGGTGCTATGAATATAAAAGAAATGCATCAAGCCGAAGTAGTAGTTGCTCCCTCAATCAAAACTGAAGGTAAACATTATCAACTTGGCCTAGGATAACCCTAACAAGAACGAACATGTAATAACCTAATCGCATCCAATTAATATTGCTCTTGGATTTCGTGATAGGTCTTCTAACAACCTAGCTGTTCGTCCTGGAAAAATTTGTTCGGCTAAATTTAGTGCTGCAAGAGCTTGCTCCGAACCAACTTCAAATACTAATATTCCGTTTGAAGACAACTTAATTGTTGATTCCCACAGCAACCTACTAATAACGCCGAGACCGTCTTCACCACCATCTAAAGCAACTCTAGGTTCTAACAATACTTCTTCTTGGAGAAAGGAGATATCTCCTGTGGGAATATATGGAGGATTTGACACGATTACATCCAAATCATCTTCATATATAGATTCCAAAAGATCACCCAGGTGAAGCGAAATCCGATCGGTTAACCCATGCATATCTATATTAGCTTTTGCGACTTTCAAAGCCTTCTCGCTAATATCAATAGCATCAATTATTGCCGTCGGCAGGTTGGTAGCAAGTGCTATAGCAATAGCACCACTTCCAGTACCAACATCCACTATCCTGGGATTATCTAATTGATTTTCATTAATAAAAGAAAGAATAGTTTCCACTAGAAGTTCTGTCTCTTGGCGAGGGATCAAGACATCATGGTTAACAGACAATGAAATTGAATAAAATTCTCTTGTCCCGATGATATAACTTAAGGGTTCACCCGACAGTCGTCTCTTTATGATTTTCTCCAGAGACTGTTCCTCATGAGTTGTAATAGTTCTCATCAAATCTCTGAAAAACACCGATCTATCAATACCGAGAACATGTCGGATAATAACTTCCGATTCCAAATCAGCGTCTAGTGTACCTTTTTCAGATAACCGATTCGCCAGTTCTCGATGAAAAGACCCTATTGTCATAAATCAAGATTACATCCCAGCATTTTCAAGTTTCCGTGCCTGTTCCACTTGAACCAAAGCTTCCATAAATTCTATAAGATCGCCGTCTAATATTTGTTCCAAGTTATAACTTGTTAACCCTATCCTGTGATCCGTCACTCTTCCTTGAGGAAAATTGTAGGTTCTAACCCTCTCCGATCGATCTCCTGATCCTACCTGAGATCTTCGAGCATCCGTAATTTCCTGTTGTTGCTTTTCTATTTCAGCTGCAAGCAATCTTGACCTCAATACAGATAGTGCTTTCTCTTTATTCTTTAGCTGCGATCTTTCGTCTTGGCAGGTAGTGACCAACCCAGTGGGGATATGAGTTATTCTTACTGCGGTTGCGACCTTTTGAACATTCTGTCCACCATGCCCACTAGCATGATAAATATCTATCTGAAGATCTTCTTGAGTGATTTCTACGTCTACTTCTTCCGCCTCTGGCAAGACAGCGACGGTAGCAGCTGAAGTATGGATCCTCCCACTGGACTCAGTAGTGGGCACCCTCTGAACTCTATGTACACCACTTTCATGCTTAAGCTGACTGTAAGCCATATTTCCATTCACTTGAAAGGTAATCTCTTTGATCCCACCAATCCCCGTGGAATTGGAATCAATAACCTCTAATTTCCAATTAAGTCTTTGAGCAAGACGTGAATACATTCGATAAAGGTTTGAAGCGAAAAGTCCAGCTTCATCTCCTCCAGTGCCAGCACGTATTTCGATGATCACATTTTTATCATCGTTAGGGTCTTTAGGCACCAAAGCTAACTTCAAATCGGACTCTACCAAAATCAGATCCTTTTCCAGAGAAACTTGTTCGTCTTTGGCCATAGAAACCAATTCTTCTTCAGTCTCTCCTCTGATAATGTCCTTGACCTGACTCAGATCCTCTGAAAGCTTCCGATATTGACGAGCTAACTCAACCACCTCTCTCATAGTGGCCTGTTCACGAGCATATTTTTCTACCTGAGTGTAGTCAGCAACCACCTCAGGATCTGATAAAAGGTTATTTAGCTCGTCATACCTGTCCACAACTGAGGCAAGTCTATCTAACATCTTTGTTCTCTCTCAAATAGCCGGCGATAATTTCTATACCTGTCAATACACGGGGCGATACACGGTAGACATTAAATCATACTCCAAATTTCTGTTAATACGGATTAGGACCAGAATATTTCATGAAGAACAATTCAAAAATTGTAAGTTTATTGACGAAAAACCTTATTTTACAAATAATTAAATTAGTTACTTTTGAGAACTGCAGTCAAGACACATTTCTAGTCAAGAGGTCCGAATATGACAAGTAAAAAAGTCTTTTTACAACACGTTACCAGGGAAGATGTAGAGAGGATCAATCAATGGCTATCAGACGACACAGTTACCCAAAGCTGGTTCGGTCGGTATTCATATGGTGACCCAGCCCATCTTGGTTATCATCCTGAGAATGTATTAAGTGTCTCAGATGCTGAATGGGACAAGGTATTTGAAAATCCCGAGCATAGAATTTTTTCGATCTACACAGATATAGGGGAACATATCGGAGAGGCTCACCTCACAGTTGAAGAGTCTCTAGGAGACGGTCAAATCTCCATCCTGATAGGAGATAGAGAAAAGTGGAATCAAGGCTATGGGACCGCTAGCTTAACATCCACCCTGGAACTAAGCTTCAACACCTATAATCTGTTTCGCGTTTGGGCTGACATTCCAGAATACAACCAAGCTGCCAAAAATTTATTTGAACATCTCGGATTTACACATGAAGGTACTCTTCGACAAAGCAGGCCACACGAAGGATCAAGACACAACTCAATAATTATGGGTATGCTAGCCACAGAATATAATCCTTCAGCGTAGCTTAATATTTCAAAAGGCTATCAAGTGCTTTAAGAGAACACATTAAAATATTAATTAGCATTTGATAAGAATCAGGATTAGAACTAATCAAGTTCCATTAAGGATTGGTGATTATGGAAATATACTGGGAAAAAACCAGGAGAGGGCAAAAATTAATTTTGAGCTGGGAGGAACGGGAGGAGATGATAGGAGGTATAAGAGAAACAAAGACGGGTTTTGACGCATTCGCCAAGACTTTTACTATGACTCCAGAGAGAGCTACAAAAGGTTTAGATTCTGTAGATGAAGCAAGGGAATTCGTGGAATATTTTAGACCTTGGGAATTGTTTGTAGGACCAGTAGAGGTAGGTGTGGAACCAGATGTACGTGATCCTAATTAACACATATATTATGTGACGGACTAAAGAGAACGACGCAATTAGAGGTTAAATTTGGATACTAGCAAATTTGAAATCGGTCAATCAGTCAGCAAAAAAATTGAGATCACTCAAGAAATGTCGACAAATAGAACTGGATCTCCTGGAGATGATGTTTTATCGACACCCGCAATGCTCGGATTAATGGAAGCAGTGTGTATATCCCACTCAGATCCGAAATTAGAAGATGGTTCGGCTACAGTAGGATATGCCGTAGATGGATTGAGGCATATAGCGAGATCCGATGTGGGGGAATCTGTGGATGTTACCGCAACTTTAATTGAATTGGATAGTGAAAGAGGGAGACTTACATACGAAATATCAGTGACCCAGGAGGGAAGGTCAATCGGTAAAGCTGTCCACAAAAGAGCAGTCATTTCTACTGGTTAGTATTCGGCAGGCCATAAACAAAGTGTTCACCTAGATATACGGCTGGAAAGCGTAACAGTTTAGGTTAATAAATCCCTTCCACAAACAGTAAATTTGTGTCAGCCGAAAGGTGCCTTATATTCATAGCGTCAGAGTATTCCTCAGAGTCATACCATTCTTTCAACTGCTTCATGGATTTAAATTCGATCACAACCAACCTTTCTGGGTTCCAATTCCCTTCTGTCACCACATGTTCACCACCACGGACAAGGTATTTTCCTCCATATTTTTCAACAGACTCCGGTACCAGACTTCCATAATCTTTAAATCTCTCAGGATCAAAGATTTTTACATCAGCAATCAAATAAGCCGCCATGCAAATTTCTCCTATTTACTAATTACAAGTACTACAACTGAATTCACAAATATTTTTCGAACCAATTTAGTGCTAAATCCCAAGCGTCCGTACTTGCATCGACATCATGTCCCCCGGTATTCGTATCATTAAAAAATCCATGAGACGTACCAGTGTAGGTTTTAAAATGAAAGTCGTGCTTTCTGCTTGCTAATTCTCTCGCAAAACCTGGCA
>CAZCOH010000043.1:0-13517 GCA_964500645.1 uncultured Dehalococcoidia bacterium
GGTTTTATTAGTGTAGAAATCACGTAGACAGCCCATGCACAAGATAACTGAATTATGTAATATCGTGACGTCACGTTCTATACTATTTTTAATCAGGAGTAATAACCAACCGTGAATAAAGATGAAATACTTGAACAACTTAAATCCGTAGACACCCCGACTATAACTAACGCTGTAGCAACGTACCCGAATGACCCTAATTGTTTAGCAATTTACAATCCCTGGACTGAAAATTGGTATACAGACAATACAATTAAATGCATGTATCCAGAAATGGGTGCAACCGTGGGATACGCAGTTACTTGCGTATATGGCTTGCCGGATCCAAATTACAGCGGTGTAACTTTCATGGATGTTATAGATGCTCTCGAGGCATCTCCAAAACCCTCGATTCTTGTGTTTGAACAAAGATTCCCCGACGAAATATCAAATAAAGTAGGTCTTTCAGGCGAAAATATGACAGCGGCCATGATAGCCATGGGTTGCGTAGGCGCGATTTCTAATGGACCATCCAGAGATATTGATGCAATTCGGCCTATGAATTTCCAGTACATGCTCGGAGGAGTGTCTGCTGGACACGGGGCTATGGCAGTACATTCGGTCAATGTCCCTGTATCCGTAGGCGGTATGGACGTAGCTCCGGGCGAAATCATACACATGGATGAAAATGGTGCCTGTAAATTCCCTTCTGATAAATTAGAAATGGTGCACCAAAATGTTGAAAAAATTCGATCCAGTGACTCCGATCGAGTTGAAAAACTATTGAATGCAAAATCAGCTGCAGAAATAAGAGCTATATTTGGTGGTCACTCATATTCAGATCCTTCAAAATAAAAGTTGTCCTCAGAGGCCAACAAGAATTTCAGTTAACTCTAACGGGTGACTCAGCATTGGATAATGCCCTGCATCTAGCTCATGATAGCTAGCATTCAATGTAGTCGCAGTGTTCTTTTGATGTGTCCCCGATGGATTAACACTCTTTGTACAACGGACCACAGTGGCGTCCCACGTTTGTTCCCAAAACCTATCTAATTCCCCTGGAGCATCTGAAGCTTCAATCGGATGCATAGTCACACGTTTTATTGCCCACTGTTTTAAATCTTCCTCTAAATCATTAAACAATCTTTGCTCAAGGTCCTCCTTAGAGGGACCTCTAGTTAAATCAGTTTTAATAAAATTCTTATTTGTGCCGAGTTTCACTATTTCATCGACCCTTTGTCCTGGTTGTGGGGCCAATGCATCAACAAAAACAACCTTTTGCACCCTATCCCGAGATATTTCAGCCACCTTACAAAGTACTAATCCTCCGGTGCTTGTAGCAACCAATATCACATCGTTCAAATCCTGATAGAACAAAAAATCCGATATTTCTTTTGCCTGCGTCGTGACCGTTATCCCACTCCTTATAGCTGAAGCACGTTCGCCACAACCATCTAATGTCGGACAATAAACTTCATGACCTCTACTAGTCAGGAGTTTTGCAGTTGGCTTCCAGATCCAACCGCCCTGGAATGATCCATGAATAAGTACATAATTGGACATATCTAACCTCATGTAAAAGGCACGTATAATGCCTCTTAATCTGTACATAACACTAATAACTATTTATCTTACGAGCTCAACCTAAGATGACGTAAATACCTAGTGTTATGATGTCACAAATTGGAAAATAATGCGGTGTGAGGAATTATTTCAATGGAAAAATATACTAAGGAAGAATGTCTAGAAGCGATAAAAATTAACGGAACTCTTGAAAACATAGATTTAAGCGAACTTGATTTGAGAACCGTAGACTTTAAGGCGATCTCATTAAAAAGAGCAAAGCTGACTTCAGCACGACTAAATGGGGCCAATTTATCAGGTTGTGATCTGAGAAGTGCTGATTTGACTTTCACAAATCTCACTCAGGGAAATCTAGAAAACGCAAATCTTTCTGAGAGTAATTTGTACAACTCAATATTGCAAAAAACTTCCCTGAAGAATTGTGATTTGACAGCAGCAAACCTAAGTGAAACGGATATGACAGAGGCTAATCTCTCAGGTGCAAATCTAACTCGAGCAGATTTATCTCAAGCTAACATATCCCAGGCGAATTTTGAGAGTACTATTTTGGATGGTTCCAACATCGACAAATCATCTATGACTAAAGCAGCCTTAGATGAACGAGGAGCAACTAGATTAGATGGCTAACAACTTTATTACAAACATATAGTCGCCAATAACATGTATATTCGAATTAGTTATTGGATTCAACTTAAATTTCAGGCTGAGTCAATTACTAACCTTTAGGAACCATGAATTTTAAAAAATATCAGGTCTTAGCACGTAGTCTGTTGACATGGGGACCTTCAATCCTTATCGCAATTCTTATATTCTACGTATCCCACATACCGGGAAATCAAATAACCACACCGAAATCAATATCCGATTTCAATCCATCTGTAATCTATCACCTGATCATATTCTCAATGCTTGGATTCAGCCTATGCTACGCTGCGAAACCGAACACCTTTAAAGTTTTTGCAGGGATATTATCATTCTGCTTGATGTACGCTATCTTCGATGAAGTACATCAGATATTCGTACCTGGAAGGTTTCCTTCGATTTTAGATGTAATAACAGATTTAGTTGGGGCAACAACTGCTATTTTGATTTGGAAACTATTAATCTATAAGAGGATTTACAACTAAACCAATCAGGGCCTCAATGTTTAGCATTGAGGCCCTGAAATCTCTTGGACTGCTTTTTTATAAAATCCTATTAATCTCGACTCATCAGATCTTTTCCGATCAAAATAGCCCAAATTGTCCATATTAAGTAGCAGATCCCTGCCACCATGCCAACATTTTGAAGTTGAGATGAATCTAACGCCCCAACGACTGCCGCAACTAAACCGACTATAGAAACTATAGATACTACGTAAGCAAATATGGTGTTCACATAGTCTTTGTTAGACAAACCCAAGCTGAGTGCAATAAAACCAATCGAAGCATTTACCGCAGATATACTACTTACACCTTGGGCTGCAGCATAGACTGTGCCCGCATCTGAACTGTTGGCAATCGCGATGAATATACCTTGCGATGCTACCCAACCGACAACCGCTAATAAAATGAACTTAATGCCAAAACCCGTGAGAGCATCTCCACTTTCCCTTGCCATCACACTAACTCCATGAAATAGAGTAATTAGTCCCAGACTAACTAAAATAGCTGAAATAACGGCAAATGTTGTGTTACTAGATAATTCTGCTATGAAAGCTTGGGCATCTGAAGGATCAATATTTCCATTCAGACTACCGCCAGGCCCAATCAGATAAAAAATCAACGCAAGTACCGGGCCGACTATTAAAGAAATGCCGCCTAATTTATTCACAGATATATTTCCCATATCTAATTTCTCCTTTCTTCAAAAATTATCGTACTTGATACGAATCAGCAGTAAGAGATTAGGGATATTAATAGGAGTCATCGTATTATGCAATATATTTCATGAGATATTTTACATGAATTATATTTTTAGAATATATCAGTTTTTTATTTGACATAGATTTTTGGTTAATAATGCTAAATACTTTGCAAAATGATCGCTAATCCGAATATACACCTTTTTGATCGACCCTCTGAGTAAAAATCTAGTATCATCTTGAACCCTGATAAAAATTTTCTATATCTATAAAGGAATTAGAGCAAGATGGTGTGGCAGAAAGAAATAGACGAACTTAATGAACGACTGGAGCTAGCAAAAGGTATGGGAGGGGAAGAAGGGATAAAGCGCCAACACGACAACGGAAAACTAACCGTGCGAGAAAGGATTGATCAAATTTCTGATCATGGAAGCTTTCAAGAATTGTCGGCTCTGGCTGGCAGCTCTCTCTACGACGATAACAATGAACTAGTCGATCTTAAACCCTATCCTAGAGTGATAGGGATTTCCAAAATAAATGGGATGAGGGTTCTTCTAGATGGGGGAGACTTTACCGTAAGAGGGGGAGCCGGTGAACGAGGACACGGAAGTAAGCCAAGTTCTTTGAAATATGCTACCCAGTGGCGCCTTCCACTAGTTAGATTATTAGATGCCGTGGGAGGAAGCGTCCGAACATTTGAACAACTCGGCAGGACTTACCTTCCCGATGGCCCCGGAACTACAATGGCTGTCGAATTGCTCAACGAAGTACCGGTTGTATCTGCGGTTTTAGGATCGGTTGCAGGATTACCGGCAATCGAGTCTTGCCTTAGTCACTTTAACGTAATGGTAAAGGGAACCAGTCAAGTATTTGCCGGAGGCCCACCAGTTGTAAAAGCAGCCCTTGGGTATGAAATAACCAAGGAAGATCTTGGTGATCACCGGAGTCAAGTTTTTAAATCAGGAGTCATAGACAATCTTGCGAACAGTGAAGAAGAAGCATTTGAGCATATTCGAAAATTTTTGTCTTTCATGCCTTCCAGCGTATGGAAAAAACCAGAAAGAATTGCAACAGACGACCCCGTTAACAGAAGAGAAGAGGAGTTATTATCAATAATTCCCAGGGATTCCAAAAGGCGATATGATCCCTACAAGATACTTGAGCATGTCCTAGATAGAAATAGTTTTTTTGAAATAGCGCCTTTTTACGGTAGCTCTAGAATTACCGGATTAGCGAGAGTGAATGGGTATCCCATCGGTGTGATGATTAACAATCCTAATCGACTTGGAGGTTCCACCGACGGTGCCGCCGGTGAAAAGGCAATGAAGTTATGGAGCTTGTGTGACACCTTTCATCTTCCAGTAGTCTCTTTTGTGGACGAGCCAGGGTTTATGGTAGGAATGGATGCCCAAAACAAAGGAATCGTGAGAGCAGGAGCCCGAATGGTTGTTGCACAATGTAGAAGTCAAAGTCCGTGGATAAGTTTCTATATGAAGCAAGCCTATGGAGTGGCTGGTCAGACCCATCACAGAACAAGAGGAATGTACCATCGATACGCTTGGCCTTCTGGCAAATGGGGGTCCATGCACATATAGGGAGGTTTCTCTGCCGCAGACAGAAGAGTTATTGCCTCGTCCGACGATCCCGAATCCAAGCGCCAAGAAATTGAAGCTAGATTGAACGCAATGGCTTCGCCATTCAGAACCGCAGAGTCGACAGGTGGCGAAAACATGGGACATGGATTGGACATAATAGACCCACGGGACACAAGACCTCTTTTATGCGAATTCGTTGATATGGCCCAAGATATGCTAGACACTCAGTTAGGTCCACCTTTATACCCATATATGCCGTAAAATATAATTCTTATTCGGTTTATAACTTAATAAATATAGGGGTAAGGAGAAATGAATGGGCTTTAAATGCGGCATTGTTGGCATGCCGAATGTTGGAAAATCCACGCTGTTTAATGCGCTCACGCAAACCGCTCAAGCCCAAGCAGAAAACTATCCTTTTTGCACCATAGAACCCAACATAGGGGAAGTTCCGATCCCGGACCAACGCCTTGGTGAATTAGCTCAGATCGCCAATTCTGCAAACATAATTTCTACACGTATGACTTTTGTAGATATAGCGGGTCTTGTTGAAGGTGCTTCAAAAGGTGAAGGACTAGGAAACAAATTCTTAGGTAATATTAGAGAAATGGATGCCATCGCCTATGTCATACGGTGTTTCGAAGATGATGACATTTCTCATGTCAATGGTCATGTGGATCCAGTCTCAGATGTGGAAATCGTGGAAACAGAGCTAATGATGTCCGATATGGAAAGTCTCGAAAAAAGACTTGCCAATGTCGAGAAAAAAGCTCGAGGGGGAGATGTTGAGTCGGTGGAATTACTTCCAATTATGAAAAAATCGCTTGAACTTCTCTACGATGGGAAACCCGTACGATTTCTGGATGTCAACGATCAAGAAAAACACGTTATACGTAACCTGCAATTGCTCACTTCAAAACCAGTCCTGTATGTATGCAATGTCGACGAAAACTCTGCTGCCAAAGGTAACGAATACTCCGAGTCTGTATCAAAAATCGCGTCAGCTGAAAATGCAGGTACAGTAATAATTTCTGCGCAAATCGAATCTGAACTATCACAACTTGAAGATGAGGAAAAAGACGAATACCTAGGAGAATTAGGCGTACTGGAGCCAGGTTTGAATCGACTCATCAACGCAGGCTATGACCTCCTAGATCTAATGACATATTTCACCGCTGGTCCCAAAGAAACAAGAGCCTGGACAGTGCCTATTGGATCGACTGCTCCAAGAGCCGCAAGGGAGATTCACACCGATTTTGAAAACGGGTTCATAAGGGCGGAAGTTATTTCTTACGAAGACTATGTAAATTTGGGGGGAGAACAAAAATGTAAAGAGGCGGGAAAAATGCGAGTCGAGGGCAAAGATTATCTTGTAAAAGACGGAGACGTCATTTACTTCAGGTTCAACATTTAGCAGATATCCTGCTCACGTTTATTTTGACTGAGAAGCTTTAGCTCTTTTCGCACCGCGTTCTGACCGATGTCGATCATTTCCCGATAATATACTTTTCCTGAGTCTTAAATTATCAGGTGTAATTTCGATTAGTTCATCTTCTGTTATCAAGTCCAAGGCCTCTTCCAAACTAAACTCGAGAGGCCTCACAAGTTGAGTTGTAATATCAGCTGTTGAAGATCTCATATTAGTCAATTTTTTCTCTTTACAAACATTAACCACCAAATCTGATGATCTTGAATTCAAACCGACAATCATGCCTTCATAAACCTTGACTCCGGGTCCAATTATGGTTTTACCTCTTTCCTGCGCATTCAATAATCCGTACGTCACTGAATCACCTGGCTCAGAAGCCACTAGAAACCCATAAGATGAGCTACGTATTTCCCCACCATAAGGTTGATATGAAGCAAATCTATTATTCATAATCCCATCACCCCGGGTAGCATTTTGAAAGTATGAACGAAATCCTATAAGTCCCCGGGTAGGCACAATAAATTTCATCCTGATCTTCCCTGCATCATCATTTATGACTTCCTCAAGAACACCCAATCGACGAGTGAGATCATCAGTCAACGCACCATAGTATTCTGAATCAGTCTCAATAAAAAGATTTTCAAAAGGCTCGTGAACCTTTCCATCGATTTCCTTAATTATTGGCCTGGCCTGAGATACCTGAAATTCGTATCCCTCTCTTCTCATCGTTTCGGCCAAAACAGATAAGTGCAGTTCTCCTCTACCACTCACATCAAATTGATCGGGGTTATCGGTTTTATTAACCCTTAGTCCTACATCAATTCTTAATTCTTGAGACAAACGTCTAGATAGTTCCCTTGAAGTACAGAAGGAGCCCTCTTTGCCCATCAAAGGCGATGTATTAATACCAAAAGTCATTTTTACCGTGGGTTCATCTACCGTAATAGTAGGAAGGCGTTCCGGGCACGAAGCATCAGATATCGTGTCTCCAATATGTACATCATTTAGGCCAACGAGAGCAACAATCTCCCCGACAGAGGCCAGATCTACTTTTTTTCTTCCCATACCTTCAAAAACCAAAACTGATTCTAAAATGTGGTTTGATTCAACACTGTCATCTGTAAGTAATGCAACTTGTGTTTTAGGTCTAATTTCCCCTCTAAATATCTTCCCTATGCTGATTTGACCCGCATAGTCATCATAGTCAAGTGCAGTCACGAGCAACTGAAAGGGCTCACTAACAGAACCAGAAGGAGCAGGCACTTCTGTCAAAATGGCCTCGAGAATGGGAGTTATATCAGCCGGATCATCTTCTATCGAGCGAACTGCATAACCGTCTCTAGCAGAAGCATAAAGAACAGGATAGTCCAATTGAGATTCTTCTATCGCCAATTCTAAGAACAAGTCGTCTATCTCATTTTTGACTTCCTGAACCCTAATTTCGGGCCTGTCAATTTTATTTATAACAAGAATTGGTTTAAGTCCATAGCCCAGCGCCTGCTGCAACACATACCTTGTTTGTGGCATAGGGCCATCGACGGCGTCAACCAAAAGGACACATCCGTCTGCCATATTCATAACCCTTTCCACTTCACCACTAAAATCTGCATGTCCCGGAGTATCGATAACATTTATCTTCGTTTCTTTGTATGTAATAGAAACATTCTTAGCAAGAATCGTGATCCCTTTCTCTTTCTCTAGAGGATTACTATCCGTGATCAAAACCCCAGGGTCTTCTCGTTCTGTAAAAGTATTACTTTGCTTCAAAAGTGCATCCACCAAGGTGGTTTTCCCATGGTCAACATGCGCAATTATAGTGATGTTTCTGATTCGATCCGTCGACAACATTTAAATATCAATCCTCATAATATTTCATTGGGAAATTAGTGTGACAATCAATTATCTCACAGGAATATAATATTTTCGTGTCATTAATCACTGGATACATTATTTATAACTTTGTTCTATGCTGACAAATATGATGACCTGAATTTCACTCCCCATCTTCCGTTCTCAAAAATAAATATCCACAAGGTATCAAAAATGTTGTAGCTTTGGTTCATCGTATTTACCCTGTATTGTTTCATTGCCAAATGAACCTTATTTGATCCGCACTGTACAGCAGTTACATCTTCAGAAACTGTCTTTTTCCAATTTTCATCAATAAGCCTATTACTAGTTCCTCGCAGATGTAATTCATGATCCTCCCGACTTTCCCATATTTGAAGTTCGTTCTTTCCTGATATCCTCAAGTGTGGAAAATGCATTTCATCCAGCATTCCAGCAAAGTCTCCTCTGTTGAAAGAATCTAACCATCTGAAATAAGATTCCTTTGCTCTATTCACCTGTTCGTTCATTTCTTCATTCATCTGCTGATCCTTTACAAGCTTCGTTTCAATTAGAATATCTGACAATGCAGAGGGATTATCCTGATTTCATAAATGCCCAGATACGACAATCAAAATAAAATGTATACACTTTCTGTGAGTTAAGCTATAAAAATATGGGTAATCTACAAGCTAGGAGGAAAAAATGAGTCAGTACATTGCTAGCCCAAGAGAGTGGGTAGCCGATCAAGTCGAATTGTATGAAAAGAGTGGGGGAACAAAAGGTTTAACATTAAGGGATACGGGATTACCTGTAATTATTGTCACAAATCAAGGTTGCAAAACGGGAGCCATAAGAAAAACTCCGTTAATGCGGGTTAAAACAGGCAATGATTACGTATTAGTGGCCTCACAAGGTGGCGCTCCTAATCACCCGTTGTGGTATCACAATTTAAAAGCGAATCCATATGTAACAGTCCAGGACGAAACAGAAAGTTACGAAATGGAAGTAAGGGAAGTAGAAGACTCTACCGAGAGAACCCACCTATGGGATCTAGCCGTGCAAGCCTATCCTCCATACAAGGAATACCAAGAGAAAACGTCCAGACTTATCCCTGTCTTTTTAGCAGAAACAAAAGATATATAAATGTAGTTAAGCTATATAAACTCGCAAATTTTAGGTGTGGAAATTATTGTACAGGCCTGTTTTAAAGTTAGGAGTATTGCTAAATGTCACTTGTAGTAACAGAGATCCATGACCAAGTATTTATAGTAAGAATCAACCGTCCAGAACGATTGAACGCTCTCGGATACCAGATCAGAACGGAGCTTGCTGAGGCATGGAGCAATTTCCGAGAGTCAAAAAACTTGGAGGTAGGAATTTTCACAGGAACAGGGAGAGCATTTTGTGCTGGTGAAGACATGAAAGAATCGCTCGAAGCAGGCATACCAGGTGGGCAGAGACCATCCATTACCGATCCGCTAATGTCAGGAGAACTAGAAAAACCCGTGATAGCTGCAATAAACGGATATGCTATGGGAGGTGGATTCATGTTGGTGGAATCGACAGACCTGAGAGTGTCTGTTCCCAACGCCATATTTGAAGTTTCCGAAGCCAAAAGATGGTTATTAGGTGGATATAACCATGGAGCAATGGCCAACTTACCTCATCCCGTGGCAACCGAAATGGCATTAGGATTCAGATTCACAGCACAGAGATTTTATGAGATCGGATTCCTAAACAGAATTGTTGAAGAAGATGCCCTTATACCAACAGCTATCGATATGGCTAATCACTTGCTTTCTTTGCCGCCTGCTTCACGGGTCAATACGATTCAAATCATGAGAAATATGAGGCCGAAAATTTCAGATCCTCTTGAATCCTTGGCAGAAGCATTGAAGGAACACGGGGATAAGCAGGATTTAATTGAATCAAGGAAAGCATTTGCCGAAAAAAGAAAACCAAATTTTCAAGGCTGGATAAATCCTGAAGATAGGTATAATCCTCCGACCTTGGATTCTATTAAATAACCTCTGCAAAAAATCAACTGTCCTATGATTTAAGTTTACAGTACGTTCCGTTGCTCGCTATATAGCAACGCATAATAAGCGGCACCAATCAAAGAAGAATTTTCCTTAAATTCAGATTTCCTTAGATCAATTTTTTTCTCAAAATGAGCCATAGAATATTCCTGCACGTACCTGATAATGTGAGGCCGTAGTAGATCAAATGATTCGCTTACACCTCCGCCAAACACAATTCTTTCAGGCTCAAACATATTCATGATACTTACTACACCTTTTCCCAAATATTTTCCCACACCAGTTACTATTTCATTTGAGACAATATCTCCTTCCGACGCATGTCTAAAAATATCTTTGGAAGTCAAGTCTGATTCAGTTCGTAACGACGTTCTGTCTCCATTATTAATACGATCAATTGCTTGCCTCAATATCGCTGGTCCAGAGGCATATAATTCGAGACAACCCCGATTCCCGCAATTACAGATATATCCGTCTGGTTCCACAGATATGTGACCTATTTCTCCGGAAAAACCCATTCTTCCTACATATAGGTCGCCATCTACGATTAGCCCGCCTCCTATGCCAGTCGAAAGTGTTATATACACCATGTTATTTACCCCTTGACCCGCTCCGGATCTATATTCCCCCAATGCTGCCAAAGAAGCATCGTTCCCTACCACGACTGGTAAATTCAAACGAGTTTCAAAAAATTCCAATAAAGAGAAATCATCCCAATAGGGAAGATTAGGTGGATTTACCATTTTTCCTGTCAGTCTATTAAAACTAGGGGTAGAAATACCTACACTCTTAAAGGCTGAATCGTTAAATGAAGACTGTAAATTCTCTGCCTCTTTAATAAGCACATCGCAAGACGGTTCAGGCAAAGAGTCAATTCCTGTTGGGAATGATTTTTTTATCAAAATATTCAATTTCGTATCTAATAAAGCTATCCTGACTTGGGTACCACCTATGTCAACCGCTATAATCAACTAACTCAACTACCTTTTATATATGTATCCATGGACACTAATTATTTCCTACCGAACAATAAAAAAAACAAAAGAGTCAAAACATGAAGGCAGATAAACCGATTGTAGTGCTGGTATCAAAAAACCTCGTTTTTCTACCTAGAATTGAAGCTGCTGCTGGGTCCACGCTCCAAGTTAGACGACTTACAAATCCGGACCTCGCTTTAGACCTCGTAAAAGGGTACGACATAAGGGCAATAATAGTTGATTTAGAGGAAGAAAAAAACTTATGGAAACCCGCTCTTAAAGAACTAAATCAACACCTTTCCGATATGAACAAACAAGTCTTATCAGTTGCATACGGCCCTCACGAAGATAAGCAGTCAATGAACGAAGCTAGGGAAATGGGATGCGAGCATGTTATGGCTAAGGGAGCTTTTGTGAATCAAATTCGAGGACTGTTGCACCCGTAGCACTAATATGTGGATTATAGAATCCTATCAACAGGCTTATTAACCCATGCACTCATTTCATGTGGATCTGTTACAGGATCAGCACTGCATACATGTTTTTTGTTTATTTGTGTTATGTCTGTAACCCCAAGCAATCCCATGGTAATTCGAATCTCTTCTTCAATAATCTCGAGAACCCTTATTAATCCATTTTTTCCTCCCGCGGATATACCCCATCCCTGTAATTTTCCTACAGCAACTGTTGTTGCTCCCAAGGCAATAGCCTTAACAACATCTGAACCTCGTTGAATACCACCATCGAGAACAATTTCGGCTTTATCGCCCACCACTTGTGCTATCTCAGGAAGCATATCTAAAGTTCCAAGTCCATGATCCAGTTGCCGACCACCATGATTAGATACCCATATAACATCCACCCCGTGATCAATTGCTAGTTCAGCATCTTCAGGGGTTGCTATGCCTTTCAGCATAAGGGGTATATCTATAAAAGATTTTATCTTCTCAATGGTCTCCCAAGTAACTGACGCTTGCCATTGAGGGTCCGCAGGATTTCTTCTGGAAACGGGTGTCCACTTACTTAACATAGGTCTTTCCCGTCGACTATAGTGGGCCGTATCGACTGTAATACATAATCCCTTATAACCGGCTGTGACTGCCCGCTGAATCATATCCTTGGTCCATTCCCAGTCTCCATGAATGTAAAGTTGGAATGACTTGGGAAACTTTGAAGCACCCATGGTCTCCTCCATGGTGGGTAAAGTAACGGAACTAACAACATGCATTACACCAAATTCACCAGCAGATTCTGAAACTACAGCACCACCCTCCGGGTGAAAGACCTGTAGTGACCCTATGGGGGCAAGTATCACTGGCATTCTCAGACGTTGTCCAATTAGTTCAGTGGAAGAATCAATTTTTCTTACATCGATTAGAACTCTAGGCCTAAAAGCAATCTTGTCGAAAGCTAGCCTGTTTCGCCTTTGCGTCGTCTCAGATTCAGAGGCTCCTGTCAGATAATCCCAGGGTCCCTGGGCAAGATTTTGCCTAGCTCTTTGAATAATTTGTTCGTTAGTTGAATAGTCTGAAAAATCGGTTGTCATATAATTCCCTAAATAACGTCTATGCCAGCAATAAATTTATAGCTAGTATATCCGAGGAAAACGAATTGCGAAGTTATATTCTCATCTTCCAAACATGTATTTAAATATGAAGGACCAAAATATGAAAATATGCTCTCTTTTGCCAAGTACCACAGAAATTGTTTGCGCTCTGGGACTTCGAAAGAATCTAGTTGGTATTACTCATGAGTGTGATTTTCCAGAAGGTATCACTTCAATCCCAGTAGTAACTGAAAGTCTAATAGACCATAGTGGCAGTGACTCCTGGGAGATAGACAAACATATAAATGAAGCTGTTCATAGTGGCTCTGGTATATATAAGATTAAAGAATTGGTAATGTCCGAAATCAAACCAGACCTGATTCTCACACAGGAGCTTTGTGAAGTATGCGCAGTTTCATATGAAATGGTTGAATCCAGCGTAAAGGAATTAAGCGGGGAGCAGACAATACTTTCATTTGAACCTTCAGACCTTCAAGGCATATTTGATTCAATATCCAAAATAGCCACATATGCAGGGGTAGAAAAGAAAGCAGCAACCCTTATACAGAGTTTTAACGACAGAGTACGTAAAATCAAAACTAGAGCGGAAGAATCCACAAGGAAACCAAAAGTT
Source organism: uncultured Dehalococcoidia bacterium (assembly GCA_964500645.1). Classification (GTDB taxonomy): domain Bacteria; phylum Chloroflexota; class Dehalococcoidia; order Lucifugimonadales; family UBA826; genus CAYFIW01. The sequence continues at coordinate 13,457 of CAZCOH010000043.1, forward strand.
CTTGGAATTGAATGGCTGGACCCTCCCTTCATAGGCGGTCACTGGGTTCCTGAAATGATTG
>CAZCOH010000044.1:0-13401 GCA_964500645.1 uncultured Dehalococcoidia bacterium
GGTCAGAGGATAATTGATAGGGTTATCGGCACTCTGCAATCTAGTTGTGACGAGGTGTTTATTATAGGTGATCGTCCAGAGAGGCAAAACGAATTGAGCCTACCAAAGTGTATCCAATATCGATCAGACGACCAAAAAGGAAAAGGATCTATTGGGGGACTTTATACTGGCTTAAAAGCTTCGGATACTCTATGGTCACTTGTAGTAGCTTGCGACATGCCATTTATATCGAGGGAATTAATTCGATTCATGTTGTCGATCATAAGCAAGAACAGATGTGATGCGATTGTTCCGGTAATAAATGGACGTTACCAACCCACTCATGCACTTTACAACTCAACTTGTATTCCATTTATAGAGAAAAATATATCTAGTGGCAACTTTCGAATGGATAGTTATTTTGACGAAATTTATTTGGAAGAAATAAGTGAAGATGTAATCAACAGCATCAAAGGGGCCGAGTTAAGTTTTTTTAATGTAAATACAGAGGACGATTTATTTACTGCTCGTGAACAATATAAGTTATTTGACGCGCGTAATGGATAGTTTCATAACGATAAATTTCGAATTTTTTGGAACCACTCGAATTCTTTCTGGTAGAAAGAAACTCGCGCTAAAAGTACTCTGTGATGGAATTGCGTGCTGGAGTTTAATATCTGAAGCATTGCTTCAGGGGGTCCCCCAGTTTTCGGGGAAAATTATCGACGTTGATAATGGTAAGCTTCTATCTAGCTATACCCTTAATAGAGATGGGAACTGTTTCATCAATTATGCAAGCGCCGATTTTTTTGATAACGATACTATATTGATAGTGCCGAGCATGTCAGGTGGATAAATATGTACGGTTATAACGGCAAGTTTCTGCTAATAGATGCCACCACTCAAAATTCGTCTGACGTGTATTTCGATGAAGATGTTTTAAGGGACTATATAGGTGGCACAGGGTTGGCAACGTGGTTACTGTACCAATATTGCCCTCCAAAGGTTGACCCTTTTGATCCAGAAAACCCCATTATTTTTTGTACAAGTCCGTTGGTAGGTACAAAAGTTACTACATCGTCAAAATTTGCTGTTGTTTCAAAATCCCCCCTAACAGGGTTAGTTGGGGACTCTATGTCTTCAAGTTTCTTAGCGACTGAATTGAAGGCGACTGGCTACGATGCCTTGGTTATTAAGGGGAGTGTTCCTGTATGGAAGTTTTTGGTGATTACCGAAAATGGAGTTGTTTTTAAAAATGCTGAAAATCTTTTAGGGCTTAGCACCATACAGACGGAGGATTTATTAAAGAAATCTTATGGTGACGATTATAGAGTGGCAACTATAGGCCCTGCAGGAGAAAACCTGGTTAGGTTTGCAACTATAAGTAATGATGGCGGAAGGCAAGCGGGAAGGACCGGAGTGGGTGCAGTGATGGGATCGAAGAAGATCAAGGCGCTTTGCTTCAAAGGGAATTTGAGTACGAATTCCTTTGATGAAAGTGCCCTATCAACAAAAAGAAAAGAACTCAGTATAAAAAGTATAGGTAATGCGACTGAAAAATACCGGGTTATTGGTACTATGGCTAACACATCTGTGTTCAATCGTTTAAATGTTTTACCTTCATTTAATTTTAGAAAAGGAAAAATTGAGAACATTGAAGTATTTGAAGCGGAATCAATTTATCAAGATTTAGAAGTCAAGCAAGCTCACTGTGCTAATTGCACTATAGGGTGTGAAAAGATAGTAGAAATACCCGGTTCAAAACGTGACAGCACCCGACTTGAATATCAGAGTGTATTTGCAATGGGTCCGCTGGTTGGATCTTCAAACCGAAGAGATATGTTGGAAAATGTTCGATATTGTGACCAGATGGGTCTGGACACTATAAGTGCAGGCGCTACAGTCGCCTGGTATTTAGAGTGCAAGGAAAAAGAATTAGCAGGTGAAGACGATATAAACCTCACGACACCAGGGGTAGTATCATCGGTTCTCAAAAAGATTGTTTATCGGGAAGGTATTGGTGATTTGCTTGCAGAGGGTGTCTCAAGAGCAAGTAAAGTTTTGGCAAGTGGAACGGGGGAAAAATTTGCGATGCACGTAAAGGGATTGGAAATGCCAGGGTACGAACCAAGGTCCTTGAAGACAATGGCACTTGCTCTTGCTGTTAGTACTAAAGGGGCCTGCCACAACAGATCTTCTGCATATGAAAAGGATTTTGTAGAAGTTGATAACAGATTAGACCCACTCGTTACGAAAGGCAGCCTCGTTGCCGATAGCGAAGATTACAGTGCGGTCATGGACTCACTTATCTGGTGCAAATTTATAAGAAAAGTTTTTGATGATTTTTACGAAGATTCTGCCGAATTATTAAATGATGTCACGGGATGGGATGTGAGTGCCTCAGAATTAAAAAAAACTGGGGAACGAATCAATAATATAAAGAAATTATTCAATATAAGGGAAGGCTGGGATAAATCTAGTGATACTCTCCCCTACAGGATATTGAATGAGCCGCTCGATAACGGGGACAAATTGTCCCTCGAGGACCTCGAAATTATGATATCAAGTTATTACATTGCCCGGGGATGGACAGAATCGGGAGAGATCCCTGAAAGTAAAATACGGGAATTAAGACTTCCTCTGTAAATTAGAAATAGATTTATGCCAATTGATAAGGAATTCGACGAAAAAAGAGAAAGAATCGCTATTAGGAAGCTTCTGGTCGAAAATTTTCCTAGAGAACGTGGATCTTTGTTGCCAGCTCTACATTTCATCCAAGATGAATTTGGATATTTACCGGCGTGGGCTTTAGAGGTACTCGGTTGGCATCTGGGTGTTCCCTCCAGTGAGGTTTATGGATCATCTACTAGCTATTCAGAGTTGAATTTTGAAGTAAATAACGAAGCAGATATAGAGGTTTGCGAAGGGGTTTCATGTAGTGTGCTTGGTTCAAATGGCCTTATTAAGTTTCTAGACTCCCTCGAAGAAAAGGCCCGGAATACACTTTCATACAAGGGTGTTAATTGTGCGTTCATATGCTCCGTTGGACCGGTAGTAAAAATCAAAGGTAAATGGATTGGAAAAATGAATATTGGTGAACTAGGGAGGTTAATTGAATGAAAAAAAATCAATTACCTTCTACTGTCTTGGATAACATAAGGGATTCCCTTGGAAATAGGGATTACATTGTTGTTCAAAATGGCGGATGTAATAAGGCAACTGGTTCAGATGAATATTTAAAAATAGTCTTAGAAGATTATGGTCAGCGATTTACCGTTTTAGAAGGTGGATGTGACGGGGCTTGTTTTCTAAGCCCTCGTGCGCATTGGACAGGTTCAGATCCTAAAGATGAATTAGAAAGAGACTTGTGGAATTTAAATGGTGATCCAGATTTAGATTTCGAAAATATGAACAAGGAGCTGACTAGTTATTTGCTGCCACAGAAAAGAATTGCAATGAAAGATATTGGGTTAGCAGGGTGGAACGATCTAGGTAAATATATTTTCAATGGTGGATTCTATAGCTTTGCGGAAGCTCTTCAACTTTCACCGGAAATTGTTACGGAAACAGTTTCTGAATCTGGGCTTAAGGGACGAGGAGGTGCTTATTTTTCAGTTGGTATGAAATGGAAATCTGCACAGTCATTTGCTCAAGCCGGTAAAAACACGGAAATCATCATTAATGCGGAAGAAGGAGAGCCTGGAGTTTATAAAGATCGACATTTGATGGAAGGTATGCCGTTTAGAATTATAGAAGGCGCATTAATAACTGCTTATGCAAATTCAGCTTCATCAATTCATATATATGTGAATGCTGAGGCACATTTATCTTTTGAAAGAATGACATACGCCTTGAGTTTGTGCGAAAAATATAATCTCATTGGTAAAAATATCCTAGGAAGTGAGTTTGATGCAAATATCAAACTACTTAGGGGGGCCGGCGGATATGTTTGTGGTGAAGAATCCACATTGATCAATACTATGGAAGGTGATAGAAGAGAGCCGAGGCTAAGGCCACCATTTCCAACCCAATCTGGGTTACACAATTTGCCAACGGTTGTTAATAATGTCGAGACTGTTTGTTCGTTACCATACATAATTTCGTTTGGGAAAGATGCATTTAGAACTATAGGATCGCCTGAGAATTCCGGCACTAAAATCGTTAGTTTAAGTGGGTCTCTAAAGAGATCTGGAGTAGCTGAGATTGCGATGGGGACTTCGATTAAAGATATTCTCGAAACTGTGTCAGGGACTGATATTGATGAAAATCTAGTAGGGGCTGCTGTGGGAGGTCCATCAAGTGGAATTCTGCCTAATGAAAAATTAGATTTGTTAATTGAACCCGGCTTTATAGACGGTAAATACGTCATGGTCGGTGCTGGTGGGATAGTTGGAATTGGCAAGGAAGTCGACCCCTTACAAATAGTCAGGATTTTATCCTCATATAATTCAAGTGAGTCATGTGGCAAATGTACTCCTTGTAGAGAGGGAACTCCGAGAATATCGGATATGTTGGGTCAATTTGTTAAAGGTAAATCGTCAGCCAAATTGACTACTGATCTAAATAATTTGTCTAGAACCGTTAATGCCGCATCACTTTGCGGGCTTGGCCAATCTGCTGGCAATCCGGTTCTAAGTTATTTGGAGTATTTTGAGAATGGGGTGAAATAATTGCTTAAGAATAACAACACAGAAAATAAAATCGTTAATTTATATGTAAATGGTAAAAGTGTAAGAGTTAATCAGAGCGATTCAGTGTTGGACGCCATAAACCTAAGCGGCACTTTCATACCGCAACTTTGCAAAGACCCCGATATGAAACCAATTGGTGCATGTAGGACGTGTCTTGTCCAGATAGATGGAATCAAGGGATTTCCTGCTTCCTGTTCCACACCAATCTCAGATGGGATGTCTATTTCTACTTCTTCAACAGAACTCGACGAAGTGAGAAAAGGCGTCTTGGAGCTCACTGCTGGTATGTTACCCATGGGTGACGTTAAGAAAGATTACATGGAATTTTCAACGGTTTTGTCTTCGTATGACAATCTAGAACCGGAGTTGCCTACTAGGGAAAGGCAAAATGTGGATTCGAGTAATCCTATATTTAACCTAGCAATGGAATCTTGCATACTTTGCGGTCGATGTGCACAAGCCTGCCAGGATGGACATCAATTCATAGGGGCAATCGATGTATTGGGGACGGGTGGGAATACTCGAATCGGTACTTTTATGGATAAACCACTTATTGATTCGGTTTGTACCACTTGTGGACAATGTTTATCAGTGTGCCCTACCGGAGCTATATCTACAAAGGAAACACCTGTTCAGGCGGTTAAGACCCTGAAAACGACTTGCCCATATTGTGGTGTCGGGTGTGGCCTACAAGCAAAAATTGATCAGGAAGATACTATTCAAGAAATGCTTGATGATCCAAGTAACCTTTCTAGCCTTGGCATGTTATGTGTGAAAGGTAGATTTGGTTATACATATGTTCATCACGAAGATCGTTTAACAGTGCCACTTATTAGAGAAAACGGGAAACTAAGAGAATCTACATGGGATGAAGCTTTAGATTTAATTACAGAAAAGCTTAGTGGTTTTATGGGTGACTCTTTCGCAACATTGTGTTCTGCAAAAGCTACTAATGAGGATGGATATATACAACAAAAATTTTCCCGATTAATAATGCAAAGTAATCATATTGATCATTGCACCAGACTTTGCCATGCACCTTCAGTAGAGGCGATGCTCACTTCGCTGGGAAGTGGAGCAACCAGTAATTCCTATATAGATTATGAGGAGGCAGGTTGCCTAGTTATCATAGGATCTGACGCTAACTCCAATCATCCTGTAGCAGCATCAAGAATGCGAAGAGCAGTAATAGAAAATGGGGCCAAACTTGTTGTCATAAACCCAAGACGTATTGATATGTGTGATTTTGCGGATCTCTGGCTGAGGCCCAGGCCTGGTACGGATGTGGCTTTGCTTAATGGGATTGCGAATGTGATATTGAGGGATCACATTTCAGACGACGAATTCATAAGAAACAGGACGGAGGGATTTGACGACTGGGAGAAACTTATATCTATGTATACACCGGAATACGTAGAGAAATTAACGGGAGTGAAATCCTCTGATATTGTGTCTGCTGCTCATATGTATGCGACGCCACCATTTAGTGGATCTTGCCTCATATGGGGTATGGGAATAACTCAACATACTATGGGAACGGCAAACGCACATGGTCTACTCAATTTAGCGTTGGTGGCTGGTCAACTTGGAAAACCCGGGTCAGGTATATCCCCTTTAAGAGGTCAAAATAATGTTCAGGGTTGCGGAGATTCTGGTTGCCTGCCCGATGCATATCCAGGTTACCAAAATATAGGTAAAAGTACATTAGACAAGTTTTCGAATTCGTGGGGAGGAAGAGCCTTACCGAAAGAAAATGGACTTGTAATAACAGAAATGGTCAAAGCAATTGATGACGGTAGAATCAAGGCGATGTATGTAACTGGGGAAAATCCTCTTCTCAGCGAACCAGACCTAAATCATGCTGAAGAAACATTTAGAAAATTAGATTTTCTCATTGTTCAAGACATATTTTTGCATGAGACTGCCCAGATTGCAGATGTCGTTCTACCTGCCACATCGTTTGCTGAAAAAGATGGGACTTTCACGAACAGTGAAAGACGAGTTCAAAGAGTGAGAAAACTGATCAACCCTATAGGACAATCAAGACCAGACTGGGAAATTATATGTGATTTAGCCAGACGAATTAGCATCAAGAACAAATTGCGTACAGAAGATCAGTTTAACTACGTTAATACTTCTGAAATATGGGATGAAATGGCATCTTTGACCCCCATTATTTCAGGAATAACCTATGAGCGTCTTGAGGAAGGAGGAATTCAATGGCCCTGCCCTACTATTGATCATCCTGGAACGCGATTTCTATACGAAAATGACTTTCCGAGAGGCAAACATGCGAAATTTGTAGGATTTGATCAAGGACCTGCTGCGGATGAACTTCCTTCAAAACGCTTTCCTTTGATACTTAATACGGGGCGTATCCTGTATCACTGGCATGGAGGTACTATGACTCGTCGGGTACAAGGTCTTTTAGACAGATCTCCAGAATTACAAGTTTCTGTGAATCCTTCAGATGCGGAAAAATATGAGATACATGATGGAGATTCTCTGAGGATAACTTCGAGAAGAGGTAATCTTGAGGCTAAAGCGTTGATATCTGATCGTATGAACGAAGGAGAAATATTTGTGCCTTTTGTAAAACTTAAGGAGCATGCGGCTAATTTCTTAACTAATGCAGCACTTGACCCTGAGTCTCGTATACCTGAATACAAGGTATGTGCAGTGAAAATGGAGAAAATGTAGATATGACGACTCTTGGTTCCACGGGTAAGACAGACCCTAGTAAATTTGATGGTAAGAAAAAGTTGTTCCTTGTTCCATTGATACCTATGGCGAGCTTGGTTCTAGAGAAAGACAAGGATTTGTTCGATAGGCACTGGAATGAAATTACCCAGCAGGTTGATAATCTCGAGGTAGGACTGGGTTCAGTGAGGCATGTCTTTCATGAAATGGTTCATGAAGAAGGTGACAAAGGCATGGAATTATTGAGATCCGTGTCTCCTGGAAGTGCCATGGTGGTTGATAAATTGGTTAAATCTGGAGCTAATTTAGAGTCTTTGGAGGACCCTGACATTTTGATGGAGATGACCGATTGGCAGAGATGTCTATCTATAGGTTTAGTCAGTAAAAAAGTATTTGAACTAGCTTCAGGAAATTTACAGGACTTGTCAGAGAAAAGGAATTTATCGATATCGGAGGCTGTTTCAAACAAAATTGACGCAGTAAATACGGGGATATTATTTATTTCAGAAGGTCACACTGTTCAATTTCCATCTGATATCCAGGTTTTCTATGTTTCTCCCCCTTCATCCAATCAATTAAAAGCTGCCGTAAATGAACTTTTGTCATCGGAACAGAACGGCGAATAGATCTAATTTTTTTAAGAGGCTGAAAAGTAAATGAACAAATCTTCTGCCCCAAATAGAAGTCGAGAATGGTTTGATACACCAGAATTATATGGCTGGCTTCGTAGAGCCGCTTTCAAAGCAGAGGGCTTTGGAGAGGCATCTTACGAAGGGAAACCAATTATAGGTATATGTAACACTTGGAGCGAACTTACACATTGTAATTCGCATTTAAGGGATCTTGCTGAATCAGTAAAAATAGGAGTGTGGCAATCTGGAGGATTTCCTATGGAATTTCCTGTCATGTCACTAGGTGAATACAACATGAAGCCTACAACCATGTTGTATAGAAATCTTCTTAGTATGGATGTCGAGGAATCGATTACGGCAAATCCACTAGATGGGGTTGTTTTACTTGGTGGTTGTGACAAAACTACGCCAGCATTACTAATGGGTGCAGCGAGTGCCGACATACCTGCGATTTTAGTGACAGGTGGTCCACAACTCAAAGGAAATTGGAAGGGGGAGGAACTTGGTTCATGCACCGACTGTCGTAGGTACGAGGTCGAATTAAGGGCGGGGACTATAGATGAAAATGATTGGGCAGAACTACAAAGTTGCATAGTGAGAAGTAATGGGCATTGCATGACTATGGGCACTGCGTCAACTATGGGAACGATGGGTGAAGCTCTAGGTATGGCATTACCTGGAAATGCGGCTATACCCGCTGTTGATTCCAGAAGGAAACAATTAGCCGAAGAAGCAGGTCGTCAAATAGTGAAGAATGTAGGTTCCGATCTCATTCCGTCAAAAATAATGGATGAGAAAGCATTCGATAATGCTATTAAGTGTCTTCATGCAATTGGAGGGTCTACCAACGCAATAATTCATCTTATCGCTATCGCAGGTCGCGTTGGGATAGATCTTTCTCTGGAAAGATTCGATGAGTTGTCTAAAACGACTCCGTTTTTACTTAATTTGAAGCCTTCAGGGCAATACTTGATGGAGGATTTTTACTACGCTGGTGGAGTACCTGCTTTAATGGGACGTATAGAAAGCCTTTTGGACAGGGATAATATTACTGTGACAGGGAATACCCTCGGTGAAAACATCTCAGGTCATATGGTTCACAATGACGATATTATAAGATCGATGAATGACCCTCTAGATCCTGAGGGAGGCCTCGCGGTTCTATACGGAAATATAGCACCAACGGGTGCCATAATAAAACCTACAGCAGCTTCACCGGATCTCATGGTTCACAAAGGAAAAGCAATTGTTTTTGAAGATCACGATGATTTGGGAAGGCGTATAGATGACCCAAATTTGTCAGTTTCTCCAGATGACATACTTGTGATGAAGAATAGTGGTCCAATTGGTGGTCCTGGTATACCTGAATGGGGCTTTTTACCAATTCCTAAAAAGATTTTAGCTACGGGTGTTAGAGATATGGTTCGGCTTAGCGATGCCAGGATGAGTGGTACGGCGTTCGGGACTGTTGTCGTTCACGTTAGCCCTGAGTCTGCTGGTGGTGGTCCACTTTCAGCGATTAGGGATGGAGATATGGTTGAGATAGATGTACCTAACAGAAAACTTAACCTACTTGTTAGTGATGAAGAATTGGCTGCTAGATTATCCTCGAATACCAACGATGTACGAGAGTTTAAGAGAGGATATAAATGGTTGCATGCCCAACATATTCTCCAGGCGGACCAGGGAGGTGATTTTGATTTTTTAAGGTCAGAAATTCGTCAATAGTTCGAATGGCAATAAAAATATCAACATGTATATGAAAAGCGACTAAATTTTTTCGAGCCATTCTTTTAAGTCTTTAATAGTTTCTTGTCTTATTTCATGTGCCATATCGTATTCTTTATATGAAACAATACACCCCGATTTTTCAAGTATTCTTCTTGATTTTCTACCCTCTTCTACGGAGATAACTTGGTCATTAATTCCGTGGGATATAAATACAGGCGCTTGGTTCGTTATCTGCAGATCATTCTCTAGTAGCCTTGAGCTCATAGATATGACACCTTTGAAATTGATTTTTTGAGTAAGGCCCATATGTGTAGCGACCATTCCACCCTGTGAAAATCCACCTATTAACATCTCAGAATAGAGAATTTCATGTTTTTGCGTGATGATATCCAAAGTACTTTTAATAAGGTTTACGGAGTTTGTAATGCTTTCTAAATTTCTTTCATCAGTGTCGAACCAAGAGTAAGATCCAGGTATATATCCGAACGACAATTCAATTGGTGCATTAAGACAAAAATAATGGTTATGACCTCCTATCATAGGCGCTAATCCAGCAAGGTCACCCATATGACTTCCGTATCCGTGCAGTAACACAAGGGCTCGCTTGTTAGAAATTTCTTCACTATTTTTTGGGATTATTGATGTATATGCGAGTGTTTTTCCAGCAGTAGTTTCCAAAACTGTCTTCCCCTATGCGATGATGCAGTTCATAATAATTGTGTAAATGAATCAATCCGAAAATACTTTTAGTTTAATCAGTGAAAGTCCCATAGATACTATCCGAATTGGGGAGATTTTGGGACAACTACTAGATAAAGGCGACGTTGTACTGCTGTCAGGGGATCTTGGCGCCGGTAAAACATGTCTTACACAAGGAATCGTTAAAGGACTTGATTCTAAGGATATTGCGAGGAGTCCGACATTCGTAATTGTTGCTGAATACGCCGGACGATTTCCAATTTATCATATGGATTTATATAGACTTGACCAGATGCAAGGGGTGGATGATTTATATCTTGACGAGTATTTATATGGGGATGGGGTATGCCTTATTGAATGGCCCCCCAAAGATGATTCAATCCTACCAGTAAGAAGCTTGTTGATTGAAATAGATAAAGTAGATGAAGAGACCAGGGGATTTAAGTTCATTTCAAGACACGAATCTCTTACGGAATTGCTCCGCAACTTTGAAAGAAACTGGATTAAGGAGTCCTGAACTATATCGTGGAACTGATAATAGATACGTCCACAAAATATGCGACTTTGGCTATATCGAATCAAGGGGAACTTGTAAGTGAATTGTCATGGGAGTCGAATCGGAATCACTCTGTTGAGTTGTTACCCGCCCTCTGGGAACTTTTAAATTTAAGAGGATATTCAAAAAATGTTTTTGAGGCTGTCGTTGTTGCTACTGGGCCAGGTTCATTTAGTTCTGTGCGAGTAGGTATGAGTACAGCGAAATCGTTCGCCGCTGGGGCAGACTTACCTATAGTTGGCATCCCTACTATTTTGGCTGAAACAATTCCTTACAGTGGCTTAGGAAGTAGAGTTATGGGACTTATACCTGCTGGGGGTAGACGAGTGTATAGCGGGATTTTGGAGGATGGTCGAGATAGTATAGAGCTATACGAGCTGATAGATACGGAAAAAAGTTTTGTTAATGCTGGTCAAGAGACAATAGTTTGTGGTGAAGCGGTGCACAAGCTTGTATCTGCTGGGATCTTAAAAAAAGACAACTTGGTAATTGATATTCCGCCACCGACACGGAGAGCCTCGGTGATGGCTAGATATGGGCTATCTAAAATTCAAAGTGGAAACGTAGATGATCCAGCCTTGTTGGAACCAGTGTATGTAAGAAGCGCACAAATTGAATCGGCTGAGAGAAATAGAAAGAAGATTTAAGACATAGGAGAAAAACAATTGCAAAAAACACTTTTATTGGTCAAACCTGATGGAGTTCAAAGGGGACTGGTCGGCCAGATCGTTTCTCGTATTGAACAAAAAGGCTTAAAGCTAGTAGGGCTTAAGTTAATGAAGGTTAGTCAAGAACTTGCAAATCAGCATTATGGTGAGCACGTTGGTAAACCATTTTTTAATGATCTTGTCGATTTCATAACATCCTCTCCTATCGTTGCTATGGCTGTTGAAGGTGAGAATGTTGTACAGGTTATGCGGGCTATCATGGGTACAACAAATCCACAGGAAGCTTCGCCAGGTACAATCAGGGGAGATTTTGGGATGACTATCGGAATGAACTTGATCCATGGGTCAGATTCTGCCGAGTCTGCGGAAAGAGAACTTTCCTTGTTTTTCAATTCAGAGGAGATATTGGACTATCAACGCGAGGTTGATAAGTGGGTTATTGAATAAAACGTGCAGTTTTAGCTTCAGGCCAAGCATCTTCTAAGGAATAGTATTCCCTGTGTTCTCGTGCGAAAAGGTGAATAACTAGGTCACCGTAATCAAGGAGATACCAGCCACTATTCTGATCCCCTTCCCTATGATGCAAGGTCAGGCCGAGATTTTTTAAATGCGACTCTATATCTTCTGATATAGCTCTCATATGTCTTGGTGAGTTCGCAGTCATAAGGATGAAATAATCTGCGAAAGCGCAACTTTCCGACACGTCCATCATTATTATGTCTTCCGCCTGAAATTCCGATCCCGAATCCAGTGCAAGCTCAATTGCCGTCTGTACTTTATTTTTATACGTAGTTTGTGTGTCCATACGAAACTATTATAGGCGCTTCTAAAATATTCGGTATATTTTAAGCATTATTGTGCTAGCCTTTATGCATGCAAAAACAAAAAGTGATAGTTGCGATGAGCGGAGGCGTTGACTCCTCTGTTGCGGCCTTGATTTTGAAAGAACAAGGCTATGACGTTGTTGGTATGACGTTGCGTCTTTGGTCCTCTAACTACGATCATGAAACATTGGAAAACAATAGATGTTGTTCCGTAGAAGATGTGGACGATGCTAGAAATGTCTGCAGTATATTGGGAATACCTCACTACTTCGTAAATTTTGAAAAAGAATTTCAAGAACACGTAGTTGGATATTTTATTAAAGAATATGACTCCGGACGAACACCTCATCCTTGTCTTGCATGTAATGACAAAATCAAGTTTGATTTTTTGCTCAGAAGAGCTATGTTTCTAGACGCGGACTTCGTAGCCACAGGTCACTACGCTAGGCTTGATTGTTTCAACGACAAAATAAGTTTGTTGAAGGGTACGGATCATTCCAAAGATCAATCATACGTTTTATATACGTTGAGTCAAAAAGAACTTTCTAAATTAAAATTCCCTGTCGGGGATTTTACCAAATCCGAAATAAGACAAATGGCACTCGATGCGAATCTTCCTGTGGCCAACAAGCCTGATAGTCAGGAAATCTGCTTTATCCCGAGTGGGAACTACAGAGAATTTTTACAGGAACGTATAACAGCCAAGCCTGGAGAATTTGTAAATACCACTGGTGAATATCTGGGTGAACACCCAGGCATTCAATTTTTCACAATAGGACAGCGAAGGCGACTAGGCCTGCCATCAAAAGATGGCGAACCTATGTTTGTCTTAGATATAGATGAAGAATCACGGAAAATCACTCTGGGTAAAGAAGAGGAGCTCTATCAAAGAGAATTTACCTGCAAAGGGATTACATTCAC
>CAZCOH010000045.1:0-4299 GCA_964500645.1 uncultured Dehalococcoidia bacterium
TGGGAATCTTTTGCCAATTGGAGGCACGCGAGAAAATGGTTCCCATAAAGGATATGGCTTTTTGCTCATGGTTGAAGTGCTTGGAGCATTTTTGTCAGGGTCTGTGCCGGGAATGTTTGATACGGAACGTTTCGAAAGTGCATACAAGCATTATTTTGCAGCGTATAACATATCGGCGTTTACAGACGTGGACGAATTTAAAACAAAAATGGACAAGATGTTGAGAATGCTAAAAGATACGAAGCCCGCTCCTGGACATGATCGTGTTATTTATCCGGGTTTGTCTGAATATGAGGACGAGAAGGATCGCCTTGTAAATGGAATTCCGCTACACAAAGAAGTTCTTGAATGGTTCGATACTATGGTAGGGGAACTGGGAGTTCCAGAACTCAGAAGGGCATAGATACATTACTGTTTCAGCAGATAAGTCTAACTAATACCCAGACAGGTAGTTTTACTCTTGTCGTTTATTGTTAAAGATAGTAGTTTGAGAATCAGTCTGATGCCACTTACACTTTTAAGAGGATGTGTATTTCTGAAGCTGATAAGGATTAGTTGATGAATCAAATAATTACTAATTACCGAAATTGGTTACTTCCCATATTAGCTGGATTGATTGTCCTCCTTATATTGGTTGTGATACTTGTAAGTGAATCGACAAGACAAACAATAGGTTTGGCCACTGGAAGCGAGGTCGCTTGTGAGAGCTTGGATGCATCTCAGGCAGCGTTGGGGACGATCTCCGTGTCGACTGATTATGATTGTTACACTTTTGATTCTTCAGTGGCCTCCAGTACTCAGAATATAATTTCGATTGAATTAACATCTAAGTCTGGAAATAGTCTAGACGTCGATCTATATGCGCCAGGCAAAAATGTTGAACTTGATAATACTGGTTACGTCTGGGCAACCGCTATGGGGACCGACAAGGTATCCAAGGACGTAGCACTCGATAAAGGTAACGGCCAATACACATTCAAAGTGTGGTCATATTCAAAAGGAAAAGGAGATTATAGTTTTTCTTTCTTCCCTGCCACTTCTATCGTTTCCTCCAATACTCCTCCTAATAATATTTCTAGTCCGTCGATTTCTTCTCAGACTGATTCCGAATGTACGGTTGTCGGGTCTGTCTCTAGTGTATTTGAAGGGACCATTGATGCTGAGAATAAGTTCGATTGTTATTTCATTGATGCCAAGGAAAATGATTCTCTTAAACTGGAATTACTGTCCAAAGATGGATCACCACTGGATATTGATTTATTTTCACCCGGTACTTCTGTTGGTGCGGATAATGCGGGATACCAATGGCTCACATCGACTAATGCGGCCAATTCTGAATCATTAACACTGACGCTTAACAAAGGAAACGGAAAATATGCTTTGAAAGCATGGTCCTACGGTCATGCGGCGCAGGGGAAATACGAGTTAAAAGTATCTTTGAACTCAGGATCTGGTACTGATGTCTCATCGGGTGTTCAATCCGTAACTCCCACATCGTGTACCGCGATACAAAGCCAAACTCCCGTTTCCGGAAGTGTTTCTACTGACAACAAATTTGATTGTTTCAAGTATTCTCCATCCTCTGAGGAAGATACTGTTACTGTAAAGTTGATATCTGATACAGGAGTTCCTCTTGACGTAGATATTTTTCAACCAGGTTCAAATGCTGTATCTAGTGGGACTGGTTATGACTGGTTGACGACACAAGATAATAACGTTATTTCAAAATATTTTGATTTACCCTACGGACAGGGAGACTATCTTCTTAAGGTTTGGTCTTATGGGAATTTCTCCGGGGGTTCCTATATTTTGGAAGTAGTATCTGCAGCTTCAGATAGTGACAATACAGGCTCCGTGAACAGTCAAGTTTCACAAGTTTCTACATCCACTGTTTCTAATATTCCACAACAATCTACTTCTACTCCAGTTGTTATAACCCAAACGCCGATCATCGTAAACGTACCTGAACGTCCCAAGCCTTTGACTGAGGCTGAAAAAATTGTTGCTTTGATTGAGTCTCCGACCGATATTAATCAAACTACAGGCTGTGGTCACAGGAATTACTCTGAGATCGGAGCTGGTGGTGGCCTTATGTATCCGGATGGTATATCGCGGTCCAGTAGAAGTGGGTTATATGTTAAAGGTGGCAGAAGTTGGGCATATGCGACCAAATACGAGGAGAGAATTCTCTATTGGAACGACTGGTTGGGATTATCGCCGGATTTGAAGGAAGCAATTGAAGAACATGAAAAAACACGCCTTCTAGATAAGATTAGTGATTTTGGGGCTGACCTACTTTTGAGCGATCAGGAATTGGCGCAGAAATATGCTTCTTGGAATTATGATAGTGCACAGGAGATCAGGGATTCCATACAGCATGCCTATGACCATTGGTCTGGGATTAAAGCTAATACCAAGGTAGTTTTTGACGGGTATCCTCTTTTGTATCCCGATGGCGGTAAAAAGACTTTAAATACCACTTCCCAGATTGATGACGTTGGCTATTGGGATTTTGCCAAATCCGGTGAGAATTCTGTACTTGGAGGGTATGATTGGAGTTTCAGTAGTGATGTAGAAGGCAAAGAGGCCTACATGCATGACGGTATTTTAGATATACCTCATATTCCTGCGGGTGAGCCTGGGTGGGGAGTGATGGGTTCAGTGGAACTTGTTCCAAGGAAATTGATTGATAAAAGCCTTGATAGGCAAGCCTTTACCTTAGCGTTTTCATTTTTGCCTGAATTATTTCCCACTGAAATGCCTACGTGGGGCGATGACAGCACCTCTTTCCATGAAAAACATTCTCCAAAGAGACTGATATTTTCTTTTGGAGGATATTATCGCTGGATGCAGGTTTATGTTAACGAGATGTGCCAAATGGAAGTGGTTTTAAACTACAGCCCTCCCGGTGATTACAAAGAGCATAAACTCGTTTATCTCGTTTCTGACACAGGAGTCGATATCAGAAGGTGGAACGAGGTTCAATTTACTGTAGATGTTCCTAATAAGACTGCTTCTTTAACTGTTATAGATGGGTCTGATGGCCCGAATAAGACAGAGATATTTACCCTTCCTGATAATTTCGAATGGAGTTTTGCCGACTGGGATCAGACACCTGCCTGGCAATCTATGCCTAGCGTCAGGTATGTGGATAATAAGATGGGGTTATTCAGTGGAAGTGGATCTGGGAGTTTTTCAGGAAAGTTAGACTGGGTATATCTCGCTAATGGAATTATGGACCCAATTGGCGTTGAAAGGCGCGTAGGACCATTGCGAGGAGCAGATGTACCTGTTAGACAACCTGCAAAGATTAATGTGGGCCCTGATGGGTATGTGGCAAGCGCTCAGTTATCTCCATTTGACTATCCAGAATGGAAAGTAGGTGCTTTTAATAATTCGTCAATGCGCAATTATCTTTTAAAAGATGTCTATACAAATTTTGAGGACGCCTTTGATTTCATATTTCTAGTACAGAATGAAAAAGATTCTGGCCTTGACTATGCGGGGATTTTTAGAGGGGTGTCAAACGATATCAAGGGTATAAGTGAAGATGAAAAGCCGTACGATGCGACAAAACATACAGGATCCGAAGGAAAATTAAAGGCAGTAACACATTTTCCCACCAAAGACGGTCTATGCTGCGGACCTTCTCTACATGAGATGATGCATCGATGGGGAAACTACGCTCTTAATACCGGGAATTTGACTACTTACACATTCCGTGGGAACTCCGAAAAATCTTCTGACCCTCTGGAACAGGATTATTCATACAGACATTGGGGTGTCAGTAGCGTAAACGGTCAACTTGGTGGTTTTGATTTGAAAACTCTCAAGGAGCTAGGCGAAGGATGGTACACAGCAGATAGCTTTGGGACCTATGCTAATGGGGGAAATTCCGTCCCGTTTGGCAATTTCGAACTTTATTTAATGGGCCTCATTCCACCTGAAGAAGTCGATGACATAGTTCTGTTTAAAGGAATTGAAGCCACTGCAGAAAACTTCTATGAGAATAACACTTGGTATGCAGAAGAAAAGATTACGGTTTCCATAGAAGATGTTATTAATAAACTTGGTCCAAGGGTCCCAGACCACAATAATTCTCAGAAGGAATTTAAGATCTTGACTTTAGTTTTGACAGATGATCCTTTGAATGAATCCGAATGGAGTGAATTTTCTAAACAGGCAAAGGATTTTGAAAACAAATTTGCATGGGCGACTGGGAATCGTGCTTCTGTAAAGTTAGGAAACTTGGAATCATCTTTGAAGTCTACATCTTCAACTACAACTACTGAGTCAGTG
>CAZCOH010000045.1:4399-13076 GCA_964500645.1 uncultured Dehalococcoidia bacterium
CTACAACTACTGAGTCAGTGACCGGAGTTGCGACGTCTACCGAATCTGTGTCTGAAGTTGCTACAACTACTGAGACTGCTAAAAATACATCGGATATAAATGAAGTATTTTCCTTTGAAGCTACCCCGGGAGCAAGCAGTGACAACATCGTATGGGACCCTGAAATTGGCGTTCATATTTCAAATACAGTTGAAGGCCTAGCTAGTAACAGAACCGTAAATAATTTGGGGTTCAGTAATCTCCCGGATATCTTTTCTGTCTTTTTGTGTTCTGATAAAGATTGTCTTGATCCTGGATTAATTGCTGTTAGTGGTAGTACAAAATACTTTATTCAAGAGAATAAGGCTCTACTCAGTTTCGTTCCAGATGTTCCTCTATACGGTGGTAGATACTATAAAGTCCAGATAGTAGCAGATGAATTAATTGTTGATGGTGATCAGTCTCAGGATTTTGCAAGTGTGGTGGGCATTTCTGATTGGATTTTTAAAACAGCTGAAATGACCCGTTTCACCCTACCATTGAACCTAAAATATGACGATTCGTTTTGTTTGGGTGGTAAACAGGCAGGTGGTAGATATGCTGCCAACATAGGGAAACCTATGTGTATGGATGTTAACCAAGTTAACGATCTAGTTTTTGGAATGGAACAAAATCAAATGAGTCATTACTTCAACACTTTGAGCGGGGGTAGATTCGTTATTTCCCCAGTCAGAGATAAAGAAGGAAAAGTAATCAAAACGGTTCAGATTGATAGAGCAAAAGAAATAGGCGCAGGTACCTGTTTCAGGGCAGCTGAAAAATCTGGCATAAAAGCTTTTTCTGATTGTCCAGAGGTACTACCCGGCCCGTCTATTAAAGATCAGATAAGTGAAATGGTCGATTTGTCGAGATACGCTAATCTCAAAAATGAGGATGGGACCCCTAATTTGTTGGCCCCATACTTACCTAGTAGAGAAAAGGCATTATCATTTAACCATTTTCATCGGAATATAACTGTTGTATACAACTACGGGACTGAAAAGAATGCGACATTAGGAGCTGCATTACCACCGAGAAAAAGTTATGACACTGAAGTTACTATTTCAAACGAGGAAGACCCGAGAACATGGGCTCACGAATTTGGACATGCTTTCTTTGGTTTGACCGATTTATATTGGCATGGAGGACCGAGAACATATTACGCAGGCAGATTCGACATAATGGCAGATAACAATGGAACATTACCTCCTATGAGCGCATGGAGCTTAGAGGTGAGTGAACTTGCAATCCCAGACCAGCCTATTTCGGATGAATCCATGCTTTCTTTTCTGGACGATTCCACTGGACCGATAAATTCTAATTGTGGAAATTCATCGGTTCCCTGTGCTTTAGACTCTGATTTGATGAAGGGTAATACGTTTGTGAAGTTCCCTGCAATTATCGAACGTGACACAAGGGAGATAAAGGGACATTATTTGGTTCAATTATTTGGTAGTGAAGGATATGATTCTGAGATTGTTTTGAAACCGAGCACGGTGGAGTTTTCTGATAAGAAAGGAGGCTTTCCAGGTGGTATAGCAATATGGAAGGTGGATGGCACTGAACAAAAGATAAGGAGGGACAGGTGCGCTGCCTATGGAGAATGGGGGATGGATAACTGTAATCCAACCTGGCTTTACAACCAGGGAAGCCATCTGAGCTACATAGAATTCTATCCTGTGATCCCTACCGTGAATGGGGGATATGGGAAATCCACTGCCGTTTATAATCTTTTCCCATGGTGGTATGAGCCTAAACTGCCTTACCTTGAAGACGTTGTAGATGAACTTGCTAGAATGCCCGAATCAATAGAACTTCCAGTACTTGAAATAGCTCCATACCCTGAAGTTGAAGATTTTGGTGGAGGAGCGAAAGTTGCCACTATAACTTTAAATTTCAAAGACATGGTTGAAAATCTCAAACAAAGAATAACTGCAGCTGATTCGTCAGGAGATGTTTCAAATTTCGATACTTATAAGATCAACGGATCGTATGAATTTACGATAGAGGTTGAAAAACATGAGTCACCTGTACAGATGACCTATTTTGACCATGTAAGGGAAGGCCAGAAACAATTTCTACATGACGGGGGACTGGCAGAAGAGTTAGCCACGTATGGTTATCATTTCCGATTTAGAGAATAGGATGTGAAGAGTTTTTATTAATGAATGCAAAAATGACCCGACTTGATGTCGATATCACTATTGCTTCTGGAGCATCTTTAAGAGGCGAGACCCTCTCAGAGGTAGATTTGTCTGAAGTTGACCTGACAGATGTTGATCTTAGGGGCTGTGATTTAAGATATGCCGTTTTGAAGAATGCTGTTTTGACTGGTGCAAATCTGGAAGGTGCTAATCTTGGAGGAGCTGATCTTTCAGGGGCTAATCTTGAATCATCCAACTTGAATAAAGTTGATTTGAGGTGGAGTATATTGAGAAATGTAAAGGCAGAAAACGCAAATTTCACCAATGTAGGGTTGCTTGAATCTGATCTTACAGGCTCCGATTTTTCTAATGTTAATTTTTCCAAAGCAGATATCAGACGTTGTGTTATTAAGAACACTAATTTAAGAGGAAGTATATTTTTCAAAGCCAATCTAGCGATGTCTGATATGTCAGGTTCTTATATAGATGAAAATGCTCTTACAGAGGCCAATACCTATGGGACGTTAATTCCCGGGTAGGGCATTTTAATTAATCTTATAAGACTTACCCAACCATTAGTTTCAATTTGCCCTTTGTATATATGTCACATCAATGATGTATGAAAATATA
Organism: uncultured Dehalococcoidia bacterium; assembly: GCA_964500645.1. Classification (GTDB taxonomy): domain Bacteria; phylum Chloroflexota; class Dehalococcoidia; order Lucifugimonadales; family UBA826; genus CAYFIW01. The sequence goes on from CAZCOH010000045.1 coordinate 7,192, forward strand.
TCGCCTGTAACTGATCTTATTCACTGTTTGTCTTGTCTGAGCTAGGAATGATCAACTCTATAATCGTGAATTTTACTTAAAGATTTGTATTTTGCGGGCAGCGACGTGATTTGAGAATCGTGATTGGTCTTGGATTCTCGTAAGCTTTTAGTATTGATCACATTTTGCGATTTGTTAATTCTAAGTTTTAGTAAGTTATTGGGGTCCTCAAAAGATTTTTTAGACGAGGTATAAACTTTATCAAATAAAAACATACCACTCTGATCATTTTCCCTGACCACGATTTTTTTTCCAGGAGCTGACTGTTTACCTTCGCTAGTTTTATTTACTGGAAGACCGTCTATATCAACCATTTTATAAACTGATTCTGACCAGGGGGTATCACTAGACACTCCAACTTTTGTTCCAACGCCGTAACCATCTATTGAAGATTCGTCACTTTCAAGGTTTGCGATTTCGTATTCGTCTAGACCTCCGCTAGCAAGAATATTTACTTCCGAAAGACCTGCATTATTTAATTGAGATCTGGCGTCTAATGAGTGTGCTGCAAGGTCTCCACTGTCTAGACGAATGCCTTTCAGTGATTTTCCAGATGATTCCATTTCTTTTGCCACCAAGATGGCATTTTGGATTCCTTTAGCGGTGTCATACGTATCCACAAGAAGAACGCAGTCGTTTGGGAATTCCGTTGCATATGCTCTGAAGGCCTCGAGCTCAGTTTTATAAGACATCACATATGAATGGGCCATAGTTCCAGCAATGGGTAGGCTTGATTTTATACCTGCACTTACTGTTGCAGTGGCTGAAAATCCTGTTAAATAAGATGCTTCTGCCAAAGCTTCAGCTGATTCAATTCCATGGGCTCTCCTTGCTCCAAAATCTATAACAGGCTTCCCATTTGCAGCTTGTATTACCCTGGAGCATTTAGTTGCCAGAAGGGTGCGTAAATTGATCGTATTGATCAACATGGTTTCTAACATTTGGCATTGGATAATCGGAGCTTGTATTTGTATAACTGGTTCATTAGGAAAAACAATGTCACCGTCTGACATTGTCCAGACTGTCCCAGTAAAACTCAATTTCGCAAGGTACTCTAAAAATGATTGGTCAAATTTGCCAAGTGTAGATAAAGCATCTATTGATGACTTATCAAAAGAAAAAGATAGTGGTCTTTCTATCGATTTTTCAATGCCGAAAAGAACCAGATAATTTCTATCTTTAGGCATAGCCCTGAAATATAGTTCAAATGTGCCGATTTTTTCACGGCTCGACCTCCAGTATGACTGGCTCATAGTCAACTGATACATGTCCATAAAAAGTTGTGGGAATTCCGAAGATCTATTCAACTTTTCATCCTATAGGTATTTGTGAAAGTCTTGACTATAACTAGAGGCCTTGAGGTTCTTTTAGAAGGCGTCGTAATATTTTTCCAGACGGGTTCTTGGGTATAGATTCAATAAACTCAACTTCACGTATCTGTTTAAATGTAGATACTTTTCGTGAAACAAATGTCATTACATCTTCCTCACTAATGTTACTGGAAGAGCTTTTAACAACGAATGCTTTAGGTATTTCTCCGGATTCCACATCTTCTATACCAATTACTGCAGCGTCACTTATTTCGGGATGTTCCAAAAGTAGCCCCTCAAGTTCTGCAGGGGGTACCTGAAATCCCTTGTATTTAATGAGTTCTTTTTTCCTGTCTAAAATCCAGGTGTATCCGTCTTCGTCTATTTTCGCTATATCACCTGTGTGTATCCAACCGTCTTTAGTTAAGGTTTCTTCTGTTGCATCGGGATTGTTAAAATATCCCACCATAACTTGTGGCCCTCTTATCATGAGTTCCCCAACTTCGTTAACTGGTAGCTCGTTCTGAGGGTTTTCAACATCTACTATCTTTAGTTCCGTATCTGAGGTAGCAGGTCCTATAGAGCCAGGTTTTGTAAGTTCAGGTTCTGCAAAATCTGCATTTGTAAGAGGGGAAGTTTCCGTCATTCCATATCCCTGAACTACAGGGCATCCTAACGTTTCGGATATTCTTTGTTGAAGATCTCCAGAGAGCGGAGCGGCGCCAAAAAAGACTAATTTCAATTTTGTAAGATCCCTATCTTTAACTCCCGGATATTGTGTTAGACCTAATCCAACGGGAGGGACAGTGAACAACTTGGTGACTCCATTTTGTTCAATTAAGTTTAAGAACTCGTCCATGTCAAATCTGCCCATCATTACTTGAGTAGCCCCTACGGCAATGCAACCATTCATTAATACATTCATGCCATATATATGAAACAAAGGTAGGTGTACGAGAACAATGTCATCTTTTTCCAGCTTTGATGAGCCAGAGAGGCCAGTAAGTTGTTCAACATTACTAACAAGATTATAGTGACTCAGCATAACTCCCTTCGACAGGCCTGTAGTACCTGAAGAATAGGGTAGGGCGGCGATATCTTTCTTACTATCGATTTTCACAGGGATACTCGCGTCTGCTCGATGTATTTGATCCCAAAATGAACCTTCTGCAGAATCCTCTGAGATTAAGATTGTTCGTAAGTTTTCTTGATTCAGAGAATAGGCTTTTTCTAAGGTCTCATTTAGTGAATGGTGTGCTATTACTACCTTACAGCCACTGTTTTTAATTTGGTGGGAAATTTCCATTTCCCTGTAACCTGAGTTTATTGTGGTTACAATGCCACCCATCCGAACTATTCCGTAGAAGGCAATGACAAATTCTGCACAGTTAGGAGACAAAATGGCTATTCTGTCTCCTTTGGACATGCCGGAATTTGAGAGCACAGAGGCGAATTTGCCCGCTAAAACATTTAATTCTGAATACGTATAAGTATGATTTCCGTCAACAACGGCAACACGGTTCGGATATTTATTTGACGCCGATTCCAGGAGTTGATGGACCGGATAGGTTCCGTAGGGCTCTAAGGATGGACGAACACGAGACGTTTTCATATTTATCTCCTTATTGTCATAAACTCGCTGGTATCATAATTAACTTCACGACATGTATAAAGTAATTGATGCATGCGGAAATACGATAGCCAAAGAGGCTTGTCTCTCTCTTTCAAGTGTTTTCTCGTAAGATGGGAAGTTGTCATCTGGTTGAGTCTCGTTGTGCGGACACTCCTGGTGTCTTTCGAGAAAAGGGCAAAGATGCATTTTTTGTTGTTTGTCCCAGAACCCAACCATTTTCATGGGGCCGTACAATGTCTCCGCGACTATTCTTAAATCAGAGATTATTTCTGTCGCTTTGTAATCAGTTTTTCCGATAGATATTTTTACCGATTTCATACCATAGTTCTTTTATGAAGGCTTTTTAAAGTGGTCCCATCCGCCAGTCTCAAAGGTTAATTGATTTCCTGATTTGTCAAAGGCTGTGACACCATTAGATTCTTCAGTGATTTCTCCAATAATTTGAAAAGAAATTTCTTCTTCTGTTTTCAAATTATTTACTGCTTTCTCTGAGGCTGTAAATAATAGCTCATAATCTTCTCCACCTGAAACTGCCAGTTCTATCCATTCTGTTGGGAATGCAGATTTCAGGTGTTCATTGACCGGTAATTTATCTACTTGAAAAGAGGCTCCCACTTTGCTGGCTTTACATAGTTTAGAAAGGTCAGCGTACAGGCCATCACTTATATCCATGGCTGTGGTGACGCCGTTATCGGCTAATTTTATACCTGATTTGATCCGTGGTGAGGGTCTTCTGTGTCTCGAGATGAGATGAGGCGTAAATTCTTTGGGGCCGTTGTATATTCCTTTAAGAATCTTAAGCCCGCCCGCTGAACATCCAAGCTGCCCCGTGACTCCTATCAGGTCTCCGATATTGGCTGTGTCACGCCGGAGTATATTCTTTGATACAGACCTGCCGACAACGGTAACGGAAATAAAAAAAGTATCTGACTTTACTATATCTCCTCCAACAAGATCTCCCCCTTCTTCGTTGATAAGGTGGGCGAAACCTCTATAGATTTCTTCGAGATCTTCAATTTCTATGTTTGGTCGTAAGCCAAGTGTCACCAGAGTGTGAGATGGCTCGCAGCCCATTGAGGCAACATCGCTGTAGTTTACTGCTAGAGCCTTCCAACCTAGATCTTTCATCGATTGTTTGTCATTGATGAAATGAATGTTTTCAACCATAGTGTCTGTGGTTATGACCTGTGGTGATTTTCCAGGATCGATGATGGCGGCATCGTCACCAATACCTAGAAGAATATCTTTATCACGAGTGACGGTATTTCTGGAATTTAAGAAAGCCATTTCCAGCTTTTTTATGAGTTCAAATTCGCTTATGTGACTTACTAATGTCATATAGTCCTCAAAGCCTTGTGGATGTTACCCATAACCGGTAAATATTTGCCTCAAGTATAGCAATGACTCCAAATCACTTGGATGATTCAATAGTGCTAGTATCTCTTCATGATTGATTTACCAGAGTTTACGTACATTACAATTACTGATGTCGAAATCATACTCTTCGTATAAGAAGAATACCTTGTTCGCTTAAAACCGAGATTCCAATGGTCGGGACATAGTAAGAAATCATCGGTCATTTATTTTTATAAAAATGTGTTAAATAATTCCTTAACAACTAAGAAAATCTGTGAGGTTGTACTGTGAAAATCAAGAAAGTTAGGGCTGTTACTGTAAATATCCCCCGTAAATCCACGAGATCTAAATCCAGGCGTCCAAATTGGAACAATACTTCTCCCAGAGCTCTTCCGATAAACAAATATCCGGAATTTTCTACCCAGCATGGAAAAATGCCGGGTGCTGGCACATCAGTTGAAGTGTGGGTCCAGGTTATAGCCGAGGATGGGACATATGGACTTGGGCAGACCAGTTTTGGGGAAATTACAGCATCTATAATTGATTACCATTTTGCCCCGATTTTGGAAGGACGCGATTGTTTTGCGCTGGAATACCTAAATGATTTGATGTGGAGATCAACTCAAAGGATGGGTGCAGGAGGTTTAGCTACTGTAGCTCAATCAGGTATAGATCTGGCCCTTTGGGATTTGAAAGGTAAATTAATGGGGCAACCTGTATATAGTCTGATAGGTGGTCCATGTCGCGACAAAGCTTTGTGCTACGTAACATCAGATGATTTAGATTGGTCTATAGAGCTTGGATTCAAACATTTTAAAGTTTCGAACCCTGCACACTACGATATGGGTATTGAGGGTCTAAACATGGTGGAGGAAAAGATAGCTTCGGCCCGAGAAATGGTTGGTGACAAGGCTGAATTGATGTACAACCCTGTTATGTCGTTTAATGTGGAATTCGCTGTGAGAATGGCTGAACGTCTGAGGCCATACGGGTTGAGATGGTTAGAAGAACCCCTCATACCCACAGATCTTGAAGGCCATATTGAACTTCGAAAGGCGATAAATTGGGTTCCATTAGCAACAGGCGAAGATCATCATGGCAGGTGGACATTTCGACAGTTAGTAGAGAATAGAGCAGTTGATGTTTTACAGCCTGATCTCAAGTGGTGTGGAGGATTGTCAGAAGCTTTGAAGATATATGCCATTGGAGAGGCCGCTGGGATAATAACAATACCTCATGCGGCGGCGGCATCACCCTGGGGTCAACATTTTGCGATTTCAATGCCTGAATCTCCTATGGCTGAATTTTGGATGGGGTCTGACCCTGGTATACCCCTTGAAGAAACATCACCAATTCCCGGCATGCCTATGCCCAAGGATGGTTATATAAAACCTTCAGATGCACCCGGATTTGGTATGGAGATTCTGGAGGATTGGATAGACCCATGGGATCATGTTGCGGCAGCGAATACTTTATAACTAAAATTTGTGCTGTTACTCAAAATTTTCGTTTAAGGTTAACCCGTCATCCAGGTCCACTCCTAACGA
>CAZCOH010000046.1:0-12991 GCA_964500645.1 uncultured Dehalococcoidia bacterium
TCAATGGCTGACATGGCACAAACCGATGATGTTTTAGACTGTTGGGATGACCTAGAAAATGTAATTCAGAATGAAAAAGTAATCCCAATAACGTATATGAACTCCACCGCAGATATCAAATCACTTTGCGGAAAGAATGATGGAATTGTATGCACCTCATCGAATGCGGATAAAGCTTTCGAATGGGCATATGCCAAAGGAGACAAAGTATTATTTCTCCCAGATCAACATCTGGGGCGTAATACAGCCGTAAAAATGGGGATTAGTCTTGACGAAATGATCTTATGGAATCCATTTAAGCCTCTGGGCGGCAACTCCGAAGAATCCGTAAAAAAAGCCAAATTGATCTTGTGGCAGGGACATTGTTCAGTACATACGAGATTCACCGTTTCACAAATAGAGGAAGCGAGAGTGAAATATAACGACGTCAATGTAGTCGTTCATCCTGAATGCACACTAGATGTAGTAAATGCTGCCGACTCTGTAGGATCTACAGAGCACATAAAAACTGTCATTGAGCAGTCTGCTCCGGGTACTATTTGGGCTGTAGGCACTGAAATTAGCCTAGTTAATAGGATTAGAGACGAAAACCCTGACAAGACCGTATTCTGCCTTGATTCTGTTGTTTGCCCTTGCTCTACCATGTACAGAATCCACCCAGCGTATCTATCATGGGTTTTGGACGGCATAAATGAAGGGGTTACCGTTAATCAGATAAAAGTAGATGAAGATACCAAGAAATATTCAAAGGTAGCTCTGGAAAGAATGTTGTCTCTTGCCTAGTGCATTTCTATAGGATTTTTTATGGAAATAACCCCAGGAATTGAATCTCTCGTAAACCTAGCAATCATGGAAGATTATTCTTCTGGAGACGCTACAACTGAGGCACTAATCCCGAGTGAACAAGCTGGGCATGCAACAATAGTATCGGATGAAGACGGAGTTTTATCTGGCATTGATTTAGCCTTATTTGTGTTTCTCAAATTTGACAAAACGCTGTCAACCAACACCTTGGTTGATGATGGTTCAGAACTAACCAAGGGTACTCGTATAGCTGAAATAAACGGATCCCTAGGTTCGATTCTTACTGCGGAAAGAACGGCTTTAAACTTCCTAAGAAAATTGAGTGGTGTCGCAACAGAGACCTCTAAGTATGTCGCCGCTGTCAAAGGCACTCGTGCTCGAATTGTAGATACCAGGAAAACCACCCCCGGATTCCGATCACTGCAAAAATATTCAGTCAGAATGGGCGGCGGATTTAACCATAGACAAAATCTTGGCGACGGGATTCTCATAAAGGATAATCACATCAAGACATTATCTCTAAAAGGGTTAAGCCTGTCTGAAGTTGTAGAAAAAGCTCATATGAACGCTCCTCATACTATCAAAGTAGAAGTCGAAGTCGAAAATCTAGAACAAGTAACAGAATGCCTTGATGCCGGCGCAGAAATAATCTTACTAGATAACATGAGTCCAGAGATTATGAAACAAGCCGTCAAACTGTGTAAAGGTAAAGCTATCACTGAGGCCTCTGGAGGAATAAACCTCCATTCAGTAAAGTCGGCGGCAGAATCTGGAGTAGACCTGATATCTATAGGTGCTCTGACCCACTCTGCTCCTGACCTAGACCTGAGCTTAGACATAGACTAGGGATATATTTCAGACTGTCACTAATTTACGACTCCGAGTCTAATATAATCGTAACTGGCCCTGAGTTTACTAAACTAACTTCCATTTCAGCTTGAAATATTCCTTTTTCAACACGCAACCCAGTCTTTGAAAAAGAATTGACAGTATCGTCAAATAACGTCCTCGCTGAGTCAGAAGGCATGGCCTCAGTAAAGCTCGGACGTCGTCCCTTTTTGGTATCCCCATAAAGGGTAAATTGACTTACCAAAAGTAGCGACCCGTTTGTGTCAGCCAAAGACCTATCAAACCTACCTTTTTCGTCTGGGAAAATACGTAGATTTACTGTTTTATCAACGATGTAGTCAATATCGTTCTGACAATCTTTAGAAGATATGCCTATGAATACCAGCAGCCCTTCAGCTATCTCACCAACTATCTTTTGTTCAACCGTGACATTTGCAGATGAAACTCTCTGTAATAAAGCTTTCAATAACTAGTCAGTTGATTTTGAAGACGATGTTGTTTTACTAGTACTCGTATCTTTGGAGGATTTATCCGATGAACTTGATTCTTTAGATGACGTCGTGTCCCCTGACTTTTTTTCAGATGAGGTTGTTGTTTCAGTTTCAGATGTTGCGGAATCTCCAGGCTTTCCTGAAGAGCTTCCTTTTTTGCCATAGTCGTTCACGTACCAGCCACTACCCTTAAAAACAATGGGCACGGCGGAAAATTGTCGTGTCGCCACAGACCCACAGTCCACACAGGGCTGATCAACATCGTCACTAAACTTCAATCTCAACTCGAATTTCAAGCCACATTTTCCGCAGCTATAATCGTATGTAGGCAAACTACCCTCCGTCAGGAAAGTTCAAACAAAAAGCAGTCTTTAATCGACTGCTTACAATCATATTAATCTAGCATCGGGATTTTTAGGTGTCAAACTCGGGTACAGTTCCACATCAAAGATAAATAATTTAAATTATGTCTATTCCCTAATATCAAGATGCGCCTATCAGAGCATCATCACTTGTATTCGCCAATAGTTCTAGATCAATATCGATAAAGTTATTAATAACAAATCTTTTTTTTCCATTAACTTTTCCCAAAACACAATATCCGACCCCAAAAGATTCGCACGTCGCTTCAAATTTACCCATATTTTCAGGCGTTAATGAAACTATAATCCTTGATTGAGCTTCACCGAACAAACCAATATCCCATCTTCCATCTAAATCAAAGTTTCCTTCAAAGCCTTTATAAGAATTAATCGAGGATTCTGCCAATGCTACGGCGATACCGCCATCTGAACAATCGTGTGCTGAAGATACAATACCGGATCCAATCAAATCTCTACAAACCTTCTGAACCAATATTTCCCTTTCCAAATCAATGCTAGGACGCCCTGCGACTGTATGATGCATTAGTGCAAGATATTCGCTGCCCGATAGGTCCTCAAATTTGGATTCTACCGAATCACGACCCAGCAAAATCACAATATCTCCATCTGATTTGAAGACATTGTTACAGTTCATATCAACATTTTCGGTTAGTCCTACTGCTCCAATGACAGGGGTAGGGTATATAGGCTCTCCGTGTGTCTCGTTATATAAACTAACGTTTCCACTAATAACTGGACTTTCAAAGGCTTTACTAGCATCAGAAATACCTTTAATACATTCTTCCAATTGATAATATACGTCCGCTTTTTCAGGGTTACCAAAATTTAGACAATTAGTTAGAGCTATTGGCACAGCTCCGGTGCAAGACACATTTCTGCAAGCCTCAGCAACTGCTATCAAACCTCCTATATAGGGGTCCAGATAACAAAGTCTGCCATTACCGTCAGTAGCTGCGGAAAGACCCTTTTTCGTCCCTTTAATCCTCACCAATGCTCCATCATTTCCCGGGCCTATGACAGTATTGGTTTGTACCTGATGATCATATCTACGAAAAACAGATCTCCTACTGCATATATTTGGAGAAGCCAAAAGTTCTAAAAGCACCTGGTTGGGAGTTTTATCAGTCAAGGGTATTGAAGTCAGATCAAAACTTTGGATTTCTTTTATTAGGTCAGACTGAACCCCCTCGAGTCGATACAAAGGAGGATCAGTTAACACATCAACAGGTACATCTGCCTCTAATTTTCCTTTTTCAAATATCTTGGTCCTGCCATCATCTGTAGTTTTCCCAATTAATGTGCAATTCACTTCCCATTTATTAAAAATTCCTTGGACATAATCAAGATTCTCTTCCCTTACTGATATCAGCATCCTTTCTTGAGTTTCCGAAAGCATGATTTCGTATGGCTCCATGCCAGAATCGCGGAGAGGAACATTGTCGATGTAAATTTCAATGCCTGAATTAGCATTGGAAGCACACTCTACTGCAGCACTGGTAAGACCAGCAGCTCCAAGGTCTTGAAGACCTTCTATTCGACCAGAAGCAACCACCTCTAAACAGGCCTCTATAAGAACTTTTTCTAAAAATGGATTCCCTACTTGAACAGTCGGGCGAAGTTCACGATCATCTTCGAAAGTCCTTGATGCCAGTCCAGAAGCACCATGGATACCATCTCTCCCTGTTCCAGAACCTACCAAAAGCAATAAAGAATCTTTGGGACCAGCAGTTGCTCTAGTAAGTTCATTTTTGTTCAGTAAACCGATACACATAGCATTTACAAGAGGATTCTCCGAATAAGCTTCGTCAAATACCACCTCCCCTCCCACATTAGGAATACCGATACAGTTACCGTATCCTGAAATCCCTGACACTACTCCATTGAATAAATACTGATTCCTCGGTTCCGACAGTGAACCAAATCTAAGTGAATTCAATAATGCTATCGGTCGTGCACCCATAGCAAAAATATCCCTCACAATGCCGCCAACTCCCGTGGCCGCACCTTCATATGGCTCTATTGCTGAAGGATGATTATGTGATTCTATTTTGAAAACTATTGCAAGCCCATCACCAATATCCACAACCCCAGCATTTTCTTCTCCCGGATTAACAAGAAGCCTAGGGCTATCTGATGCAAAAACTTTCAACAATGGTTTGGAATGCTTATACCCACAATGCTCACTCCATAACGAACCAAATAAGCCAAGTTCAAGAAAATTTGGTGACCTTCCCAATCTTTCTACTATAATTTCATATTCCGACTCTAAAAGAGCTAAATCATCTAGGATTTGCTTGTCAACAGCCATTGTACTTTTAACACCATTTGAAAATATATTTTTTGCTTGCAAAAACTGTTTCAAGCAAAACCACTATGACACTCTAAAATTTACTGACACCTAATTTCTCGGTAACTATCGATTCAAATATCAACTTACCATCTACTCCACCTAATATCGGGTCACAGCATCTTTCTGGATGAGGCATCATTCCTAACACGTTACCTTGAGAATTGATCAATCCCCCAATGTTATTTATAGATCCGTTGGGATTACTATCTTGATTAATAGTTCCATCCGGATCACAGTAACGAAAAACTACCTGTCCGTTTTCTTCTAAAGTTTTTAAAGTTTCAGGGTCCGCAAAATAGTTACCTTCACCATGTGAAATTGGAACAGAGATAACTTGCTTTGATTCAAGGGTATTACTGAAAGCCGTGTCAGAATTTTCCACTCTAAGATGGGTCCATTCACACCTGAATTCAAGATGGTCATTCGGGAGTAAAACGCCAGGTAAAAGACCAGATTCACAAAGAATTTGAAACCCATTACAGATGCCTATTACTAACCCACCTGAATTGGCAAATTTTTTTACCGAATCCATAACTGGAGAGAGTCGAGCGATTGCCCCGCACCGCAAGTAATCTCCATAAGAAAACCCTCCAGGTAGAATTATGCAATCGTAATTTGAAATATTTGTATCGTTATGCCAAACATAGTCAACTGGCTGCCCAATAATTTCGTCTACTACGGTATAACAATCAACCTCGCTCCAAGTTCCTGGAAATACAACCACTCCAAATCTCATATTTACTTATACTTCTCTTAGCTTAGTCGAGACAATCGAACTGATTATTTTTCCATCTGCCCTACCCTGCACCTTTTGCATAATAACCCCCATCACTTTCCCCATGTCAGATGGACCTTCTGGATTCACCTCTTCAAATACAGCATCTATTAATTCTCGTAATTCAGAGTCTGACAATCTCTCCGGCAAATAGGAAGAAATTATATTAAGTTCCGCGGTCTCATTTTCAACGAGATCTGGGCGGTCAGCAGATTCAAATGCTTCTATGCTGTCTCTTCTTTGCTGTGCCTGCTTGGTCAAAACCGCCAATATACCTTCTTCATCCAATTCTTTCTTCTTAGCTATTTCGGCGTTCCTAATCTCTGACAACATCGTCCTCAATACAGTTCTTCCTACTGCGTCCTTGTTCCGCATCGCTTCCTTCAACTCAACATTTATTCGATCTTTCAATGACATACAAAAATGCTCCATATCTTTCTAGTAGTCGATTCTGAGTATAGAATCGGGTACCTTCAGCGTCAATAAACCATCTACGCGTCAAGCTTCATTATTGCTTTATCCAAAAGCAATAGGACTTTTTCTTTGCCTAAAATTTCGAGTGAAGGAAATAATGGGGGCGACACGTCTTGTCCTGAAGTTGCCATTCTCAAAGTTCCAAGAACTTGTCCAGTTTTGGCCTCCATTTCACTAGATATCGACCTTAGTGCAATCTCAATCTCATCTGCATAAAACGATTCCAAGTCAGACAATTTCTTACGGCCAATTTCTAAAACAATACGAGCTTTTTCAGTATCCATCCCTTTTTGGATAAGTTTTTCCGAGTCATAGTTAATATGATCTCTAAATAAAAAGGCGACGAAATGCTCAGCATCACTTAATGTTTTAAGACGATCTTTCACCAGTGAAGCTACAGGAGTAGCTTCGCTGGCGTTAGGCAACCTATCAAATTTGGTAGGCGGGAATTCATTCCAATAATTACAAAGGTAATCAGCCAGACCTTCATCGGTCATTTGCCTTATATAGTATCCGTTCATCCAATCCAGTTTTTCCCTGTCAAATACAGCTCCAGCAATATTGACCCTAGTTAGGTCAAAATTTTTCGCAATCTCATCCCTGCTTAGTATTTCCGTCTCTCCATCTAGAGACCACCCTAGTAAGCTTAAAAAATTAAGCATTGCATCCGGAAGATAACCTTTTTCTTTATATTCTAAAATTGAAGTCGCCCCATGACGCTTACTTAGTTTAGATTTATCAGGAGCTAATATAGCTGGCAAATGAGCAAATAATGGAGGCTCCCAACCTAGAGCATCGTAGAGCTGTATATGCCTGGGCACACTGGAGAGCCACTCTTCACCACGTAAAACATGTGTGATTTCCATATGGTGATCATCCACAACTGAAGCTAGATGATAAGTCGGGAATCCATCTGCCTTCAAAATAACAAAGTCGTCCACCAAATCATTTTCAAACTCTACCGTCCCTCTGACCATGTCGATAATTCTCGACACCCCCGCATCTGGCATAGAAAACCTAACAACACTTGTAGCGCCAGAATCAAAGTAATGTTGAGCTTCCATTTCAGTTATGTTTCTGCATTTTCCATCATATCCGACTTTGGATAATTTCCTTGCGCGCTGTTCCTCTCTTAATTCAGACAATCTCTGTGGAGAGCAATAACATTTATAAGCGAACCCATTTGCTATTAATAAATCAACAGCATGTGCGTAGTAATCCAACCTCTCTGATTGTGTGTATGGCCCGTATGGTCCTTCTTTATCAAAACCTTCATCCCAACATAAACCTAACCACTCAAGTGATTCCCTTTGTTTTTCAATGGCACCTTCCACCCTTCTATTCTGATCCGTGTCCTCCACCCTCACAACAAATTCCCCACCATTATTCTTTACTAGAAGCCAGTCAAAAATAGCCGTCCTGATATTTCCAACGTGCGGTTCACCGGTCGGGCTTGGGGCATAACGAACTCTTGATTTGATGGGCTGTTCAATTTTTTGGATCAAGTTACTGCCTTTAAACAAATCCTAAACTAATGATTCGGTTAAAAAATGTTAACACCTAGAGCCATAATTCATATCACCTTTTTATGATTCTAAAGTAGTTAAAAAATCCTTTAGATCAAGTGGCAGAGGTGATTTAAACGCCATTGACCTTTCTGTAGAAGGATGGACTAACTCTAGTAAATGAGAATGGAGAAATTGTCTATCAATGGTTTTTGACTTCTTCCCATATAAACTGTCTCCAATTATAGAATGTCCAATTGAAGCCAAATGTACCCGGATCTGATGCGTCCTACCTGTAAGCAATTTAACTTCCAATAATTGATGATCACCTATACTTCTGAGCACCTTGTAACGGGTTTTTGCTGACTTCCCTCCATCAACAACATTCATTTTTTGCCTATTACTGGGATCTCGGCCTATAGGGGCATCAATTATCGCCTCGGTCTGTGTAAGACGACCTTTTACAAGAGCCAAATAAATCTTATTAACCGACCTCTGAGCAAATTGTTCAGATATATGTGCATGTGAAGCCAAGTTTTTGGCTATCACCATAACTCCAGAAGTATCAAGATCAAGTCGATGAACTATTCCAGGCCTTTCACTGCTTCCTACATCTTTTAGTCTGGGTCTAAGGTATAACAAAGCATTAACTAGGGTTCCAGTAGGGTGACCTGCACCCGGGTGTACGGCTAACCCTGAAGGCTTATCGACAACAACAATGTCATCATCCTCATGCAATATTTCGATCGGTATGTCCTCGGGTTCTAAGACACCGGACTCGGAAAATTCTGATAACACCCTGATCACTTGACCAAAAGTAACCCTAAAAGATGGCTTTACAGCCACATCCTCAACAACTATCCGTCCCGCCCTAATGAGTTTACTAGCCTGTGTCCTAGAAAGTCGCGCGACTTTTCTAGCAATATATTCATCAAGTCTTGCCGACTCAACTTCTACTTTAAAAGCTAATTCCTCTGGCAAGATTAACAGTACCCCTACTTAGAATCAGAATCCGATTTTATCCAACCTAATTTTTCTCCAAGAAGCATGGTTACAAGCAATAGGCCCATACCAATAGATATCGATGAATCTGCAATGTTGAAAGCAGGCCACCAACCTACACTTATAAAATCCACAACAGCTCCATCTTTAACCCTGTCAAAAAGATTACCTAAAGCACCACCCACTATTAATCCAAGAGAAAGCCTCAACCATATAACATTATTATTCTGTTTAAGAAAAACAAAAAGTATGAATACAATGCCAATAATAGAAGCCACCACAAGAAGATTAGTAAAACCAGCAAAAAGGCCAAAAGCTGAACCCGTGTTCAGACCATGAACAATTCTGAAGATACCTTCTTCAGGCCAGGAATCTCCTAAGCTTAAAGAAGATCGAATAATGGCTTTTGTGACTTGGTCAAATACAAACACTCCTATGACCAAAGTGTAAAACAACCAATCTTTATACCAAGACATTATTCCCTCTTAAATGAATTATACCTAAACGAGCGTCATCAAATCATACCTGTTTTTAGCCAAGATCCCCTCATAAAATACAGGAAAAATATAAGAGCCCTAAGTAGATTCCCTATCACAATCCCCCATGGCACACCTTCGGCACCTAAAGGCGTAAAATACGCAAGAAACATTGCAAGCGGTATTTCAATAAACCACATTGTAAGAACTGTAATTATCATCGGTGCGAAAGTAGCACCAGTATTAGCTATACCCTGCGTGAAAACTTGCACTGAACTCATAGGGAATGTTGCAAAAGCCAATATGAAAATCCACTTGGACGCTTGATCAATGAATTCTGGTGAATCACTAAATATTTCCGCAATTCCCCTAGGCATAGAGACAAAAAAAACAATCGCAATAACACTCATTACCGCTGAATAAACTATCGACCAACTCATTGAGCTTTTAGCTCTTTCTACATGGCCTGCGCCAAGATTCTGGCCAGCTAATGCTCCTCCGGCTCGACCTAAACCTCTACTAGCATGATTAACTACGTTTTCTGCCCTCCTAGAAAGAGCAAAAGCAGCAGCAGGAATATCACCAAATGAAGCAACCACTACTAACAAAAGCAGTTGAGATGTGGATCTTTGCATTCCTGTGAGAGCTGCCGGAGTACCTATTCGAATAATCCTCCACATCAAAGGATAATCGTTTCTATAGTTGCTGAAAGAAAGCTTTAGAAGAGATGACCCTCTGAACAAAACATAAAAATTTATTATCGTTCCTGTGAACTGCGCGATAACATTTGCCATGCCAGCACCGGCTAGACCCATATCAGGAAACCCTAACCATCCAAATATAAGAAATGGTGAAAGTAATAAATGGCCTACTCTACTGACTGTAGCAGCCTTTAAAGGAGTAATACTGTCTCCAGCAGCCTGGAGTGCCCCACCTGTAAGTCTTTGGAAAGACATCAAACTCATCGCTACAAATTGTAGTTTCATATAACCTGAAGTTATATCGACTACTTCTTCACTGACACCAACTAACCCAAGTAATGTATCTGTGAAAATTATGCCGGGAATTCCTATAAGCAAACTCCACATTAATGTCAGGACTATGGACTGGGCCAAAACGTGATTTGCATGGGAAACATCTCCCGCGCCTATGGCCCTGGAAATCATAGCTCTCATACTTGCATCCAGGCCCATCCTTGCAGTCATCAGCATGAGAAGAAAGGTCTGAGAAACCCCCATTCCCGCTATGGCTTTGTATCCAACCCTTCCTGCCCAGAACAAATCTGCGAGTTGATCAACAACACTAAAAAAGCTTTCAGCAATTTGAGGCCAGGACAGATGCCAGAGATTCCTTGGAATGGATCCTTTTGTTAGATCTCTATCTGAACTAGATCTGAAAAAAGTAGCATTACCTTTATTTTGCTTCGTATCCTTTTTACGAAAGAAAGCCAATGATCACCTTCTTAAATTTGGCCTCGCAACCTGACTGTTTCAAGAGATCTACATGGCCCAATAACTGCAATCCAATTACCTGATCATATTAGGTTTCCTGGCAAATAACATAATCACAGAACCTATTATGCTGAGGATCGCATAAGTTACAAAAGGAATGGTATAGCTACCGTAAGAATCAAACATCCAGCCAGCCCATACAGGTGCGATTGCCATTAGTATCCCATTGGGAAGCATGGACCAACCCATTATGGTGGCGAACGCCTTTCTTCCAAAATATTCTCCACGAATAGAGGTCATCAGAGGTATTCTCCCTCCAAAAGCAACGCCGTATAGAATCGCAAACAATATCGCAAACCCTAAGCCACTGGCGAAAGCCAAAACAAACGTAGATATCCCTTGTAGGACAAGGAACAGAGTTATTAGATATTTTTTTGAAACTTTATCTCCCAGCCATCCTGAAATAAAAAGGCTGGGAAGTGCGACAACAGAATATGTTGTTTCAATGTAACTCGCTGTGGTCAAGGTGAGCCCCATATCCGTAAGTCTTGGAGTCAAGTGAAGCGACAAAGTAGCTATAGAGATAGTAGACGATATGTGAGCTACCGTTAGTATCCAGAAAACTGGTGTTCTGATCGCCTGGCCCACTGTAAATTCCGGCTCATCGTAAGATTGATTTACTATGCCTATACTGGTATCGGATTCAACATTCGTTTTTATGTCTTTTGCAGGAATTTCCCCGTCGACAAGCAAGCCCATTTCTTCAGGAGAATTACGAATTATTTTGACGGCAGGAACGACGACGACAAGCAGTATTCCTCCCAATATCACAGCAGTCATACGAAAATCAGATTCCATAGCAATAGCGTAAAGAGGCAGAAAAAACCCAGCTATGTTAATTCCGGACATAGCACCAGCCATGGCAATAGATCTTTTTCGTTTAAACCAGCTATTGATGACTGACATGATCGCAAGCCATCCACCAAGTCCTGATCCGAGTGTAATAATTATGAAGACGGCATAAAACTGCCAAATATTCTGAATGAATGAAAACAGGAAGAACCCTACGGCCATTATCGCAAATCCTACAAGGATCATGCGTCGTGCACCGATTCTATCTACAAGGAATCCTTCTATAGGCCCTAGTGCCGCACCCTCTACCCTACCGAACAACGTCCCTAATGAAATTTGAGTTCTTGACCAGGAAAATTCCTTCTGAAGAACCACCAACATCACACCCATTCCCCGAAACACACTCAATGACTGCAAAGTCAAAAGAAATACACCGACCCCCACTATCCACCACCCATAGAATATACCTCTAGATTTTGGAGATATATCTTCGTCCGGATCAGAATCAGGAACAATATTTTGTGAATCGCACATCCGGAAAATGTTATCAGACTTTTGATCCAGATTCAGAAATGACAATTAAAATTATTGAAATTAAATGGATCAGAGCGATACAAATTGATAGTCAGTTCTCGTGTAAGCTTGTTATGATGACCACCACCACAAATTTGCCAAATTAGGGAGAGCCTCACCGCAGTGCACTACGTATTTTCTTGCTCAGAGTGTCTTGAAGAATTTGAACCTTCCTCTACATTGGTTAATTGCAAAAACTGCGGCGCCCCAATGGACGTCAAATACACTGATGCGGACCTTATACAGTGGAATGGGAACAACACCTACCTCCCTATTTCAGACCGGACAAGTTATCTGAGCCTAGGAGAGGGAAATACTCCCATTGTGGAGCTCAGCAACATAGGGAACTTAATAGGCGGACAAATACACTCCAAGATGGAATTTATGAACCCAACAGGCTCCTTCAAGGACAGAGGAAGCGCCATTATGATTTCTGCCTTAAAAGGTATGAATGTATCTGAAATAGTAGAGGATTCATCTGGAAATGCAGGGGCGTCAATTTCCGCATATTCCGCAAGAGCAGGTATCAAAGCCCACATATTCGCTCCATCGACAGCACCAAAGCCGAAACTTGAGCAAATTGCAGTTTATGGAGCCCAAACCCACCTCATTGAAGGTGCAAGAGATGACTCAACAAAAGCAGCAATCCTATATTCAACTTCAAATTCCATCCCGTACGCATCACACAATTTGAGCCCTTTCTTCATTGAGGGAACAAAACTGTTTGCCCATGAGATATATAGAGACATGAATGGGAATTTGCCCGATCACATAGTAATCCCCGTAGGGAATGGGTCTCTATTTCTCGGGGCCTGGAAAGGGTTCTCAGAATTAAAAGAACAAGGACTCATCACTCACATACCAAAATTGCACTGTATACAGGCCCGATCTGTAATGCCGATTGTGTCAGCAGCCTCAGGGGAAAAATGGGGGCCAGAGGACGTTAAGCCTACAATTGCCGGAGGAATCGCCGTTGGTTCACCTCCCAGGCTTAAACAAGTAACCA
>CAZCOH010000047.1:0-12904 GCA_964500645.1 uncultured Dehalococcoidia bacterium
AATGTGGCAAGAGGCAGTGAATCAAAATGATTTTTTTCGCTTAAGTAGAAAACCTTTTGTCATTGGTGTGGCGGGAGATTCTGGATCTGGCAAAGATACATTTTCTAATTCGATAATAGGACTTTTCGGTAACCACTCTGTGGTGAAATTGTCGGGGGATGATTATCATCTTTGGGATCGGAATAAAGCTATGTGGAAAGTGCTAACGCATCTCAACCCAATGGCAAACGACTTAGAGAGATTTTCAAGAGATCTTGTCTCTCTTGTGGATGGAAGGAGCATCAAGTCAAGGCATTATGATCATCAAACCGGAAAGTTAAGTAAGCTATCACAAGTAAAAAGTAACGATTTTATAATTGCTTCCGGATTACATGCACTTTATCGTCCCATATTGAGAGAATGTTACGACCTAAGCGTGTACCTAGATGTAGATGAAGAATTAAGGCGTTATTGGAAAATCAAGAGAGATATAAAACAAAGAAATCAGACATCGGAACAAGTGATCAATTCTTTAGATACTAGAGAATCTGATTCCGCGAGATTCATCAGACCTCAATCACAATATGCTGATTTAATTTTTTCTTTACAGCCAATGAATCGGAATATGTTAAAGGATTTTGATAATGACAATCATCCTAAATTAAAATTGGTAGCAAGGACTACACACGGATTCAACGAATTATCTTTGAACAAAGTGCTGGTAGGTGTATGCGGTTTACACGTAGAAATGCCAACAACTGATGGGATGCATGAAATCCAAATGTCTATAGAAGGAAATACCTCAAGGGATGAAATCGCTATGGCTGCAGAAATACTATCCCCTCGTATCCCAGAGTTTCTTGACCATAACCCTAAATGGCAAGAAGGTGTTGATGGGATTATGCAATTAATTACGGTCTCGCATATTTCTCAGTCTCTTACCAAACGATTTATTTAATTTTATGTTCAAAGTTTACGATCGAAAAAAATTTAGCCGACTCCCAGATGCCATTTTGTTTGACATCGATAATACGTTATATCCATATAATCCAGCCCATTTATCTGCGCAAAGAGCTGTGAAACAAAAAGCAATTGAATCGTTTTCTATTTCATCTGATACCTTTGATGAAGAATTCCAAAAAAGTAGAACTCAGATCAAAAAACGACTTAAGGGAATGGCATCCTCTCATAGCCGCTTGCTTTACCTACAAAAAATGATGGAAAACTTAGGTTTAGGGTCTCAGATTTTTCTTTCTCTTGATTTTGAGCAAACATATTGGAGCACCTTTCTGAATAACGCAGTTTTATTTGAAGGCGTTGAAGAAATCTTGGATGATTTAAGGTTGTTGTCAATACCGACCGCCATAGTAACGGACCTAACTTCCCAAATACAATTTAGAAAGTTAGTTTTTTTTGGTCTGGATCAGAGTTTCGATTATGTTGTTACCAGTGAGGAATCCGGGGCAGATAAACCGAATGAAATGCCCTTTAATATAGCTCTAGACAAAATACGTCCATCTGGGAAAAATATATGGATGATCGGCGATAATCCTATTAGTGATATAAAGGGTGCCAGGGAAGCTATCAATGCCGTAACATTACAAAAGATTCATACAGGCAATCCAGTAGGCACAGGTGATGGTAAACCTGATTTGGCCTTTAATGATTTCACTCGATTAAGTACATTTGTGTCGAAAATAGAGGATGAATGATAGATAACTCAAACGAGTTGAACAATCACTACATACGTTCTTCCGTAGAAAAATTTTGTATGAATCTAGGAAAAGACCGTCTATTAGTACAAGGGGCAGGAGGTAACATCTCCTGGAAGATCGGGAAGGTGTTATGGGTAAAAGCTTCTGGCACTTGGCTAGCCAATGCGGAGAGGGAGAATATATTTTTACCGGTTGATCTAGAGCATCTCACTGGTGCATTAGATCAAGGGGATTTCAGTGTATCTCCAAAAATATTGGACGAAACTGATCTGCGGCCTTCAATTGAGACCTTCTTTCATGCACTAATGCCCCAACCAATAGTTGTTCATCTTCATTCCGTAAATGCTCTTTCATATCTGGTCCAAAAAAATGGGTTAGAAACTATTAGTAAACGAATGGATGATACCTTGAATTATGGATTTATTGATTATTACAAACCAGGAGATAAATTAGCACAAGAAATACATCGACTTTTGAAAAAGACACCTAAAACTCAAATTGTTTTTTTGAAGAATCACGGAATAATTATTGGTGGTGAAGATACAAAAGAGGTACTCGAAATTCTGAATTCCATAGAAAGTCAGTACAAGAGACATCCAACTGAGAAAGTACCTGGGCGCACGCTTGACCTCAATGTGAAGACGATGGGGGGAGCCGAATATTCATTAATAGATGATGTAAATGTGCAGCAATTAGTGTTGCAGACAGAACTATACGAAAGATTAGCAAAAAGCTGGGCCATATCGCCTGACCATGTTGTTTTCCTGGGGTCCAATCCAGCCATTTATGAAAATATTCAAGGTCTGGAAAAAGATCCAGAAATCATAGATCCTGGAACTCAACGTATCGTATTTGTCAAAAACAGTGGTGTCTATTCGACATATCCTCTGGACAATGCCTCACTGGCTCAACTTCTATGTTATTTTGATGTCATTTCTAGAACTTCTGATAAGGATCCTATTGATGTGCTCAAAACTAAGGAAATAGCAGAGTTGTTGAATTGGGATATGGAGATCTATCGTCAAGACTTGCAGACAGGTAGATGATATTTCATATGAATATTGCCGATAACATAATCTGGCCGATACTTAGTGAATAGATTTTTGGAACGATGTGGATATCAAATACGTTGACTTGGAATTGACGAAATAGCATATGATCCGTTTGATCCAAGTGAAACTATAAACATTCTCCCGTACTCCCCAAAATTATTGTTTGGGTTTAGGGATTCAACCCCGATTCCTCTTGGAATATCCAAAGGGGATCACTGTAAGTAACCTTAGGGTTCCATAACTCCGGTGGGAAATCCGATCCCCATATACATACGTTCAATAAATTAACTTATATCAACTAAATCTTTTCCATTCATCCTAACGGCTAAATATACCCCTATAGATATCCAAAATTGGATTTGATTATGGACACCAAGGTTTAAATCGTTATTATTGTGTTGTAACCATTGCGAATCTATTGTATGGAACCCGAGGTGGGATATGTCTGTAGAAAATGACATTGAATTGTTAGCTCATCTTTTGAGAAGAGCCGGGTTTGGCGCAGATCGTAATGAGCTGGAAGAGTTAGTATCTATAGGGTATGAAAATGTGGTTGAAGGCTTGGTGAATCCCCCTGACGAGATTCCCATGGCAGACGAACATTTTCTCCATAGAAGGATGCCATATGTAGAAGTTGGAGGTGCCACTCCGATGCCTGGGGCAGCTAATTGGCTTTTCCATATGATGAATACGCAACGTGTTTTAGAGGAAAAGATGACTCTTTTCTGGCACCAGATTTTTGCTACTGCCAATTCTAAGATTGATAACGATCAGACTATGAGTCTCCAGATTCATATGTTCCGCGAAAATAGTCTAGGTAATTACAGAGATCTTTTAATAAAGCTTGCGCGGGACCCAGCCATGATATTTTGGTTAGATAACAACGAAAACCATAAGCGGGCTCCAAACGAGAACTGGGGACGAGAGTTGTTGGAGCTTTTTTCACTCGGAGTTGGGAACTATACTGAAGAAGATGTGTACGAATGCGCTCGGGCATTCACCGGTTGGACGATCAGAGCCAAGATACCTCGACAGCCCTACAATCGGTTTCCATGGAACTATCAATTTCGCCCTGAAGAACATGATTTTGGAGAAAAAACATTTTTAGGCCGAACTGGTGATTTCAACGGTGAAGACATTATTGATATCATTCTTGAACAACCTGCTTGCCCCAGATTTATAGCTCGACATCTCTATAATTTTTTCGTCGCGGACGAACCCCCAGTGTCCGCGTGGCAAGTAGAATCACCACTTAATCCAGAGGCAATTGAAATTTTAGCTGGAGCCCTTGTGGAATCTGATTTTGAAATCAAACCGGTTCTCAGAACATTGTTTAATTCTAAATTCTTCAAAGATTCTATGTATTCTAAGGTCAAGAGCCCGGTAGAGGTTATTGTTGGAACTTTGAGGGCAACAGGTGAATTATTAGGACCAGATCCCCGGCTTGTTCCTTTCGGACAATATCCAGAATACATGGGACAGGGCTTGCACAACCCTCCCAGTGTAGAAGGATGGCATTCAGGGAAGGAATGGGTTAACACAGGTTCCGTGGTGAAAAGGATCAATTTTGTCGCTGACCACTTTAGTAACGTCGATCTACCGGGGGTGCAAAATATCGCTAAATACGTTACTTCGGCTGAGAATCCCATAGGTCCTGAGCTTTTGGTCGAGAGGTGTCTATTATTTATGGGACCGGTGAGAGCCTCAGAAGAAACTTTGGAGGAACTAATCGAGCATGCAAGGAAAGAAGGTGAACTTTGCTGGAACAACGAAGAAGAATACCTGCATGCTGTATCTCGCATTGCTGACCTGCTCGCATTGATTGGGTCTACTATAGAATATCAATATTGTTGAGTTGGTGATTGACGACGTAAGTTTTAACCTGGAGATGATATATGAATCCAGATAGCAAAAGTCCAGTTGTAGTTGTTGTTCAACTAACCGGTGGTAATGATTACCTTAATTCAGTCATCCCATATACAGACTCAAATTATTATGAAAACCGCCTTTCTTTTTCTGTTTCTCAAGAGGACGTAGTTAAACTTGATACTCAACTAGGTCTCCATCCAACCATGGCGCCGATGAAGGAAATTTATGACCGTGGAGACTTGGCAATAATCAATGGTGTCGGATATGAAAATTCTCCAAGATCTCACTTCAGATCTATGGATATATGGCACACATGTGAGCCAGACAAGATAGGTACGGAAGGCTGGTTGGGGCGTGCGATACGGGATTTAGATCCAAAAGGAGACAATCCTATAACTGGGGTAAACATAGGCCAGGCTTTGCCCAGAGCCCTTACTGTCCCCGGAGTTCCGGTAGCTTCAGTATCAGACCTCAACACATATGGTCTCCTGACTAACATAGAAGATGAAAATAGGAGGACAAAGGTTCTTGAGAGGTTTTCCAATATGTACGGGCAAGCGATAGGGTCTGGACCTGTAAATGACTATCTTGCTAGAACAGGATTGGATGCATTGAAAGGGGCTGACATTTTAAAGGAGGCTCTTGATGGATATTCTTCCACCGTTGAATATGGTTCGAGTTCGATATCCAAAAGCCTGAGAGATGTTGCTATGATCCACACTGCTAATTTGGGGACACGTGTCTTTTACACCCAATTAGGAAGTTTTGACACTCATGCCTCACAACCGCCTGTTTTTGACAAACTGTGGACAGAACTTTCTAGGGCGATAACTGACTTTTGGGAGGATCTTAAAAACCATGAAGCTGACAAAGAGGTGGTAATGTTCCTCTTTTCAGAATTTGGCCGAAGGGTAAAAGACAATGGTTCAGGAACAGACCACGGTGCTGCTGGTGCTTGTTTTGCGCTAGGCCCCTCCGTAAAAGGTGGGATTTATGGTGAATATCCTAGTACTGATGCGGCAGATTTGGAACAAGGGGATTTGGTACCGAATCAGGATTTTAGGGGTGTCTATTCCACAATAGCAGAGGATTGGCTGGGATTGGACGCCGTTCCAATAGTTGATGGCCATTTTGAGAAGCTGAATTTTATCGAGTAGTGATTTTCTAAGTCTAAACGAAACCGAACATACCAAAATCGATAAGATAACATTGCGAAGGAGAGAGTTTTGTTACGAGGAGAGTGTCAATGGTGATCTCAACCAAGTCAATTTCGGGTAGAACGTGGCATTTCAGTCACGCGATTGGGTATCACGCGGCTGAGGTAGGATTTTCGAGTCCCTCAGCTCTAGCTGTCACTCCGGATAACATACTTTACGTAAGTAACTTCGGGATTTCGGAAGGAATGGGTGGAGCTTTTTCCAATCCACTATTTCAACCCAGAATCACGAAAACAACGGTAGATCAGGAACATTTGTGTGATTCAAGCACTGAGGAACTCGTATGGCCGGAAGGGTTGGCGGTTGATAAGAATGGAAACGTGTACTGTGCGGATTCGTATAACAACACGATTTGTGAGTACGATCCAGATCTCAACCTCGTGTCGAAATGGGGGTCAGCTGGGACAGAGTTTGGGAAACTCAATGGCCCTTCAGGATTGGCCTTTGACGGGGAAGATCATCTGGTAATTGCGGACAGCATGAATAACAGGATTCAAAAGTTCACAAAAAAGGGAAAATATATCTCTAGTTGGGGGTGTCTAGGTACAGAGGCAGGTTTTTTTCAGGGGCCCTGGGGTATCTCAATAGATAACAATCAGGATATATATGTGGTGGATTGGGGTAATAACAGAGTGCAGAAATTTTCTTCAGAAGGAGAATATATCCATAGTTTTGGGTCCCAAAAAACAGACGGAGGTAAATTGGATCATCCGTCCGACGTGGCAGTAGATTCTGATGGAGATGTCTATGTCACAGACCTCGGGAACAACCGTGTTCAAGTTTATTATCCGGATGGCGAGATAATTTGTGGGTTATATGGTGACGATAACCAGTTTTCATCAGCGGCCCAGGATTGGATTGCTGCAAATCCAGATTATGTTAAAGCATTTCAACGTGTTGATCCTTCCGATCTTGTAGAGTTAGGCAGATTTGAAAGACCAAGGGGTGTGGTTGTAGATAGTAGTAACCGAATCGTGGTCACAGATTGCATGAGAGGAAGGGTTCAGGTGTACGCAAAGGATAAGAACTACCTGGAACCTCAATTCAATCTCTAGGGCGTATTGTGATGGTCAACACGTTCATCAATACCTTGTCCTGATTCGTTAGTACGTTAGTCTTGACAATATTTGGTGAAGGTCTCTTTTTGGTCCTACAATTCAATGTTGCTTATACAACTTGATTGATTAGAGTCTCTTCTCCTTTGGATAGTCTGTCTATATTCTCTAGAAGTATATTTATAACGTTTTCCTCATATAATCTTGTCTCACCGGCCGTATGTGGAGTAATTATCACGTTGTCCATGTCCCAGAAAGGACTGTTATCCGGTAAAGGATCATCCCAAAAGTGATCCAAGCCAGCTCCTGAAATCTCACCGTTATTTAGGGCATGTATCAATGCATTCTCGTTTACGCAGGCACCCCGGGCTACGTTTATGAGATATGAAGAGGGTTTCATTATAGACAGGGTTTTTTCGTTTATGATTTCTCGGGTATCTTCCGTGAGGGGACAATTTAGGACCACAAAGTCAGATCTTTTAAGGAGGGTTGGGAGAGAATCTGGGCTATAAACTTCATCTGCTAACTTTGTCCCAGTACTCGTATCTCGTTTTGTGGCTAACACTTGCATGTCGAATGCTTTTGCCAACTTTGCTACTCGTGAACCTATGCTACCTAACCCTATTATCCCTAAAGTTTTTCCGGATAATTCGTCTTCTCTGGTGTTTATGTCGGAAATCATCCCCCTCCAAAAATGGGCGTTTTGGTTATCTCTACCGGTGTGAATATGACGTGATAAGGAAAGGATTAAGGCCAAGGCATGTTCGCTGACAGCGTTCCGGTTTACTCCACTTGCACTTGCAAGCCTTATTCCCCGTTCTCTGAGTTTATCTAATGGGAATTGATCGAATCCAGCGCCTATGGATTGAATAAATCGTAGCCCAGGAACAGAGTCGAGCAAATGGTCGCTCCATAATCCTGATACAACAAGGATGTTTGCGTCTTTTATTGAAGCATACATTTCCTCAGAATTTCTGACCTGGAAAAATTTTAGGTCTTCATTCCGTTTTAGAAAAACTTGATCCATAGGATATGCGACATGAGCGAAACAAATATTTATATCTTGTCTTGATGGAAATGTAGATTGATTTGTCATTAATTACACCAATGATATGACTAATAATTTCTTTTCATTGACTATAGATATATATATTTATAAATTGTGATTATATAGCCAGATTATAGAAATTTTCGACTATTGTAAATTTCAACATTTATTAATTATATAAGTCTCTATTTATCCCTCATTAATATATACTCCAATTTATTACGTTCAGGCATAAATTAAGGAGTTAGTTAGGGATGAGAGTAATAGATGCAATATCACAGATTCTACTTAAGGAAGGGATTGAATATCTCAGTGCATTCCCGACGACTTCAGTTATCGAAGCAGCTGCAGAAGCAGGTATCAAACCAGTGATATGCCGTCAGGAGCGTGTTGGGGTTGGTATAGCCGACGGCTACGCCAGGATAAAAGCCGGGAATCCTCCGGGCGTTTTCGCAATGCAATATGGGCCGGGTGCGGAAAACGCATATCCAGGAGTTGCAACTGCCTATGCTGATGCATCGCCAGTATTGTTCCTTCCTTTGGGACACCCTTTGAATAAAGATCGTGTTTTCCCTCATTTCAGTTCGGTCGAGAGTTTTTCCTCAATTACCAAGTATGTAGAGCAAATAAACCAGCCGGAAACTGTCTGTGACACGATGCGTCGAGCTTTTTTTAATTTGAAAACAGGAAGGCCTGGTCCTGTTATGGTAGAAATACCATCTGATGTGGCAAACCAGGAAGTGAGTAACGAGTTAGTTGAGACTTACATACCTTCAAAAAGAATCATTTCTAAAGCCAACGACGATGATGTTTTAAGAGCTGCCAAGGTTTTAATCCAAAGCAAAAACCCGTTGATTTATGCGGGTCAAGGGATTCTTTATGCGGGTGCTTCAGAAGAATTAACAGAACTTGCTGAACTAACTAATATACCTGTGACGACGACAATGGCAGGTAAAGGTGGCATTGACGAGAGGCATCCTCTCTCTTTGGGCAGTTCATCAATTGTAATGAATGGAGCCGTCAGACATTACATGCTAAATTCCGACACAGTATTGGCAGTTGGAACAAGTCTTACCAAACATGGGATGATCACTACAATTCCTGATGGTAAAAAGATTATTCACGCCGTTAACGATACAAAGGATATTGGAAATTACTATGATCCCGAAATTGGTCTTTTAGGCGATGCTAAATTAGTACTGAAGCAATTAATTGAGGCCTGCAAGGACTTAATGACTAGCCAGGATGGAAGGATTTCACCCGAAGGCGAAATTAAACATTTGAAGGACGCTTGGTTGCAAGATTGGGACAAGAAACTAAATTCCAGTGAAACTCCTATGACCCCGTACAGGGTCATAGGGGACTTTATGAATATAGTTGATCCATCTCAAACAATTGTGACTCACGACTCCGGCAGCCCAAGAGATCAAATAATGCCGTTTTATACATCGGGGGGGCCTGGTACCTATCTGGGATGGGGTAAATCACATGGTCTAGGGACAGGGCTGGGATTAAATATAGGTGCCAAATTAGCTTCGCCAGAGAAATTTGTTGTTAATTTTATGGGCGATGCAGCTTTCGGAATGACAGGGCTTGATTTTGAGACCGCTGTGAGAAGTAATATACCTATTCTTACCGTCGTTCTGAACAATTCAACGATGGCTATAGAGACCAGTCATATGGCTGCGTCCCATGAGATGTATAGAACAAGGGATCTTGGAGGGGACTACTCAGAGATGGCCAAAGCAATGGGAGGCTGGTCTGAGAAAGTGTCTGATCCAAACGATATAAAGAACGCATTTAAAAGAGCCAAGGAAGCAACTGAGAACGGAAATGCGGCACTACTGGAGTTCATAACTTCAGAAGAACAGGACTTTTCATATAGGGGTCCGGTCATATAGCAAAATAATTCATTGCAAATTTATTAGAAAAAAAACTGTTCTACCACTGGTGTTATTGTGAACTGACCTGTTTTTTTGCATTGGCCGATCGTTTTTTCCAGACTTTCATAGTCTGGCGCCTCAAGCAACATAAATGAAACATGTTGAGAGGGATTCATTTTGAAAAATTTTATCTCTACATTGTTTTCTTCGGCGTTGACTTTAACCTGTCTCCATAAATCCATTTTTTCCTCATTGAAGTCAGGTGGGCCATAACAGTTTTCATATGAATGTCTATGTTCAATGTGATAGGTCGGCAAGTGGAAACTCCCTTTTAATTATTTTTTACTTACGACACTTTTTGGGTTCAGGTTACCTATTCGTCCGCTTTCCGTCCCTGCACTGCTATCGATTACAGCGTTTATCAATGTGGGATTTCCTGAATCAATCGCTTCATTTACGGACCTAAGTAGCTCTTCCGGAGATGTTACTTGAATTCCGACACCCCCAAATGCTTCTATAATTTTGTCGTAACGAGCATTTTCTGTGAACACGGTGGGAGCTGCATCAGCTCCACCAGTAGGATTGACGTCTACGCCTCTATAGATTCCGCCATTGTTAAATACAACCACACATATGGGTAATTTGTAACGGCAGATTGTTTCGATTTCCATGCCTGAAAAGCCAAAGGCGCTGTCCCCCTCAATTGCTAATACAGGATGACCAGTTTCTACAGCAGCGGCAATTGCCGATCCCATACCAATTCCCATGACTCCCCACGTTCCAACATCTATTCTTTTCCTGGGTTTGTACATATCGATTATGGTTCTTGCAAAATCTAGAGTGTTCGCTCCTTCATTAACCAGGATCGTATCTGGTCTTTCCTTTATTATTTTTTTCAAGGCTCCTAAAGCCCCGTGGAAATCCATGGGATCGTTATTGTTTTCTAGACGTGGTGCCATTCTGGCAACGTTGGTCTCAACTTTTTCTCTTATGGCATCTGTCCAGCCTGAAGGAGGATGCCCCCAATCATTACCCATGTTTGCGATAATGGACTTAACGGAAGAGGCTATGTCTCCAACTACTGGCGCTGAAATAGACACGTTACTGTCAATTTCTCTCGGGTCTATCTCTATTTGGATGAACTTTTTTGGGTCACTACCCCATGTATTCCCTTTGCCGTGTGATAGAAGCCAATTCAGACGAGCGCCAATCACCATAACTACATCCGATTCCTTCAAAGCCATAGATCGTGCTGCGGATGCAGATTGATGATGTGTGTCTGGGATAAGTCCCTTGGCCATGCTCATCGGTAGGTATGGGATACCACTTTTTTCAATCAAGCTTCTAATGTCATCATCTGCTTGGGCATAGGCGGCACCTTTGCCCAGAATGATCAATGGACGCTTAGCAGTTTTGAGAAGGTTTACGGCGCGATCAATTGATTTTGGATCAGGAATATGCAGCGGGGCAGGATCAACTACTTTGACTAGAGATTTGGCTGCCATTTCTGAATCTATTGTTTGTGGCAATAATTTTGCGGGCAAGTCAAGGTAGACACCTCCTGGGCGTCCTGAAACGGCGGCGCGGATTGCTCGAGCTATGCCGATACCGATATCTTCCACATTCAGCACCCTGTAGGCAGCCTTGCAGAGAGGTTTTGCGATAGCAAGTTGGTCCATTTCTTCATAGTCGCCTTGCTGTAAATCAACAATTTCGCGTTCTGAGGATCCACTGATCATCAACATGGGAAAGCAGTTAGTGGTAGCGTGAGCAAGTGCCGTTAGACCATTGAGAAAACCCGGTGCCGACACAGTAAGACAAATTCCAGGTTTTTGGGTCAGGAATCCAGATACCGCGGCTGCGTATCCCGCATTTTGTTCATGGCGGAATGACAGAATTCGCATATCAGATGCTTGCATCATCCGTCCTAGATCCGTAATTGGAATTCCGGGTACGTTATAAATAGTATTAATACCGTTAAGCTTTAAGGCATCTATAATCAGGTTAAACCCGTCAGTCAGGTCGCTGACTTCAGATGAAGGTTCCTCGTTTAATAAAGCTGTCGCGTCGGACATCACTTCCTCCTCGTGTTGAGTGTGCCTAACGTAGGCACCAGACTAAGTTCCAAGCCTAATGATTTTAACCAATGTGCTTTTTATAAGAAAGCATGCAGATTGCAGAGAGTAAACACAAATTGTAAGGATTTTATTAAATTGACGTGAAATTATTGAACTTATTTAAATAATCAACTCGATGGTACTATTCGCTTTAGCGTTGATTTTTTGAGCGTTGATTTAGGGAGAAATCCAAATGTTGGACCTTGTTATAAATGGCGGTACGGTCGTTACTCCAAGCGGATCCGGTAAATTTGATATCGGAATACAGGGAGAGAAAATAGCTTTTGTTTCAGCTCCTGGTTCCATAAGTAATGAATCTGTATCGTCAATTGACGCGACAGGTAAATATGTTTTTCCAGGAGGTATCGAGCCTCATACGCATATTGCTACTCGTGTCCGAGAAAGATGGGCAGGAAGGCGAGGAGTTATGACTCAATCACCGGAGGCCGCAAGCCGTGCGGCAGCTCACGGTGGAGTAACAACCTTCATAGATTTTGCAGGGGGTATGGAAGGGACGGAGGAGGGAGATCAGTCGAGTAAATCGATTATGGAAAGATTAGATAAACGGCGAAGTGTTTTCCAAGGCCACTCGTACACTGATTTTGCTTTTCACTATACATTTGCTGGGGAGGTGCCAGACCAAACGATAAGTGAAATAGGGGATGCTATAAAAGAAGGTGTAGCCAGTTTTAAAATCTTTACTACATTTGGGGGTAAGGTTCCCTATGGTCATCTTTGGGCCATATTTGATGCAGTTGGTAAAAATGGTGGGATTATGGCTGTACACGCTGAGGATGATGACATGGTTAAGTATATGGAATCAAAGCTCGTGAGAGAAGGACGTGATCAGGGCTATAACTTACATCTAGCACATAACAATGTCTCAGAAGATATTTCCTTTAGGAAAATAACTCGATTGTCAGAGCATACGCAGACAGGAATTTATTTTGTTCACACTACGGCTAAAGA
>CAZCOH010000048.1:0-12631 GCA_964500645.1 uncultured Dehalococcoidia bacterium
AGATCTTGACCAGCCTCGTAAGCTGGAGCAATAGGGTTTGAATTTTCCCTGTGGTATACTCCCGCAACCCTTTGGTCAAAGCCTACGACATCACTTTTTTTAAACAAAAAACCCCAAGAATTCAGGAGATTCAAATGCCTTCTAAAGGTTTTAAAAATTCAGATTTGCTGGTTACAACAGAATGGTTGGAAAATCACATTAACGATGAAGACGTGAGAGTTGTAGATTGTGACCCATTTGATTCATATCTTCGGGCTCATATAAAGGGGGCAGTTGGTATCAAAGTCCATCATTACATAAAGCACCCCGGATATTCATCCAATCCTAAGGATTATCCCTGGGTAGCCGAACCTGATGTTGTGAAAGATCTTATGGAGGAAATGGGGATAGGAGATGATACAACTGTCGTCGCTTACGACAGTAGCGGGAGCTTGTGGTCCTCCAGGTTTTGGTGGGTTCTTAACTACTATGGGCATGCCAAAACAAAGGTTCTTGATGGGGGATGGAAAAAATGGTTCGATGAAGGCAGACCCTTGTCAATTGACCGACCATCCGACAAACAGGCCGTTTTTAATCCCAAAAGTGATGATGGATTAATCTGTCTAATTGATGATGCCTTAACCAAGTTGGAATCTGATGACACTATATTTCTAGATGTTAGATCTGAAGGTGAATGGGATGGTAGCAACGATAGGGGTAACGAGAGATCTGGACGGGTTCCGGGGTCCGTCCACATAGAATGGTTGAAATTCGTTCATGATGACTCTCATAAAACTTTTAGATCGGCTGAGGAATTGAGTGATTTATTGCTCGAAAACGGGATCACCCCTGAGAAGGAAATAGTCACATATTGACAGGGGGGAATCCGTGCGGCGCACGGAGTATTTGTACTTACCCTACTTGGGTATGAAAAAGTAAGGAATTATGATGGATCGATGGGAGAGTGGGCTAATCGAAAAGATACCCCTTTGATCAAGTAAGTACATTAGGAAATACTGATGGGAAGATCAGTTCATCATCCTGTAGGGCTCATTTATAAATCAGCAGAAGTTTCTGATGGGTACGTGTTGCTCACGACCCACGGAGGCACACATGCGACTTTGCTTGATACGGATGGTCAGGTTGTTCACAGGTGGAATAGTGACGAGGGGATAGTTCATGCCTGTCTCCTACCCAACGGCCATCTATTATGTAGGACCAAGCCGTCCACAATCGAATCTATCGTAAGTAATATAGGCGGCGTTTCATCATCTATTATCGAGCTCGATTGGAATGGTGTTGTTATATGGAGATACGACGACCCATTTATTCACCATGATTTCGAAAGATTAGTGACAGGTAATACGCTTATTCTTATGTTCAAGGAATTGAGCGAAGAGATTACTTCACATGTTAAGGGTGGATACCATACAAAAGAGGATCCTAAGGGGATGCTCGGTGATGTTATAAGGGAGGTTAGTATAGATGGGGCAATAGTTAATGAATGTAGTATATCTGAAGGGTTATTGTTTGAAGATGACGTTATTTGTCCTTTAGAGAGCAGGCGGGAATGGACCCATGGAAATTCACTTACAGTAACAAACAGTGGTGATTTCCTAGTTAGTTTAAGAAACATAAACACTGTGGGAATCATCAGTAAGGAGACACAACGTTTTATTTGGAAGTGGGGTCCGGGTCAAATATCTCATCAACATCACGCATCTTTTCTGGAAAATGGCAACGTTTTAATTTTTGATAATGGTAGTCATTCCAAGGGAATAGATAGATCCAGAGTGGTGGAGGTAAACCCAGAGGAAGATAAAATTATTTGGGAATATACTGAGTCTCCACCCGTCTCTTTTTTCAGCTTTCATCTAAGCAGTGCTGATAGGCTATCCAATGGGAATACTTTTATTTGTGAGGGTGCCTATGGACGACTTTTTGAGATTACCACGGAAGGAAAAATTGTTTGGGAATTTGTCAATCCCTTTTTGTCTCCAGATATGAAATTTGATTACTTAACAAATATGGTTTTTAGGGCTCACAAGTATTCGACTGGATATGCTGCATTTGATGGTAAGGAACTCGATCCTTCTGTATATGCAAGTATAAATAAGTCATATATAGGTGGGGTGGAGGGACATGGCTTGATAATAGCTTAGGGAACTGATAAATATATCGGAACTAGGAGGTTGTTAAGATGAAACTATTATTGTTGAGCGGTGGAAGACATCCGTATGAGGAGTCTACACCGGTGTTGAAGGAATTTTTGGAGTCGGCAGGGCACAATGTCGAAATGAGGGAAGACTCTCAAGCGCTTACTGATGGGACGCTACTAGGAAAAGACGCTTTAGTTTTTAATACCTTAAGGGAAGGGGAGATGGTGTTAAGTGCAGATGAACAGGAATCTATGAAAACTTTCATCAGTGACGGGAAAGGGTTTATTTGTATACACATATCAGGGTGTGTTCCAGACTCATGGAGTGAATATGCCGACATAACTGGTGGTGGATGGGTAATGGGTGAGAGTTTTCATCCTCCATATGGCACATTCCAAGTGGATATTCAAGACTCCAATCATATTTGTGCGGGAGGCCTTGAGACATTTGAGACAGAAGATGAACTGTACATGAATATTGAATACAGGGATCAAGGGAATGACGTTTTTATGTCAGCTGACTTCGATGGAGGCACATTTGGTAAAAACCGAGAAGGGGCTGAAGACATGCATATGCCAGGGGGTACCTTTCCACTGGCGTGGACAAGAAGCTACGGAAACGGAAAAGTTTTTGTAACACTTCTCGGACATGATGGCAAAAGTCATCAAAGTGCCGGGTTCCAAAAGTTGGTTCTTAATGGGATCGATTGGGCTACTGGCTAGAAGTTAGTCCTTATCACTTGTCTGGGTAGATAATTTGTCGAGAACTGCTTCTGCCCAGGCTGTGAGGTTACCATCAAGGTCTTCTCCACAATGTGGACATTCGAAGTCCCCGGTGCTCCATCTCATTCCACATCCAGGACACGGAGGTATTTGGTCCAAGATATTAATAAGGAATTGGACTTTTTCCTGATCGTTCATTTGGTTCCTTTCATATTTTCAAAAATGTTATAAACTTTTTCCCTGTCAGGTATAGCTCCAAGCGCCCCCCTGCCAGTTATTGTTAGCCCAGCAGAGATATTGCCTATCGTAGCAGCGTCCGATGGAGTGAACCCTTCCAACAATCCGTGAATAAATCCTCCCTTGTACGCGTCTCCGGCTCCTGTTGTATCTATGACGCGGCCGCCGATGAATGGTTCAAACCATTTTGATCCTTCTGGAGAACTTAATAAAGAACCCTTTTCTCCCATGGTTACCACAGTGGTTTTTACTCCTCTTTTTTGCGCTTCTGAGACGGCGATCTCAGGGTTATTGGTGTCAAACAAAGGAATGGTGTCGGCAGGAGCGCTGGGTAGAAAAATGTCAACAAAAGGAATAATTTCTTCCATAGCTGCCCTAGCTTCTTTATGTGTCCATAATTGGTGTCGGTAGTTGGGATCGTAGGAAACCAAAATACCATGATCTTTCGCGATTCGTGCTGCTTTCAGAACAGCTTGTCTTGAAGTTTCAGAAATGGCCTGGGCTATCCCACTACAATGCATTATTTTCGCATTACTAATATATGCTTCTTTTATGTCACTGGGGCCGATAGTTGATGGTGCGCTACCTTTTCGATAATAAACGAATTCCCTTTCTCCATTTTCGTCAACCGCAACAAAATGTGCGGCATTGAAACCTTTTCCTCTATCCACAATGACGTGTGAGGTGTCTACTCCCTCTGATCGAAATGAATTCTTCAGGTATCCTTTGAAAGGATCATCACCTAATTTGGTTATATAACCTGTTTTGGTCCCGAGTCTGGAAGCTGCAACCACGATATTGAAGCTATCTCCTGCCATTGATCTTGTAAATGTTTTCGAAGTTTCAATGGGTTCTTCTGAAAATAACTCTATTAGGCATTCTCCCATGCTAATCATTTCTATCATGTGTTTTTACCCCTTGGAGGAAATAGGTGAACACGCCTTCATAACTTCTAGTGTTCCCTCCACTGTACCTGGCCTTGAAGACACGACCCTCACTATCGCATTGTCTAGACCTTCAGAAAGTCTCTGAAATTCAGCCAAAGCATTATCGGCCTTACCGAAGTAGGCTACTGACCTAAGGATATTCTCAGGAAATGCTTCTGCTATTTCATCGTTTGAAGCTCCTTTTAAACGTAATTCATCTAATTTGGATAGTTCATCTGAAAATCCCATTCTTTCAAAATGAGCTCGGTAACCAAAAGAACGTTCCTTTTCAGTGGGTACAGTTGGTCCAAGTGCATATCCCATCGTGGCTTTTGCTAGAGCTATTCGCGCCCGATCTTCATCTTCATCAACGCACACGCGTATATATTCGGACACCTTGATGTCAGAAGGATCTCTTCCAGATAATTTTGCCCCCTCGGCAATTTTTTCTCTGCTCCAAGCTATTTGTTCAGGAGCGCACCAATTAAGGGCTGCTCCATCGGATAATTCTCCAGCTAAACTCAGCATTTTAGGCCCGAGTGCACCGAGATAGACGGGAGTTTTTGGCGCAGGTCTTATAGCTAGTCTCGCACCTCTTAATTTGGATACCTCTCCGTCATAGTTAACTTTCTCTCCGTTGACAAGTTGCCTGATTATCACGAGGTAGTCGCGCATGAGAGTTAACGCTGACATTTTTGGAAGGCCCATCACTTTTCTGACATCAGGCCTATATGCACCACCAGCCCCAATCCCCATGATGAATTTCCCTCCACTCATCTGGCTAACTGTCCCTCCTGACATGGCAAACGCTGCAGGGGTTCTCCACATCACTGGAGATACAGCTATTCCAGTTTCCAGTCCACCTTCTACGACTTGGTTTGTTGCTGCCCACCTCATTAAACACATTTGGTATGAATCTTGCCCCGTACCTTCGGGCGTCCAGATGCTCTGATATCCCAGTCGCACTGCTTCTCTCGACAATTCAAATTGTTCTTCAAGAGATAGTCCTAATGTAGGGTCAAGACCAATTCCTATATCCATATCAAATACTCCTTAAATTCACACAATGGTTGTGTAGTGTAATCTAGCTAGGCCCAAGTAACAAAGCGTTTACAACTAGAAGAAAACCAACGCTAACAACAAACATTCCGAAATTGATTTTGTCTGCGATGTTTAAAAGAATTTTTATTGTCACTAATCCAGTTATTAAAGAAGTGCCAAGAGCGATAAAACTTTCTAGGGACCAATAAAATTCATTTGCAATTCCAGCATATATACCGGCGCCTGCTGTTACGGGTATACCCATAAGAAAACTAAGGGTTAGAGCCTCTTTTTTATCCACGCCTCTAGCCAGTAAGGCTGAAACGGTCATTCCTGATCTACTTATACCAGGTATTGCAGCGATGCCCTGAGCTACCCCAGTTATTAAAGAATCTAGGAAATTTAATTGGTGTTTTGCACGGTGGCCGTTGCTTTTTCTGGAGAGTAAAAATAACCCAGTTATCACCATTGCTACTCCCACCGCCGAGCCAAATATTTTGAGACCTGTTTCAGTCTGGTTGGCGGTCAAAATATCATTTCCCAAAATCAATAACGGTACGCCCAATAAAATGCTTATCGAGGTTGCAAGTATCAGAAATCTTATGTCTCCTTCAAAATTTGTTGGAGATTGGGCTACACGTACCAGTATTGAAGCTATGTTTTTTCTGAAATATATCAGTGCAGCGAGTGAAGTGCCCAAATGCAACCATAAGGATAATGCAATAGCGTCCACGGGCGTAGCATCCCAAAAAATAATGGCTACAGTTGCCACTACACCTTCTGAACTAACTGGAAGCCACTCAGTTATACCTTGAATTATTCCTAATATGAAGGATTCCAACATTAATGTTATGAATCAGACCTTTGTAATTTTTCCATTTCAGTAGCGAACCAAATTGCCATAGATCCACCCCGATCATCGTATCCATATTCTGCGGCCCTATATAGGTAAGATTCTCTACTTTCCTGAAATCCCGTGCCTGTGCATACGTCAACGAGTCCGGCATCATTAGAAATGCGTTTTTTAACGCCGTCCCAGGCTTTGTCTAATACGGGCCGTAACTCTTCCTTTAACCAGCCGCGTCTAATACCCCGAGCTAGAGCGTACCCAACCATACATGTTACTGACATTTCCTGATAAGTTCCGTCGAAATCCAATAGTTGAGTCCACATGCCAGTGGGTTGTTGTAAATCTTTGAGACCTTCCATCTGATTAGAGTGTATTTCAATCAGTTCGTTTTTTGCAGGATTATTCTCCGGGAGATAACTGATTCCTTCAGCATATGCTAAGGCTGCAAAACCATTTCCTCTTCCCCAGAAGAACGGGGCATTTCTACTGTGCCAGAAAAGTCCATTTTCTTGCTGGACATTAGCCTCTAATAAGAAATCTGTATATGAATCAAGGTACCCACTATCACCGGTTAATTTGTATGCCCTGCCACACATTGCAGAGATAAAGAACATATCTTCACAACCAAATACAGGATCACAGGGTTTTGGGGCTGTTCCTCTTTCGACACGTTCGTAGGTGTTGGCTACTTTTAGAAGCAAGTCATTCCATTTGTTATCTCCAGTGGATTCTGCCAGTTCACCAGCCCAGCACATAGCGGCAAGATTTGGACCACTCCTGTCGTTACCTTCATAGCCTTCATCAGTAGTTAGAAAGCTCACAAGTTTTGAAATATCATCATTTGGGTCTGGATAAGAGTCATCTAAACTTTTAAGCCTGAGTCTTCCGCTTACTGCAACTCCCTGTACATAATTTACAGGCTGATCAAGCTTATATCCGTATACAGCACCCAAAATTTTTGCAACTTCTATTGGGGATCTTTCGGATCTTTTATTTAACTCAATTCGAGCTTCTGAATGTGATGTGTTTGAGCTAAATATATTATCCACAACTTCATTGATAGATTTTTCAACAGTATCTGTTGTGCATGAAATCCGTATTCCTGGTATTGATCCCGGCGTTTGGCCTTCACCACGTGATAGAGCTGAAAGAAAGGAGTCGTCGTTAGTCGATCCATCATATTTTGTAATTTGTGAGGTTGAAGCATCACACACCTCTATAACTAGATCAGGGGCCTCCATGGTAAGCCATCGCCACAGGTATCTTGCTTCGGGTGAGATATCGTCAAAAAAATATCCGTCTGTAGGAGGATACAAAGAATTAGAAATCGAGTCTCGTAGATTCTCAAGATCTGCCGCTATAAACTGACTGACGTCTGTTCTTTCACATAGTACATTCACACTTTTCTCAAAGAGACCTGAATTATTTGAGGTACTTGAAATACCAGAAATCAAGGCAAGTCTAAGAGAACCTTCAGATAGATCATCATGATAGTTGCCGTAAATTAGCCCTGAGAAAGTTTTTTCGGAGGATGTTACCCCGATTGGATAGTCAATCAATTCTTTTTTCGACATAGTTTCTCCTGGTTGATACCGTTATTTGGGTGTTGATGACAGTACTATGTTAGCTGCTAGATATCCTGCTCCGAATCCGTTATCTATATTTACGACACCGACACCAGGAGCACAGCTATTAAGCATTGCTAACAATGCCGCAATACCACCGAAGCTAGCTCCATATCCGACACTAGTTGGGACGGCTATTATTGGCACGTCCACGAGGCCTCCTATCACTGATGCTAAGGCGCCTTCCATACCGGCCACAGCAACAATAACTTTAGCCTTGTGTAGATCATCCATTTTGTCGAACAGTCTGTGAATTCCTGCAACCCCCACATCAAATATGCGGTTTACGTCGCAGCCCATTATTTCAGCAGTTATGGATGCCTCTATGGCAACAGGTAAGTCTGAAGTGCCGGCGCACGCTCCTAATATTCCAGGTACTCCCGGACTATTGTCAGCATTGCTTAAGATAGTAATAATTTTTGAGGAATTATCGTAGTTGGCGTCAGGGTGAACTGATTGCACTTCTCTATAAGCTTCTTCGCTTGCGCGTGTCACCAGCACCTTGCCGGATCTTGATAGTATTGCAGATGCAATACTGCAGATTTGTTGTGGTGTTTTACCCTCACCAAAAATGACCTCTGGGAAGCCTTGGCGAAGCTCACGGTGGTGATCCACTTTTGCAAAATCAAGATCTTCAAACGGTAGACCTTTCAATTCTGAAATTCCAGAATCTATGTCTGTGGTACCTTTCTTAATGCTTTCGAGTAAAGCTCTCAAACGTTTCTCTTCTATTTTAAGTCTCCTGTTTTTAATGAATTATTGACTTGGCTCACCTTATGTTCGCACAAATTTGGATACTCTTTCTCCTCCACCTATCTCCGTTACGTATATAGATCCTTCAGAATCAACTGTTATACCATGCCCACTTATCAGTGTGCTCTTCCCTGGATGTTCGTCGATCTTCCATCGTGATACTAAGTCTCCATTAAGTGTCCAGATACTTACCCCGCCGTGTTCACCCTGTTCCACACAGTAGATTAGGTCGTCATGTATCCATATATCCCCAGGTTTTGAGACATTTGTCCATTCTTCGATAAATGTTCCGTCGTCTTGAAATAACTGTATTCTGTCATTTTCCCGGTCACATATTATTACTCTGCTGTGTTTATCTACCCATATATTATGCAGAAGGGAGAACTCACCGGGGCCTGTTCCTTGTTTTCCCCAGGAAAGTAGTAGGTCCCCATCTGGGCTGAATTTGTGGACTCTGTGACCTCCATATCCATCTGAAACAAATAATTCACCATTCGGTGCTATAGCTATTCCTGAAGGCATATTGAAAGGCAACCCCTGGAATGAAGGGGAAGGAGCTAGTTTCTCTCCAAGTGTTCTTAATATACCTCCGCCGGGAGTATATTCAGAAGCGATATGAAAATCTCTATCTACCAGCCATACATTGTCGTTCGGAGCTATGTAAATTCCATGTGGATTTGCTGAGAACGTACCCTCCCCCCATGAGGAAATGAAATCACCTTCCTTAGTCCAAATAGTGACGGGATGACTTCCTCTACTGAAAATATAAATTTCATCATCAGAGTTCACCGCTCCATCTGAGGCAGCTCCAAATTGCCAGTATTTGGGCATATTTGGCCAACTTGGAACTCTTTCGTACCTGTAATTGTCGTTTCCTAGAATCGGCATTCTTCAATATCCTGCTATTTTAAGTCTGGTGAGTCGATTTTTGGCCGAATTATATTCTTGTAACTCTAGTAATTAAACTGGATTGTATATCGAACGAAAATAATTATCTTAACAATGACATACGTGACATTACTTACCAGGCGATATTTTTAGAATAACAATATAAGATTTGTTATTTAGCCTTTCATCGCTTTACCCTTTATAGCGCACGATGTACCCTTTAATGCGATCTTTGAAATGAACGGGGTGTGGCGCAGCGGGAGCGCGCCTGTTTTGGGAACAGGAGGTCGTCGGTTCGATCCCGACCACCCCGACCATCCTTTTTAGCTATGAAACTGCTAAATAATTGTCTCCAGTATATGACCTTTGAGGTCCGCTTAGAGCCTAATAAATATATCGCGATTTAGAGGGATGTCTATGGCTGGAATAAAAACCAGTAAAAGACTGATGTTGGCAGCATTTTTGGTTTTAATGTGTTCAGTTTTGTCCTTAGTGGCAGTCTTGATTATAGATTGGAATCAGGTACAGCAACATGATGATCTGCAAGATTTAACCTATTCTTATTTTGACAATAAATTGCATCCTTTATTGTTTGATTTAGTGTCTTCGTATACTCACCCACTTTCTACTACTTCAAAGACTCCTTACCCTTTATATGCAGAACTTATTCCGGTATCAATAAGCGTTGCTGACTCTCCACATGGGACTATTAAATTTATTAAGTCGTCAGGAGGGATTACAGGATTTAATGGTCAAGGATATTTAGAAGCATTAGTTCCATTTGACTTGATTCAACCGCTTACCCAAAGAGAATCAGTTTTGAGTATATCCTTGATACGATCCCCTGAAATTATGGAATCAGATGCAATCGGTGAGGTGTCTCGGTCACTGTTTTGGAATCAAGCAAACTATAAGGGTAGTTCAGTTAAGGTGGGGATTATAGACGGAGGGTTTTTAGGCGTTAGTGAATTGATGGGTATAGAACTTCCGGAAACTATTAACTCACGGTGCTATAGCTCAATTTATGAATATACTGAAAACGTTATTTCAGACTGCGAAATAACAACGAATCATGGGACATCCGTTGCAGAAATCATATTTGACGTAGCTCCGGAGGCATCCCTTTATGTATCCAATCCCGGTACGCCTGCGGCTATGCGTGATGCTGTTGAATGGATGGTTTCTAATGGAGTAGATGTAATCAACCATTCTATGGGTTGGTCTTGGGACGGGCCGGGAGACGGGACTTCACCTCGACTTGATAGCCCATTACGTTCTGTCGACTTTGCGGTGGAAAGTGGAATTGTGTGGGTTAATGGTGTTGGGAATGAAGCCAAGTCTACTTGGTTTGGAAATTTTTCTGATATCGATAACGATTCTCTACTTGATTTCAACGCTGGGTCGAACTCAAATTTTATCCAATTGAACAAACTGAAATCGACTACTTTGCAACTTCGTTGGGAGGATTCTTGGGACGCAGCGGAGTCGGATCTAAATATTTATCTCTATCCTTTTGGACAATCAGTAAGTGAATCAGTAGCCTGGAGTACTTCTGTGCAATCGGGATTGAAAGGACAAATCCCTCTTGAAATTATCACGTATCAACCTGAGGAGTCTGGGAGGTTTAGTTTTTCAATAGAGGGTAAGTCTGGCCCTTTTCCTGGATGGGTACAAGTTCAAGCTTTCACAAGTGAAAATCTAGGAATATATTCTCAAGGGTTTTCAATTTCTAATCCTGCAGAAAGCAAAAATGAGGGGTTGATTTCTGTTGGGGCTGCTAATGTAAATTCATATTTTGACATAAACCCCAATAGTGGTCTGGGTCCCACAACGGATGGAAGAATAAAACCTGATTTGGTAGGCCCTGATGGATTGAATACTATATCTCGTGGTGTATGGTCGGGATCTAGCCAATCTTCTGCTTTCGTTACAGGGCTAATAGCCTTGGTTAGGGAACGATTTCCCGAATTTAGTCCAATTGATGTGTCAAAATATTTAAAAGCTGCAGCTGAGCCTAGGGGACATAATCCCAATAATACTTGGGGGCACGGCTTTGTTAGACTTCCCTTTTTGGAACCAGGCCCCCCGGTTGAATTGTCTGTAATATCAGAATCTGGGAGTTTCTATATATCCTGGTCTCATCCCACTTTCAATGGAGGAACTCCAATAACGGGATATTCCTTGATAGGCGATCTTTACGAGAAATCGATAACCGTTCCTCCCGAAGTCACATCTTCATCAATTGGGGCATTAGATGTTGGAAAAATTTACAAGATTGAGGTCTATTCGATTAATGAATATGGTAAAAGTCTACCAGCCGCTATATTTTTGGAAGAGCGGAAAGATGGGACAATAAAGTCGTCCGTTCATTTAATAGAAAGTCAGACGATTAAGGTGTTAGGACTTGGATTGCCGCCTGTCGGAGATAATTATTTAGCCAGACTAAGTAAGTGGATATTTTTTATGGGTGCGTCACTTATAATTGTGGGTGTTAACTTTATTTTATTGGGCGGCAGAAAAACAGGTCTGGTCTAATTAATCTCATCTACAATTATCGAAGGAGAATTGACCGGATCTATGCCATAGATCGATGCCTCTCAATCTGGCGATGAATTTTTGCCCAGGAGATACAGTCGAAGGGAGGGTACATCTAGACCGGTACGGGTAGTCCACTAGCTCGAATAAATTTCTATCTTCATCAGTGTTTTCTAATGCTATAGCTTGTAAGAGTGGTGGTTTAGTTCCTTCAAGGTAGGATTCTTTTAGATACTTCAGAAACCAATATCTATTTCTTGACGATTCGATAAGTTTGAGTTTTCTAACCTGAGACTCGCTGTAATTTACAGCGAGTCTCATTTCTTCATTGGAATATTTAGGTTGTCCAGTTCTTAAAAAATGTACTA
The DNA here is from genome assembly GCA_964500645.1 of uncultured Dehalococcoidia bacterium. Taxonomy (GTDB): domain Bacteria; phylum Chloroflexota; class Dehalococcoidia; order Lucifugimonadales; family UBA826; genus CAYFIW01. The sequence continues at coordinate 12,084 of CAZCOH010000048.1, forward strand.
GTTGTCTCTGCAATTTTAGATCTGAGTACCTCCTTATAGGAGAACTGGCTTGTGTGTATTTATTGAGTCCCAGTCCTGAATGAGTTTCTGGCCTCATTGATATTCTTGCCTTTTTTAGGTATCTGCTTGTTAAGTACCAAGTTAATGGATCTCCCACTATCCCATGAGCACGTTCGATTTGAGGTTGTTCTTGGGTTCGGTAAGACGCTGGAATTTGGTTTTTATAGCAGAATTCTGCTACATGATAGTTATAGAGGATCATCAGCTCAGCTATCATGTCTCTTGAAGTCGAATTAACGGCATATGTTTGCACTTCAACTTTTCCATTCTCACTGGTTGAGATTTTCATTTCGTTTCTGTCAACAATTAGAGCTTTTTTTGCTAATCTTTTTTCCTTAGAAATGTTGGTAATAGTAGAGACTTTGTTTAGTATCCTTGATAAATCTCTATTGTTATGCTCATCTTCATCGTCTGTTAATGAGTGTATTTCTTTTGCATAAGAGAAATAAAAACATTTATCTTTTGCTACAACATCTAAGGGTTGTCCG
>CAZCOH010000049.1:0-12413 GCA_964500645.1 uncultured Dehalococcoidia bacterium
ACTGTACTACCAGTCATTGAAGCAGAGCTCACATCCATAGGCAAAACTTCTTTGGAAAATATTGATCAATACAACCAGACTAGCTCTCTTGTAATTGCAAAAATACAAGAAATACTTGTTCTGACCACTAAGTCTCTTACAGAGGGAATAGCAAAAAGCGGGCTTGCGACAATGTTCATTTCATTTGCAGTGCTAGGGATAACGATAGTCTGGGATATCTTAGGAAGACAAAATAACTTATTCCATGTATCAGTTAGTGACAAGATAATAGGGTATCTGGCCCCTAAAGGCTCTTATGCAGTATCAAAACTAACAGGACGTGAGTAACTTTATAACTCTATTACCCGATTAACGAATTTATTGTCTCGTACTCTTCACAAGAAAGCTTCCACCCGGAAGTCTTGGCATTCGACTTAACTTGATCCGCCGTAGTCGCCCCTGCAATCACTGAGCTGACATTTTCCCTAAACAACAACCAAGCAAAAGCAAGATCTAAAACAGACCTTCCTCTGTCTTCAGCAAAGTTTATAAGCTTTTCCAATAATTCAAAGTTTTTATCAGTGAATATTTTTGTGTTACTTTGATCAAGTCTTGTTCCTGTAGGAAACGGATTCCCTTTCCTGTATTTGCCTGTTAAAAATCCATTTGCAAGAGGAAAATAAGGCAACACCCCAATATTGTACTTTTCTGTAAAAGGTAGGAGCTCATCCTCTATTTTCCTTTCCAGGATACTGTAATGTGGTTGAACGCTTATAAATGAATTAATATTTCTGATTTTGGAAGTCCACAGCGATTCGCAGACCTGCCAAGCATTAAAGTTGGAACAACCAAAATATCGAATCTTTCCCATTACAGTCAAATCATTGAGAGTAAGCAATGTTTCTTCAATAGGTGTAGTAGAGTCCCACCAATGTATTTGGTAGAGATCTATATGATCTGACCTCAGCCTCAAAAGACTTTTATCTACTTGTTCCATTATGTGTTGGCGTGAATTACCAGATTGATTAGGACCTTCACCCATTTTACTAGATACTTTTGTCGCAACGATTGCTTGATTCCTCCTACCTTCAAGCGATCTACCTATGTATTCTTCTGAAAAAGAGTTCCCGTAGCTATTGGAAGTATCAATAAAATTTATCCCCTCATCCAACGCTTGGCTAATCACCATATCCGAAGATTGATAATCCAGTCTTCCACCAAAATTGTTTGTACCCAGACCAACTTCAGAAACTTCTAAGCCTGTACTGCCTAACTTTCTATATTTCATTGTTCACCTATTTCTAATAGCCTTATACATATTCAGGTCGTGACACGTATTGTCCATCTTCCACAGTTATCCTAAGAGCAAAATTGTGCGAATCGATCTGAAGTGCCATGGTCCGATCTTCTACTGGCCATTGAGTCAAATTCGGATCGTCATATTTTTGAGATTCCTCCCCAGCCATAATCAATGATTTAACAGCTTGATTATCGGGCCACCTTCCTTGTAGGACATTACGTAAGTAGAGAGCACATTGTTCATCTTCATCTGATCTAATACGACCCTCCAACCCCATTGCCACCAAACTAACGCGACTTGGATTCTGAGACATAATTGCTTTGGCAGTAGCTTCGGCAACGACCAAAGAACCTCCATAGATAATTTCGGCCCCTGACACATTGGTGACACCGACTGTCCCGGCTCTGGTAGATTGTATGATGGTCCTTCCAGAGAGATCTTTATCTTTCAGTTCATATGGAGAATTTCCAAAATCAAAGCCATCGGGTTTTCTACCCCCCACTTCACCCATCACCAAATCTCCAACGCCTTTTGTTTTGAGATATAAAGCTTCTTCAATCTCTGCAACCAATATTATTTTTTTTGCACCATTTTGAAAGGCAACAGCCTGTGTAGTGAAGCATCTATACACATCTATTACTATAGCTATACCCTTTGCTCTCTGAGCGCCAGATATAAGGCTTTCTATCGAAATCTCCATAGCCCTTTGAGTTTGTCCTTTAAATGATTCACCTAAATTCTTCGGGTAATGTGAAGGTTATGTTTTCTTCAACCCCTCCCATTGGTATCACTTCGTCTGGCTGGATGAATTCTATTATCTCTTGAACTAAAGAATCCGGGGTTGAAGCCCCTGAAGTGATACCAATGTTCGACACATTCTCTAACCATTTTGTTTCAAGCTGATCTATGCCATTTATAAGGTAGGCATCTTTTCCATTCCTCTCCGCAACCTCTCTTAGTCTATTGCAATTAGAACTGTTATCCGCACCTATAACTAAAAACATGTCTACATGTTTAGAAATTTCTTGTACAGCATTTTGTCTATTAGTGGTCGCATAGCAAAGGTCGTTTCTCACTATTACATCTTTGTATGTGTTCTCTATAAATCCAATAGAGCGCTTCGTATCCTCTACTGAAAGTGTTGTTTGTGTTAATACGGTGACAGGAGTTTCTAAATCCCAATCTGGTGACTTATATTTTTCACGATCATCTACGAGATGCATTGCAGCCTGCCCCATTGTACCTTTAACTTCCTGATGGCCTTTATGCCCAACGAGAATCACTTTCCGACCGTCCCCTATATATTTTTTTGCCTCATTGTGTACTTTTATCACTAGTGGACAAGTGGCATCCACCACATTTAAATCTCTTTCCCTCGCTTTCTCAAAATCTTCAGGGGGAGAACCATGAGCCGAAAACACTACCCTGGCTCCGATAGGAATTTCCTCAACTTCTTCCACAGTAATAGCGCCCTTAGACTCTAGGTCTTTTACGACATGAGGATTATGTACAATTTGGTGTTTAACATATACAGGAGGTCCGTATTTTTTTAAGGCCAATTCCACAAGATCAATGGCCCTCACAACACCAGCACAAAATCCGCGTGGAACTCCTAAATATACCTTCATAATTCGCTCTTTCACTATGAATTCTTAAATGTATCAATTGAAAAATTAGCCTAGGGAAAGCTTAGCATATAGCTTACGAATATCACGTCGTTCATATTGCAGGTATAGTTTGCGAGTTGCCTACCGTTGTATACTAGTAATAATCATTGATTTAATGGAGATTTTCCCTAATGAAACTAGCTCAGAGAATGAGCCGACTCGGTACAGAAACTGCGTTCGAAATACTAGCAAAGGCACAGAAGCTGGAATCTCAGGGGAAAAGTGTCATTCACCTAGAGATTGGTGAACCTGACTTTGATACGCCTGGTAACATAGCCGAGGCCGGTAGAAGCGCCATTACGAATGGCTTCACATCGTATAACCCATCACCTGGGTACCAAGATTTGCGAGATGTCATTGCTGCAGAATTGTCCAGTACGAGAAATATTGATGCCAAGGGCGATAATGTTATTGTGACTCCAGGTGGAAAACCCATCATGTTCTTCACAATAATGGCTTTAATAGAGTCGGGTGACGAAGTTTTATACCCAAATCCAGGGTTCCCAATTTATGAATCTATGATTGAATTCTGTGGTGGTACAGCAGTTCCCATGCAGCTTCATGGCGACAAAGATTTCAATATCGACATCAATGAAGTCAGAAACCAAATTACGCCAAAAACAAAGCTTATTATCATAAATTCGCCAAACAATCCGTGTGGAAGTGTCATAGGTAGAGAGGAATTGGAAGCACTTTCAGTCATAGCAAAAGAAAACGATATTCTTGTGATGTCAGACGAGATATACATACGTTTCCTATACGAGGGATCACATGAAAGTATATCGGCCTATCCGGGAATGTTAGATAGAACCATAATATTGGATGGATTTTCAAAAACCTATGCAATGACAGGTTGGAGAATCGGTTATGGATTATTTCCTAGTGATCTGATTGAACCGATATCAAGGTTAGTAACGAATAGTGTTTCATGTACAGCCAGTTTCACTCAACAAGCAGCCATAGAAGCAATCACAGGCCCCCAAAATGGTTCACAGGAAATGGTAAAAGAATTCAAAAGTCGTAGAGACATAATTGTCAGCGGACTAAACGACATTAATGGAATCAGTTGCGCCACACCAAAGGGTGCATTTTATGCATTTCCAAACGTGGAAGGAACTGGGCTTAGTAGCGTAGAATTCGCAGATAGACTGTTGGAAGAAGCTGGTGTTGCGGTACTGTCAGGAGAATCCTTCGGTAAATTTGGAAAAGGATTTATACGAATATCTTTCGCAAATTCAACAGCAAATTTGGAAGAAGCTCTTCAAAGAATAAAGAAATTTGTAGGGCAGTAGATCCAAACATAATATTTGACGTTAGGGCTAGCCCAATCACGGACACTATTGAAATGTAAGGGCCTTAGATATGGACTCGTTAAGAATAGCTTTAGCCCAAATCAACCCATCAGTTGGGGATATAAATTCCAATTCCCAAAAGATAATTCGAGAAATAGAGAGAGCTGTTAATCTAGGTGCTGACCTAGTAGCATTTCCAGAACTTTCAGTGACGGGTTACCCTCCCGAAGATCTTTTGCTAAGAAAGCAATTTGTGTCGGAAAACCTCTCTGCAGTTGAAAAAATAGTAGAAAACACACCTGACATCATTTCAATTTTCGGATACGTGGACAGAGACGATGGGAGATACAATGCTGCTGCAATAGCGCATCGTGGAAAATTGATTTCCAAACATAGAAAAATTTTCTTGCCCAACTATGGTGTCTTCGATGAAAAAAGGTATTTTGACCAAGGTGAAAAATGTCCAGTTGGGGTCATATCAGGTGTATCAGTAGGAGTTAATATATGTGAGGACATTTGGTATCCAGTTGGACCAACAGGAGTCCAAAAATCTGCCGGTGCTGAGTTAATCGTAAACATAAACGGTTCACCCTTCTTTGCTGGCAAACGCCAACAAAGGGAAGAAATGCTTTGTAAAAGAGCAAAGGATCATAGCGTTTTTATAGCCTATGTTAACCAAGTGGGCGGACAAGATGAACTTGTGTTTGACGGAACCAGTTTAATAATTAGTCCGCATGGGGACATCTTATCCCGAGGTAAACAATTCGAAGAAGACCTTCTTTTATACGACATAAATATAGATCAACTAAAGTCTCAAACAAAAGCAGAGGGAATCAAATTTTCTTTACCTGATCTTAGCAAAGTCGGAACTTCCGACGTGTTTAAAGTTTCTAAGGTCTTCAATAAAAACAAAAACAACTTGCCAATAACTTCCAATAATCCAATGAACAAAATGACTGAATTAAAGTCTGCACTAGTTCTCGGTACCAGAGATTACGTTAAAAAAAGCGGGTTTGAGAAAGTTTTGATAGCACTATCTGGAGGAATAGATTCCAGTTTGGTAGCAGCACTAGCCGTTGAAGCAGTGGGAAATGAGAACGTGACCGGTATATCTATGCCATCTGAATTTTCTTCAGAGGGAAGTCGCACAGATGCTAAAAAACTTGCTGACAATCTGGGGATTACATTAATCACGCTCCCAATCTGGGAAATTTATAAGGCCAATGAAAAAATTTTACAAGATCCATTTTCAGGAACTAGCTGGGGACTAGCAGAAGAAAACATTCAATCAAGAATTCGTGGAAACCTGATAATGGCAATGTCAAACAAGTTTAATCAACTTGTTCTTACCACTGGTAATAAAAGTGAAATGGCTGTCGGATATTCAACTATTTATGGGGATATGGCAGGTGGATTCGCTGTTATAAAAGATGTACCAAAAACAATTGTGTATGAACTAAGTAATCATATTAATAATGAGAATGAGGCTGAAGTAATACCACAATCAGTTATTGATAAGCCACCTAGTGCAGAGCTACGTCCTGACCAAAAAGATTCTGACAGTTTGCCAGATTATGAAATACTGGATGCAATTCTTGAATATTATGTTGAAAAGGATATTGGTTTCAGTGAAATCACCCAACTAGGATTTGATGGAGATATCGTAAAAAACATAATTCAGATGGTAGATAGGAACGAATACAAAAGACGCCAATCTGCACCAGGTGTGAAAATTACTCCAAAGAATTTTGGGCGTGACAGGAGAATGCCCATTGCTAATAAATATAGGCCATATGAATTCAGCTAACATATTTTCGTAAAAATACGGAAATCCCATCAACCAAAAAGACCAATATCACATAAGTAACCAAAAGAACTCCGACTTCATCATAATGAAACCAACTCATGCTTAGTTTAAGTTCTCTTCCTAATCCGCCAGCAGCTAAAAACCCGACCACAACAGTCGTTCGTATAACTACTTCCCATCTGTACAACAAATATGTCAGAAATTTCGGAAATATTTCGGGCATCACACAATAAAATAATATTTGAATGGAATTTGCTCCTGAGGACCTAAGAGCCTTTATAGGTCTTTGATTCATATTTTCAACGGACTCGGCCAATAATCTGCCCAACACGCCATAGTTGTGAAAAGCTAAAGCCATTGAACCTGCTATGACACTCGGATGTAACACAAAAACTATTAGCATCGCCCAAACCAGTTCAGGTACGCTCCTAGTAACCGTGTGAGTCATCTTTATAAATAAAAAAGTTGCCGTCGAGAAAGGATTAGAAATTACAGGTCTATCAGAAAAAGCCAATGTCCGGGCAGCAAAAGGAAAAGTCAGGAAACTAAATATGGCCGCAAATCCTATAGCCAATATACTCATAGTAAGTGTCGTAAAACCTAATCTTAGCGACTTCGCCCATGAAGCAGTTGATAAAAATGCGGATTCTTTACCTAGCTCTATTCCAACTAATTTTGTTATGAATTCTAATCCAGGCCCGATTGAAAATCCCCTGTTTTGTTCCAGACTAAAAAAGAAAAAAGCCCAAGAAGATAAAGTAGCTATAGAAAACAAAAATATCGAAAAGGTTAGAAAGGAAAAATTAATTCTCTTCATTACGATAAAGACCTTCTTAACAAAGAGCCCCAATAATCAATCAAAACGATTAACCCTATCAAGAAAGCCAAAAGAGTCCATACTTCTCCAAATTTTAGGTCGTCTAGCGACACCCCTATTTGATAGCCCAATCCCTGCAAACCTATAAAACTTAAAACTGAAGCTGATCTGACACAGCACTCAAATCTATAAAATCCATAGCTGAACATTTCTCTTGCAGCCTGAGGCAACCTACCGTAAAGCATGGTTTGAAAAGATGAAGCTCCGGAAGATCGTAAGGCACTAAGAGGGGCTTGTGGTACATCATTGAGAAAGTCAGCATATACCCTTGCCAATATTGCTCCGTATGGAATTGCAAGTGCGATGACACCAGATATAGGTGAAAACCCAAGTGATACCGCGATCAACCAAGCCCATATTAGCTCATGTATCGACCTCAAAATAGCTAACAAAGCTCTAAATAAAGATATACCTAAAACCTTGGCTAAAAACCCTGAAAACAACCCACCTGAAGCTAATATACCGCCAATCAAACCAAATATTATGGCCAATGAAATCGAACACAATGCATATGACAACGTTATAAAAGAAGCCCGAAGACTAACTTTTACAAACTCTGAACTCAATTCAAGAGAAATGATTTCGCGGAGCATCACTTCAAGCATAGTGGCCCCACCACCGTGTGGGATCAAGTCACTCCAATCAACAAAAGCAAGGCTAAAAACAAAAGTCGCACATAAAATCAATGATGTTATCGTTCTTGAACCAAGTGAAATACTTTTCCGACTAATCATGCTGATAGCACTAGATATATAGATCTCTAAATATGCCTTCAGTTAAAGATGCGGTTGGCAAATCGAAATACAAGCCGCCTTGGCGCAACCCAATTACTCTATCAAAATAGCGCCTAGTGAAATCGAGAGAATGAAGAACAGTCACAAGGGTTTTTCCGCTTGAATCTACGTACCCCAACATAAAATCCATAACCTCCTCTGCCCGAGCTGGATCTAAGGCTGATACAGGTTCATCAGCTAACACTATAGAAGGATTTTGAACAATTAACCGGGCTATAGCAACTCTTTGTTTTTCTCCCCCAGACAATTTGGAAACCTTGATATTCTCTTTTCCAGATAAATCTACAGTTGCTAAAGCTCTTAAAGCAATATCGGATTCATGATGAAGCAAAAGCGAAGACAAAGATTTTACAATACCCCATCTTCCTAAATTACCAGCCAACACGTTATTAATGACTGAAAGCTCATCTACTAAATCATATTGCTGATTTATCAGGCCAACCACCCTAGATAATCCCTGACCTTGTTTGAAAGATAGAGAGTCATTCCCATATATTGAAACCATGCCATTATCAGGACTTAGCTCACCTGACATAAGTCTCAAAAGGGTAGTTTTACCCACACCACTAGATCCCAAAACAGCAACTTTCTCCCCTTCATTTATGTTGAAGCTGATATCCTCAATAATGGGAATGTTACCGCCACTCTTTGTAACACTTTCAACTTTATAAGGCAGTGTTACTTGGGTTGCATTCACTTGATAATACCTATGCCACGAGCCACTTCTTCTATTTGGGAATAATTAGAATTATCAGACGAAACAAATTCCTTTGCAGAAAATAAATCCAATATTTCTTGATCTTGAAGTTCGATAATGACGCTTGTAGCCTTTTGGGAAAATCCATCTCCAAAAGTTTCATCTACATCAGCACGCAAGGTCCAGTTATAATCAAAATAAGATGGCGTAGTATAGAAAACATCCACTTTTGATGCATCAACTTTACCTGCCGAAACAGCTTTCTCCCAAACTGCCTCGCTGAGCGCCCCCGCTTGAACAGCTCCACTCTGAACCATCGCCCAGGTCTTATCATGTGAACCTGAAAATATCGGTAGTCCGTCAAAAAATGTTTCAGGATCTATGTCTGCGAGCATTAGAAAGTGTCTTGGCATTAGGTGGCCTGATGTTGAGCTCTCACTCCCAAAAGCAAATGCTAACCCTTCCAAATCCTGCAAGCCTTCAACATTTACTGATTTGTTATAAATAAATACAGAGTGAAATTCCCTATCTCTTGCTCGTTGAGCAACGGCGATAGATCCCGGAACAGCTAGCCTAGCCTGAACTCCAGTGAGTCCGCCAAACCAGGCCATATGCACATCCCCTTGTGAAAATGCAGTGACTGTTGCAGAGTAATCAGTTGTAGCTAGATACTCCACGTCTACCCCAAGTTCATCACTCAAATAATCAGTAAATACAGAGTACCTACGAGTCAATTCTGACACATTTTGGTCGGGTATGCCCGCGATTTTAAGAGTTTCTGATTTTCCATCTGAACCGCATGCGAAAGAAAAAACCATAAAAACTATAGTTGATAAACACAAAGTAATAATTTTGCTCATATGTAACCTCACAGGCAAAGATTAATATAAGCTAAACTTCTAGTCTATATAAATATTATTATAGATGGATCTAATGTAATAAGGTTAGCTTATTGTGTTATTTAAATCAGTAGAAATATCAAACCTTAAAACATACAACCTAATTATTTCCCAATTTTTTTTAGTTCCAATATATTAGTATTAGGAAACAATCTATAAACTAAGCAATACGATTCTGATAATGTCCATAAATTAAAGACAACTTTATTAGTGCTTCTAAGGATTTTATAACCAATGATAAATAGAGAAAGATTGATTAAAACATTCTGTGACATTGTTCAAATAGATAGTCCTTCTGGTGAAGAAGAACTCATGGCACAAGAAATCATAGCTAGATTGGAAAAAATGGGATTTGCTACTAAGAGGGATGCATATGGCAACGTGGTCGCGTCTGATGGGCGCCCGAATCCTATCTTATTATCAGCACATCTTGATACCGTAGAACCAGGAAGAGGCATAAAGCCAAGTGTACAGGAAGATCGAATAGTATCGGACGGAACTACTATTCTGGGAGGAGATTGCAAAGCAGGTATAGCTGCAATGCTGGAGGGCTTAGAATCAATAATTGAGGATGGGGAAGAACGGCACGCACTGGAATTAGCATTTACTAGAGAAGAGGAAATCGGACTTGTTGGGGCCCGTAATCTTGACTTCAATCTAATAACCGCCAAGGAAGCTATAGTATTTGACGGTGAAGGTCCAGTCAGTCAAATCACGTCTTCCAGCCCAACATATATAGGTTTCGACATGGAAATAATAGGTCGTGCTGCGCATGCAGGTGCCGAACCAGAGAAAGGTATTTCAGCTATAAAAATAGCTGCTGAAATCATCACACGACTTCCACAAGGTAGATTGGATGAAAACACTACTTTTAACGTAGGCCTAATAGAAGGTGGCAGCGTCCGAAATACTGTTGCAGAAAATGCAACGATTAAAGGAGAGTATCGAAGCACAAGTCTCGAAAGCCTAGACGGAATTCGTTTACAAATACAAGAAATTGTAAACGAAGTGGCCAATTTATATCCAGAGTCGTCGATTGATCAACACCTACATACAGAGTTTGAAACATATTCACTAACCGAAGACGATCCAGCTACTCAGAGAGTTAGCCGAGCACTAAGGTCAATTGGTCTAGTACCACTACTTAAGCCTTCCGGGGGAGGGACTGACGGAAACGTGTTCAGATTGAATGACATTAGTTCCGTAGTCGTAGGTATGGCAGACCACGGAATGCACACAAAACGGGAATATGTAACTATTCCGGATCTAGTCGATGCAGCCCACCTATGTGAAGCTGTTATAAGAGACGCATAAACAAAATGAAAGTGAAATTAGCTTATGGGAAAAATGGCCTAATTGTCGATTTACCTGACTGTACTGAGGTAATCGAGCCACAGTTTTTACCAGCTTTACCGGACGAACATGGCGCATTAAAAGACGCTATAAGAAATCCAATATCGACCCTACCTCTTCGTCAATCTGTAATTTCGGGACAAAAAATAGGCATAAGTGTATGCGATATAACTAGGCCAATACCTACAAATGTTATTTTGCCTGTTTTACTAGCGGAACTGGAGCATATTCCAGACGAAGATATAACTATATTTATAGCTACCGGCACTCATAGGTCAAATAACAAGTCAGAACTGGATTCAATGCTTGGCCAAACAGTGACAAGCCGTGGATACAATATCATTAATCATGACGCATTTAATAAGGCAACCCTAACCCGTGTTGGAACAACAAAAAATGGTATCCCTGTACTTCTAAATAGTGACTGGATCAAATCGGATTTTAAAATCACTATAGGTTTTGTAGAACCTCATTTTTTTGCCGGATTTAGTGGTGGACCTAAAATGGTAGCACCAGGCCTAGCTGGGTTTGAAACTATCATGCACCTACATAACTCAGATATGATCGCTCACCCTAATTCAACATGGGCGATGACCGAAGGTAATCCGATTCACGACGCGATTAGAGAAATAGCCAATATTGAACCTGTTAATTTTAGTCTTGATGTAACTTTGAATAAGAATAAAGGTATTACAAGTGTTTACGCAGGCAATATGTTCAAAGTGCATAAGGCATGTTGTGACTTTTCAAGATCAACCTCAATGGTGAAAGTAGATCACAAATTTGACATAGTAATAACTACGAACAGTGGCTACCCTTTGGATATGAATTTATATCAGGCTGTTAAAGGAATGTCCGCAGCGTCATCAGTTGTGGAAACCGGAGGAAGCATAATTTGTGCAGCTGAGTGCTCTGATGGAATCCCCAAACATGGTAACTATGGAAGTATATTATCATCTGCATCCTCTCCAGCTGAACTGCTTGAACTAATCAATAAACCTGACTACAACCGCCATGATCAATGGCAGGTTCAGATACAAGCTCAAATACAATCCAAAGCAACCGTCTACGTTAAATCAGATTATCTAACCCAAAGTCAAATAGAAAACTCACACTTACGACCTATTGATGACATAGAAGAAACGATTTTAAAACTGTGTCAAGTTGACCCGAATTCATCAATCTGTGTACTGCCTGAAGGGCCTCAAACTATTCCATATATAAGATAGCCTGTATTTTTCTGTTATTAGGTAGAAAAATACAGGCTATTTGTTTGTATTAGAAAATACGTCCTGTCTAGCTCAGCTCTACGACAGCTCCAGCCTCTTCCAAATCTTTCTTCAAAGCTTCAGCATCTTCTTTGCTAGTATCTTCCTTAATTGGAACTGGAGCACTCTCCACTAGATCTTTAGCTTCCTTCAGTCCAAGAGACGTGGCAGCTCGAACCGCTTTAATTACATTGATTTTATTATCGCCAAACTCTTTCAAAGTCACAGTGAATTCACTTTTCTCTTCTGCTCCCCCAGAATCGCCGGCTGGAGCGGCACCTGGTGCGACCGCAGCAACCGCAACTGGGGCGGCGGCGGCGCTTACCCCAAATTCTTCCTCAAGGTCCTTAACCAGACCCGCGAGGTCTATAACTGGTAACTCTTTTATTGCCTCTAAAATTTCATCCTTAGAAAGTGCCATTTTTTTTCCCCTATTTTATGATTTTTGCTTAACAGTCTTGTTTTCTATCCTTGGGCAGC
>CAZCOH010000050.1:0-11943 GCA_964500645.1 uncultured Dehalococcoidia bacterium
GTTGCCATGCCTTTTGGGGTAGCTGTTCCAACTAAGGGAGGCTACATTGTATCCGGAAAATGGCCCTATGGTAGTGGAATAAAAGCTTCCACATGGGTTACGGCTGGGGCGAAAATAAGGCGTCAGGATAACTCATCAAATTCGGATGATGAACTCAGAGTTTTATTTAAATCTTCTGATGTTGATGTGTTGGACAATTGGGATGTTGCCGGGTTGAAGGGTAGTGGGAGCAACGACTACTCAGTTGACAAAGTTTTTGTTCCTTTGGAGTTGACATGGAACACCAACAATGAGCCCTTAAGAGGCGGTCCACTCTATTCTATAAAGAGACCGGCTTTCGTCGTGTTTGGACACGTTGGAATCGCAATAGGAACTGCAAAGACGGCTTTAAGAGAGGCTAAATTATTTGCTAATGAGAACTCGAGAAAACTTCCAGGGCAATCTTTAATATCTGGTCAGTCACATTTTCAAATGCAACTGGGTGACATGGAGTTGAGACTTCGTTCATTAGAGGCGGTGTCGCGTGAGATGTTCAATTCTATTTGGGAAACGGTGAAATCCGGGTATTTTTTGTCGGATGTAGAGCAATTTCGAATACGGGCTCTGGGATCTTGGGTAACCAAACAATCTCTGGACATAGTTACTTTTGCTTTTCAGTCTGCAGGGGGATCAGCTCTCCATAGCACTAATCCTCTTCAACGTAATTTTCGAGATATGTATGCAGCGGCTCAACATTTCATGGTTAGCCCTACACACATAGAGTCATACGGTAGAGTTTCTTCAGAATCCTAAATTTCTCGTTCCTGATAACTACTTTTCCAAGAATTTAGTTATAGAGTCTGGTTCTATCAAAGGGTATATTTGAAAGGTGGCCGGGACAATTTCAGACCATTCATTTAGTAGCTCATGCAGGGTTTCATTGGATCCAACATTAAAAATAGCTACTGCACCTCTCCCAGTTCTAGCATAAAAAGATTTTGCTAGACCTCGGTCAAGTTTGTCTTGAGCCCATGGCCAGTATTTTTTACGTTGTTCTTTTACTAGTGATGGTTTTACCAATTCGGGGCTGCTGATGACTAAAAATATCATAACTTTATAGTACCAAATCGTTCGAGAATTTGAACGATTTACCAGACTTTCAATTCATCCAATCCATATTTTTCTATTACGAGATGTTTGTGGTAGGCAAAAGCTGCTGTGTGTGGTGGACGAAAGTCGCCGGGCAAATGAAAAGGGTTAGTTTTTCTTCCAATTTTTTTGCCCGGGTCCGGGCGACTGAAAAAATTTAGACTATTTAACAAAGGGTGCTGATCTTGTGGGATATGTACTCGACCAGTAATTCCATTTCCTGTTTCGTTTTCTATAAATGTTATGTCGTAACAGTCAGACTTATTGAAATTTGCACCTCTTAAGTCACAATCACTTATTGAAGCCCAACTGAGATCAGCGTTTTCAAAATTTGAATTATTCAGGTTACATCCAACAAATTGTGAAAATCGTAGGTCAGACCCAGAGAAATCACTGTTTTCCAAGTTTGAGTTAATAAATTTGGAGAAATGTAAATCTTGGGTGGATAAATCTATACCAGACATATCAAGGTCTTGTGTACCATTTGAATATGGGTTTGTTCCTTTAAACTCTGCACCGAAAGGAATCTGACTAGAGCCTCTGTCATTGGAGACATTTTCAATATCTAGGCCTGTATTTTGAGTATATTCTGCAAACCACAGATCTAAATATTCTGAGACCCTCTCGATGACCATTTCACTATTTAATTTTATAGGCGGTTCATTATTCATATGCCTAACCTTTCATTTGAGCTAGTCCACAGACTGTGGAAGTTCCAATTCTTCCTAATTTGTCATAAAGGGCAATCGTACCCACTGAAACCCCGTCCGACGCACCATGATAAAAAGTTTCAGTTCCGATCCATTTTCCCTCAGGGTTTCTTTGTAGATATAAGCTTACGTCTGCGTTGATATATTTGAGTCCATCCGTTCCGGAATTTGCAAATGGGTTAGCTACGTCTGCTACTTGTGCAATTCGGACTAGTGGACTAGTGTTTTCACCGTCTATTAGTTGGTGTGTTTCCCTGATCCATGCTCTTTTGGGCGCGTTTGAGCCATAGGTTATCTTATCCTTTTGAACACCATCGCTTCCGCTAGTGTCCGCGTTTATGGTTTGCCATATCGGTATTGGCTTTTTTGCGGCGAGACTCGACTTGTATATGGGCTCTGGATAGTTATCTGCCGGTGCAACGGATGTCCATGAAGGAGGGGCCCAAATCAAGCCCTCAGGGTTTGTCGTCTTTTTGAGCATTACTATGCTTCCCCGTGCAACAACACTCATACCTTTGTTTGGAAGATCCGCTTTTATGTTTACGTCTACAACTTTAATTCTTCTCCCAGATCTAATTACGATACTTTCTGTTTCCAGGGTGTCCATGGGAGGTTGTCGAAATAAATCTACGGTAATTCTGGATACTTGGAGTTGTGCATCCTCTTCAGTATTGATGTGATTTGATTCTGCTACGTATGCTATGAGCCCCGATACAACCCTTCCGTGTAGGGAATTCTTATCCCATGGTCCTTGAGCATATTGAGTTGGGTGGAATTTTGTTTGATCATTGGTGTCTTTTATAAAAAATGACCGTTGCATCGATTTATCCTTTGAATACTTACTGATATTTCATTTTGCTGACTGCAAAACAGTATTCGATTTTCTGTAAAAATAATAGTATCGCCAGTAATGATGTAGTATGCGGGTTAGGGCGGGAAACCTATCGTTAATTAATGAGATTATGTCTCGAATTTTGAATCAGGAGGGACAGGGGATGACAAACAAAGCGACAGTAAGATTTGATCAAGATGTTGAAATCCTTTTGAGAGACGGGACAAAAACCTATGCCGATGTTTATAGGCCTTCCAAATTGGGAAGATATCCTGTCTTGCTTACCCGGACGCCATATGACAAATCTTCCGCTGCAAGTAAAACTGGAACTGTAGATGCAGCGTTGGCTGCAAGTCAGGGCTATGCCGTAGTAATACAAGATGTAAGAGGTAGATATTCTTCTAAAGGAGATTTTTACACTTTTTCAAATGAGTCGCTGGATGGATATGATTCTATAGAATGGGCTGCCTCACAGTCGTGGTCTTCAGGCAAAGTAGGTATGTATGGGGGCTCATATGTAGGGGCGACACAGTGGCTCGCAGCAAAATCTGATCCCCCGAACTTGACAGCGATTGCTCCGATGATAACGGCTTCTGACTATCATGAAGGATGGACTTGGCAGGGAGGCGCTTTTGAACTGGGATTCAACCTTTCCTGGACTATTGGATCTCTCACTAGTTCGAACTGGGAAAATCTGTCTAATAGGCTGGACATACCTGCTAACTACAAAGAAAAGCTGATCTATGCTAAGGATAATTTGCCAGAGTTTTTTGAACATTTACCCTTATCGACACTGTCGATTTTGGAAAATGGGTTGGCCCCCTACTATTATGATTGGTTGAACCATCCGGAATATGATGACTACTGGAAAGATTTATCGATTGAGGACCATCACCCACAGATAACCACTCCGGCTCTAAATATTGGGGGTTGGCATGATATTTTTTTGGGAGGCACAATCCGGAATTTTTCTGGGATGAGGTCTAATGGCGCGACTACGCGTGCAAGAGATGGTCAACTTTTGTTAATTGGACCTTGGGTGCATGGGGATACTGGAGTAATGGCGGGAAGTTATGGTTACGGTTCTATTTCGTCTCGTGACAGTGCTGATATAAAGGGGAGAGTACTTTCTTTTTATGATCAGTGGCTTAAAGAGGAAGATAATACCAAATGTTTTGGAAAGCCAGTCAGGATCTTTGTTATGGGGTCAAATAAGTGGAGAGATGAAGAAACATGGCCTTTGGAACGAGCTATTAACACGAAGTTCTATTTTCACAGCGGAGGTTCGGCAAATACCCTAAATGGAGATGGGATTCTGTCTCAGGCGACACCAGATTTAGAGCGATACGATTCATTTCTGTACAATCCATACAATCCAGTTCCTACTAGAGGAGGAGGATTATGCTGTGATGATAATTACATGAGATCTGGAGTATATGATCAAAGAGAAATTGAACGAAGACAAGATGTCTTAGTTTATTCTTCTCCAGTACTTTCTGAAGACTTGGAAGTGACGGGTCCGGTCAGCGTGACTTTGTATGCTTCTTCTTCCGCTGTTGACACAGATTTTACAGCAAAGCTAGTTGATGTTGATCCAAGAGGATTTGCTCGTAACTTAACTGACGGGATCATAAGAGCAAGATATCGTAAATCCCGTAACGGAGTTTCAAATATTACGCCGGGAGACATTGTTAAATACGATATAGATCTCTGGGCGACAAGCAATGTGTTTCTTGCAGGACACTCAATTAGAATCGAGATTTCTAGTAGCAATTTTCCGCGATTTGACCGAAATATGAATACGGGTGCTCCAATTGGACAGGATTCCGAACCTATTGCTGCTTTGCAGACAGTGCACCATTCTCGGGACTACCCGTCCCACATTACTTTACCCTTGGTGCCTAGTTAATTAAATTTTAGAAGTGGGAAGTGAATTATGGATTTTGATGGAAAAACGGTGGTAGTTACTGGGGCTGGAAGTGGTATCGGAAGGGCAGCGGCAAGATTGTTTGCTATGGAAGGGGCCAACGTTGTAATTGCCGATATTAATCAAGAATCGGGTATTGAGACAAAAAAGGAACTGGATGATATGGGGGCGAGTTCTATTGCCTTGGAACTTGACGTAGGGAACATTGAAGACATTGACGAGATGATTAATGAAATTGACGAAACTTATTCTGGCATAGATGTCTTATTCAATAATGCTGGATTAACCAGGCATATTAATTTCATGGAAATAGATGAAAGACATTGGGATTCTATACATAGAGTGAATTCAAAAGGAGCATTTTTTTGTATGCAAAAAATTGCGGCTTTTATGGTGCGTAAAAAAAATGGTGGCAGAATCGTAAACACGGCTTCAATTGCAGGCAAAGGTTACAGGCGGAGCTCAAATGCTGCTTATGCAGCCAGTAAAGGCGCAGTTATAGCTATGACTTACAGTGCGGCCAGTTCATTGGCTGAGTTCAATATAAACGTGAATGCAGTATGCCCAGGGATAGTTCAGACAGATATGTTGTCAGGAATTTTATCTTTGAGGTCAGATCAGACAGGACTGAAAGAAAAAGAACTTAAAGAGATGATGCTACAGGAAATTCCTTTGGGTAGAGCAAACGAACCTGAAGATATCGCAGCTCTAGTAGTGTTTTTGTCGGGACCAGGCTCCAAGAATATTACTGGTCAAGCATTCAATGTGGATGGTGGCATCATAATGAGTTAACCTCTGACACACAAACAACATCCTCTGTTAAATTAGGACTCAGCTTAGTAAAAGGAGAATTTGGACATGATAACCGTTGCAACTGCTATCGCAAGGATTTTGAAGGAAGAGGGTATTGAATGGGTTTCAACTTTTCCGGTTTGCAAGGTTAATAATTCGCTGGGAAAAGAGAATGTGCCAATGATCATGATGAGGGACGACAGATATGCAATCGCGTTGGCTGATGGGTTTTCTAGAGTGACGGCGGGAAAACAAATAGGTGTATGCACCGTGCAGGGAGGTGTAAATGCAGCGGGAATTCAGGTGGCGTATGCAGGATTGGCACAAGCCTATGAAGATAATTCCCCAATTTTATGCATAACGGATGGTGTTCCAATTGGAAGTACTGAAAATAGTCATTTTGATGTGGTTTCCAGCTTAAAATCAGTCAGTAAATGGTATGGATATATAGATTCTCCTGATAGAACCAATGAATTTATGAGGAGAGCGTTCAGTATGTTGAGGAACGGCTCTCCAGGACCTGTCGTTATTGCAGTACCTGATGCTTCAGCTGAATTTGATGAAACATTAGATCCATATTTCACATCAAAAGAGTGGAAGTATGCTCCAGACCCTTCTGATGTGTCGGAGGCCGTTAAAATGATTTTGGAAGCTTCAAATCCTATTCTTTATGTAGGTGAAGGGGCTGTATATTCGGGTGCTGAAGATGCACTGAAAGAGTTTGCTGAACTATCCGATGTTCCCGTAGTCACAACTTTGAAAGCTAAAGGTATATTTCCTGAAAACCATAGATTGTCAGGAGGAGTTAGAGGATCTCATACCGCCGCATTACTTGAGAATTCCGACCTTATTCTAGCTGTTGGCTCTAGTCTTTCACCTGGCAGATTTTCACATGCTGTTCCCAATGCGGCTTCGAAGAAGATAATCATGTGCGCACTCAATGAATTAAATATAAACAAGGTTTTTCCAACACATCACGCAGTTTTGGGTGATGCGACCACAACTTTAAGGGCTCTCATCAATGAATTGAGGGAGAAGACATCCGGTCAAGGCATTACCAATCATGATGCTGTTTCTAATCTTAATAAGCTTCGTGAAGAAGACCATGCTAGTTATGAATCTGCTATGAGTTCGAATGATACTCCAATAAATCCATACAGAGTGTATTCAGATTTAAGAAAGGTTGTAGACCCTCTGAAATCTTTTGTAACTCACGAGTCTGGAAACACTAGGGATCAATTAAGCACCACTTACGAAACACTGATACCCAGAGGGTTTCTCGGTTGGGGGAATGTTTCTACGCTTGGATTCAGTCTTCCAGCCACCATGGCTGCCAAGATTGCTTTTCCTGATAGGACTGCGGTGGCGGTTACTGGTGAAGCTGGTCTAGGGTACATGCTTGGCAATCTGGAAGTGCCAGTGCGTGAAAAAATAGGAATCACGATACTGCATATAAGTAATGGTGGGTTCTCTGGCTATGGACCTGGATTTTGGGGAGAAGGTCATGACCCATACACTCATTCAGTCTTGAATTATGATCAGGTCGATATGTCTAAAGTATTAAGTGAAATGGGTCTTCATTCGGAAAGAGTTTCATCTCCTGATGAGATCATCCCAGCAATCGAAAGAGCGTTTGTAGCTAATGGAAATGGACAACCCTCATATATCGAGTTTATATGTAGTCAGTACCCAGTGTATGGAGGGTGGGTTTCCAGTTCACATGGAGGATAAATTTAGGTTTTTGTTTTTAACATATAGAACAAATTGGAGGCGACATTATGCCTTATCAAGAAATTAATAGAGACTCAGTTATATGGCTATACGAACGAATGCTGCTGATACGTCGTTTCGAGGAGCAGGCTAGGAGAGAAGCTGATTTAGGGAAATTACGCGGTATCCATTCTTCCATAGGACAGGAAGCCGTTCCAACAGGAGTCTGTGCACACTTAAATGATAACGACTACGTTCTCGGAACTCATAGGAGTCATCATCATTGCATTGCCAAAGGAGTGGACTTAAATGAAATGATGTCGGAATTATTTGGTAAGGTGACTGGGACTGGCAGAGGGAAGGGAGGAACTATGCATATTGCTGATATTAATAAAGGTATGCTGGGTGCAAACGGGATAGTTGGCTCAAATATACCAGTGGCAACAGGCGTGGCTCTGACCTCAAAAGTTAAGGGGACCGGGCAAGTCAGTGTTGTGTTCTTTGGTGATGGAGCGTCAAGTCAGGGGACTCTTCATGAATCAATGAATTTAGCGAGTATATGGGATCTTCCGGTTATATTTGTTTGTGAAAACAATCGGTATGCTGAATCCACACCATTTGAGTATTCTGTAGCCGGCGGTTCAGTTTCTAACAGAGCAGAAGGTTATGGAATGCCTGGGGTCACTGTGGATGGGCAATCAGTTTTGGATGTTTTTGAGGTAGCGAAGGAAGCTGTTGCCAGAGCAAGGTCAGGAGAAGGCCCTACTTTGATAGAGGCACAGACTTATCGTTATTTGGGCCACGCTGGACATGATGATCCTCTGACTTACAGGTCGGAAGAAGAACAGAGTTTTTATATGGATCGAGATTGTATTACTTCATTTAGGAGATATATTCTTGACGGGTCTTTTGCAGATGAGGATGAACTCGATAACATTGATCTTCAATGCCAGGAGAAAATTGCGGTATCTGTTCAATACGCTGATGATAGCCCATTTCCTGATGACGAAGAGCTCACAAAGGACGTTTATAATAATTATCCTTAAAATAAAATCAGTTTCATTGCCTGTATGGGTTTATCAGAATGCCCTTATGGGCGTTGGTTACTAAAAGAATCTGGAAAGTATTCTAAGTCTTGTAGACTCCTTGCCAAATTGTATGTAAACAGGAATTAAATTGGAGCTAATCCTTATTTTTCCACAGGAGTTCGAGTATATATTTTGCCCCGGCGTACAATAAATATGACATTATGAAAACTGTTACTAGTCTGAGGTACCAAGGAGCAGACAATCCCACCAGTTTTATTGCAATAAATGCGCCTGCAAGGGCAGCCACATAGGGGACAATAAAATTGATTGTTCTCATTGTTTTTATACCTGTTGCCTAATGGATCTACCGAACTTTACTTCAACTGCATAACCGTTACAGTAAAAAATTGATTCTGGCTTTTCATTCTATGAATTTATGTTTTTCTCCCCGCTTAGGGATCCTGCAGGATTCATTTTTACCGAATAAAGAATACCTTTTTCTGGCTACAAGGTTGTAGGCAGAATCCCTCAATGATTTCGGTAAGAAAATAAGTGCTTTGAATAATGAAAAGCCCCCTCCTAGGTCAGAGATTATATGTATTGCTGCGTCGGACTTGAATTTCAGATCTCCGTTTCGTAAATAGATTACGGTATCTGGATTAACAATTATATTAGGATCAATATCAAATTCACTTAATATTTTTGCCGCTTTGTCAGATTGCAATGAGGCAAATCTAAAATTGTCCCTTTTATCTCGGGAAATCAGAAAATCAACAGAAGAATTGCACAGGACACAGTAACCATCAAAAAAAATGACTCTGTTAGTCATTTGCACATATCTAATCTAAAAGACCTGTTTATTTAGAAACCCGATTAGGGTGTTCAAACCTATACTCTTCCAAATTTATTAATTTGTTATAGGATCCAAATATGTCTTCGACATTATCTCCGACGTAGTCTAGAGGGTCGTTTTCGACATCGGAAGAATCGAAAATTTTCCTGATTTTATATGTCGTGTGTCTTTCTGCAGGTATTCGTCCTGCATCCCTTATCATGTCTCTGAAAGTAGACGGTTTCATTAATTGGCCGTGTTGTGCACCAGCGGAAGTCGAGATACTCTCGTTGATAAGAGTTCCTCCCAAGTCATTTACACCTGCGTTAAGAAGTAACTGGGAAATTCGGTCGCCTTCTTTTACCCAAGATGCTTGAATGTTAGGAATCCAGTTGTTCAACATGATGCGAGATATTGCATGAACTTTCATAACGTCCATACCTGTGGGCCCGGTTCTCACATTTGGCACTAGTCCCTTCAGAAACATAGGGGCTTCAGAATTGACAAAGCTCAGAGGAACAAATTCAGTGAATCCCCCAGTTTCCTTTTGTAAATCCCTTATGAGTCCAATGTGCTCCGCTACTTGTTTATTTGTCTCCACATGACCAAACATTATCGTTGAAGTGGTAGGTATACTCAGTTCATGAGCTGTTGTGATTACTTCTATCCACTGATCTTTAGTGATTCTTCCAGGAGATATCTCGTCTCTTAATGCCTGGTCTAAAATTTCAGCCGAAGTTCCTGGTAAACTACCGACTCCAGCGTTCTTGAGAGAGATTAAGTATTCCTTTATGGATACTTTCGACCTTATGGAACCGTATAGAACTTCCTCAGGAGAAAATCCATGTATATGTATGTCAGGTAATTCTTTTTTGATTGCTTCGCATAACCTGATGTAAAGGTCCCCTTCCATCTGTGGAGGAAGCCCTGCTTGAATACATACTTCGGTTGCTCCGTATTCCCACGCCTCTCGGGACCTTCTTACTATTTCTTCAACTGGTAAGAAATATCCCTGTTCCTCCCTGAAGTCCCTACTAAAAGCACAAAATCCACAGCCCTTTATGCAAACGTTTGTGAAATTTATGTTTCGATTTACCACATAGGTAACTATGTCGCCCACGGTCTTTCTTCTTAGTTCATCGGCAACGGTAAGAGTGGAATTGTAGTCAACTCCTTTAGCATCAAGTAACACGCATGCATCGTCTACAGTTATATCTTCACCAGCTAATGCTGCGGATAATATCTGTGAAACGTCGCTGCTAACTGATTCCATTAATTCTGCCATATAATTGTCGCCTGACTATTCATGTTTATTTATAGTTGGCGAGTCCTCCTTTAACGTAACCTTCATCATCTGTCATAGATTCTACCTTTTCTTTAAGAGATTTAGGAATATAGTCCTCAGTATCTATGAAATACTCTGGATATACCGGCAGTCTGGGCCTCAAATCAAATCCTTCTGATTCGGTTTTATTTTTTAGATTTTGTAATGTTGGCCATGGAGCTTCAGGATTCACATAATCTATCGTAAGTGGAGATACTCCTCCCCAGTCGTTTATACCAGCGTCGAGGTACATTTGGTAGTGATCAGAGTTCAGGTTTGGTGGTACTTGTATATTTACGTCCGACCCCAATATGATTCGAGATACAGCCACCGTCCACAGCATATCTATATCCTCTGCATCAGGTATGTTTTCCATAGGGGTTTTTGGTTTTGCTCTAAAGTTCTGGATTATAACCTCTTGGATGTGACCGTATTTGTGGTGCAATTCTCTGATCTCAAGCAGTGAATCTACCCGGTCCTGTACTGTCTCGCCTATACCTATCAGGAGCCCGGTTGTAAAAGGTACTTTTAATTGTCCTGCTGTCTCTATAGTTTTCAGTCTTGCTGCAGGGCGTTTACTGGGGGCGAACTCATGAGGCCCCCCTTTCTGATAAAGGAGATGACTTGTGCTTTCTAACATTAATCCTGCAGACGGATTATATGGTTTCAATGATTCCAATTCACGTCTGCTCATTGTGCCTGGGTTTGCGTGAGGGAAAAGATTGGTTTGATCCAATACCAATCTGCACATGGCAGCAAGATATTCGAGTGTGGTTTCATAACCATTTTCTTTTAACCATTCCTTCGCTTCTGGGAATCTGAGCTCTGGCCTCTCTCCTAGGGTAAACAACGCTTCAGTACATCCTAGGGATTCGCCTTTTTTAGCCACTTCCAGAACTTCACATGGGGACATGAAAATGGTATCTGTTTCGTCCGGGTCAAGACGAAAGGTACAGTACCCACAGTAATCTCTGCAAAGTCTTGTTAAGGGAATAAACACCTTGGGGGAAAACGTCACTATTCGCCCCTTACCTATGTCTCTTAGGTGGGCAGCAGATGTACAAATTTCTTGAATCTCAGACTCTGAGGTTGTTATCAAGGAATAGGATTCGGTGGCGTCTAGTTGTTCGCCTGTTATTGCCTTGGCTGCCAACTCGTTAATAGGTGTTTTACTATTTATCATGATACGAATTCCAAGAGATTCAACTAGAGGATTTTTTTCTTGTATTGTGTGAACGGCTTAAGATGACTAATTTTATCCTACTCATTGGTTATTTGGTAAAGATTTGAATTCGGTGTCTGTTAGATTCTGTAATGTAAATATCCTCATCGTGCCCTATAGTAACTGCGACAGGAGACCAAAAATACTTTTCAATGTGAGCAGATACAGAATGAGGATCAGTGAACTTCGAAATTATGTTTTCATCCTCTAGGTTTGCTTCTTGTCTTGATTTACTTTCTTCAAGATTTGTTTCTAGGAATTCACTAGCCCACTTTGACAGTGTGGACTCTCCTCTAGATGTGTAAACTAAATTACCTTCGGGATTTAGCACCTTTAGATATTCGTTACCCCAGTCAGTTATATAAATATATCCATCTTCATCCGATGCGACATCTGATGGATGGTTTAGGCAATCTTCTTCAGTGTCTGAACAATCAT
>CAZCOH010000051.1:0-11865 GCA_964500645.1 uncultured Dehalococcoidia bacterium
TTGTGCAGCTTGTATTGCTCAAACCACAGCTTATCCATTTCAAAAGTGACGTATGCAGACACTATGTCTTCGTTGGAAAATCCCGTGGGACTTACCTGGACATACCTTTTTATAGTTCTGCCCTCTCTGTCATCTGGTACCGGAGGGCCAACATCATTAATAGATATACTTGAATTTTCATCGGAAGAAGAAAGCTTTGTAAGAACACCACTGAAGTTCACGCCTGCAGCATTAAGGGCGACATTGTTGATATTAGATGGTGTTTCGGTCCATCCGGCTCCCCCGGAAGTAGATTCTCCGACCTTCGGGGAAGATTCAGTTACCCATGCCGCTGAGGGGATCTTGTCCCCAAGCAGTTTTAGGGAATCAGTATCCTTGGAAAGTCCTTCAGAAAGCGCCGCAGTAATAGAAGTAGGATCAGATCGTGAAGCCTCTATTAATGCATTACCGGTTGATTCAACGTTCCTTGTTACAGAACTTACCAGGGCCTGGCCGGTGACCGCGGCGTTCTCGGAGGAAGCCATCGCAATTGCCATACCTGTAGAAGCCGAATTCGCAGAAGCTGATTCTGCAATCATCCAACCTGTTATCTCAGGCTCCTTTGTACCTGCACTAACGAGCACCTTACCGGTATTTCCAGGATCAGCACTTGAAGATTCAGCCAGTACAGCTCCTGTTACTGCCATGTTCTTCCCGGCAGAACTTATTACCGCGGTTGCCGTATTATCAGAATTTTCACCTGATGCGGAAGCTATAACAGCACCCATCGCGGCGGCATTTTGGCTTCCCGCAGCCGCAATTACTGTACCAATAGAGTCTGCATCTATTGCCGCCGATTCAGAAATCAATTTACCCGCGGCGTCCAGGTCTTTAGCAGCTACCTCCACCATTGTCCTAGCCGTTGACTCACTGTCCATTTCGGCTGCTTTCGCAAATGCATTGCTTGTAGCTTTCACATCCAGTGCGACAACTTTAGCAAGTAATTCAGCTGTCGCCGCAGGATTTTCCGAAGCAGAGCTTAGAAGTATCGAAGCTGCTGCGTCACTGTCCTTACTAGCCGCCTCGGAAAGCGCATTAGAAGCAGCTGTCATGTCAGTCTGACTCAATTGCAGCATTGCCTGGGCAGCAGCGGTTGGGTCCTGTTTAGTTGCCTCTATTAATCCCGCAGCAGCGTTTGAAGGATCAGAATTTGCAAGTTGCGACCATGCAGCAGGATCCACAGCTTGTACACCAGTTGCCAGACCAACAGTTGGAGCCCCTTCACCTCTTGTGAATATAAAAATAGAAGCCACCACGATTACAAGCAGAAGAGACCCTACACCTCCTGCTGGAACAGCCCATTTCGGTAACGTGGTCTTACTTTTACGAGATATAAGCCTGGTGGAAAGCTCCTTGGGCATGACCCTAGTTCTAACGGTCATGGCCGGGGCATCAGACACTAAATTGGACACTTCTGTAAGTGCTGCTATGAGATCTTCAGCGTTCTGGTACCTGTCATCAGGATCTTTCTCAAGGGTTTTTAATATTATTGCCTCAAGTTCTTCGGGGCATTCTTCAACTGAATCCCGTATTGGTTTCGGGGTGTCATTGACGTGTCCATTGAATATTTCAAAAGTGCTCTTTCCTGAAAAGGGAACGGATCCTGTCACCAGCTCGTACATAAGGCAACCGAGAGAATAAAGATCGCTTCTCGGGTCTATGTCAGAAACCTGAATCTGCTCAGGAGACATATACAGAGGTGTTCCAATAGTGGAACCAGTGCTGGTCATGGTCGACATGACCTCTGCAGCAGCTATACCAAAGTCCGTCAGTTTTATTCCACCATCTTCATTTATGAGGACGTTTGCAGGTTTAATATCCCGGTGGGTTATGCCATGAGAATGTGAAACGCCAAGTGCAGCGGAAAGTTGAAGTGAAATTGCCAGGACTCGTTGAATCGGTAATTTGCCACCTCTTTCAAGAATTCTGCCAAGATTCTCTGGCACAAATTCAGTGACGATATAGTGACGCCCGTCTTCTTCGCCCTGATCATAAACAGTGACTATATTCGGGTGATTTACAGTGGCTAATATAGAAGCTTCTCGGTGAAACCTTTCCAGGAATTCTCCGTCGCTCTGAGTCGAAGCCAGTACTTTTACGGCAACAATCTGCCCGGAAGAAGGATCATGAGCCCGATAAACAGTCCCCTGACCCCCTTGGCCTATTACTTCAAGTAACTGGTAGCCACCTATCTCATTTAGTTGCATTGCAGGTACTAGCTAACGCCCACCATAACCCTATTTTTACTAACTAATTTCAGGTAAAGACATACTCGGGGAAATGTCCCCGTTAGCACTCTATGTAATTTGACCACGTTCCTAGCCTATATTCATTAGTGTTTCTACTTGTTCGATTCAAGTAGAAACACCCCCCAATTAATTAAAGTATCCAACCCTAGAATTCATACCCTAGAAATCACGATATCTAGAGGTATATATTGTACTAGAGAATATCCCGTAGATATACGAGGTCTGACTTGGAAGAATCTAATAGCAAAATAAGAGTTGTCATAGCAGACGACCATGCTGTCGTAAGAGAAGGCATTCGCAGGATTTTAGAGACGTCCGATTCTATGGAAATCCTGGGGGTTCTCCCCGATGGCGGCCAGGCCTGGGACATTATTAGTTCCCAGAGCCCAGACGTCGCAATTCTTGATATCCGTATGCCCGTTTATACAGGGATAGAGCTACTGGAAAAAATAAACGAGTCTGGCTATTCAACCCGGGTCCTGATACTTACTAACTACGATGACCAGGAATACGTACTGGACGCCATGTCGCAGGGTGCATCTGGATACCTCATGAAGTCAGTTGAACCGGAAACATTAATAGGCTCTGTGGAGGCTATTGTCACAGGAGAGACGGTTCTTGATTCCTCGATAGCTGTTGGTCTCGGTAAATTGTGGAGCAGACGCCAGCAACGTGGAAGCTTTGAAATCGGAATGGATTCACTTACTGAAAGGGAGAAAGAAACCCTGGCCCTTGCCTGCAGAGGAATGAGAAACCGCTCAATCTCAGATGAGATGGGCATCAGCGTAAGAACAGTCGAAGGTCACTTCAACTCTATATATTCAAAACTAGGTGTCACATCCAGGATTGAGGCTGTCCTTCAGGCAGTCGCAATCGAATCAGAATAATACAAATCCCCTATCAGAATGGACTGAAGACCTGGACCCTTTTCTTGTGTTCTCTAGTGTCATGACCGTTGTAGGAATCTGAAACGTATATATTTCCTGTGGAGTCATCTATCGAAATATGTAGCTCAGGAGGAGAAGCCCAAGGCGTTGGGTTTTTGGAAAAATAACCGTCCTGGGGAATACCCCCACCTACTGTGTTACCTTCCCAATTAGAAACAAAAGTACCGTCAGTGGTGAATTTCTTTATCTCACCTTTACCTGAATCACTTGCGTACAAAAAGCCATTCTTACCTATAGCCAGTGAGATTAAGCTATGTTGTTTCCCTGAGAACTCCTCATCGTTATCCCCTATATATCCCCAGTCAGCCATCTTTTTCCCATCCGGACCATATTTGTAGATAACAGGGCCGGTACCGTTGGGTTGATCTGTATTCCAATGGAGAATGCTCACATATAAATTACCGTCACTATCCACAGCGATGTTTCCATTACGGGCGGGGCTCGCTTGGGAAGAGAAATCTTGATCGCAATTACCACTGGTATCAAGTTTTATTGTCCCGATGTATTGGGAGCTCATATATATTGCGCCACTGTCCTTATGTATTGTAATAAGCGCAGGTTTCTCCCCAGAATAAGATATTCCGCACGGAGAGGAATAGGTCTCAATATAAACCCCTTCAGAAGTGAGCTTATGAATCGCCTGCACGCAATTATCAGTGACATAAATGTTACCCTGACCATCGATCGCCATGTCGTGAGGCCCTGGGGTACAAACCTTTCCTGAAGCAGTGGTGGTTGCATATGGCGGAGCATCTACATCATCTACTTTGAAGATCTTCATAAGTGAACCATTGGTGTCATATTTCTTGATTTCCTGGGGCAAGGACCACTCATTTCCCAGGTAGTCATGATGATTCACCAAAACAAACAGATTACCCTGACTGTCTGAGTCGGTTCGGGAAACACCGTAATACCAATAGAATGTTTTGTTCTGGCCGGTCGCATCGTGTTCCATTGAAACATCGTACTCATTCCACGATTTCAAAAGTACGGCCGAGGAAGTCTTCAGAGTAACTCCGGTTACATCAATTTCACGAACAAACGGGTTTTCTGACGGAATCTCTATCGTTGATCTTTCCACAGGGAAAATTACGGTATTACCGAGAATGTCGGTAGCTGATAT
This sequence comes from uncultured Dehalococcoidia bacterium, assembly GCA_964500645.1. GTDB lineage: Bacteria > Chloroflexota > Dehalococcoidia > Lucifugimonadales > UBA826 > CAYFIW01. The sequence goes on from CAZCOH010000051.1 coordinate 4,359, forward strand.
CTGGTATTTAATAATCGACCCAGAAGTAAACGGACTACGCTCTACGCCATAGACACGGGTACCGTACATCTCGGACCCCATCGTATCCCAAAAACCCTTGTTATCATTAAATTTCCTGTCGTCTGTCATGTAGAGGGGAGATTGCTCTATACCGTCAATAGAAAACAACACCTTTACTTCAGCGACATTGTCATGATCTGCCACTTTTACTTTAAACAAAACTTTTTCGCTAGCTGATGGATTACCCGGGTAATGCAAAAACTCGCTCAAAGGGCAATTATGATTGCCCATACATGTGTTTTTCCAAATATTTCCGAGCACCGGCGGAGCCTTTATATCTTCAAAATGATCGAAGACCCCGTACCTTACTGAAGGCCTTTGTTCATAGACACCGTCTGATTTCTCAGTAGTTCCACTTTGCCAAATTATGCCGAAATTTCCGTCTGGAAGAGCCGCAACTTTCGGTACCTCATTTTTCCCCAGGTAAGAAGAAAAACGTCTGAAAGGCTCAGTCTCAATATATGCAGGATCTTCAAATTTGTACCAGATAGACCTTTCATCATCTTCGCCCCCTGCAACTATAGCCACCTGTCCACTGGATGAAACATCCACATCAACATTTTTAAAGCTACGATGGAATCGAGTATTCCCGGCCAGGCCATATCCTGGCACTGGCGCAGGCCTGTCTAACAATTTCCATCCCGACCATGTCTCTCCATTATCACTGGTGGAATTATATGCAATTCCTGAATAGGTATATTCATAATAACTAGCCCCATAAATAGTGGTCGATTTATTCGTGGGATTATCAATTCCTCTTACATGGCTTACCGCCCATATCTCTCCTGAATCCATGAAGGCAACAGATTCCACCCCGATTATCCTTCCCTCAGGATCACCATATTTACTTAATCCGTCTGGAACGGCTAGTTCTCGTGGTTGAGTCCAGGTTTCACCATAATCTTCCGAGGTAGTGAGGAAATTGCGAGAAGCAGTTTCAGACGGCCCATTTTCAGCAAAATATATGACCATTTGACCTGAATTATTGTAATCAAATGCTACTGTTCCCCTCGTTGAATTAGCCGAAAGTCCCGGTGGGTTGATTATCATTTCTCCAATAGGAGTTACCCCTGGAATATTAATCACTTTTTTATTGGACCATGAAACCCCGTCATCTGTGCTAAGTCTCAGATAAGGTACGGGTTTAGAGGAACACTTGCTATCGCGGCATAAAGTCTCTCTCTCAAAGTACATCACCCATAGTTTTCCGTCGTTTCCAGCAACTCCAACAGGATTTGTGCCTTTCGTTATTATCGCAGGCTCAGACCAGGTCAATCCTTCATCCAGGCTGACAACTGACAGAATCGCGTTACCGTTCCAATCTTCTGTTTTAATACGATTTTCGTAGAAAGCAATAAGCTTTCCTTTTTTTGTTGATTCCAACGATTTCAATACACTTGCAGGTGACATCTGCAGGGTTTCACCGGTGTACGTTTTTCGGACGGGCAGCTGGTCGATCGGAATAGTAGCATCTGGTATTGAACTAAATACAGACACAGAATCTTCCTCTTCACCTGCCACGTATATGTGTAACCCATCATTACTCACAGCGACATGGTTGATATTCCCATAGTTAAGTACATGCCCAAGGCCCTCCACCCCTCCTAACGTTTCAACTTCCTTACCCACCATATCTAGAAGACCCGTGGAAGGATCCCTTTTAAAGGTCACCAGTGTCCCAAGGTTACGTAGATTAGAATCAGAGTAACTGAGAGTTTTAGCAGCTGCCACGTAAACATATTTTCCATCAGCGCTCACCGCAAGTGAACTCGCCTCATCCATGTAGGTATTAAATCCCGTAGTCCCAGCGGAGGTGAGACTTCCCGTGGAAGAATCCCGGGTGAAAATGGAAATCTTATTATTGACAATATAACCGTGATTTCCATCCGGACTCAAAACTATCGGACGTTTCCCATATTGCTCGAGAGTCTCAACTAAGGAAATGGATCCCGTAGATGGTTCCCTGCTGAAAACTATCAGATCATGTACTGTTTTGATGTACATATTTTTGCCATCATGGCTTATCGATGCGGATTGCGGGATTGATTTGATCTCATGAACTCCTACGAATGTAAGTGATCCCGTGGAAATATCCCTGCTAAATACACGGATGGAATCATCGTCTGATGCGTACAGGTAGTCTCCGTCCGGACTGACGTTTACAAAGTTCAAAAGCGAAAATTCTGTACCGGAGCCATCTGCGTCCCTGTGAGCCTCAAGAAATGTCAGCGCACCGGTTGAAGTGTCCCTGCTGAAAATTACAATGACATCATCTTTTTTACCTGCAACATACACATGGCCACCATCAGGACTGACTACTGCCGGACCCGGATTTTTAAGGCCTTCTATGCCCTCCTCACCGTTTTTGTGAACTCCTACTAATATCAACGATCCAGTCGAGCTGTCCCTGCTGAAAGTAGTCACCGCAGGATCAACTCCGCCTGACGTTACATAGAGGTGTTTACTGTCCGGGCTGACAGTAAGCGAACTAAGTCCGTCAACACCGTTCACCTCGTCATTATGGACCCCAACATACCTTCCAGTAGCCGTAATATAAGAAATCGCGCCCTCGCCTGGTTCTAGAACTGTACTATCACACCAGGTGCAAAAATAGCCTTCTGAAAACTCGGCAACCAGACTGGTCGGTTTGACCACCTTGAACCGATTGGAGGAGGACCAGAGACTTTCCTCAAAATCACTGAGCCTGGCCTTTACCCTCCAAAAATACCAGCCAGATTCCTCCGGTATGAATCCAAAGGAATTACCGGTTGACGTTTGTGTCTGGAATAAACTACCAGTGGTATCAGTTTTCCTTATCTCTAGTAAATATTCCCGCACACCTTCTATTGGTTCCCATTCCAAGGTTACCTTGTTCCCATGGGAAACCATTTGGCCATACCTTGGTTGCTTGATTATTGGTCCGACGTCCAGGTCCAGCCACCTAAGACTTCTTGCCATAAGTTGCTGTCTTTCAAGACGGCTTTGCACCGTGGCAAGACTGAATCCAAATAAAACTACCTTATATTTAATCTCCTCTTCGTCCTTGTCCGCATATGGTGACGTTGTGTGTAACCTGAGTCCTGCAGTACCACTGCCGAGGCTACCTACAGTGTCACTAACAGTGATGTAAATATTTCCCTGATCATCTGAATCGAGACCCCAGGGGACAGAGTCCAATTGTTTATTTGCAATATATTTTGCATACTCAAAACCAGCGTAGCCTTCAGCGAAAGTCTCTATACCTCCTTCTGGCTTGCCGACGAAGTTTGCAGAAGTGTAAACCTTTCCTTCAGGGGTAACAGTCACCCCTCCATAGGAAAGCCTCTGAGTGACGGCACAAGCTGGACCACAGGCCCACTGTGGTTGAAGCGCATCAAGGGTTCCCCCGATACCATAAGGAAATTTTCCCATGCGATATTCAGCCGCAGGATCAATCAAGTCACCATCTGGCGAAAACTTTTGAACTCTACCCCATACATGGTCACTTTGAAGCTCAGTAACGAAAATGTCTCCTGAAGAATCAACGGCTATATCTTTTGGAAATGTGAATCCGGGTAGAGTGAAATACATTTTGCCTCGGGAACTCTCCCGATCTCTAGGTCCAAAAGACTCCGTGTAAGGATCCGGATATGTCGCTGGGTCTGAGTCCCACTTCAGCAAGAAATTTCCGTCCTGGTCAAATTTCTGGATCCGATTATTGAACGAATCGGCTACATAAACAAAACCAAGATCAGAGACTCCAATTCCCATGGGTAGATTGAACTCTCCATCACCTGACCCCTTGATGCCCCAACTCTTTATAAATAATCCGTTTGAATCAAGCTTCTGTATCCTGTGATTCCTCGTATCGGCCACATAAATATTCCCGTCTCCATCTATAGAAATACCATTGGGGAAGTTAAATTCCCCTTCTCCTGAGCCCCTTGAGCCAATACGTTTCCAGGATGCGTTTGTGTCAGGTTTGTACTCTCCTTGGAATTTTCCTGAACCATCAAACTTGATAATCTTCCGATTGCCTACGTCAGCAATATAGGAATAACCATCCTTTGAAAAATGAACCCTGCGTTCAGAAGAAACTTCACCCTGGTCTGATCCTACTGGTAATAAGTCAAGCAACCCCGGAATCTCAAGAATGTCATCAAAGGCCTTTTCGCCGTAGAATTCCGCGGGAGTTTCAATGTAATTCCCATTTTTGTCATACTTTACTGCAGCCGACAAAGTAGGTCCCGGGTCCCCATTAATCAGATCTGGCGTTTTAAATCCAGAACCATCAATAATCCAAACATACCCATCGCTGCCCACTTTCAAGTCAAGTGGGTTAAATATGTTTTCTGGGTTTAGCTTCAATGATCCTTGATCGATGGTCGTTTCTCCAAACCCTCCATTTCCTTTCTTTCCCCATCTCCTGAGAAATTGACCATCAGAATCAAACACATGGACTCTTGAGTACCTGATATCGGTGACCTGTATATCCGGTTCCAGGTGAAATGTGTCAAAGACGTAGATCTCATCTTGAGCATCAATCACTATTTTGGATGCGTGTCCAAACTTTCCTTCTTCAGTTCCACAACCGCCCCATTTAGTAATTAGAGTCCCATCAGGGGCAAGTTTGAATATCCGGTTTGAGTTATCAAGAACATAAATATTTCCAGAAGAATCTGTTGCAATATCCCTGGGAACTCCGAAAGCTCCCCAATCAAGTGTTTTAACCGCATACCGTGAATCTGTTACGGTAATGAATTTTGCCGTCATCCTTGGGTCAAGCACCCGTATTTTATGGTTAGCTGTATCGAGAACATAAATTTCCGAAGATGGTGCGACAGCCACATCCCTTGGTGCACCAAAATGATCATCAGGTAAGTCCCACTGATCAAGTATGCTGCCACAACTATCCATCTTCATCACCCCACCTGATCCTGTCCTCGCCAGAAAAGATGAGTCGTAGGTTAGAATCGGTTCAGCAGGCTCATAAACTTCAAACTCAGTTGGAGTTGAATCTCCCTTCTTACCGTTTTCTGCAAGTCGCTGCACCCAGTAAGGATTTGGATCCCAGGTTATTGGATCATTAGACGAAACGGTAGCTCCTCCCCTGTTTCCTTCGAGGGAAGCCTGAATACCATCTCCTATCAGGTCCCCGTCATTTCCAAATACTCCGTAAACTCCCGAGCCTACATTGTTATCCTTGGTTCGGAAATAATCGTATAAAAATGCCGTCTGGGTAACATTATCTCCGGTAATAAAAAGATTGCCCCCTGAATCCAGGTATTTCCTTATGGCATTAGAACAATACCCCCCCATTGGGCAATGTTCACTAAGGTCATTCATACCTGGTACGTCAAATATGACGACTCCCTCGTCCAGGTAGTTCTGAAGCACCCATGCAGGCGCTACACCTCGCACAGTAACGTCCCAATAATCAAAATCAAGACCTAAATCTTGTAACACAAGCTGATCGTATAATGGCGTTGTATCGTTATTACTAGCTAGGTTTGTATCAGGCCATATATGGTTTCTTAACCCAACAGTACCGTCACGTCCTATCAGGAGAACGTCTGAAGTTCTTTCATAAGGCTTTATAACTCTTATATAAGAATTGTTCGCTGTGTTATTTTTGCCATTTGAATCCAACAACTCGACTGTATATCGAATAAGGGAATCAACAGGATATGGTCCAATCTGAGTTGTATAGACTTTATTACCCGAGGTAACGTCACCTTTGAGTCCATCATCCAACATCTCTATATCTTCTTGCACTTCACCATCTATCGAGTATTTCAACTTCACTGAAGTGACAGGTACCGTGCCCGCCGCAAGGGTACTAATCGTTATTTGATTTTCACTTGTAGGATGTCTTGGATCTGTAGAGACAACGTAACCCGCAGATGCATTACCCTTGAGTACAAGTTTTCCGGTTCCTTCGCAGGAAGCATCCAACAGGTATTCCATGTACCCGGTATTGGCACAGAAGAATCCAGGCCCAGGATAAATAACGTTCTTATACTTTGTGTAGTTACCTGTATCAGGTGTGTGATGCATCAAGAATGGAATCGTAATTTTTTCAGATCCTTCACTGAAGCCCGCTGTAACTCTTCCTTCATACCACCCATGCTGCTCTGTATCTGAAAAAGGTCCCGCTTTAACCTTGACTGTTTGAGTGCCCCCGGCCGGAATAGTCAATTCCTGTGGTGTAACTTGAACTACTGTGCTGATCTCTTCCGATGCCCTGCATCCAGACAACCATTCCTCGTAATCATTCCCCTGGGACCACGGATCACAGATATTCCCAACGAAGGAAGAATGATTCCATGGATATACATCACCCTTGTAAACATTCGTATTTGCAGACAGGTTCAGGGTCACGGGTTCTAACCCAGTGTTTGAAATAGATATTTCCCTGATTATCTCGTCTCCAATCGTGGTAAGGCCAAAAGAAAGACTGGGAGGCATAGCAAGGACTTTTGCAGCAACAGCCCTGTCCTTATTTAATGCCCCTGCTCCCTGTGTTACCAGGCGATATCCCTCTAATGGAGTAGCTGTGTTCATAAGCGCAGCTTTAACCATTTCTGGAGTCCATTCAGGATTTTTCTGAAGAATTAATGCAGATACCCCTGCAATGTACGGAGTCGAAAAAGATGTCCCTGAGGCATTCTTATAGCCACCACCGACGACAGGCGCCTTCAAATTCTGTCCTGGTGCGACGAGGTCTGGCTTAATCCTTAGATCCCGGGTTGGGCCCCTACTGGAAGAAGGATCTATGACATAGGTCCCGCCGTTAGGTAGAGATGGGTCCCAGTTATCGCTGTTAAGTCGTCCTACTGTTATCCCGTTATGATTAGTACCCCTGGAATTAACACCATAAAAATTAGGGCCACCATTCCCGGAACTTTGAGTGACCACTATACCCTGGGAAGCTGCCCAGTCTATTGCGATTGCCCCTGCATTCACTCCGTTACCACCGCATCCTCTACAGCCCGAGGTCAGGCTTATTACATCAGGTTCATCACCCGTACCGGCAATTCCATCTTCGCCTTCAACTACCAACCTTATGCCATGAACAACAGGTTCTTCAAAAGTAACACCTTGCATCTCAGCTGCTGCATCGAAGTCATAGAAAACCTTGATACCCCAGACGCATGCACCAGGTGCCAGACCAGATGATTGTCCGGTACCTGCTGCCACTCCCGCAACCTGTGTGCCGTGACTAGAATGGGCAACCGGATTAGGGCCCCACCCAGCGGTATAGTCTAGTTTGACCACCTTGGGATCGTCAGTTGACGGATCATCATCCAGATCATCAAGATCAGGATGTGTAGCATCAACCCCGGTATCAAGAATGGCTATCTCTATCCCTTCACCCCGTATTCCCTCAGAAACCTGACAAAGATTATTGGTATCCAGCTTCGCTCTGATCTTTTCCAGCGGTTTGATAGTTTCTTCACGGGTTATC
>CAZCOH010000052.1:0-11232 GCA_964500645.1 uncultured Dehalococcoidia bacterium
GTGAGGCCACTGGGGAACAGGCAATTCATCCGCTACAAAGAAATGATATAAATGCCTCGCCACGAATCTAGCCGTTGCTTCTTGCTCACATATTATCCTTACTGCATCCTCCCCATTCCACTGACCAGTTTGTCCCAAAATAGTTTTTTCGCCATCGTCATGATCTTCCTCATCGTACTCAAATTGCCATGACATATATCCGAAGGGTCTAGCAGTGTTATTTCTCATTCTTATCGACATATAATCCGGATTTACTACACGCCATCCCGTGAAAGCTCTAGAAGTTTCCTTTATGTCCTCTTCGGAATAATTCCCAACCCCCATAGCAAATAGTTCAAGAATCTCGCGGCCATAATTTTCATTAATATTAGCCCCATGATTGTCTTGGTTGTCTAACCACATGATCATCGCTGGATCCTTTGAAAGCTCAATCAATAGCTCGTCAAAACTACCCATACCATGTTCTCTAAACATACTAATTTGGTTTGTGACTGGACGGCTTTGTATCAACTTAGTTACTGCCGTGGCAAACACTCTGTGCCATAAAAGACACATTTTTTCTCTTAGTGGAGTATCCGTCATAACCAGTCTATATACCCAGTGAGGCCCTCCACCAGATCTCAAATCTGATAGATCAACATGGTATCTTCTAATCAGATCGTCAGGTATTTCGTCATCATGATCAGGATTAAGTAATTCTTTCAATGTGGATTCATATCCCATACCCATTGCTCGATCCATCTCAGCTGGCGTCGCGCCAAACCCTGCTCTTCTAAGCAAATGGGCCATTAGAACTGAGTCCTGTTTGGATTCCACAGTAGTCATTTCTAAACCCTCCAAATACTAAAAAATAAACTATTTGGCGGAAGTATAACAATAGCTGCTAAGGTAATAAAGCAGTCTGTTCATGGCTCTAGGTGCCTTAGACAGAAACGGATCAGATTTAGAGTGGGAATTAAAGACCGTCCAATACAAAATCACCCAGGCTAAGATAACACGCCTTCTCTGTATTTCGAGATGAAATTCATGCAGTATTCATCTTGACCCGTAAGCATATCCTTGGCTGCCTTACATTTTTCAGATTCCATGTCCATTGACATAATACGATCAATATTAGTCTCTATAGGATTTACGATTCCAGAATTAACTCCTGCCTCAATTGCCAATCTAATGAAAGTGTCATTTATCAATTTTCTAGCAGGTAATCCGAACGACACATTACTTAGTCCGCCAGATATTCTCACATCACTTCCAAATTCTGATTTCATCAACGCCACCGTTTCAAGAAAATGATTACCATAACTTTGATCTACAGCGATCGGAAATAATAAAGGATCTATATGAATTTGATGATCTGATATATCCCTCCGTTCACACTCCTCCATCATCAATCGAGCATTATCAAGCCTTTCATGTTCATTTTCAGGCATACCTTCAGAACCAGCCGACGTGACTATTACATAGCTGTCATATTCGGAAACCAAGTCCAGAACTTCTAATCTTTCAAGTGAAGCTGAATTAACCATTGGTTTACCTTGTGGACTTCCATTTGCGATATAACGGTTAAGTCCGGCTCTCAGAATATCCGTACTGGATGAATCAATACTAGGTGGCAGGTGCGCCTTAGAGCAAAATAAATCCACAAGCCATTCCATGGCTTCTTTTTGTACATTGATACGATAAGATAATTCATCAACGTTGAGATCCAAGAAATCGGCTCTATTATTTTCCTGCCTGAAAATCTCAGCTGCGATGTAATCTTCACCCTCTTTTGTAAGCCTGCTATTTGAAGACATCCCATTGGATATTGCAACCATAAAGTGCTTGACTCGTCCATCCTTAAAAGACTGTGTCTCTCTATAAATCTCAGGGATTTCCATAAATTTATTTTCTCCCGTCAAAGACCTATAAACCACAACGTCCTCACCATTCTCATTTTGACCTATACGACGTCCATCTCTCATAAGAACTCTAGTAGTATGAATGTTTTCGCCAATCATAATGAAATCTAAGGACGTCATCAAAAATCACTCTCCAAAACAATAAGGAAATCTAAACTTAGTAAACAAGAATATTTTACATCGAATATGGGAACTGGACATTCCCTTGCCCGAAAGACTCCGAATTCCCTAGCCTCAATAAATTAAGGTTTGAATTCGGTACAAAATTTCAATATCTCCATAAAAATGTGTGAATAAAATCAGGAAATATTATCCAATACCTGTGGTCCACGATTGGTGAGCAAATTAGATTCGTAATTCAGTTCACCTTTTTGGTCTAGAAACTTGCGGACTATCCCGTCCAAAAAATAATAATCATATGTGTCATATTCTTCCTCACCACTCATGAGAACATAAACTATTCGTACAAGTGGCCCTGGCAACAAAACCTTAACGGAAATTACGTTATGGAAATATTTCCTGACAGACATTTCCGCGGTCACAGGCAATGTGTCAGCTGTATATACCCCCCCATCTTTTACATGATCTATGAATCCCGAAAACGTGGAGCCCTCTTCACTGTAACCATCAACATACACTTCAGTTTTATCAATTCGCTTACCCTTTATAAAAACGGGATATGTCCTATGGATCGAGATCCTGTTCCACTTTAAATGCCTTGCACATTCAGGAACTATGAATCTATCTAACTCTCTCGGCCCCCAACTCCAGTCAGTGCCCCACAAACCCTCTCTAGGAATTTCAGAGATAGTATCCGGCATCCCTGGACCGTCAGATAAACCTATAATGTGTTTTACATATGCCTTTATTGCATTTATCCCACTTTCAGGAATCGTGTTCGCATATCTTTCCAACAAAGATTTAATTGATCTTACGTCACTGGCCTCATAATCAAATTCATAAGATATATCTTCATCAGGAATTTGGATTCCATATGCCTGTTGTATGCCATCACGAATTCTAGGGCTTAATTCAATTTCACCGGTTTCTATCCGGGAAATCACACTCTGATTCACATTTATGATTTGAGCAACATCATGCTGGGTCAATCCGAGTTTTTTTCTCGTACGTTTTAGAGAAACCCTGCCATTGTCACTGAAAAATTCGGATTTCCTCATATTTAATTACCCTTTAGGTTTATAACTTAGTCAGAACCTTAGTATTTTCTTTTTTGATAATTCAAAAGACATTCTAGTCAGTATGGAAATTTGAACACCTATTTTGTATAAATAAAAAAATCCCCCTCTTTCCATGGGGGGATTTTCCAATTCCTATACTAGTATCCGCTGATCTTAGATCAAAACTCATCCAGTAGAGAACCTAGGGAATCCCCGCACTCTCTACTACAACAAATACAGTCTGAACAATAGTATTTTTTCACAAACTCTCTTTTAAACCATACATAAACATTCATAAATGGTACCGATTTGTATGTGATGCATAGTATTCTGAATGAGAATCATATACTTCACGATGTTTCACACTATATTAACTTTAAGCCATTAATTCTTTTAAATTTCCTATGCCATTGAAAATAAGCTCATAATTGAATCCACCAAGACATTTCTACGCTATTAATTCTTTATTTACAAGTATCTGATTTGTTACTTGATTTCATTTTCATGTAACAATACTGACCATACAAAAGTTACATTTTTATCAAATTTTGCAACACAAGGAACCTAAATGAGTCTAGAAATGAAAACTCAAGGAGAGAGGATCGCTGCTATTCGCATGGGAAGGCAACTAAGCCAGGATCAATTAGCAGAAATGTGTGATGTGAGTAGGGCAACCATCTCAAGACTTGAGAATAATCAATCGAAATTGCGTGGGGAAATTGCCACTCGGATATCACTTGCTCTGCGAATAGATCCAACACTCCTAGAAACCGGATCGACGGAAGTCGCGAGAAGTAGAATAGAAAATATTATTGAATTCCTAGAATCATCTGGCGAATATTTGAGCTTACAAGCAATAGATTTATTAGAATCACAAATCAAATATATGACTATGATTGATCATCCACAAATCATATATCCCAAAATGGATACTCAGGGCTTTAATACTGATTGGCAATGGGGGCTGATTGAATTAAATCAGATAATCCAATCGACACTTTCTCCCGATCTACCAGTTGGGAGAATTCTGATTTATAGACAATACGACATGCCATTTGGACAACACGTTATTAGGCACCCCGAAGTCTACATAACTAGTGGGACCGGACAAGTACCTTATGTAACCAACATTCTCGACGCAATTGGTTTTCAAGAAGGAGTCTTCAGAACTGAGGATTACAAAGAATTCCGTGAAGCAAAAGGAGTATTTTCACAAGGAATAAACCCTTACGTGACAAATATTTCATACAATGAGTCAGATACAAGATTTACTTCGATAATGATTAGTACTGAAAAAGAACCTAGCTTGCAAGAATTTAAAAAGCTAAAAAATGCAGTATTAGGATTCTTTGCTGAGAAAGTTATGAAAAAAGACGACTGGATCAATTCTTTGAATGACTTTAACTCTGAAAGCTAACACACATTATGAAAAATCAGGATAGTCCACAAACAACAATCTTATTTTGAATATCTCCTTAAAAAACGGAGATCTCTTAATCTCTATAGTCTGTTGTGATTCTGAAATCCTTTTTAACTTGGTGATATTACATTTTTATTTCGCCGCTAGGAATTCCTCTTTTTTTCCATTGCCCAAAGTTCAATAAAGTGGCAACAAAAGAAAAAATAGCAACCCCAACAATAAAAACAATTGACAATGGATACATTGGCAGCCAACGTATTCCATGTCCAAACCTAATGCTCATAATCATCCAAGTTAAAGCCATAATTACTATACTAGTCACCGAAATTATAAGAGAATTTCTACCAATTTCCCCAAAAATAGTTCCATACAACAAAGTACCTATCGGTAGATACGCTAGGTTTATAAGTGCAATTGAAAACCCCAACAGAAAGCTAATCCGGTAATTAAGTGACGGGAATATACTTCTTGCTATCCCATGCATCGCCTCAAAATTTCCATGATACGGAAGTGCTTTTACCATATGGCTTCCGTCAACAAGGTTCCATCTCAACCCATTTCTCTTTATATTTCTTCCAAGTTCAAAATCGTCTAGCCTGTTATTCCTAATTAACTGATGTCCGCCGATAAGTTCATAAGCTGTCTTTTTGAACAACATGAATTGTCCAAATGTCGCTGACAAATAAGAATTATGAGATCTGTGTGCGATTGACATCGGAAGCCAACAAAAAATCGCCCAATCTATGAATGGATACATTAAATATTCAAAAACCCATTTTTTCTCTCTTCGTGGCATCAGTGTTAATAAATCAGAATTATTGCGCTTTGCTTTCTGTATTGAGCTTTGAAGAGTGTCTGGAGCCAGCAAAGTGTCAGCATCTATAAAAACAAGGTAATCTCCTCTGGCATATTGTGATAACTGATGACAGGCCCAATGCTTGCCAATCCACCCTACAGGTAATTCAGTCCCCTCAATTAAGGTGACGTTATGTCCATCCAAGAAAAATCTGCGCACAATTTCGGCGGTAGAGTCATCAGAATTATCATTAAGAACTAGAATTTCAATGTATGCATCCGCATTCCTAAGAACAGATTCTATACAATCGCCGATTCTTTCCTCTTCATTTCTTGCGGGTATAAGTATTGAAACCAAATCTTTTGAGGATTCTTCATTTGTAGAGGAAAGCTCCGTGGACACAAGCTTATCCATGGACACACAATTAAGAAGTGTTATCAACATGGAAGTGACTAATATTAAACACGTTCCGCCCAACCATATATATTCAAACAAAATCAATAATCACTACCTGGTAGTCTCCTGATCCAAGAACGAACAATCAATCCCTTCGAGTATTCTGTCCTATGCTTATACCCAACCAATGCCAGGTTTAATAACCCAAAAATAATCAGATAATCTAGTCCATCCAAAAAGCCAAATATTATTACAAAAAACGCTAAACAAGTTGTGACGGTGATAGCATGGTTTTTTTGGATGAGGTGCATCATCCCTAGAATAACCAACGCTACCGGAAACGCTAATCCATATGTAATAGCAATCCATGATCCCCAACTTGAGGCTAATGCTTTGCCCCCTTTGAATCCTAGAAATGGTGACCATGCATGTCCCAAAACTGGAGATATAACTCCTATGGCAGTCAAGAAATGTTCAGCAAAAGAGCTGGGATCCAATGAGGACATAAGAAACCACACAGGTATAGTGGCTTTTCCAATGTCCAAAATCATAGCCAGAATCCCTACTAGCCAACCAGAAGAAATCCAGGCATTAGTGGCCCCGGGATTCCCGTCCCCTACATCTCTAGCATCCTTACCTGAAATATATTTACTCAATATAAGTGACCATGGCACCGACCCACTCAAAAAACCGACCAAGGTCCACATTAAAAAATCAATAGTTGGCACGTTACAGGCACATCTCCATCAATGGTTCACGCGTGGTAGAGTACCATATCAGTCATGACCTATATTTTCCTTACGAATATTTCAGTGACTGCCATTCGTAAGGCTAATCTCTTACCAACTTAAATCAAAGGAACCAATATGAACCAATACGACCCATTATTTGACATCTCTAACAAAACAGTGATCGTCACTGGAGCTTCGTCGGGTCTCGGAGTCACATTTGCGAAATTCCTAGCAGAAAGAGGAGCTAATGTAGCTATAACAGCTAGAAGAGTCGAAAAATTAAACGATTTGAATCAGGAATTAATTGAAAGTGGATTTTCATCAATTCCAGTTCAGTGTGACGTTACCCAATCCAGTCAGGTAAAAGAGTTGTTTGATAAGACTGAAAAAAAATTTGGAAGGGTAGACGTACTGGTAAATAATGCCGGGCAAATTGCCGAGGCAGGTGCAGTCCCAGAAAAAATCACGGATGATATGTTCGAACAAACCGTAAAAGTAAATCTCATGGGCCTATGGTTTTGCTGTCGTGAAGCTGGTCAAAGGATGCTGTCGGACGGACTTGGTGGATCGATAATCAATCTGTCTTCAGTTGCAGGTTTAAACGGTATGAGAGGAATGCCCGCAGCTTATCAAGCCACCAAAGGAGCAGTAACAAACTTAACCAAAAGCCTCGCAGCTAGCTGGGCTGACCGCGGGATAAGAGTGAACGCTATTGCACCAGGATGGTTTCCAAGTGAAATGACTGGAGCATGGGTTAGAAACTCCGCGTTTCGGAAACATATTAGTGCAAATTCGCCAATGGGTCGAATAGGCAAACCTGAGGAACTAAATGGGGCGTTACTACTTCTCGCATCAAAAGCTTCCAGCTTCATTAACGGTGAAATCATATCCGTAGATGGGGGTGTCAATGCTTCAACAGGGCTGCCCTTCTTTAATGAAGAAATGTTTAAATACATGGAAAAGGCTGTCCCGGGAGATTTAGCAAAAAGAATCAGATTTGAAAAGGATTCCTGACTTGGAAGTCAATTTGACACCTTGGATACCTGAACAAGTATCCTCGGCATGGTTGTCAAACGTACTTTCCAAGTCATCGAATTACAAAGATTCTAAAATAATTGGCCTAACATCGCAGCCAATAAGTCCTGGTAAAGGATTCTCTGGCCAAGTTCATAGATACTTCATCAAATACTCTCACAAGGCCTCAACAACCCTGCCTGACACAATAATAGGAAAATTCTCATCTCAAAATCAGGTTACGAAAAAATTCCTGAGAAACTATTCAATAAATGAGATTTCAGCCTATCGTGAATTTTCTCAAAGTAATACCCAATTACTCCCGAAAACTTATTTTATGGCAATAAATGAAAAGGAAGGAGATATATGCCTTTTACTGGAAGACCTTGATTCAACTTCCAGATATAACGTAGATCTACTAAGCTTCGAACAATACAAATTTGCCGTAAAAAAGATTGCAGAGTTTCATGCAATGTGGACGAAAAAACCAAAACCTAAATGGGCTCGTCCAGCAAGAGCATTAATGGGACACACCAATAAAATAATGTCACGTAATATCTGTAAGTTCCTAGAACTATACAAGGAGCACGTAGGAAATGATTTTAGGCAACTATTGAATGAGTATCCAAATCAGTCGCATAAAATATTCCCTAGAGCCGGAAATGAATGTACAACACTCACGCATGGAGATTTCAGACCGGATAATTTTTTCATTTCTAAATCGATATCTAATGGTCTGGAACTAAAAGTTATTGACTGGCAACTGGTCTCTCAAGGACACGGCATTTGGGACATATCGTATCTAACTACATGGGGCGTCCCTATAGAAAATCGGCGTGAATGGGAACGACAAATTATCGATATTTACAGAAATACAATGGATTTAAGTTACCGGGATTATCATCTGCAGACTCAAATGGAAATTGAGTATTTAAGGGGATTTCTGATCGCAATTCAAATATTGGTCATCGCTGCTTCTGAACTTTCTGATCAATCTGATAGAGGAGAAGAATTGATACGCACGACAACTGATAGAATCAACATAATCGTCGAAGACCATAATTTATTACCGTTTTTAAGGAACTTATGACAGAAACTAAAGAGCCTATCATTTTAAATGCAATTAATAGACTCTCTGAACAATTTATAAACAAATTAGGCACCTTATCATCAAGCGAATGGGAAGCTCCTAGCCATTGTCATATGTGGGCTACCAAGGATGTAGTGTCTCACATGATAGCAACTACCGGTTTTTTCTTGAATTCCGTTACAAGAGCCCTTCAAGGAGAGGAACTTCCCCCGGAGGGAGCTCCTAATCCCGGGGTTGGTAGTGCGGCTACCATGGGTGCTGGTATAGCCTCACGGGCTATACAAATATCTGAGACTGATTTCCACAATTATAATTCTATGTTAGAAACATTAAGATCCATGGAATCTGATATGGCAGAAACTTTTCACTCCATTACAGCAGAGCAATGGAATCTAGGCGTCTATCATCCGATAAATAAAATCTCAATAAGAGACATTTTGTATTTGAAACTCATGGAGAGTGTTCTGCATAGTTGGGATGTTCTCCATGCACTAGATAAGAATTACCGAATTGAATCAGAGTCGGCTAGTATTCTTACTGAAGTTTGGACAAATCCTCTATTAAATAGGTGGTTTATTAGTCCAGAAGAAAAATTCAATACCGTGACGCTTGATTTCCATTTATCCGCAAATTCCAGAATGCGGATTATAAGTTGGCATGGCAATTTGGAAATAATGAAGTCTTCATTTGAAGCTGATGGACAGGCAGATGCTGAAATATATACCGACTCAAGTTTATTTTCACTATTGATTACAGCAAGATTAAACCTAGACGAAGCTATACAAACAGGAATTGCTTCCGTAACCGGAAATCGAAAAGCAGCAGACAAATTTCACTCTTGGTTTAAAGGTGCATGAAATATTTAATTCTGAATCCTAAGAAAAGGACTTCTGCACTGGTAATACAGATTTAGGAATTTTACAAACTATTGTGTAGGCAGGGTCAAAAACATTTCCAACTTTATACTCGACGTGCATTCCTACAACAATCTGTGCATCTTCAATCGTAAGACCATAGCCATCAACAAGCCAGCGAATCATCTCTGAAGTAGCATGCTGTAATGCCTCATCCATAGGCCTTACATTTCCTGTTGTAAATATGTGAGTTTCGTTTTCACCTCTGGGCCAATTAATCACATGACCTTTAATAACTTTCAGTGTAAAAGCCACATCCATAGAAATTTCAATGCCAGTACCTAAAATTTCACCATCTGCTTGATAGGCGTGGCCATCTCCAATATGAAAAAAAGCCCCTTCCTGAAAAACAGGGAAATAAGCAGTGACTCCAGGTGAAAATCCTCTGTAATCCATATTCCCACCATAATTTCCTGAAGTTATTGTAGAAATAAATTGCCCCTTCTCCGGAGCTACACCAAAGCAACCAATCATAGGACGAATAGGAACTTTCAAATTTCGAAGATATGGAGAAGGATTTTCAATTGCTGCTACACCTGAGTCAAAATCCAAAATAAAGTTAAATTGTTCATTTTCAACAGAATTTAAAATATGACCTGGTTCCAATACATTCGATGCTATATGTGGCCGACAAAAGCCATCTTCTCTGTTGGGCCTCACCTTGTTGAGAGTAACGGCAAGTACATCTCCCGGCATAGCCTCTTCCACGAAAAAAGGTCCAGTTTGTGGATTACCTCTAACCGAGACGTATTGTCCATTAAAATCTTTCCCCGCAGCATCCACAGTCTTGGTATATACCGTGTCGCCCGATTTTATTGAGAGAACAGGATCGTGAGGACCTATAGTGAGATGATAATTTTCGGGTAAAAAAGTGTATTCCATTCAAGTATCTCTCCTTCATAATACAAAATAATTAGGGTTAAAAATCGTCGGTCAAATAAAGTGACGTCTCAGTAGGGTCATTTTCAATCCTTGCACAGCAATCATTTGATGTGATGTTGCAGAATCCACATTCTCTTATACTAGGTGTTTTAATGGGTGGATCAACGTTACAAAGAGCTAGGATAACTTTAGCGAGCCTACTTATAAATTCTTCATCAACCGCCAGAGCAGGTATCTCAACTACATGGTCTTGATAGACTAGCTTCCCAGACACCACGGGCGTAATTGACACGACATTTGATTTAGAAACCGCGTACATGTACGTCATTACTTGGATCGCATGTGTTGGAGATGGTTGACCGGTCTTCACGTCCATAACAACTACATCAGTATCTTTCACAGCCAACAAATCTGGTATCCCGCTTAATACTGCAGAATTTCCTTTCAATTTCAAAAGATTCTGATGTTGGACTGATACTTTATATCCGATAGATTCATACTCATGTCTGGTTTTGTTAACTAATTCTGTGTGAACTAGTTGCCACTTAGCAGCATTGAAATCAGACGGGACTTTATCATAGCTATTTCCTTCATGATTAGACTTAAACCAGTGCGCCCATTCACAAAAATCCTCACCAGACATCAACTTGGATACCCAGGTGACCCAAACATATGGAAAGTTACGCCTAACAGCCATGAAGGAAACAAACCCTCTGAAGAATTAATAAATACATAGAACTGGCAAATTGTAACCAGATATATCAAGTGAATCCAAATCACAATTCAAATTCACAAACTCACAAATATCCCCAAAACGGAAATAGCAACTAATCAAATTTATTCAATCGACCCAGACAGGCCTATTAGTGAGTCTCAATTCCTGCTTCGAAATGCCGTTGCAACGCCAACT
>CAZCOH010000053.1:0-11130 GCA_964500645.1 uncultured Dehalococcoidia bacterium
TCTGCGATACGCCTATGGCGATTCTAGCGGATCTAACTGTATCTGCTAACTTTATATAATTGTGTTGTATATTTTTATCGGACATCTCTAGTTTAGTTAATTAAGGTCATATGTAGTTTCCCTAATTTTACAATATGCAGAAAATATGTTCTGAAAGCCATTGTAATTTTAGAACAGGCGTACTAAACTCTAGCTACAGTTGAATAGCCGCTCCTTAGGCAAGGATAAGTGGCAGAGGGAACAAACCCTGGGATTGCTTAAAGTGAGACCCGGGGTTTTGTTTATCTGTAATTATTGTTTGGAAAGCTGTCTTACGACGTCCATGTCGAGTTCGATTCCAAGCCCTGGACCATCTGGTATCGACATCATTCCTTCAATAATTTGCAATGGTTCCGACAATATTGGGGTATTGTCCCTGATAGAAATTGTTTCAATGTTATATTCCTGTTTGTATGGAACTCCGGGGGTTGCGGCTACAAAATGTGCATGTGCCACGGTGCTGATGGTGGGTTGGGTATTGTGGCATGTAATTGGAATTCCCATAGACTCAGCCATATTTGCTATTTTAATCATGGTAGTGAATCCTGGAGTTTTAACTATGTCAGGTTGAATAATATCTACCTTGCCTTTGATCATAAGATCTTTGTATTCAAATATGCTGTAAATCATTTCACCTGACGCAATTGGAATCGTCAAAGCATCTGAGACTTTTGCTAGTCCCTCTAGATCGTAATGTGGCCTAGGCTCCTCATAATGAAAAACACCGAGATCTTCAAGTTTCCTACCGATTTCTATACCATGATGGACTGAAAAAGCTCCGTTTACATCAACCAAAATTTCTACATCATCTCCTACTGCATTTCTAACTTCAGATACCGTTTCTACAGTCTGATCTGAGGGGTCATCAATTTTTCCTGGCAGAGCGCTATGAAGTTTGTAAGCACTATAGCCTTCTTCAACGAGAGAGTAGGCTCGGTTTGCTTCCTCTAGAGGTGACAAATCCCTTTTCATAGAACTAGCATATACTGGCATTTTATCCCTGACTTTGCCCCCTAAAAGGTCGTAGATGGGTAGTCCTTGAGATTTGCCTTTAATGTCCCATAGAGCTATGTCTAATCCTGCAATCGCTATCCATACGCTTCCCCCTATTTCTAACGCATTTCCTGCAATTGCCATATCACGAAATCTAGATTCGGTCTTTGTGGGATCTTTTCCTAAAAGAGCAGGCGTGAGTATGTCATCAATCATGGTCTTGGTTACTGATGGTTGGCGCCGAAAACATTCTCCTATTCCAGTTATGCCTTCGTCAGTGTGTACAAGGACGAATGGAAAAGCATTTTCTAATACCAAACATTCGATAGAAGTTATTTTCATTTCATTGTCCTTTATGTGTATCTACCCAACAATAGACCGAGTATGAAGGTCTAAGATTTGTTTAGAATTCTTTCCAAGTGACCTGAGAATTTCATCTGTGTGCTCCCCGTGATCAGGTGCTGGCAATTCCAATTTTCCCGGGGTGCGGGAGAATTGGAATGGAAGTCCAAGTATGGAGATCTCACCGAGGTCGAAAGCAACAGTCTTGGCGAGCAAACCTAGTTTTTTTGCTTGAGGGTCGCTGTGGACTGATTGAATTGATAGACTCGGCGAACATTTAACATCTGCAGATCTCAGAATGTTTATAGATTCGTCCACTGTTTTGCTGATAAAGAAAGGTTCCATTTCATTGTTTAGAAATTGGTCAGAAGCTCTCCTTCTAGTAATTTCAGCATATTTTTTAAGTTCTTTTTTGTTTGTGACATCGCATAACTTATTCCAGTCTTCAGGTTGAACACAGGATAAGAAAATCCATCCATCCTTAGCTTGATATAGCCTATAATCAACTGTTTGCCCTAATTTACCCAGCCTCGGAGCTTCGTTTTTGCCTTCATAGTCAAAATATTCAAAAGCTTGGTACGCAAAAGCTGAATTCACGAGAGATATTTCAATTCGCTGCCCTTCTCCTGTTTTTGATCGGTGGTATAAAGCAGAGATCATTCCAAACGCCGAAAGTAGAGCGGATGAATAATCAGAAGCAGCTACTCTCAGAAATACAGGTGAATCATCACCTCCTTGATCACGCATTGCCCCACTTTGTGCCTGGATTAGTGGGTCAAATGCGGGTAGGCTACTGGACGGTCCGGAAGAGCCATATCCAGTAACTGTCGAATATATTATTTGTGGATTGATCTTTTTAAGGTGTTCATAGTCAACTTTTAGCCGTTTGGTTATTCCTCCTCTAAAGTTTTCAGCAACGATGTCCGACTCTCTTACCAGTTGATGAAAAATATCTAGGCCCTCTGGCTCTTTTAGATTCAGAATCATTCCCTTTTTACCTTGATTCCAACTTTGAAATCCAGTCGAGTTTTGCCTAAACCCATCGCCGGCGAAAGACTCGATTTTCAAAACGTCGGCCCCAAGATCCGAAAGAAGCGTGGTTCCGAACGAGCCTGCAATGTAACCAGTGAGGTCCAATACTTTAATACCTTCCAAGGGATGGGTTTTGGATGTGCCTTTCGGTAATGATATGGATTGCAACGATCTTTTTATTTCTTCGTTGTGCTTTCCAATAGTTGGGGCAGGACCGCACACTTTAGCAGGTGACCGTGACATGAATATTGGAGGTCCTGGCTGTATAGTTGGACCTAGAACCGGATCTTCTATTTCCAGCAATACGTTGTTGTAGGCAACCTGAGGATGACTCTTAAACCATTCTCTGGTTTCCGCGGGTCCACAAGGAATATCGTTTTCATTCAGGAATTTGAGCCAATGATCTCTTGTATTTGAGGCAAATATTGGCTCCAACACTTCGGATAACAAGTGCCAATTCTCAGCAGCTATTCCCCAAGGTGCTGCAGAAAATCTGTCGTCTTCTAGAAAATGAAATATTTCCATAGCAATGCATAATTTATTCCAAAAGACATCGTTTCCGCATGCCATGAATATCCAACCGTCACTGCATTCATATAGTCGATAGGTTGGTAAACCTCCTGACGCGCTGGCAGGTCTTTTCCGCGGCGCAGGTAAATTTTCACCAGTAATGAAAGAGGTAGACTGAATTGCAGCGGACCCGGAATACAAAGGGACGACTACTTTTTGGCCTAAACCACTTTGTTCTCGTTCTAGAATAGCAGCAGCAATCGCAAGGCAAGCAGTAAAAGCCGTTCCATATGAAACTAAAGGTAATCTAACAAATAGCGGTGTTCCAGTTTCCCCTCCTTGCCCTTCATGTATACCTGTGAAAGCGGCAACTGTTCCATCATCTCCTGGGATATCTGCCATAGGGCCAGAGTCACCATATGGTGGTATCGAGCAATAGATTAAGGATTCATTAATATTAGAAATACTGTCATAGTCCATGAAGGCCGATTTTGCTTCTTTGACAAGCCATGTATGTATTAATAAATCAGAGGACTTAACAAGCTCCCTTAAAAACTTTGATCCTTTTTCAGACGTTAGCTCTAGAGTTATGGACTTTTTGCCCCTGTTGAATAGACGATCTTCTGGATCAATGGATACCTTGTCTTCCAGATGATCAACGCGTATGACCTCGGCGCCCAGATCCGACATAATCATCGCCGCGTATTTGCCGGATTTATCTCGACTAAAATCTAGGATTCTCAAACCCGTAAATGGACCTGTCAATGCAGTCCTCCGATAAAGTGATTAGGTAATTATGCTTATTGGCAATGTGCTTCTCAAGTTGTAATGGCACATATGTGTAAGATGCTTATTGTCTATCACTTAGGAATGCCATTTTGTGTCTTCAGTAGAGCGTGTGTTTTTCCAGTTAAGTTGGTCCGATAGCAAAGCATATTTCTCTTCTTCTGCATCTTTTGAGGACTTTTCTATGAGAATTTTCCAAAAAAAAGCTATGTCGTCGTGAGGAGTTAAATTCGCACCATCTGTTAAATACCAATTTCGCCAAATCCATTTAACTAAACGGCCTGTAGCTCTTTTACCAGTTAATTCAAAATACTCTGATTCTAGATAGGTGATCAATTTACCTTCTTGCCAGGGTATGTCATAAGAATCTAGAAACTTCCAATGAAAAATTGAATCTTGTAACTTTTCACTTTTACTTAGACCTTCGTATTCCCTTAACCATCTATTTTGAGTGGCTATGCTAACTGATTCATGTCCGTATGTTGCGACAATTATTTCATGTATTTCTTGTCGTGTTTTATTGTTTTCCATCCACAGTGTCAGAATTTTTTCCATTTGCTTAAAGTTTTTCTTAACGTTTGGCAATCTGTCACCTTGTAAAAATAAAACCCAGAAATATAAAATTATTATTATGAAATCTATGAATCATATTAAATCATTTTCAGATTTTGGTGTTGGAATGACCTAAAATTGGATAAAAAGCTAAAATAATAGGTGTGTTCTTTGTCTATACCGATACAAGGATGCTAAGAATCAATAAAATTTCGAATTATTTCCGCCTGTGCGCATATTTGAAATTGAATTCTAAATTAATACAATTCACGGCATGAAATATCTAACATTTACTTTGTTTTTACTCTTTGCGATTGGTTGTGGTGGGGCCATGTATAACGATACGGTGAGTGTCAAAGATGAATTAGTGTCTTTTGATTTTCGTGACTGCAAGACTTTCGATGACTTAACTCCAGATACGAAGGCTAGGGTAATGGGTACACACTTGTTCTCCTCTAACTTAGAGGGCGACTATGAAGTTTGTGCGGTTGACGAAGGATATCATCTAGGTATTTATGTTATTGGTCGAAATTTTGAATCCTATTGCGACCAAAACGAAAGCTGTCTTGAGGCGAGAAAATCTCATGAAGATCACGAAAAGAACTATCCGTCACTACCAAAAGGGATACACGTATCCAAAGAAAATGTTTTCATTATATTTAACGTCGGTATTTATCCAAAATGGTCTGCCACTAAGGTAACCAGAGACGAAATCATCGAGATATTTAGAAAAGACTTCAGCCCTGATGTGATTCGTTAGCTTAAATCCCAGAATTTCGAATTATGTCTAACCTGAGTATTCACTTTCAAGGTGCCATAGTTTTCAGGGGCGTGTCAATTTGTAAATCTATAAACCCGACATTAGAATTCTAGCAAAATATTTATTAATATTAGAAAAACCGACATAATATAATGAGTGCTATACACGTATTAATAAGCTATTTCATGGAGGTCTGTAGTGACTACTAGCGTTAGGCCAGTTAGAAATAGGCCGGTTTTCTTGTCTGCTTATAAGAAATGGTGCAATGGCAAACGGCAAACCGAGATTGTTGAAGAATCAGGAGTGACTTCAAGGACTGTTGAGAGATGGGTTTCACAGTTCAAGGAATTACCCAAATCAGAATTGGATAAAGATAGGAAATTTCTAACTTTAAAAATGCACATATCTGGCATTTCTTGGAGAGACGCTGATGATTTGATGGATTGGGCAGAGAAGTTCTCAATAGAACACAATGAATATCCAACGAGCCGGCAGACTATATGGTTCTGGAGATTGTCTAAGTTGAAGAGAGGTTGGAATCATTTGAGGGTTCCTTTGGTTAGTAGGATAGAAACGCATGAATTAGAAACGTTACTCAATCAGCCAACTACAGAAACTGAGGAAGAGCTATCACAGGCAATAAGAAGTTTTCAGCGGGGAGCAAGGACATTACCCACACCAGGAACAAGAAGGGAGCATGCACCAAGATGAGTCTTAGAAAACAAGCAAAGATATTAGGAATAAGTGCGCCTTACTTAAGTCAGATGATTAACGGTAAGCGCCCATGGAATTTGGAAGTCAAGGTAAGGTATGAAGAGCTAGTTGCAAACACTTTTATTCAAACCCAACATTCCAGCACCAACACCCCAACTAATTCCTTACATGCTACATTAGCTTCTACAGGCACGAAAAACGTGTATAATGTTGCCTCCCATTTGCGTGGGGCTGTAGCTCATCTGGGAGAGCGCTTCAATGGCATTGAAGAGGTAGGGAGTTCGATCCTCCCCAGCTCCACCATCTATCAGTATTAGTAACAATTTCCTTATTCTTAATGCTTCTGATATTGAGTTGATTTTCTTTCTTGTTTACAAAAGTGTTTACAAGGGGTTCGTATCTTTCCTTTAAATCAGCCCTCCATCGTCTCTTCCCATTTATTAATAGACTCAGGTAGGCAGGGGATATTTCCATCGCTTTATAAATTTGGCCCTATTAACATGAAAATTAACAATCTCAAT
Organism: uncultured Dehalococcoidia bacterium; assembly: GCA_964500645.1. Lineage (GTDB taxonomy): Bacteria > Chloroflexota > Dehalococcoidia > Lucifugimonadales > UBA826 > CAYFIW01. Next base: position 6,250 of record CAZCOH010000053.1, read on the forward strand.
ATCGTAAAAATTATGCTTTTTTAAAAGGGTTAAGTTACAGATATATATAATCAAAATATTGCGTGGTAATTGCAACCTATATAGGTACAGTCAAAAGATGGGCCGATTTTGATAACGTTCGTAAATAAATGGAGTTAGATATGGTAAATGGCAAAACAAATTTCTTGCCTTCATTAGATAAATGGATGGGATCAATTGTTGGATTGGCTATAGGAGATCAGTTGGGTTGCCTGGTAGAAGGCAAATCTAGGGGAACGTTTGATCGGGTTAGAGGAATGCTTGATGGCAGCTTCTGGACAGACGATACTTCTCAAGCTCTTTGTCTTGCTGACAGCCTGATATCTACCGGCAAGTTCGACATAAATGATCAATTACAACGTTATTCAAAGTGGTTGTTTGAAGGATATCTAAGTAGTAGGGAATGGGCGTATGGCTGTGGCCCGACTGCTAGATTAGCAATAACAGATTTTAGAAATTCTGGTACTCCTAAACCTGTAAAGAACCAGGCAACAAATGGGGCTCTTATGAGATTGGCTCCAGTTACGTTGTTTTATTGCGATGATTTAGAAGAAGCTATCAAAAAGTCAGGTGAAAGTGCCACGTCTACACATGATAATCCGGTATGCATAGACGCATGTAGGTTATATGGATCCATGATAGCTAAGTCTGTTCAAGGTGAAGGCAAGGAATCAGTTCTCAATTATGAAGCTGCTCTATGGTCAAATGAGCCCTTGGAAAATTCAATTGACAGGGTTGCTAGAGGTTCCTACAAAGATAAAGAGCCTCCCGACATAAAAGGCACACTTAATATAACCGATTCAATTGAGGCTGCTATTTGGTCTTTTGATCGCAGTTCATCTTTTGGAGAAGGCGCCCTAAAAGCGGTCAATTTGGGGGATGACACCGATACGACCGCTGCTATATATGGTCAATTAGCCGGAGCTCACTACGGGTATGAAGGAATTCCATATAGTTGGAAGTCGAAATTGGTTGATAGAGGATTGGTTGAATATATAGCAAAGAAATTATACGAAATCCGAAAATAGATCTCGGAAAAGTTTTTCTGTTTGTGGCGCTTTGAATATATTGCCTAAATGTGTTTCGAGGAAGAAGAAAGGCATTTGCTAATCCAAATTCTCATGTTACTGGGACTATATTTATGATTATTTACTTAAAATGAGACATTTAATTGCAAAGTGATCAATTGAGATGATATAAGTGATTTTATATTTAAATAAGGGAGAAATTAATATGTTATTTCATGTGATTGCTAAACATGATTATGAAACTTGTCCTGGAGTTCTTTACGGTCCTGAAAGTGACGAAGTTAATGAATTGACGAAATGGGTTGAGGGTGACGAAAACGTAAATGTTTTGGGGGTTTGGGCTTACAACGTTTCACATACTACTTATGCGGTGTTGGAAGCTTCAGATATGAAAGATGTCACTGCTCTCATGAGACCTCAAATGGGAAAAGGCGATATACAAGTTCTACCAGTCATGGACGGCATTGCCATGAGGAAAGAGCGAGGACATTGGGGAAAATAGACTTTTTTAGGTGCCCGAAATAATCCCAAGGCTATTCTTAGATCAATTTTGAAAATCAACCGGAGTCTGTAGGCTTGTGATATAACAGTTTAATATCCGTATTAATTGTTTTTTCTGGGAGATGTCAGATGCCATTAGCTAATATAAATGGGATAAGGCTATTTTATGAAATTAATGGTTCAGGTTATCCTCTAGTTTTCTGTCACGAGTTCGCAGGGGATTACAGATCATGGGACCTGCAAGTTGGTTATTTTAGTCGCAGTTATAATGTAATCACGTACTGCGCCAGAGGCTATCCACCTTCAGATGTACCTGATGTGGTGGCCGATTATAGTCAGGAACAGTCGGTAGAAGATCTCAGAGATTTGTTAGTCTATTTGGATGTCGACAGAGCTCATATAGTTGGCTTGTCAATGGGCGGAAATGTAGCATTAAATTTCGCTTTGACATATCCAGAAATGGTTTCTTCGATGGTTCTAGCGGGCACAGGTACAGGTTCCGATGAGCCTGACGCTTTTAGGAAAAGAGTGGTGGAAATGTCAGATGGGATGAGGAAGGAAGGCATGGATTCCATGGCGAAGTATGTTTATGGGCCTGCAAGAGTGCAACTACAAGAAAAATCCCCCAAAGCTTTTAACTTGTTCCGAGAGCAGTTTATGGAACACTCACCCATAGGGTCAGCCAATACTTTTGAAGGTGTTTTGTCAAAACGTCCTCCGATTTTCGAACTTGGTAACAGATTGAAACTCATAGAAATTCCTACATTAATCATGACAGGTGATGAAGACGATCCTTGTATTAATCCGTCCCTATTTATGAAGAAAAATATTTCATCCTCTGGGTTGATTGTGTTTCCAAAGTCAGGTCATGCAATAAATCTAGAGAATCCTGATTTATTTAATGATTCTATAAACGAATTCCTGAATTTGGTGGAGAAGGGCAAATGGGGTCTACGAGATTTTGGTGATGGTGCCGGGTCTTTAACTTAGAAATAGTTTTTGTTCTGTAATAAATTTTGGTAGATTATCATGGAACATTTTTTTGCATGTTCGTGTAACTTCTCCTTGCTATTTCTGTGACTTCTGACTCTACTGACTCAGAGATTTCTTCTAGGGTTTCTGTTTGCGATAAACCAAACATTGTTTCCCATTCATTTATCACATAGCGATTAGCTATTGAGACGACAGGATGCCCTTCTGTTCTCATTTCATCAAACTCACGCCTCATATTTCCGATTTGACGTAGTCTCCAAATCCATTTGGCCTGGCGTGCAATCGGGGGGGTGTCCATTAATAATGCCAATCGTTTCACTAGTCCAAGAGTGTCTTCATACGAAGACCAGGGAATCCCGTATTTATCCAAGTTGTGAAAGTAAAAGGGTTTGTCTTTTTCTTTTTCCTCTGTTGGTAGGTTCCTAAATTTATTTGTCCAAAACGATATAGTTTTATCATCAACGGTGTTGTGGTCGCTGGAATTTTTGAGGAACGTGTTTATTTGCTCTTGAGAGTCTCCATGTAACCACCTTGTGTAGGCAGTGAGAAATTCAATTCTTTTTACTATAGGCGTGCTCTTTGGATTCAAGATTATTCTCCACAATATATATTAAAGGAAGTATATTTATTATTATAAGGAAGTTATTATAGTTGTAAAATGAATATTTTCTGTATATGCTCAATTATAAGATCTATATGCATAAAAATGTAGAAAAAACTAGGTTGGGAAGGAAGTATAGTTACCAAAGAAAGGAAGTATAAATTATCACATTATATGGGCTTCATCAAATTTAATGCCAAAAGGTAAATCTAATTCAAATCAATACTTGCAAGCTTACATGCTTTTTGCTGCAGGATTGTCAAGGTTAGAAATATGGAATGAATTGAAATCTACCTATGGGGATAGAACTGTTACAACACGTTCTATAGGGTCATGGTTGAAAGAATTTCGTGCACTTCCCGAGAGTGAAATTATTCAGGATTCTGAATTTTCTTGGGAAAAATGCGATGCCTATGGAATTCCTTGGACCGAGTCGATGCACCTAATTAAAATAGTGAGACTTTTTGAGAGTTCATATGGACGTTTTCCTACTGGAAGAGAGGCGAAATGGGTATGGCGTGTGACTCAGACAAATCCTAATTGGAATAGAGCAGAAATTGTTCTTGGCGCTAAATATGCCGAAAGAGAATTAATGGACGGATTTATGAGTGAGTTCGTTTCTTTTGAAGATTTGAACAGAGATCTCTTAAGTGGTTCATTCTAGCAAATCAAAAATTTATTAATTTGTTGGGGTCCGAGAGAATTTCCCTTTAGAAATTAGTGGGCTCTTATTTTTTTCAATAGTTTGTAAAGACCAAAAAATATGCCTATCCCTACAATCACGACTGGGGAAAAAATCAATAAAGTCACGAAAATGTCGGCCAATGTTTTGCTGAAACTCACTAGACTCTTTATTGAATCACTGAAAGAGTCACTAACACTCCAGTTTTCTCCTACGAGCGAAGTTTCCTCTGTCAGATTAAGATGCAATACTGAGTTGTCAGTGGTCTTGTCAAGGTAGTTCAATCTTGATTGAAAACTATCTATATCGCCTCTGATTCTCATCAATTCCTTTTCAACTTGGATGGTTTCTTCAACATTCTTGGTCTCAGACAATAATTCAACGAATCTGTTTTCTGTGGATTGCATGACATTTAGCCTAGCTTCAATGTCCAGATACTCCTCGGTCACGTCAGTGGAATACATGTTCTCATGCGTTACTTTCGAGGCCACGGTGGTTTTTATTTTAGAGATGAGGTCGTTAAACGAGGTGTTAACTATAATTATTGTTATGTTTGAATAGGGTTGGTACGACTCACTTGAATTTGAGTTAGTAATCTGTGCTCCATATCTATTTAGAAGGGTTTCAACCTCTAGCATGGCTGTGCTTATTTTTGGCACTTCTATGGACAAATGTCCTGTAACTTGGATTCTAGAATCAGGTTCTGCAACAGAAAGGCTTGCCATTTTGTTGGTCACCCCACCATCTGAGATCGCTGCGGGCATTGGGGCATAGGCTACCTCAGAAACTGGAGACTGGGCAGGATAGTCAAAAGATTTTTCATTGTCGGAGCATGACATGAATAAAGTTAGCAGCAGAATTGGCCCGATAATATTAATGATTTTCATCGGTTATATTTCACCGTTCATGATTTAAGTCTTGCTAGAAAAACACTTTTTTAATTGTAGATAACAATTCCTCTACCGAAAAGATATTTTTACAATCCGTTACTTCCACTAGAATGAGACAAGATTACTATTAGAATTGTGTATAGATAGAAGGAGAAATGTGATGGGAGA
>CAZCOH010000054.1:0-10821 GCA_964500645.1 uncultured Dehalococcoidia bacterium
AATTAACTAATGAACAGATTTTGCTGAACTCTGCCATTCATGAGTTTGATTCTATTCGTTGGCTCCTAGGTGAGGAGGCGAGAAAAATCTATGTAACAGGTGTTCATACAAATTCAGATAAAGTGTCTGATCTGCTTGATTTGATTACTGTTCATGTTTCACTCAGTGGAGATTGTGTTGCGAACTTTGATGTTTACATGTCGGCTGGCTATGGGTACGAAATAGGATTTGAATTAATAGGACAAAACGGTACTGCAACCATAGGTCCTCCGAGCCATCCTTTTTATAGAGATAATCTCAACTATACTTCGACAGTGGAAAGTCACTGGCTTGGGCGTCTCCAACAAGCTTATCTCTCTGAAGTTCAAGCATGGGTTCATTCCGTCAAATCGGATGATTTCACTGGCCCGACAGCGTGGGACGGATATATGTCTTTACAATCTGCTATATACGGGATCAAATCTCTAGAAACTGGATCGCCTATGAATATACCTGAGATTGATGTCCCGGATTTATATAATCTATGATTACACTTCTTCAATTAACTGTGGCATGATGGTCTTAGGTAGTTCTCCCATTCTAAGTGCGAGGGTAGACAGAGATCTTTCAAAGAACCATGCCATACCAGAGTGAATATCATCACCAAACGGTTCTATCCATGAACTGTCTAAATAACCCGGTCCGAAATACGCGCCTAGTAACGAACCTGCAGTAGCCCCAAAACTGTCGGTATCAGCTCCCTGGCTAACTTGTATGCAAATTCCGTGCCCTATGTCTTCTGCAAATTTCAAAGTATTTATCAACATACCCGTCTCTTGATATATTCGACAGTGACCGTATTCTCCGTATTTATCGCTTATTTTGTCATACGCTTCTTCCCACGATGATGCCTTCTTCACCACTTCAAGACATGCCGACACTCTTTCATAAAACCTACTTTTTTGAGGTATATATTGAAGTGCTGTCTCAAAAATGCCAATTCGATCACTCGTGACTTGAGCCGCCGCTATTGCGGAAGCTATAAACATAGTTCCATAAATGCCGGTACGACTATGAGTGAAACTTGCATCTTTCCATGCCATATTAGCTGCGTCTTGTGGCCTTCCGGGACATGCGTAGCCGTAGGCATCGGCTCTTATAGCTGCGCCACATAATTCGTCTCCAGGATTGAGATAATCATTAAATATGCTTAGATGTCCCGATCTTTCTGTTAGGGGAGCTCTCGGGCCTATTCCACCCTTTTCGAGAAATGATTCTATGGTAAACCTGTCGAGAGATTCAGTTCCTGCCCTCAATAGGGTAGTTCTCTCAGGGCCAAATGTCGTTTGGAAATTCAGGTGTTTCAGCCACAGGTCTTGGACATTAATATGAGTAAATGCGGGGCCATATTCCTCCAATATAAGCATCCCCATAATAGTGTAATTTATGTCATCATCAGGGGCGACATACTGGATATATTCTCTTGCCGTTTCTGAGAAGGAATTGTTGACTCTTGGAAGGTGTTTTTTTATTTTTTTAGACACGTAATTATCTAACGGCCATTCATCCATGGCCTTGAGGGCGTCTCGTATCTCGTGACCTGTAAAACTCGCTTCCAAAGGCTTGCCTAATATACAGCCAGCAACGGATCCGAGAAAGGCAGATTCTACTTTTTGGGTACTCTCCTCTATAGTTATAGAACCTATTGTTTTTAGGTTTCTTGAAGGATCAGATTCTATCCATATGTGTTCCAAGTCATTCGGCTCTACATATGGCCATTCTGAGCTAATCGGTAAGTTAGATAATTCACTTGCGAACTCTAGTAATTTATCGTAGCTTTCGGGTAAAGATTCTAGTTTGGAAATCATTCCATCTATTTCGTATCCTTGCTCTCCCTTGTTTAAAATGACACCCCGAATTCGTGTTTTTAAGGTCTCCAAGCTGATTATCATTTGATTTTCTTCTCCGCTAATTCCGTGTGATACTTCTTTTTATGAGAAATTTTATTCAAATTCTTACCTACGTATTCCATATAGAACACTCTCATAATAATATGTCCAGAGATTTAATACTTGCTAAGTGAGGTGTTTTTTGCAAACAAATTTGAAAAAAGCTCAAATAGGAAAAACTGGACTTGAGGTTACAAGAATCGGCATGGGTGGTGCACCTATTGGAAAGGGAGAGATAGATATAGCAATTGACAGTTTGGAGACAGCTTATAGAGAGGGGATTCGTTACTTTGATACTGCTCCTTTATATGGAACTGGACGTAGTGAGACTTATTACGGAAATTTTTTACCAACGATTGATAGGGATGATTTCACTCTGTCTACGAAGGTAGGCCGACTCTTACTTTCTGAGGATGATGCGTCCAAATTTTCATACTCGGAATCAGTGAATCTTGAATCGGATGTATTCAACATTAATAATAGAAGTGCAAAATATAGAAATCAGGTTGTTTTCAACTATTCCAGAGATGGAATCCTGCGTTCTATTGATGAAAGTCTTAGTCGCCTGGGATTGGATCGTATAGATATCGCCTTAATCCATGACCCTGATGACTTTTATGAACAAGCCCTAAATGAGGCATTTCCGACTCTTGCCGATTTAAAGTCTCAAGGTGTTATCAAAGCAATAGGCGCCGGTATGAACGAATGGGAAATGTTGAGCGAATTTGCTAAGAATGCAGATTTTGACTGTTTTTTGCTTGCTGGCAGGTACACTTTGCTGGATCATTCCGCCCTCCATGAATTAATGCCACTCTGTGAGGAAAAGGAAATTAGTTTGATTTTAGGTGGGCCATATAATAGTGGAATATTGGCTTCAGATCTTGATTCCGAGACTACTTATTTTTATGAGACCTCACCTCAAGAAGTAGTTCGGAAAGCACAGGCTATAAAGAAGGTTTGCGATCGACATGATGTACCTTTGAAGGCAGCGGCATTACAGTTCGGCTTAAATCATCCCACCGTAGCTGCGACTATACCTGGTCCAACTGATGCAAATGAATTGAAAGAAAACATAAAGATGGCTACATTTGATATAAACTCCGATTTGTGGCTAGAACTAAAAAGTGAAGGATTGATCCATCAGGATTGTCCGTCCTAGATTGGGTGGAGATCTGAAGTGTTAAATGTGTTTGGTATACAACACATATATCCAAAGTAGGTTTAGTAGCTCTAATAGATGGGAGGGTTATTATGGAGAAATATTCGAAGCCGGTCATCATTGATTGTGATCCTGGTATTGATGATGCTGCGGCTCTTTTTATGGCACTGGCAAGTGATGCTCTAGAGGTAAAGGCTCTCACCACTGTTTTTGGAAATGTATCTGTAGAACAAACGACGGTTAATGCTCTTAAGATTCTAGAAGTGGCGGGACGGTCGGAAATTCCTGTCTATCGAGGTGCGGGAAGAACTTTTGATTTTAAAGACCCACACTATGCTAAACATATACATGGGACTGACGGCCTCGGTAATACTTCCTTCGCTGACCCCATAACCCCAGTACAAACTGATCACGCTGTTAATGCAACTATAGATATAGTGATGAAGAATTCAGGGAAAGTTTCGTATGTTGCTTTAGGAAGATTAACGAATCTGGCCTTGGCGATAAATATGAATCCTGATCTAGTTGACAGTATTTCGGAAGTGATAGTTATGGGTGGGGCGATTTATCAACCAGGTAATGCGACCCCAATTGCAAGTGCAAATCTATATGGTGACGTTTTAGCAGCATCCATAATTTATGATTCAGGATTGAAAATTGCCCAAGTTGGATTAGATGTTTGCAACAAGGTAGAAATTACCATGGATGAACAAAATGAAATTTGGGATCTTGATTCTCAGGTGTCTAACTTTCTTAAAGAGATAACACCTTTCATTAGGACGGCATACGGAAAGATAGGAACGGCTGAGCAAGGATCTGTTAGATACAACGATATGCCGGCGGTGGGTTACACCATAGATAGTTCTCTATTTAGATGTGAAGAATTAAAAATGGCCATAGAGACGCAAGGCCAATACACAAAAGGGCAGACTGTGAATGGGAGTCATCGTGACTACATTGGTGAAGCGAATCTAGTAAATGTGTGCTTGGATGTCGATGATAAAAGACTAATAAAAATGTGGATGGAATCGATTTCTAGTTATTCATGAGAATTGTGTAGTTTATAGTTAGGCAAAATTTACCAAAAATGGAGCCGGTGATAATTTTGAGAATATCATCATTAATATGGAGAAAGTAATTCCTGCCGCGAATTGCCATTTGAAGCCTGCTGTTTGTAGCCTATCAATGCCATAGAATGTTGCTGCAAGACACCCCCCACCGATGAGACCAGATATAACTCCAAATATGCCATGTGTGAAGGCGCTAGTAGGAGCTAATACGATCGCATCAAGAAAATAGAAGAATGCCTTTTCCCATGCAATCAATCCTTGTGTTAAGACCATTAAAAACTCGCCCATTGGAAGTAATAGACCCGTAATGAAAGGGACGAAGATTCCATATATAAGCCCAACGAAAATCCAAATAAATATATTCCTGCTTAGATAATTTTCACCAATTACGATTTTAACTATGACAAATGCTAAAAATGCTCCAGCTATGAATGATGGTGTTCCCAAAAAAATAGATGGTATCAAGTCATAATGTTCTGGATCTTGATGCCGCACTTTATGCTCAGATATCTCGGATATGAAGAATCTTGCGAAACCAGTAGATCCGCCACAAATAGCGGCAATTAGGGCGAATTTCCCTGCTTCAGATGTCTTAGATATTGATTGCAGGATTAGGGTTGGTTTTAACATAGATTAATGATAACTCATTAATCTAAATGGTTGACTCCGATAGGACGCCCTGTAGAACCAATTCTTCGGCTCTATGGCAGCTCACGTAGTGTCCTTCCGTTATCTCTTGCAATACAGGAGTTTCAGATTTACATTGATCTGTCGCATACTCGCAACGTGGGTGGAAATAACAACCTGATGGAGGATCTGCAGGATTTGCCACTTCACCCTGTAAAACAATTCGGTCTGACTTTTCTCTAGGGTCTGGCTCTGGTACGGCGGATAATAGTGCCGCAGTATATGGATGTTTCGGTGTGGCAAATAATTCATCTGTGGGAGCCATTTCCACAAGTTTACCTACATACATTACTGCTACTCTGTCGCTTATGTGTTTAACTACGCTAAGATCGTGGGCAACAAATAAATAAGTAAGTCCAAGTTCTTCTTGAAGGTCTGCAAGTAGATTTAAAACTTGAGCCTGAACAGACACGTCTAATGCTGAAACGGGCTCGTCTGCAACGATCAACTTTGGATTGAGTGCCAACGCTCGGGCTATACCGATTCGCTGGCGTTGTCCCCCACTAAATGCGTGAGGAAATCGGCGCATGTATTCAGGTCTCAACCCTACCATTTCCAGTAACTCAGCAACGCGTTGTTCTCGATCATTTTTTGTCCCTATATTATTTAGTAGTAAAGGCTCACCAATTGTATCGAGGAGGGTCATGCGAGGATTTAATGAAGAAAATGGGTCCTGAAATATCATTTGTATGTCGCTGCGTATCTTCTTTAAATTAGATCCCTTTAGCGAAGCAATGTCTACAATTTCATCTTCTTGCGTTCTGAATAATATTTCACCACTTGTTGGATCCACAGCCCTTAATATACAACGTGCGGTGGTTGTTTTTCCGCAACCACTTTCCCCAACGAGACCGAGTGTTTCTCCATCGTTAATGTGGAAATTAACTCCATCTACAGCTCTTATTTGACCTACTTCTTTCTTTAGGAATCCTTGCCTTATAGGGAAGTGTTTTTCTAGATCTGAGACTTCCAATAACCTGTCATCAGCTAACTTAGTATCAATCGTGGTCACTTTCTATTCTCCTTCGCCGTACAGAAAGCAGCTAACTTCATGGCTCGTTGTGGTCTCCTGGAGTACGGGAATCGCACTGTCACATTTTCCTGGCATGAAGGAGTCACATCTTGGACCAAACGCACAACCTTTTGGTCGGTCGTAAGGGTGTGGAACAGTACCGCTTATTGAAGCCAATCTTTCAGATGAATCTGATTTTATTCTTGGGATAGATTTTAAAAGGGCTTTCGTGTACGGGTGTTTAGGGTCGTGGAATATATCATCGACCGGAGCGCTTTCAACAACTTCTCCCAGATACATCACTGAGACATGATCCGCCATTTCAGCTATTACTCCCAGATCGTGAGTTATTAGAACAATTGCCATACCATTATCTTTCTGGAGTTCACTCATGAGTTCTAATAATTGTGCTTGGTTAGTAACGTCTAAAGCAGTAGTTGGTTCATCTGCTATTAATACGGTTGGGTTTGACACCAACGTCATGGCGATCATTGCTCTTTGTCTCAAGCCCCCACTTAGCTGAAACGAATAATCGTTTATCCGTGTCTCAGGCAGAGGTATACCGACTGCAGTAAGGGCCTTGATAGCAATTTCTTCAGCTCCATCCTTGTTGATATTTTGATGTAATCGTATCGTCTCAATCATTTGGTTGCCTATTGTGTGGACGGGACTGAAAGATGTCATAGGCTCCTGAAATACGTATGCGATTTCTCCACCCCTGATGGATCTTATTTCAGAACTGTTTGAATCCATAGCGGCAATGTCAACAATTTCCTCGTTGGATTCACCCATGTTTCTTTTAAATAAAATCTCCCCGCCAACAATTTCGCCGGGCTTATCCAGAATTCTCATTATTGAACGGGCTGCTACGCTTTTTCCACAACCGCTTTCGCCGACAATACCCAAAGTCTTCCCAGGAGCTACCTCAAAGCTGGCCCCGTTAACCGCCACCACAGTACCTTCTTCAAGAGGGAAATGCGTCTCGAGATTTTTAACTTCAAGTATAGGTTCATTTTGAGTTGTCATTTCATCAACCTTTATTAACCATATGGGTCAGCAGCATCTCTTAGTCCATCACCAAGGAAATTGAATGCCAATACAGCAGTTATAACCAATACTGCAGGCACTAATTGCCAAGGTGTAAGGGCAATTGTCTGAATATTTTGAGCTGCCTGTAGCATGACTCCCCAACTTATTGCCGGGGGACGTAGTCCCAGTCCCAAGAAACTAAGCGACGTTTCACTAATTATTATGAAAGGTATCATCAATGTGGAAGAAGCGATTATGTGGCTCATAAATGAAGGAACCATGTGAACGAATATGATTCTTATTTTGCTGGCCCCCATTAATGCGGCAGCTGTAACAAAGTCTTCATCACGCAAAGATAAAAATCTTCCACGGACTTCCCTTGCTAATCGAGTCCATTCAAACATAGCTATTATGATGGTAATAGCGAAGTAAACTCGGGTTATTGACCAGTCTTGAGGAACAGAAGCTGCTATCGCCATCCACAGTGGTATGGTTGGGATAGAACGTAATATTTCAATGACTCTTTGAATTACGAGGTCTAGGAGTCCTCCGTAATAACCTGAAATCCCACCTAGAAGGACACCTAGAAAAAGACTTAGAGCTACACTTAGTAAACCTATCGTCATCGATATTCTTGTGGCCAACATTAGCCTTGACCAAACGTCTCTACCTTGAACATCTGTTCCTAATATGTAAATGGTTTCCTCGGCCTTCAATGGTGCGTTAACACCAACTAGGTGCCGATCTAGAGGAATAAATCCCAATAGTTTGTATTCATACCCTTTTGCGAAAAGACGTACTGGAACCTGTGTGTCTTTATCTGGCCTGAAGACCTTTTTGAACGTAGCAGGGTCTCTAACTCCCTTTGTTCCGTATACGTACAACTGAGGATTAATTCCATCGAATTTTAGACGTATTGCCTGTGGGGGCATTTCGCCCCGTTTTGCTTCGCTTAATTTCGGTTCTGCAACAGCGAGAAAGTCGGCAAAAATCACTATGAAATAAAGAACGGCTAGCACGATACTAGCGATCATAGCGAGCTTGTGCTTTTTTAATCTCCACCACATCAACTGCCACTGGGAGGCAGAGTAAATCTGATCTGTTCCTTGACTCGTTAACTCTTCAAGAACTTCTTTTTCTTCTGATGCTGTGTTGTCAGTTTCTTGAGCCATTTATGAACCTTCCATTCTGATACGAGGGTCAACCCAAGCCAACAATAGATCGGATATGAATGTACCAATAACTGTCATTACTCCTATCATTAGTACTATGGTTCCTGATAAAAACATATCTTGAGCTATTAATGATCTTAGTAGAAGTGGACCAAGTGTGGGGAGACTCATGACGATGGAAACGATTATGCTTCCAGAAACTAAGGTTGGCAAAAGATACCCTAACGTACTGATTACAGGATTCAAGGCAACCCTTAAAGGATATTTTAAGACAACTCTCCATTCTCCCAGGCCCTTTGCTCTAGCCGTGACAACATATGGCCTTCTCAACTCGTCTAGCATGTTTGCACGCAAGACTCTGATGATCTGAGCTGTACCAGCTATTGATAGAACCAATGCGGGAAGCCAAAGATGGCTTAGTAGATTGATTATTTTTCCTATGCTGTAAGGCGCAGATGCATATTCAGGGGAGAATAATCCCCCAATATTTGCATCGAACAAGACAAATCCGAAATATAACAGTGAAAGAGCTAGCAGGAAATTTGGAACGGCTAGGCCTAAAAATCCCACGAAAGTTGCCACATAGTCTGTTATTGAATACTGCTTAACAGCGGATATTACGCCGATGGGCACTGCCAAGGCGTAGGTGAATAAAGCAGCGGTGAAAGCTAGTGCAGCCGTTAGAAAAATCCGATCACCAATCACTTGAGTGACAGGCCGTTGATATTCCATGGATATTCCGTAGTTACCAACTGCAGCTTTTTCTAACCATTTGTAATATTGAACTACGAAGGGATCCCCTAGTCCGTATTGTTGTCTAAGGGCTTCGGCTTCCAGATCGGAAACTTGCTCTCCCTGGCTCATTAGTTGGGCTACATAGGACGTTATGTAGTCACCAGGTGGGAGTTGTATTAATGCGAATGATATTACCGTTACAACCCATATTGTTATGAGTGAAAGGAGTAGCCTATTAACAATAAAACCAATCATTTAACTTCCTAACTACCTGATAATGATTGCGATTCTAGCAAATCACCGGACTCACTCCCCAGCAGATGGCTGGAAGGCAAGTCCGGCGACTTGACTATGCGTAGATATTAAGGTCTCTATAGACCAGTTATTCTACTCGTATGAAAGGGCCTGTGGAGCCCTGTTTTCTTCACTCTTCCAGTACAACGTCATAGGACGTGATATTCCTGGAGTCTTTGTGTCAGGGTTGTTATATTGCCTTGACGGTACGTTACCTAGGTCGGTTTTAACAACTCTTACACCTAGTGAGGCTGGGGATTGCCCGGCGATTCCGATTCCCCATTGTTCCTCTATTGTAATTTCCCAGATTTCCTTTCCTAGTGCGATTCTCTCTGCTTCAGGCACTCCGAATGCCTTTCTGTAATTATCGAAGACCTTTTGCAAAGCATCTGAAGGCTGCATGCCTTTTTCACCGCTGGTCTGGAACCATAGTCCTAGTGCAGAACCAAATCCACTGTTAGAACCTGACGGGAATACGTGTCCTGGGAAAGTAAACAAGTGATCGGCACCATCTCCCCATTCTACTGAGAACATGTGCTCATCGGCAGCGGCAATCTGACCCGCCAAGCTTCTCTCTACGGCATTGACAGTACATTGAATTCCAACGTACTCACCGAGGTGCTCGCATATCATCTCAGCCATGCCAACGAATTCCATGAACTGGGCAGTCCTAGCTGTTATCTCTAGTAAGAGCCTTTCTCCATTGTCGCCACGAAGACGGAAGCCTTCTGAGTCTCTCTGGTCTAGACCCAATGCATCAAACATAGCGTTTGCTTTGTCTGCATCAAAAACGGAATGCTTTAACCTCCAGTCCGATTCGGGACCAGGGCTGTATAAGTTTGCAGGAGCAGGGGCGCTTGATCCAGGTACTCCCAATCCAAGCCAGAACACTTCGTTTAACTGCTCCCTCTTGAAGGAGGCACCAATAGCGTGTCTGAAGTTCTTATCCCTCAGTAAATCTCCAATGTACATGTCATTGACGTGGGCCATGTTCACTTTCAGCTGGGCGTCAGCTCCAGCGTCTTGAGTGTCAAAATACAGTTTGTACCCACCTTTTTCCTGGTTCTCTATGTAAAGAGGAACTTTAGCCATATTAAGGTGTCGTGCCTGCCAGTCGTATTCACCGGCGATCGCTCGAAGGTTCATAACCTCAAGATCTTCTGCCATGGTAAGAACAACTTTATCAATATATGGAAGTTGGTTTCCTTCCAAGTCTACGCCGTAATAATAGGCGTTTCTCTCAAGTATCCATACATCATTATTAATGGGCTGGACTGTTACCCATGGGGTCAAAACAGGAAGATCCGGGTTTAATGCCCAGTCGTTCTTGAATTTTACCAAGTTAACCCATGTGTCATAGCCTTCGTCTGCGACTATTTTGTCTACTGCATCCGCACCTGCTAGGTGAGGAATGTACTGTGACAGATAATGCTTAGGAGCGACGGATCCCTTACCTACGACACCTCTATCAGCTTGTCCTCCACCAAGGTCCGTACGACCGGCGAGCACACTAGTGAAGAAGTAATAAGGATCTTCGAAAGACCATCTGATTGTGTAGTCATCTACTTTCTCAAATGATCCTTGTTTACCATTAATCCCGCTAACAGCACTCTTGTTTGGTACTAATTCTTCGTTGCTATACATATCTTCATACCAGAACAACCAGTCATCAGCTGTGACAGGTGCTCCGTCAGACCATCTCATTCCTTCTCTAAGGTGCAGGGTGAACACTCGG
>CAZCOH010000055.1:0-10650 GCA_964500645.1 uncultured Dehalococcoidia bacterium
TTCAGATTACGAATCACTACATTGAGGGATTATTTTTTTAATCCTAATCGATTTCAGTCTTCTGCCATTGGTAGAAACAACCTCGATAGAAATGCCATTGTATTCAAATTTGTCACCTGGACTAGGTATTTTACCTAGTTCATGCAGGACAAATCCTCCGATAGTGTCAAATCCGTCGCCTTCAAATGAGATACCAATCTTGTTGCTTAGGTCGTCAATATCCATTCCGGCGTCCATGTAGAACTCGGATTCACTAATTTCCCGTATCTCTGGTCCTCCGCGATCAAATTCGTCATGTATTTCCCCAACAATTTCTTCGACTAGGTCTTCCACTGTTACTAAACCAGATACGCCCCCATATTCATCAATAACGACAGCCATTTGCATTCTTTTCTCTTGGAAGTCTGTCAAAAGGTCTTCCAAGGTTTTTGATTCAGGAACATATAGAACGGGCCTGAGGCATTGTTCAAGCGAGATTAGAGTTGTGCTTGTTTGATCGGAAATAAATCGAAGGATGTCTAGTGAGTGGGCAATTCCTTTGACGCGGTCCAATTCTTCTTCATAGACTGGGATTTTGCTGTGACCAGATTGGAGCATTAAGGCCGCGATTTCATCAAGGGTGGAATCTATATTTGCACTTGTCATGTCTACCCTAGGTATCATGATTTCTCTGGCAACTGTTTTGTCGAGTTGGAAGACACCTCGTATCATGCGGACTTCGTGTTCTTCTAGAGGTTCCCCCTGATCGTCTAAATGCATTGCAATGCTATCTGTTCCATCAGTGCTTATGGTGTCTTCTTCCGATTGAGACGAACCTATTTCAATTATTCTCTCTTGAGATCTTGTAAGAGGACTAAGTACAACTCCAATAAAGGTCGAGAATCCGAACACTTTTATGGCAATGGTGGGACCAATATGTCTCGCTAGAGTCCTAATTAATGTTTCCACGATCGCCATAACGAAAAGACAGATACTGGTTATTAAAAGGGCGTTGTTCCATTCTAGAGATGTGTTCTTGGAGAATTGAATATTGGCAGAAATCAGAAAAGTTGCGAGTGAGATAGTTTTAAGTATTGAAAATGCTGATCCAGATTGATCTGCCTTCCTGAACAAGTCTTCTAATTTTTCGCTGCCTTTTCTAGACTCACTTCTCCATACATAGACAACCTCACGAGTAACAGAGGAAAGTCCAGATTGGATTAATCCAATCGATGCAAAAGCTATTATTGATATTGATAGTATTACGATTGATAGATTGGTAGTGATGATATCCAAAAATGCCTCTGAAATAACTTTTGATAATTGTGTCCAATAGTCTTTCTATATAGTTTCTATTATTTACTGATTCTGCAATTTCACACCAGGACTAGATCTCTTTTTGTAATATCTTTGCGTTCCGTTAGTACTTTGAATGTTTATTAAGCCTCTACTTATTTCACGGCATAGATTTTTTTCGTCAAAACCGTGGCCAGCAAAAAACAAATTTATGTTTGGTTCATCAAAGTCAGTTTCGATCTCCATATATATTTTTAATAGGTATCAAATCATTTGACGATCAAAAGAATGATAGTAATTTTATCAACATCGTTTGATTTGTTTTTATAAGTTATCTTAAATTCACGACGAACGTTTTCGCCCTAGCACGCGTGCTGGTGAACCTACAGCTTTTGAATAGTTAGGTACGTCCTTATTTACTACCGAACCTGCTCCAGTTGTGGCTCCTATTCCGATATGTACTGGTGCTACTAACATAGTATCGCAACCTATGAATGCTTTTTCTTCAATGACGGTTTTATTTTTTCTCTCTCCATCATAATTGCACGTTATCGTACCGGCACCAATATTCACTTGGCTACCAACTTGTGCATCTCCTATATAACTGAAATGTCCGCATTTAGTTAATTTTCCTATCGAGCTGTTCTTGATTTCAGAATAATTACCGATATGGACATCATCTTCAATTACGGTCCCTGATCTAATATGGCTGTAAGGGCCTATGTGAACTCTGTTCTTAATGTCTGACGATTCGATCGATGACGATTCTATTTTGCATGAGTTACCGATAGAAGATGAATCGATATTTGAGTTTGGACCAATTACGCAATCGTGACCTATTTGAGTACCACTCTTTATGTAAGTATTTGGATAAATGGTGGTGTCAATGCCGATGTTGACATCAAGGTCGATGTAAGTTGCATTTGGGTCTACTATCGTAACGCCGCTTCTCATTAAATTATTTAGAATATTTTCTCTTTGCACAGCTTCGATTTTTGATAGTTCCACACGATTATTAACTCCCTGAGCTTCATGGGGATGCATTGATTCAATAGATTCTATTTTTAAGCCTTGAACGTTTGCTAGTGCAATTAGGTCCGTTAAATAATATTCTCCTTGACCAGATATTTTTAAGCTTTCTAATGCTTGCCAAAGCCATTCTCCTCGGAAACAATAAATACCAGCGTTTACTTCGTCTATTTTTCTGAGATCTGGAGTTGCTTCTTTATCTTCAATTATCGAGGAAATGTAACCGTCATCTGACCTGACTATTCGACCCATTCCCTCGTTAGAGATCTGTCTGGATGTTAGAAGTGTTACTGTTGCATCGGATTCACTATGTTTTAACATCATTTCAGATAGGGTAGAGGATTTAATAAGAGGAACATCTCCGTTCAAAACCACGATATTATCTGATTTATTCAATAGTGGCTTTGATTGTAGGACGGCATGACCGCTTCCCTTCGCTTCGTTTTGGACAGCAAGTTGAGTGTATTGACCAACGGCTGTTATAAATTGGTCGTGGTCTTCTGGAACAATAGTCACTAAAGATGATATGCCAGCATTTTTAGCAGTGATTAAGATGATTTTTAACATTTCAGTACCCGCTATTCTATGCAAAACTTTCGGAATTCGAGACTTCATACGCGTACCCTTACCCGCAGCGAGTATTACAGCGTCATAAGAATTCATCGGACTGCCTTTCCTGCCTGCCAATCCTGTGGCAGTTTGAGATTAAAAATGGTCTGAATACCAGATAGGTCTTCCACGTAGCTTCAGGCTAGCAAAGCCTAAAATTATCTGTCAAGTTATTGTGGCTATTTTCATAATAAAAATCTAATGTGCGGTGAGGCCTCCGTCTATAATAAGCTCCGCCCCTGTTACAAAAGACGATTCGTCGGAAGCAAGGTATAGTACACCCATTGCTACATCTTCGATATTTCCTATTCGACCTAGCGGGATTTTAGATTCTGATAGGGCCCTTCCTTCGGAGGAGGAAATGTTTTCGGAAATCATTTCAGTGTCGATTGGACCTGGATGGACAGAGTTTGCCCTTATATTGTGTTTCGCATGCTGAATAGCTGTATATTTTGTGAATGATCTTACTCCCCCCTTAGAAGCTCCATAGGATCCGCTTCCCGTGTTTCCCACTATACCAGCTGTAGATGATATGTTTATGATTGAACCACCTCCTGATTCAATCATCGCTGGAATTGCGTGTTTTGTGCCTAAAAACACTCCATTTAAGTTTACGTCTAGTATTTTTTGGAATTCCTTTAGACTTGATTCAACTATGGGCGTTCGACTATAGATGCCGGCATTGTTCACGAGTACATTTAAAGAGCCAAAAGTTTCCAGTGCCATCTCTATCGCCGAGACCCAATTATGCTCTTTGGAAACATCTAATAGGCAGGCGACAGCTCTTCCCCCTAAAGACTTAATAATGCTCGCTGTATGCTCACACCGTTCAAAGTCTATGTCGCAAAGAATTATTGAAGCCCCTTCCTGAGCGAATAGCTTAGATTCATATTCTCCCTGTCCGTTAGCAGCACCAGTTATCAAAATTGTTTTGTTATTTAGTCTTTCTACCATACCGTGAAGTGTTTGATATTAATGTAAAGATGTAAAAAATCACTATAGGTTGGGATTGTAGCATTTTGCGGACCAGAAGGCCGAGACAATTGACAGAACAGGTGTTCTGTTCTAAAATGTTCTAATAATGAACTATTTTATATAATCGTAGGAATGAATATTGTGAAAACTAATAGACAACTTGAGTTTACATTATCTAATGTTCCTAAAAGTCATGAAATAATTTTGAATTCCAGCGAAGTTGGCCTTGGTCAGAAAGTCTTGTATTTGGGTAACGTTAGTGGAGGGCCCACTAGAGGTACCAAAGGGGTAGTCGAAAGAATTTATGCTAAGAAGGCTGTAGTAGATATGGGTCTTATAGGAAAGTGGAGTGTACCTTACTATTTTCTTGGTGTCGGTTCTAGTGTGGCGTGATTTTCTAATAAAAACAGATCTATTTCTGCTCACGATCTGTAAAAAACCCAGTTTCTATTCTTTTCGCAATTAAATCAGCTACTAGTTCTGGTCTCTGTAATGGAACGTCATGGATACTTTCTTCAAGCCAGACTATGTCGCAAAGCGGTATAGTCTGGCTTGCCGTAGAGACCATTTGATGTTTGAGATCCGAGGTATCAGATTTTGACTGTCTTGCTGGAAGTATCAGCGTAGGACATTTAATTTGGCTAATAATTTCTGAAGGTTTATGTTGCCAAAATTCTTCAATTATCTTTAGATGGTTTTCCCGACTTAGTTTTGCGCTTACAAAATCGTTTTCATCTACTTCTAAATGGCTCAGAACGATATCTTCTAGGTTCACTGACATTGATGTTTGGTCTCGTTCTCCCCATGACCGATTTCTAATTCTATTAATTAAATCCGTTTTTTTTACATTATTCCATGTTGGAGGGGCCATGTTTTTCAAGGCCAATTCAAGTGAGTTTCCCGGAACTTTAGATATTTCAATCAAGCCTCCGTCGACAAAACATAAACCGGATACAAGATCTGGATAAGTAGCCGCTAGGCACAGACCTACACTTCCTCCCCAGGAATGGCCGACGATAATTGGATTGTGGATTTTCATGGTTTTGAGAAAAGTAGCGGCATCTCGTGCGACAGTTTCAAAATCATATCCGTATGTTGGTTTTTCCGATTGGCCATGCCCTCTTTGATCAAATGTGATGATTTGGTATTTTGGGGCCAAGATAGGAGCTATTAAATTCCATATATTTTGGCTAGAAGCAAGTCCATGGAGGAAAACTATTGGCTTACCAGAACTGCTCCATATTCTATAATTTACAGAAATGTCATTGAGGGTAAGATCTCCTTCTTCTAGGGGGCAGGGATTGTATGTTCCATCATTTCCCATATTTACTAAGAGACGCCTGGGATGCCGGGATCCCAATCCGCCAATTTAAGAAAGTTACGGGCGGACCTATATGAGTGAGATTTGTGTTGGATAATTTGTGATAGAAAGCCGTTGTTCAAAAGTGCCAACCTTATTTGTACATGGTCAGTAGCAAAAAGATTCCTATCTTTAATTCCTTCGTCAATGTCCTCTTCACTGTAATCAATACATTCTTCAAATGCCATCATTACGAAGTGAAGAGCTACTAGTAGTTCCTTACGATCAGAAGGGAAATCTGGAAGCATAGTCTCATCACTTGTCCAATGTGTAAAGAGTTTACGGTAGTATTCCGGGTTAATCTTTAGATTTGCCAAGTTTGAGCCTACCAAATGCCATAAAAATATATTGACGCAGTCAGGGGGTTTCTGGTCCTCCACTTTGGCTACGGAGAAATTCCTCTATTTCGTGGACCATGTCGCTGCCAGTTGGCATTTCTTCTGAAGCTGTAATAGATTCATCATATTGTGTTTCCAGTCGGGAAACGTAAGATTTCACGTCAGGTTGTTTTGCAATGGCTTTGGAGACTTCATCTTGGAACGCTTCGCCAGCTAAGCTTAGTTCAGTCATGTCTAAATCTAATTTAACAAGATTTTTTAGGCGTTCTAGTAGTGCATAGCTTGCTATAGGGTTTGGGGAGGTTTGGACGTAATGTGGACAGTGACTCCAGATATTAGCATGTGGAAGTTCGCGCTTGGAGCAAGCGTCTGAAAAAGCTGAGTGTATGCCCGTGGGTCCTTGGTATCCAGAGTTCTGGATGCCAAGCCACTGGGCTTTTTTCCTCAACTCCTTGCTACTTGCTCGACCGGTGATTCGAACTTCCCTAGTGTGTGGTACTGCATCTAAAAGAGCTCCTAGGGATACAATGAGCTCAACTTGCGCCATGTCTGCCACCTGCAGGACTGCATCTGAAAAAGTGCGCCATTTCAGGTTTGGTTCAGTTCCCACATATAAAAGTAATCCGTTGTCAGGATCGTTTTCAGGAATATAGCTATAAAACTCGTTACATGGCCATCTGATTATTCTTTCCTTTTGTCGGTTTACGCGAGTTTGTGGTCTGTTAACAGTAAAGTCATAGTAATCTTCCGGATCAATTTCAACGATTTTATTGGTTGGCAATTTACGAACCATGTATCGGATGGCGCGTGTCGCCGCCTCTGCGGCGTCTGGCCAACCCGCAAAAGCCACAACCATTGTTTTTAACTTATGTGTTGGAGCCTCGTGGATTATTAGGCCATTCATTTAAAACTCCATAAGGTTAGAATTGTGAAGGAGTGTACCATTTTGTACTAGATATTCCAACCAAAGATTTAATAATCACTTTATATTGTGGTTTTCGTGGAGGAAAAACAAATTCGATTCAGAAAATATATATTTTCGGTAAATATTCAGGCGGTCTCGTAGCGTTTACTTTGCAAGGTTGTATTATCGTTGCCTGGAGGAAATATTTATAAAGATAAAGAGGTAAGGTGATGCCTAAAATAACTTGCGTTGGATTTTATCGTGCTGTTGCGACTCAACGAACGACTTGGTATTTCGCTGAGTTTTTCGATGAAGATGGATTTACAACTACGGTAGAGATCACTAAAGGTGATAAATCTGATGATGTGATTAGGATAACTTGTGCGATTTTAGAGAAATTAAAAGGGGTTGATCTTTTCTATGACACCGACTTGGAAAAATTACTCAATTTGCAAGCAATAGATGGGAGGTCGGTCGTAGCTGCGTCATTGAGCGCTATTCGATCAGCGATATCACAGTTGGAGGCGATGCATTCAGAGGTTTCATTGTGTGAATATTTAGGGGGAACCTGGTCGCAACATATACCCTTATATGGAAATATAAATAGGCGATTATTTTCAACGGACAGGACACCATCCGATTTTGCGGATGCGGCTGAGTCAGCCTTAAATAATGGGTTTACAACTATCAAATGCGCACCTTTTGATGAAGTGTTTTCTACTCAGACTTTCGATGAGCAAGTACTTTTTATGAAAAATGGTTTGGAGAGAATAAGAGAGATAAGATCAAGGTTGGGATTTGATGTGGGTTTGTTGATAGATTGCCACGCTAGGTTTAGTGAATTGTCAACGTATCGATTATTAGAGGAATTGGAACCTTTTTCAATTGACTGGCTTGAGGAACCCTTAGACCCAAGCGATCATTCGGAAATTCTGATTCGTGTAGTTGATGAATCTAATATACCAATTGCCGGAGGGGAATCAGGATATGGAACTGATTATTATTCTACCCTGGTAAAGGATAGTTCTCTTAATATAATAATGCCAGATGTTAAGTACTGTGGTGGGGTGGCTGAGGCGTCTGTAATAGGGAACATAGCTGCCGAAAATGGCAAGGATTTTTCTATACATTGCCCTTCAGGTCCTGTTTCTCTTCATGCTTCGGGGCATAGCTCATTATCTGTTTGTGGATCTATGTTTTTAGAACATGCAGTAGATGAGGTACCCTGGAGAAAAAATATTATCGAACCTTGTGAGAATATATATAATGGTGAATTAAGGTTGGAGAACGAACCCGGAATTGGAATTGTGCTGAATCACGACATTGTCGAATCGATTTCAATGATGCGTATGTATTAAACTACTTTAATTATTTCACTGCTAGAATGTCGTATGCTAAGTGCAACATTATTTTTGCTCCGCTTACCAAACTTTTGATACCAATTGATTCGTCTGTTCCATGAGCTCTGCTTAGCATTGGATCATCATCAGGATGGGAGCCAGAGAATCCGTAGGTTGTTACCCCTAGAGGTCTGGTGAATCTAGAATCTGTGAACCCATTACTTATCGCTGGCACGAAATTTATATCTTCTCTCATCAAGGCGTTTTTTGTGGCTACTTCTATATTGTCCTTAAATGATGTTTCAAATTCAGAAGAGTTTGGGCGGGCCATGTAATCGATTTTGTATTCCGCTCCGTCAATTCCGTCGAGGATCGAGTCTAGTTCTTGTTTCAAATATTCTTCAGTTTGATGTGGCAAGGTTCTTACATCACAAGTTAGATTTATTTGTTCAGGTACGCTATTAGACTTGATTCCGCCAGATACCATCGTTGGTGTAATGGTCATTCTGGAGAGAGCTTTTAACATAGAGGCAAATCTGGGATTTTTTTCTTCTTGCTCTTCAATTATTTCGTCTACGTTGCTAGGGGATGGCTGGTGTTCAATGGCAAATGTAGACAAATACTCAAATAAGCTGGTTGTGGTGTCTCTTTCAGGTTGGTAGTTTTCTAGTCTTTCTATCACCTTGTTTAAACTAAACATGGCGTTTTTTCCTTGCCATGGTACCGAAGCATGTGAACTGGATCCCTTTAAAGTTATTTCAACCTGAAGTCTTCCTTTTTCACCAATTCCTAGAATGTAGGTCAAGGATCCCGCTGCTTCAATTGGAGTTCCTCCCCCTTCGTTTACGGCGAACGGTGCTTGAAAAAGGTCTGGATGGTTCTTTACCAGCCACTCAAAACCGTATCTTCCGCCGTGTTCTTCGTCAGCTCCCGATATTAGACACAAACCATCTTTAAGTTTTACTCCATTTCTTTTTAATATTTGCATAGCCATTATTTGAGATGTCAAAAGGCCTTTGCAATCAGAAGCACCTCGGCCATATATTCTTCCGTCGTGTATTTCAGCCCCGAAAGGTGGATACGACCATTTATCTTCATCTTCTACAGGAACAACGTCAGTATGTGACATGAATATAAGACCAATATTTCCGGAAAGGCCGGGAAGCGTACTTACTATGTTGCCCCGATTCGGGGCAGCTTCAAGAATTTGCGAATCGATGTCGTCTTTAGAAAGCCAATTACTGATATGTTGACATACTGGGGTCTCGTTACCTGTTGGCATGAATCCGGTATTCACAGAAGGTATCTGGACCAGAGATTGCTCCAGTTCAATAAGTTCCGACTCAGCTTGATCCACTTGTTTTAACATATCCTCTAATAATGTCATTCTTGTATCCTTAAAAGTTAAAATATTTCAAAAGCCATGAGTAGTATTGCTATGGTTTTTGCATCAGTGATCTCGCCGAATTTAATCAGTTTGTTTATTCGATTAATGGGGATTGATTCAACTTCTATATTTTCATCGTCATCTGCAGGGAGCCTATTCTCTTTTAGATCTGTTGCGATATAACAGTACATATATTCATCAGTAAATCCAGGACTCGACCAGAATCCTCCAAGTAGCCTCAGGTTGTTTGAAGAATAACCAATTTCTTCTCTTAACTCTCTCATCGCTGCTATGTCAGGTTCTTCTCCATCTTCAATTAAACCAGCAGGGACTTCTAATAAGTATTGCTTCGCGGGATGTCTGTATTGTCTGACCAAGAGAACATTTTTGTTATCGTCTATCGGAACTATTGCGACTGCAGGTTTATGTTCAACAATCTCTCTAACAGCTTTTTTGTTCGATTCAGTTTGTATAATATCTTTTCTGAGATTCAGGATTTTTCCTTCGTAAATCATCTCTGAATCGATGGTTTTGATTGGGGCTTTATCGTGATTCATATGTAATTAATTGCCAGGGTTATTGGGAGGACGTTGGGATCTATAGGCGAGACCAAGTCTCAAATTCAAAGCAGAGTAAAAAAAGTCTGGTTGATGAGCCCTCAAAAATTTGGCAGTGTAAGGTCCTCTTTGAATCCTGATTTTCTCTCCAGGATTAAGTTGCGTATCTTTAAATCCGTCTGCACTTATTGATGCCTCGTATCCCGATGATGGCTCTATTTCTATGTAAGAATTAGGTTCTAGAATTAAGCCATCCCGAAGGCCTGTGTGAGGCGCAACTGGAAGCATCATCATCATTTTTGCTTCAGGAAAAACTATCGGGCCGCCTGCCGAGAGAGCGTATCCGGTACTGCCGGTAGCAGTAGAAACTATTACGGCGTCTGCCCTGTAGTTGGTGAGATGTACACCGTTAACAGAAGTTACAAGTTCTACTAGGCTTGATACACCACTGGTACCAATTGTCACGTCATTTAATGCATGGACGGAAAATCTAGTAGAGTCGGTGTTATCGGGTATTATGTCTGCAACGAGCATCATTCTTTCCTCTACTCTTATGCTTCCCACACCAGTTTCAGTAAATTGAATGAATTCTGGAATGCGTTCTATTGCTTCATCTGGCCTGAGTTCAGCCATGAAACCGACCTTACCCATATTCACGCCTAAGACAGGTATGTTGTAAGCACTTACCGCTCTAATAGTACGTAAGATTGTTCCATCTCCGCCTACAACGATTAGCAAAGAAGTTTCGTCTAAATCATCTGATTTTTTTACCAAATTTGCGGCCGAACAAATCCATGCTCTATCGTTGATATCTAGAGAGTCAACAAGATTTCTGGCCTCAATTTCAGTCTCTTTGAGTTGAGAATTGAAGATAAA
>CAZCOH010000056.1:0-10178 GCA_964500645.1 uncultured Dehalococcoidia bacterium
AAAAAATGCCAGTGGTCGCTATTGCTCCCAAAGATCATTTATACGAGAAAATATTGAGTAACATCAGTGAAGCCTCTGCTAGGGGAGCGAAAATTATTGCCATAGCCTCAGATAAAGATGATTTTATAGGTAACAAGTCAGACCATGTCCTTAGACTGCCCGACGCCTCCCCTGATCTAAACCCATTATTAGCAACCATTCAATTACAATTACTTTCTTATAATATTGCAATGAGACTAGGTAGAGATGTAGATCAACCGAGAAACCTGGCAAAATCGGTCACTGTTGAATAATTTGTAATGGCGTATTTAGAAATAAATGATTCTTTGTTTTGTTATTCCTAAAAAGTAAGGAGATTTTCAATGGATGAAACCCATAAGATAATCCTCAAGCAAATATCCCTTTTATACGACATCAACATCCCGACTGAACACTTGTCACACATCTCCACACAAATAGATGATTCCAATGTAGGAATGAGAAAGCTTTCCACAATAATTTCTCCAGAAACTCCACCTGATTTTTCATTTCGATTAAGGGAAGTGACACATCTTGACTGAACATTGGAAATTATCAATTCGGGAAACATCTCAATTATTAAAAACAAGAGAAATTTCCCCTTCTACATTGGTTGAATCACATTTAGCAAGAATAAAAAACACCGAACCCAAACTAAACTCTTTCATCACCATAACTTCTGAAAAGGCACTGCTTGAAGCAGAAAAAGCCACATCCGAAATAGTAGAAAAAGGTGTACGAAGTCCCCTCCACGGAATTCCAATAGGCTTAAAAGATCTATATGACACCAAGGGCGTAATAACCACAGTAGGATCAAAGATTTATAGGGATAGAATGCCCTTGGCTGATGCTACAGTGGTAACAAAACTCCGGAAGGCCGGCGCCATCATAATGGGCAAACTTCAAATGCATGAATTTGCTCTTGGAGCTACAAGCATAAATCCTCACGACGGCCCGGCACGAAATCCATGGGACACAACACGAATAACTGGCGGCTCTAGCGGAGGCTCTGGATCCTCTGTTGCATCAGGGCAATGTATGGCCGCACTCGGAACCGATACTGGGGGATCAGTGAGAATCCCAGCAAGCCTATGTGGAATTGTGGGAATGAAGCCGAGTTTTGGAAGGATTAGTCGAACGGGTGTGTATCCATTGAGTTGGACAATGGATACAGTGGGCCCTTTGACCAGAACGGTAGAAGATGCAGCTATTATGTTAGACGGCATTGCAGGATTTGACCCTATTGACAGAAGCTCTGTGGCAATGGAAGACGGAAACTTTAGACAAAATATAGGGAAAACTATTGAAGGTAAAAAGATCGCAATCCCTCAAGAATATTTTTACGACGTCTTAGACGAAGACGTCTTAAAATCATTTAATGCTTCACTTGAAACATTTAGGGATCTTGGAGCTTCCTCTGAATATGTGTCTATTCCAATGCTCAATCACAGTCTGTCAATCTCAGGAACCATAATGCTTGCAGAAGCAGCTTCAGTTCATGAAAACAACATAAGACAATACCCCGATATGATCGGGGAAGATGTAAAACTCAAATTAATGCAGGGATCGATAATGCCCGCCTCTGATTACATAAAGGCTCAAAGGGCTCGCACCATATTCAACGATCAAATTACAGATGTATTCTCTAAATATGACTACATTGTCTCCCCTACTGTTGCATTAGGCGCCCCTCGAATAGATGAACCTTTTGTAAAAATAGATTCAATAGAACACTCTGTACTAGCCTTGATGGCAAGATTAACCCGGCCTTTCAATATATGCGGGTTACCAACAATAACAATACCTTGCGGGATGACAAAAGAAAATTTACCTATTGGATTACAAATTACAGGAAGGAATTTTCGTGATATTGACGTTATCCAATTAGCCCATGCCTATGAAAACGCCACAAAATGGTCAAAAATGTGGCCAGATTTATAAAATAATATGAAACCTCAAGAAAGGGAATATTTATGTCAGAAAAACAAGGCCTAAGCCTGCATGATGCAGCAAGAGAAGCGGGAGTATCTTTTTCGAAAGATTGGACACCACAAAGTAAAGAAATAAAAGCTAACAACATGAACTTCCATTATTTAGAATGGGGAGATGAAAATAATCCCGTGATCTTAATGTTGCATGGCTTCGCACAACAAGCACATTCATGGGACTTTGTCGCCCTCGCATTTGCCGACAGATACAGAGTTATAGCTCTTGACCAAAGAGGACATGGTGACAGCGATTGGGCAAAAGACGGAGACTACACTCCTGAAACTCAACAGGTCGATATACGGGCAGTTGTCGATAAATTGGGCCTGGATCATTTCATACTTATGGGGCTTTCAATGGGGGGTCGTAATTCTTTTACCTATGCAGCCAACAATCCAGACAAAGTAAATGCTCTAATCATAGTAGATGCAGGTCCTGAAAACGTGAGAGCTGGCACTCAAAACATTCGCAATTTTGTTGAGCAAGAAGATGAATTAGATTCAATTGATGCTTTTGTCGATCGCGTCATAAAATACAATCCAAGAAGAGATCCAATTCAAATCAGAGGAAGTATAGTCAACAATTTAAAGCAACTTCCTAATGGAAAATGGACCTGGAAATACGACAAAATCCTAAGGTCTGCTGGAAGAATGGGAAAACCTCAAGATCCTGAAATGACAAAAAGACTATGGAGTTACGTGGAAGGCCTTCAATGCCCAACCCTAGTTGTAAGGGGTGATCGGAGTGATATTATCGCT
Source organism: uncultured Dehalococcoidia bacterium (assembly GCA_964500645.1). Classification (GTDB taxonomy): domain Bacteria; phylum Chloroflexota; class Dehalococcoidia; order Lucifugimonadales; family UBA826; genus CAYFIW01. Next base: position 2,763 of record CAZCOH010000056.1, read on the forward strand.
ACTGATACGGCAGATGAAATGCATAAAAAAATCCCTAATGGAAATCTCGCAATTGTCCCTAATGCAGGACATTTAGTTATGGGTGACAACCCATCGGGATTTGAAAAAGCAGTGTCCGAATTTATTAACTCAATCTGATAAATTACAAACACATTATGACTATAAAAATGCGTCCTTCAGGGACTAATAATTGCAGCGACAGGTTGCCAATGATACAATTTTTGGCAAATAGGATGACAAATAAAACAGAAGATAGGAATCCAGGAGAACGGATTGGATAAGGCTGACAAGCAAGCCGTTATTGAAGAGTACCGCACTCACGAGAACGACACAGGGTCTACAGAATCGCAGGTAGCAGTACTTACAGCGCGTATAACAGAGCTCACAGAGCATCTGAGAAGCAACAATCACGATGAATCAACTAGACGTGGTCTACTAAAGCTCGTTGGGAGACGACGTAGATTACTGAGGTATCTGAACTCAAAAGACGTGGATAGATACCGAACACTTATTGCCAGGCTGGGCCTCCGCAGATAGTAGGTACGCTAACTTCTGCAAATTTGAGAACCGGTCTTCCCTTTTCCTGAACTAGGAGACAATACCATTTCTTTATTTAAAATTAGCCGAGAAATTGGCACGAAAACCTTAGAATTTGAAACAGGCCAGCTTGCTCAAAAGGCTAGTGGATCCGTACTTGTTAAAGAAGACGATAACGTAGTACTAGTGACAGTCACCATGAGTCAGCCAAGAGAAGGAATAGACTTCTTTCCACTTACAGTAGATTTTGAAGAAAGACACTACGCAATTGGACAAATACCAGGTAGTTTCTTTAGACGTGAAGGCAGGCCTACAACACACGCCATTCTTACAGATAGGCTCATTGACAGACCAATTAGACCTCTATTCCCCAAGGGATTTAAAAATGAGGTCCAAGTCATAATAACCACACTTTCCAGTGATCGTGAAACACCTCTCGACATACTTGCATTGAATGGGGTCTCCGCAGCACTATCAATATCTAATATACCTTTTAATGGGCCTTTAGCAGCAACTAGGATTGGATATATTGACGGTGAATTTATAGTTAATCCCACATACCAGCAACTTGAAGAAAGCTTATTAGACATCGTAGTAGCGGGCTCGCGAGACGGTGTATCCATGATGGAAGCCGGCGCAAGTGAAGTTGATGAAGATACTGTTTTTGAAGCCATACAAATGGCCCAAGATATTAATCTGGAAATTATAAGTTTACAGGACGACTTTCAAGAAGAGGCAGGCAAAGAAAAATCAGAGTTTGTTTCCAGAGGGCATGATCCTGAGGCAGTCGATCAAGCCAAAGAGGTTCTCGGAAATCGTATTTATGAAGCTCTAGTCGCCTCTTCAGATCAAGATGATATGAAGATTAGATTAAATGGACTTGAAGAAGAGTTGACAAACTCGCTTGAAGATTTTGATTCTTCTGTTGCATCAGGGGCATTCGAAGAACTCCTGGATGAGCAATTCAGAGAGCGCATATTAAAAGACAACGTACGACCAGACGGAAGAGGACTGAGAGAAATTCGACCACTTTCAGCCGACGTATCTTTACTTCCTAGGACTCACGGATCTGGCCTTTTTAATAGGGGGGAAACCCAGATATTGGCTTTAACAACTTTGGGCTCACAGAGTGATGCTCAAAGACTAGACAATCTAAGCCCTGAAGAAACCAAAAGTTTCCTATTTCACTACAATTTTCCTCCATACTCTACAGGGGAAGCAGGAAGAGTAGGCTCTCCGGGAAGAAGAGAGATAGGACACGGAGCTTTGGCCGAAAGGGCTCTGAGTGCAGTTTTACCTTCACAAGAAGATTTTCCATACACCATAAGGGTGGTGTGTGAAGCGCTGAGTTCCAATGGTAGTACCTCTATGGGTAGCGTATGTGCAGGAACATTATCTTTAATGGATGCTGGTGTTCCCATTTCCGCGCCAGTAGCAGGCATATCAGTTGGATTGGTCACAGGCGAAGACGGTAACTATGTGACCTTGACCGACATCCAAGGTCTAGAAGACCACGTCGGCGACATGGACTTTAAAGTTGCCGGAACAACAGACGGCATAACCGCCATACAACTGGATATCAAAGTAAACAGTATCAGTTTTGAAGTAATTAAGGACGCATTATCTCAGGCCAAAGAAGCTCGGATGCAAATCCTTGATGTACTCCATGAAGCCATTCCGGATGTCCGCGCTGACGTTAGTCCTTTCGCCCCTAGAATAGAAAAAATCAAAGTGCCTATTGATAAGATCGGAACTGTCATAGGTCCGGGCGGAAAGACGATACGAAGCATCGTAGAAGAGACCAAGGCGACCGTTGACATTCAAGATGATGGAACAGTACTGATAGGTTCCTCTGATGCCGAAGCATCTGCACATGCAATAAGGATAATAAACGACCTGACCAGAGAAATTGAAGTCGGAGAAGTGTTCACTGGAAAGGTGGCCAAGATAGCGAGTTTCGGGGCGTTCGTTGAATTGTTACCGGGAACAGACGGAATGGTTCACATCAGTGAATTAGACACCCACAGAGTAGCCAGTGTGGAGGACGTTGTAAATGTCGGAGATGAGATTGAAGTAAAAGTCATAAGCAAAGACAATGCTGGCCGAATCAAACTTTCCCGTAAGGCTTTACTGAGTGGCGGAGACAGTAATGACACCTATGAAGAGGCCGAAGAAATTGACGTTGAAATCGGGGACATAATAACCGGTAAGGTCGTGAATATAGCAAGTTTTGGAGCGTTTGTGGAGATTTCTCCGGGGACAGATGGTATGGTCCATATCAGCGAACTTGAAAATCACCGCGTTGCCAGTGTGGAAGATGTCGTGAATGTCGGCGATGAAATAACTGTGAAGATAATTGACATGGACGATCGCGGAAGAATAAAGCTCTCAAGAAAAGCACTCCTTACAGACTAAACCTTAGACAAGGGATTAATTTTCGAAAAAGGGGAACGAGCCATCGTCCCCTTTTTTTATTATCATATTTTGACAATGAGTATTACAGTAAAGTCTTAGAAGTGATATGGAGGGTAATGTGACCAATCTAAATGTGATAGTAAACGGAGTCTTGGGAAAGATGGGCCAAGAAGTATTGTCGGCAGTACAATCAGAGGAAAGCCTCACTCCAGTTGGCGGTACTGACATCTTTGCATCATCCAACGAAATAACCATACCAAACAGCTCTTCAAAAATTCCGGTTTCGGCCGACCTAGCTGAATTGATATCTACAACTGACGTCGTAGTCGATTTCACCAATGCAGATGGTGCTCGAAAAGTAATAAAAACTTCTGCTCTAAACGGTGTTAATTGCGTGATCGGTTCTACAGGATTATCAGATGAGGATTTTGTGGAAGCGGAAAGGCTAGCAAATGAAAACAACACAAGCATAATAATTGCGCCCAATTTTGCTATGGGAGCGGTATTGATGTCCTACCTGGTAAAAGAGGCGTCAAGATTTTTTGATTATGCGGACTTAACTGAAGTTCATCACGAAGCTAAAATAGACGCTCCGTCAGGTACAGCTATAGCCATAGCTCGGTCCGCTGTTGAAGGAAAATCGGGATCTTTTGAGGCGCCTGAGGCAGAAAAAGAACTAATAGAAAATGCCAGAGGCGGATCGTATCACGGAGTAGTTATTCACAGTGGAAGAATGCCAGGACGTGTTGCCCACCATGAAATGGTATTCGGTGCACTTGGACAAACTTTGACTATCAGGCACGATTCTATTAATCGAGAAAGCTTCATGCCAGGCGTAATGATGGCGATAAAATCTACTGTAGAACTAAAAGGACTAACAGTAGGATTAGAAAAAATTATGGGATTATAGAATCGCATGAGATGGAGGAAAAAAATTGGATTCATGTAATGTTGCAGTCATCGGAGCCACGGGTGCTGTCGGACAAGTATTCCTGAGGATAGCTGAGGAAAGAAATTTTCCCATAGAAAATATCAGATTATGCGCTTCTGAACGTTCTGTTGGTAAAAGTTTAGAATTTAAAGGGGTTCAAATAGCGGTTGAACTTTGTACCCCCGAATTACTAGACCAAGTTGACTTTTCATTTATATCCGCCAGTGGTGACGTCAGCCGAGAAATAGCACCACTTTCCGCGAAGCACGGGACAGTGGCTATTGACGACAGTTCTACATTCAGAATGGACACCCAGGTCCCATTAGTGGTTCCTGAAGTAAATGCACATGCTCTTGAAAGTCACGAAGGAATTGTCTCCATACCTAACTGTTCAACTACACCTCTAGTTATGATCCTCAAACCGCTTTCAAAAATTTCGCGAATCAAACGTGTCGTAGTCGACACATTCCAATCTGTTACAGGCACCGGGACCGCCGCTTTAACAGAAATGCAGACTCAAAGTTCCCAGGTCCTTCAAGGTGAAACCATTAGACCAGAGCAATATCCACATCAAATAGCTTTTAACGTTCTTCCCCACATAGAGCCATTTCAGGAAAATGGTTACACAAGGGAAGAAATGAAAATGTTATACGAGACCAGAAAAATACTTCATGACCCAGAAATTTTGGTGTCAGCTACCTGCGTAAGGGTTCCTGTAGCGGTAAGCCATAGTGAGGCTATTCACATAGAATTTGAAAATGAAGTCTCCCCAGATCAAGCGAGAGAGATTTTACGAACGCAGGCAGGAATTAGAATTGTAGACGACCCTCACTCCAATGTGTATCCTATGCCAATAGATGCAGCCGGCAATGATGATGTCTTGGTGGGAAGAATCAGATCAGACATTTCAAATCCAAATGGCTTAGCATTGTGGGTTGTTTGTGACAACTTAAGAAAGGGTGCGGCACTCAACGCAATACAAATAGCAGAAGAAATGATGAAGAGGGACTTAGTTTCCCCATCAAATTGGAGGTAACGGCAAATGGCAGAGTTTGGCAGATTGCTCACAGCAATGATCACCCCTTTTGATGAAAAAGGTGAGATAGATTACGCACAGGCAAGAAAACTAGCAAAAGGGCTCACAGAGTCTGGTACTGATGGTCTTGTAATTGGTGGCACAACGGGAGAATCTCCCTCAATGTCAGATGAGGAAAAAATACGCCTATTTGCTGAAATAAAAGAAGAAGTAGGAAATTCTGCGGCGGTAATTGCAGGTACAACCGACAATAATCACTCCAAATCTATAGAGCTCTCCGTAGAGGCTGAAAAAGTAGGCGTTGACGGCCTTTTGCTAACTGTCCCGGCCTACAATAAACCACCACAAGAAGGTTTGTACCAGAACTTCAAGGCCATAGCTGCTGCGACCAATTTACCAGGTCTACTTTATAACGTTCCTTCACGTACATCCCTAAACATGGATGCGGAGACAACACTAAGATTAGCAGAAATAGATAACATAATTGGAGTTAAAGAAGCTTCCAGCGATTACTCCCAAATAACCAACATAATAGACAAGGCTCCCGACGGATTTGAAGTTTGGTCAGGAAATGATGATGAGACCTTTCCAATTATGTGTGTTGGAGGTTACGGAGTAGTCAGCGTGGCATCCAATCTCTACGGTGCTCAAATTAAGACAATGATGGGATTAATACTTGAAGGCAACATAGAAAGCGCGGCCTCGGCACATAAACAATTACTGCCTATATTTAAGGCTCTTTTCTGGGTCACCAATCCAATCCCAGTGAAATACGCTGTAAACAGGGCTGGATTCAATGCAGGTAAAAACAGACTGCCTCTCTGCGACCCAGATCAGGACTTCATTACAAAATTTAATGAAGTAATGGACAAATTTAGGGTAGATCTTCCAATAAATTAGATTGGGATATCAATGTCAGATAACGGATTCAGGCATTATAGTCTGGTCCCTGTGGGGACCGGTTGAAATAATATCAACCTGACAATTTATTAACTCTTCCAGCCTATCAACATATTCTCTTGCCTCTTTCGGAAGCCCCGTAATATCAGACATACCTGCAGTTGGCTTATCCCAACCATTTAAAGTTTCGTAAACAGGAACACATTTCTCGAGAGCCGCGCTACCTCCCGGAATCTCATCTAGTATTTCGCCATCTAGGTTATAACCCGTGCACACTTTGAGTTTCTCAAAACCATCCAAGACCTCTAATCTTGTTATAACAGCAGAAGTGTATCCGTTGATTCTAGTACTGTAACGGGCCGCAACACCATCAAACCACCCTACCCTTCTAGGCCTCCCAGTAGTTGTTCCAAATTCTTGGGCTAATGTCCTTATTTTTTCACCAACTTCGTCAAATAATTCTGTGGGGAAAGGCCCACTACCCACCCTAGTGTTATAGGCTTTAAAAACCCCTAATACCGTTGATATATGCTGTGGCTGTATAGCAAGACCTGTGCTTGCCCCACCAATTGTGGGACTAGAAGATGTGACATAAGGATAAGTTCCATGATCCAAATCTAACAAAATTCCTTGAGCCCCTTCAAGAACTACGTTGCCCCCTGAATCAAGAACCTCGTTTACATGCCGTCCCGCAGGTCCGACATAGGGTTTTAGTTGCTCAGCCCAACCGAGACATTTTTCATATAATTCATCCAATGAGACAGGTTTTGCTCCATATACTTTGGTTATAACATCATTAGTGAAACCTAATACATTCGCTAATCTCTCTTTCAAGGTTTCTTGATCAAAGATATCCGCCGCTCTGATCCCCGTCCTAGAAGTCTTATCACTATAGGCAGGACCAATACCTTTGCCAGTTGTACCTATAGCTGATATTCCTCTGGAGGTCTCGGCCAAAGTGTCCAATATGACATGATATGGCATTATCAAATGGGCACGTTCACTTATTATCAGACGACCTTCAACTTCAATACCAGCGTTTGAAAGTGAGTTGATTTCCTCTATGAGAACATCGGGGTCAACAACTGTGCCATTTCCAATCACATTCATGACACCTTCTCGGAAAACTCCACATGGAATAATGTGTAAGCTGAAGTCACCGAGATCATTTATGACAGTATGACCAGCATTATTTCCTCCGGAAAATCTGGCTACTATATCTGCATCTCTGGCAAGAAAATCTATAATCTTACCTTTCCCCTCATCCCCCCATTGTGCTCCGAGTACTGCGTAAGCCGGCATCGGATACCCCTCCTTCTATAAAACACGTAAAGAATCGGTGCTAGGTTAGATATTGTGCCTAACACCGGGCAAAAAAATTTCTCCTCAACAAGTGCCTTGAAATCTTTAAACAGACACGTCACCGGGAGATTCAATTACGAGTATAACAGAATAAAAATAGTATAAAAGTGTTCAGAAATCCACTTCAGCAATCCAAACCTGATTTTTCTTTGACTAAATCCGTTAAAATTTGTATTGCACTTCCCAAATAGAAATCTTTTTCCTGACCTTCAATATATACATCCTTAAATGTTTC
>CAZCOH010000057.1:0-9760 GCA_964500645.1 uncultured Dehalococcoidia bacterium
GGCCAGTTAGAGAGGCTCTAAACGTTAATGCTCGTATTAGGTACAACGCGAAAGAAGCTGATGCCGTGGTATACATAGATGGCGATGAGGGAAGAGTTGTATTTACAGACCCGCACAGGGCTATTACCCCTGGTCAACCAGTTGTGTTTTATCAAGGGGAAGAAATGATTGGTGGAGGAATAATTGAAAAGGCAATTGCAAATAGTTTGAGAAAAACTCCGTCTCTTTCAGCCTAACTACAATTGATTCCAAATACAAATTTTGACCTGGAAAATCAATTGCTTTCGGATGGGTTTAATATGATCGGAGGACTGGATGAAGTGGGTCGGGGTGCTTTAGCCGGGCCTGTGGCTGCGGGTCTCGTTGTATTTCCGAGGGATGTGGATGAATCGCTTCTTTTGGAAGTGACTGATAGCAAGAAATTATCACAAAAAAGTCGGGAAAGGTTATCGCATGTCATTCGTACGCAATCTCTTGTTTGCGAGGTAGGATATGCAGATGCAATCGAGATTGACCAACTCGGCATCGTTCCAGCCACAAAACTCGCAATGTACAGGGCCATTGATAAAAGTGTTTTAAAGTTAGATTACCTGATCGTTGATGCATTGGATATGTCAGAGACAGGAATACCATTTTATTCTCTTTACAAGGCTGATCAGATAAGTAAAACTGTTGCAGCGGCTTCAATAATTGCCAAGGTTCACAGAGATCACTATATGCAATCATTATCAAGAGAAGTATCTGGGTATTCTTTTGAGAAGAACAAAGGTTATGGGACTAGAGAACACATGATTTCGATTTCTAAGATGGGGCCGTCTGTCGAACATCGTAAAACTTTTTCGCCTGTTTCAAAAATAAAATGACTTCCGAACTATGAATTAAATTTGAGAGTGAATTAGCATGCCTTTATACGAATATGTGTGTAAGGATTGTGAATCCGATTTTGAAGTTTTTCATCGTTCATTTAATACCATTAAGCCCGTGTCTTGTATTAAATGCGAATCGGACTCCGTTGAAAAGAAAATATCCAAAGTGTCTGTTAAGTTGGAGTCTGGTGGCACAAGAAGTAATTCTTACTATTCTGATGCTTCAAACATTGGTAAGAAAGTAGAAGACAATTTTTCCTCTCATGGTGTGGATATGCCCACAAGTATTAGAGATTCAATAGACAATGCTAGAAAAGGGAAGATGCCAAACGGACTGGATCTGTAGGTGTAATTTAAATATGTATTCAGGATTTATAATGGATTTTTCCAAGATATTTGAAGATTTGCCTGATTCAATTCCGTCAATAATTTCGAATAAATTAAGCGCGGATAATTTAGAAGATATCAATACAAAGGATTTACTGGATTTATTAAAGCGTCTAGAGATTCTGTCTGAGCTTTTGCATTTGATGGGTTCTTCAAATCCTGAACTTGTTAGCTGCTTAACACAAGTAATACAAGAATTAAGAAGCAGGTCCAGAGCTAAGATGAAGGGTTTGTATGTCATCATAGACCCAGATGCAACAAATAACCGTAATATTTTTGATGTAACAAAAGCAGCTATTGAGGGTGGTGTCTCTGTAGTTCAATACAGAGATAAAAAACTAGATCGGTCCTACTTTTTAAACAATTCCTTTTTATTAAAGGAGATTTGTGATGAATCTTCAGTCTCATTCGTCGTCAATGATGCTGTAGATGTGGCACGACTGGTGAATTCATCTTTTCTCCATGTTGGACAGTCTGACATGAAAGTAGAGTCTGCAAGAAAATTATTGTTGTCATCTCAATGTATTGGTACTTCAAATAATGGATTGACGGAAACTTCTGTTTCTGAAGAAGATGGATCTGACTACCTTGCAGTAGGTGCTGTTTATGCAACTTCTACAATGGGAAAATCATCTAGGAAACCGGTCGGCACGGAGACTTTAGTTGAAGTTAAATCTAAGACCAACCTTCCGGTTGTAGCTATAGGTGGCATAAATGAATCAAATTTGGCAGAGGTAAGAACTACTGGAGTGGATGCTGCTTGCATTGTTAGTTCAATCACATATGCTGCGGACCCTGAGAGATCTGTTAAAGAGCTGGTGCACATATGGGAGAATGCTTAATTTATAGCAAATTCCTGGTCTTTTTTTAATTTAGCTGCCCGGATTTATATTGACGATAGCGATAACATGACGGAAAATTCATGTTTTGGAAGTGACATATTATGTTGTGTCACGAATCACGAATATAGAACTTTTAGGAGATGGGTATGGAAACAATAGAGATAGTTGCTATAGCAGCTTCTATAATTTCGCTACTATTTGCAGCTTTTCTAACATCCACCGTAATAAAAAAAGATGGTGGTGATGAAAAGATTAGATTCATAGGTAACGCGATACAGAAAGGAGCTATGGCGTTTCTTTCAAGAGAATACAGATTATTGGGTATATTTGTTGTAGTAATGGCAATTATATTGGCTGTGTTCATCGATTTCGATGTTCTTGATCGTCTTACTGGCGAATCTGACGGAGTTCCTGGTACAGCAATAGCTTATCTTGTGGGAGCTGTCGGGTCTTCACTGGCAGGTTTCATAGGAATGAGCATAGCTGTGAGGGCTAATACTAGAACCACGGTGCAAGCTATGGAAGGCCTTAATCCAGCTCTGAGGGTTGCATTCAATAGTGGAGCAGTTATGGGCCTATCCGTGGTAGGTCTTGCACTTCTCGGTGTGACTTTAATGCTTTTTGTATTTAACAACGATACATCTATAGTGGCTGGTTTTGGTTTTGGTGCGTCCTCAATTGCTTTGTTCGCAAGGGTTGGTGGAGGTATCTATACCAAGGCCGCTGATGTGGGAGCAGATCTCGTCGGAAAGGTAGAGCAAGGAATTCCGGAGGACGATCCTAGAAACCCTGCAACTGTTGCGGACAACGTTGGTGACAACGTCGGTGACGTCGCGGGAATGGGTGCGGATCTGTTTGAATCATATGTTGGTTCCATAATTGCGACAGTCGCGCTTGCTGCGGTAGGGGCTACATTTTTAGGTGGGGATTCTAATCAACTGGATTTGCAGTTATTCCCCTTACTTGTTGCTTCTATAGGAATAATATCGTCCATAATTGGAACATTCCTAGTTCGCACTGGTGAAGGTGCTGATATGGGGCGTCTTTTGTGGTCATTAAGGACCGGTATTTTCTCTGCGGGGGCCTTGGTGTTACTTGGGACTGCGGGATTAGTTATATCTCTTGATCTGGACTTCAATTTATTTTGGGTTGTTTTGGTTGGCCTAGTTGCTGGACAGGCAATTGGAACTGCGTCTGAATACTACACTTCATATGAGTACAGTCCTACTAAGAAACTTGCAGAACAGGCTGAGACTGGTCCGGCTACGATAATGATAGGTGGCTTAGGGTTAGGAATGATCAGTACTGTAATACCAGGAATAGTAATAATTCTTGGTATGTGGATCTCGTATGAGCTTGCAGACCTTTATGGGGTCGCCTTGGCGGCTGTCGGTATGCTTTCAACATTAGGTATTACTCTCGCTACAGATGCTTATGGACCTGTAGCTGATAATGCAGGAGGAATTGCGGAACAGGCAGGACTTGATCCAGAGGTAAGAGAGCGTACTGATGCTCTGGATTCTCTTGGAAACACTACTGCTGCTACAGGTAAAGGTTTTGCGATCGGATCTGCCGTGCTTACGGCACTTGCCTTAATGGCAGCCTATGCCAAGGTTGTAAACATAGAAAGTCTGGACATAATGAATATTCGAGTTTTGATGGGCCTAATCATTGGGGCAATTATGCCTTTCTTGTTTGCAGCTCTGACAATGCAGGCGGTAGGTCGTGCTGCTTACGCTATGGTCCAAGAGGTTAGAAGACAGTTCAGGGAAATTCCCGGATTGCTTGATGGTGATGCCGAAGCAGATTATGCTCGAGCAGTTGATATCAGTACTAGCGGAGCAATGAAGGAGATGGTTCTACCCGGAATTATTTCTATAGCAGTTCCTGTGTTAGTTGGAGCTGTTTTGGGTGCTGAAGCGTTGGGAGGATTATTAATAGGTTCCATCGCTACAGGCTTCTTATTCGCGATAATGATGGCAAATGCCGGAGGCGCATGGGATAACGCAAAAAAATATATCGAAGCCGGTCACCTTGGTGGCAAAGGCTCAGATCAACATTCTGCTGCGGTTGTTGGGGACACTGTTGGTGACCCTTTTAAAGACACATCTGGCCCAGCATTAAATATTTTGCTAAAACTTATGTCCATAGTTGCACTTGTCTTTGGACCACTTTTCGTAGCGATGTAGTCGTATTAGAAAGCTATCTAATGCTTTTCATAGGGGAGGTGATGAAAGTCACCTCCCTTATTTTTTGTATATCCTTGTTCGTATACTTATTTGGAAAATTATGATGGTAATCTAATCTCAACAGCGTCGATTAAAAATTAAAATTTGTCGTCTGGAGCATATTTTTTGAGAATAGCAGTATTTCTTACCAGGGGTGGATCTCTTCAGGTATGGGAGCAAAAAGGCATACTTTTACGAGAGCTGCAAATATATAAAGAATTAGAAAACCATGGTGTTCACACAACTTTAATTACATATGGTGAAAATTCTCAAAAAGATTTTGAAAGTGTACTTGGAAATATAGAGGTTTGTTATAACAATTTTAAATTACCTCTTAGAATCTACGAAAAAATGATTCCGTGGTTCCACCGTAAAGCCCTGCAAAAAGTTGATTTGATAAAAACTAATCAAACTAATGGGTCTCTCGCAGCATTGAGAGCATCCAATATCTGGAAAAAACCCTTATTGTCTAGATGCGGATATTTATGGTCAGAATTTGCCGAAAGAGATTTTGGGTTTGATGCTGTAATAACTCAAAAGGCTATTAACACCGAAAATAAAGTTTTTTCTGAATCGGCAGCAAATGTATTTACCACTCAAGATATGCTTAACAGTGCGACTTCTAGAATTAAAAATATGTCTGACAGTTATGTTGTCCCCAATTTTGTTGATACAGAATCCTTTATAAATGATTCTCGAACTGCCCCTACTACAGATGTCCTATTTATAGGGAGATTTGAAAATCAGAAAAACCTGTTTTCATTGTTAGAGGCTGTTCGAATTTTAAATTGCTCAATTACCTTGATTGGAAATGGGACTCTACAAAATAAGGTTGAAGATTACCTAGAAGAAAACATATCTGCTTATTCATTAATTGACAATGTGCCTCATCTAGAAATTAGTCGATATATGCAAAGCAGCAAAATATTTGTTTTACCTTCATTTTTCGAAGGGCATCCTAAAGTACTTTTAGAAGCTATGGCGTGTGGTATGTCTGTTGTAGGAAGTAATGCACCTGGAATACGGAATGTAATTGACCATGAAAAAACAGGTCTATTGTGTGGTACAGGTTCAGATGACATTAAGGACGCTTTACAAAGATTGTTTATTGACGATGAGCTGAGGGCTGCACTCGGAAGGAATGCGAGAGAATATATTGAGAAAAATTGCTCTCTTTATACTGTGGCTAAGATGGAATCGAAGTTAATGGGGGCCATAGTACAACGGACAAATGATAATTCCGAGAATTGAAAATAATGATTGAGTATTATCGATGAAATTACAAAGAAATAAGTTAGGGATACTGAATTGTTAAGTAGGAAAGCATCTATATGAACATAATTTATTTCACAAAACGAATGGATAGCTATGCAAGAGCGTTTTATCAATTCGATTTTGTAACTGAACTCTCTAAAAAAGCAACTTTGTTTCAGTATGGCCCAGGTTTTGATTACTATAATCCCCGGGATAAGTTCACTGATATAGTTGCAAAATCTCCATGGTCTGACTCTGGTGCTGATGCGGTATTTTTCGGACATTCTTGGCTAGAAGACAATCCTTTGGAGGAAATAAACCCATTTAACTTTGGAAAAATTTCTGACATTCCTGTTTATTTCTTTTTGAACAAGGAATATTCGCGCCTGCAAGAGAAAATTGATGTTATAAATTCTTATAATCCCATGGTTGTTTTCTCTCACCATCACGATTGCGAAGAATTATTGGGTAAAACTATTCCATTTAATACACATTACGTGCCGTTTGCTGTGGATCCTGGAAAATTTGGACCGGATGTTAAGACTAATGATTTGTTCTTCTCCGGAATATTGCGAAATCCAACTTTCCCGGATACACAACCCGATGATAGGGAGGTTATTCAATCACTGCTTTTTAAGGTATTTAAAGGTATTAGAATTCAGGCTAAAACTAAATATAAGGTTGTTTGGAATAGTAGAGCAAACTCAAATTTAATAAATAAATTTAATAGATACCAACGTTACTCGGATGCTGAATATTCTTCATTAATGGGTAGTAGCAAAATCGTATTCAATTCCCTGTCCCCTGCTTCTCTTATAGGTACAAGATTTTTTGAAACTATGATTTCGAAAGGCGTCATATTTGCCCCAAGCAATGTCAACTTCGTATCGTTTCTTAAGGACGGGAAGAATTGTGTTTTATTTGATGGTCCCATGGATTTCATGGACAAGCTAAACCAACTTATGAGGGACGAGGTAAAGACAAATAAAATCGCCTCACAAGCTTGGACTGAGGCAACTTCAAGCCATTGTTGGAATCACAGAATTGATGATGTTTTAGAGATGATAAAAATATAACTTTAACAAGGTTTACACACTGACCAGATCTCGCCCCATTTGGATTCTAAATGAATCGACTCCATGCCGGAAGAACTAAGTTCACTCAAGAAAATATCTACGGTGTATTCGATTTCATGTGTGACATCCAATCTCCATTCGATTCCTAGTTCCTTTTTTAGAGGAACCCTCCAGTCTCTATCAAAAGATGGAACTCGTATTAGAAATGTGGACGCCTTTGTATTTGAAATCAGGTCTTTTAGGAATGAGACGCGGTGTTCTATGTGTTCTAAAACATTAGATAGAACTACAACATCAAAATTATTTTCAATAGTTTTTTGAGTTGCGTCTCCTGTCACATATTTAACGTTCTTATGGCTGTGGAGTGATTTCGCTTTCTCAATACTTTTCGGATTAATGTCTATCCCGATTACGTTGGCGTTCGTGGTTTTGGCTATAGAAAATGCAAGGGCCCCATTGCCGCAACCTATGTCGAGAACTGTATTATTGGCATTGATTCGATCTGTGAAGAATTCGTATGAACCAGTTAATCTATGTTTAACATGGACACCTTCTCCGTAAGTACCCGCCAAGTCACCTTGTAGATGGTATAAAGATCTATCTAGCTCTCCTAAAAACTTTAGACCCGATTTTGGATCTGAAGATATAGATTTTTGGGCAGCAAGGGTTCGTATGCCTCTTTGCAATAAATCAGCAGGTATAAATGAAACTACTATTTTGATCAGAAATCTTATGATCATATACTTATATCTGTCTTATAAATTTTGATTTTGCACACTTAAACGTGCCCTATCCAATGAATTCCAATAGATAATCAGGAATCTATGATAATCCCTGAATCCTTCACTCTATAAGTTTTGTCGCATTTAGATATTATGCTCATATCGTGGGAGACAACTATCATCGTTTTACCAATTTCTTGTTCTGTTAAAGCGTTCCAAAAGCCAATGGCCGTTTCTTGATCAAGTGACGCAGTTGGCTCATCTAGTATTAAGACTTCAGAATTAGAATAGAGTAAGCGGGCTATTCCAAGTCGTTGTCTCTGACCTCCACTTATACGAGTCCCTGACTCACCTATTGTAGTATTAATGCCTTCCGGTAATTGATGAACAAAATCATAGAGTTGTGCTTCCTTTAATACCTCATTTAGTCGGTTCTCTGACCATGTTTTGTATGTCTCACCTAGTGCTATATTTGCCGCGATACTATCGTCGTATATGAAAACATTTTGCGGTAGGTACCCCAGCTTGGTAAACCAACTATCTATGTCATTAATAATTGGTATTCCATTAACCTTTATTTCTCCATCAAGGGGTGTCAATAATCCTAAGATGATGTCTATAAGAGTAGATTTACCTGACCCGGACTCTCCTATAATTCCAATTTTCTCTCCTTTAGAAACAGTAAATCCTATATTGTGTAACACTTTTACGTTTGGCCTAGTGTCGTAACTGAAAGAAACATTGTTGATTTCAAGATTATGGAATGGCTGAGAAATTGAACTATGGCCTGATGAGGTTGTCGGGTGGGCT
The DNA here is from genome assembly GCA_964500645.1 of uncultured Dehalococcoidia bacterium. GTDB lineage: Bacteria > Chloroflexota > Dehalococcoidia > Lucifugimonadales > UBA826 > CAYFIW01. The sequence continues at coordinate 8,186 of CAZCOH010000057.1, forward strand.
GACTGATCGTTTGTTTCTGAAAGTTCTCGATTTATGACCGATATATATGGACCAGCTACTTTTATTCTTTGCAGGGCTGTTAATATTCGACTTACTGCAGGTAATGACCTCAGGCCTATGGCTGCGACCATGGTTAGCATTGGAAGAAGAGTGGTGAAAGTACGCCCAATATTTAGAAATGCTACTGCCAATATCAAAAGACCTATAACAGCTATGGTTTCAAGCCAGGGTCGGCTAATTTTTCCGATATATGCGGAATTCCCCAGAGCTCTCGCAGCTTGTCCACTTGATTCTACAAATTTATCTACAAAAAACTTCTGTTTACCAGAAACTTTTAGTTCCTTTAGGCCTTCAAGAGAGTATCGGGCATATTTTCTTCGAGAGTGCTCTCCTTGCTGGGAAATTTCTCCCCAGATTTGGGATCTATTTCTTATGAACCTGTAAAAGAGGCCGGCTCCCAGTATTATTAATCCTAACCCTCCGGCGGCTATCGTCGGGTCTGTCCTTATTAGTAGTGCTACAACAGCCAATAAGAATATGAGATCTGAAATTAGAATTATCAGAGAATTAGTTCCGTGAGTGATGCTACTTGTATCACCGGTAACATGTGTTACAAGTTCAGTTGAATTTCTAGTTAAATAATATTGGTGGTCCATGGCGACATAATTGGAAATTAACTTTTTAGAAATTCGTTCTCTAAGGCGCCACACGTATCTCTCTGATATCAGAAAAACAATGGCCATATATACAGACTTTAAAACAAATAACAAGCTGATGCTCAAAAGACCATATACAGCAAATTCGATTCTGGTTGGGTTACCCAGGAAGTCGTAAGCTTTTTCGATGAGCGGGTGTACTTCGGATGGGTTTGCCTGACCCAATACGGCGATTAAAGGGACAATTGCTCCTAGTGCTGCAACCTCCAATAATGACCCAAATATAGTACCAAATATTATCAATATTCCATGAATAATTTCTTTTTTATTTAGGAGGCCGAATAATTGGGTAATAGTGGTTTTCATGTGTCAAATGTAGTCTTGTTATGCAATTGATTATGTCACATGCATTTGTGCTTCAAGAATTTTGCCATTAAATGTACTTTCTTAGATATCTTATTAGCAGTTAATATAATCAATACTTCAGCAATTTTCGAGTTAATTTGGTTAAGGACTATCTTTTAGGCCTATACATTTGTAGCCCAGATGATTGACAGCGGATCACAAAGATAGGAAATAGATTATAAGTTGTATGTCAGATTGATGATGTATATTAAGGGATTTTGATTTAAAGATGAGTATACCAAGGAAGGTAACGTTTCTTTCGCGTTCTTCGGTAATACATAGAAAACACAGAATGCAATTTTATGAGACTAAAATGGCATCTGAATACCTGAAACAAGGTTGCCAAGTTGAGATATTGACAACCTCTTTTTCTAATAACCAGTCCAATTTAGTCAAGAAAATGCATGATTCTATTGAATATGTGTCATTCCCATATTGCGAACCTGACAGATATAGCTCTGAATATTTTATTTCAACTAGAGAATGGATTCAGGATAAGGATAATAGAAGTGAT
>CAZCOH010000058.1:0-9722 GCA_964500645.1 uncultured Dehalococcoidia bacterium
TGTCCTTGTGGGCTACGACCGGCGGGAGTCACATTGTTTCGAGCACGTTTCATTGCGCCCTCGATGACTGCTTGCCAACCTTTTGTGTTCGTTGTATCACTCATCTTCTTTTGAAAAAAAAGGTGAGATTTATCTCACCTTTTTTTCAATCATATTTCTTTCTAACTATTCAAGATTGAATCTTCTTCTCAGCCTCTCTACTCGGCCTTCTGTATCAACTATACGTTGTTCTCCAGTGAAAAATGGATGGCAACTGGAACAAATCTCCACTCGCAACTCTGATTTAGTAGCACCTGTAGTAAACTGGGCGCCGCAGGAGCAAGTTACAGTTGCATTGGCAAAATATTCTGGATGTATATCTGACTTCATTAGTTATCCTGTCATTGGGTATACACTTGCGTGTTTTTTACCACCAGCGAAAAGTTCGTATTTAACCGTGCCGTCTACTAGAGCGAAAAGAGTATGGTCACGTCCAAGTCCGACATTGTTACCGGCTCTGATTTTAGTTCCTCGTTGACGCACTAGAATTGACCCAGCAGTGACAAATTGAGTGTCGTGCATTTTTACGCCCAACCTTTTCGACTTGCTGTCCCTGCCGTTTCTAGTACTTCCTCCACCTTTTTTGTGTGCCATTTTCCCGTCCTAGTTCTGAGATATCTCAGTTATTCGTAAGTCAGTATAGTGCTGGCGATGGCCATTTTTTCTTCTATATCTTGTTTTCGCTTTATATTTGAAAACCACAATTTTCTTGTCCCTTCCATTGGAAACCACTTCGGCCTTAACGGAGGCACCGCTAACATTGGGATTCCCAACCTTAACAGAACCATCAGACGAGACTAGTTTGACCTGGTCTATTGATATTATATCCCCTTCGTCACATTCGATCTTTTCGACCCTGATCGTGTCTCCGGGTTTTACGCGGTATTGCTTACCGCCTGTGTCAACTATGGCAAATTCACTCAATGTATCACCTTATAATCAAAAAATAATTGTACATTTCGATGCTGAATTTAGTCAATTATTATGTGAGATGTCTGTATTGAAAACTTTTTCCGGGTGCCATTCCTGCAATGTTTCATTCAATCTCAATACAGCAATAAATCTAGATTGACTGTCATACGCAATAGCAAGCGATGAATCGGTTTTGGGGGAAGTTTCATTAATAGCTTCTATTGAGCGACCATATTTGACCATTTTTACATTTTCTTCACTTAGTTGGATTCGCTGGGCCCCATTAATGCAGCTTCCTGGTTCCAAGATGATTTCTTGAAGATTCCCGTCCAATATTATTGAAATAGTTTCATCCAAGGTTGTCGAATCCTCTATCTTGAATGGCCCAGAAGACAGCCTCTTCAGAGATGACAGAAATGCCCCACACCCCAATAATTGGCCGATATCCTCAGCAAAAGTTCTCACGTAGAAACCTTTACTACATCGTATATCCACAACGATCTGAGGTGAATTAAATTCTTTAAGTGAAACTTCGTAAATGATTACGTTTCTGGGGGTTCGTTCGATGATTTTACCCGAGCGTGCTAGTTCATACAGTCTTTTGCCTTGAACTTTCAGCGCACTATGCATCGGGGGGATCTGCGTCATTTCGCCATCAAACTTACTCAACACTTTAGAAATTTCATCAATAGTAATTCCCTGAGGGTCATTTTCTTCAATCGTCACTCCCTCAGAATCATAGGTGTCTGTCCTCTTACCTAGCTCTATATTTGCCATATAGCTTTTATCACTATTCAAGATGTATTCTAGTAGTCTTGTTGAGGTTCCTATCGCTATTGGAATTACTCCAGACGCCATGGGATCTAGAGTCCCACCATGGCCGACCTTTTTTATGCCAGTCGTTTTTTTTATCTTCCGAACCACGTCCATAGACGTAATACCAATAGGTTTATTTATGTTGAGTATTCCTGTTGGTATGTGTGGATTCAAGATGGTCTGGCAAAAATAGTTGTATGAAGTTTTTACACGATGTTGGGGTTAGATTCTATTTCGGACAACAATTTTGAGATTTGCTCGCCTTTGTCAAATGTGTCATCTAATACGAATCTGATACGGGGAATAGATCTTAGTGTGAGTTCACTACGAAGTTCTCTTTCAATAAATGTTCTGGCCGATATCAGTCCCTTTAGGGTTTTTGATTTTTCTGTTTCTGACCCAAATACTGAAACAAAGACTGTAGCCGTTTGCAAATTTCTGGAAGTGTCAACATGAACCACAGAGATGACCTTTGCAAGTCTGGGATCCTTAACATCACTCATTATGATACGGCCAATTTCTTTTTTTATAAGTGAATTTACACTGTCGATCCGGTCATGCATTGTACTGGTCCAATTAATCGCTATTACACATAGTTAAGGACGAGGCTTATTACTGAACCTTTTCAACTGTGTATGCTTCTAAAATGTCGTTCTCTTCAAAGTCGGTATATCCATCCACCGTTACACCACCTTCAAATCCTGTCGCGACTTCCCTGACATCGTCTTTAAAGTGTTTAAGTGTTGATATAGGACCTACAAACATTTCTTCTCCACCTCTCAAGACATGAATCGTTGCGTCTCTAGTTATCTTCCCGTCATTAACGTAAATTCCAGCTACTTTTGAGCGTCGTCCTAGATTGAACACGGCTCTCACAGCAGCCCTTCCAATATATACGTCTTCATAAACCGGCTCTAATAACCCATCCAAGGCTTTAGCAACATCTTCAATCAGGTGATAGATCACATCATAGTGCCTAATCTCAACATTTTCCTGATTCGCCAGGCTTTGGGCGCCCCCTTCAGGGCTACTATTAAAACCGACTATGACTGCCTCTGAGGCTACAGCTAGTAGTACATCTCTCTCTGTGATTCCTCCACTGGCGATATGAATTAAATTAACCCTAGTGTCGTTCGAGTTCAGATTTTCGAGGGCGTTTTTAACAGGCTCGATAGTTCCTTGAACATCCGTCTTAATTATCAAATCAACCTGACGTACTTCACCCATCGGTCTTCTTGCGTGCGCATCTTGCAAGGTTATGGCCTCTCTCGCTGCCTGATCCTGCAAATCCTCCACCATTTTCTTAGCTATCCTTTCATTTTCGACAGCATCAAGTATTATCCCAGCTTCGGGTATGTTACTAACTCCCATTATCTCTACGGGTTCCGAGGGACCTGCCTCTTCAATTCGAGTGCCTTTGTCATCAAACATTGCACGGATTCGCCCGTGCACATCACCCATTACAACGGTATCGCCTTGCCGCAGGGTTCCCGTTTGAATTAAAACAGTGGCAACGGTACCCCGACTTTTTTCTTTTCTAGCCTCCACAACCACTCCTCTAGCTGCTCTTGAGGGATTGGCTCTTAATTCCCCAATCTCGGCGACCAACTGTATGTTTTCGAGCAAGTCAGGAATACCTTCACCAGTTATGCCTGATAATGGGACTGCTATTATATCTCCGCCCCATTGCTCGACTATTAGTTCATGCTCGGACAGTTGTCTGTATACATCATCCACGTTGGCAGCCGGGACATCGGTTTTCGTAACTGCTACAATCATCGGCACGCTAGCTGCTCTTGCGTGGTCTATAGCTTCTATGGTTTGCGGCATCACCCCGTCATCTGCAGCTACTACTAGAATCACAATATCTGTTACCTGGGCTCCTCTCGCTCTCATTGCTGTGAAAGCTTCATGGCCAGGAGTATCTAGAAAAGTTATTGGATTGTCTTGATAGTCAATTTGGTACGCTGCTATATGCTGAGTTATGCCTCCAGCTTCCCCGTCAACGACATGAGTCTTTCTTATGCTGTCCAAAAGTGTCGTTTTGCCGTGATCAACATGCCCCAAGATCGTAACTATAGGAGGTCTTGTAACCAGCGATTTAGGGTCTTCATCTTCGACTCCGATAGTCAAGGAAGTTACTTCAGGTGTTAATGAGAGGTCAATTTCACTAGCCTGGAAACCAAATAGTTGGATAACGATAGAGGCAATATCACGTTCTATCATATCGTTTACGGCAAACATGTAACCGCCCCTCATCAGACCTTTCACTACTTCAACGGCGTTTACACCCATCATATCTGCCAGGTCGCTGACCATAACTACTGATGGTATATCAAGTGTCGGTTGTTCTTCTAAATTAGTTTCTGCAGGGTTGGTTGTCATCTAGTTCGTTTGGGTTCCTTCGCTATAGCCTGTTTGTAGAGACATTTTTTGCCCGCTGTGGATTCTTCTGATAAACCATTTTCATTGCAACCAATGGTTGTAAGTAGCTCCACATAGACATGGTTTTTTTTGTATTTACAGTCCTACCTTCTCTTTTTGGCAGGTCTTGCCTTCCGGTTGCGATTACCCTGTTGAGGAGGTGTCCTTCTCCCTTTTCGAGCCGTCACTCCGCCGCGAAGATCTTCAATGTCTTCTGCGAATCTAATCATTCCACCGCCCTGAGAAGCTCCAGAGCCAGCTCTGTGAATAGACCAAATGTCTTCTGGCAATTCACTTATATCGGAGCCGAGAGAGGAATCCTCAATTTCATCTTCTATTGCCTCATTCTCTTCCAGCAATAGTAGTTCTTCTTCAGGAGTTAGAGAATCAGTAGAATCATCCTCTTGGCCAGCAAATTCCTGCTCCTTCTGAGATTCTTCTTCTGCTATCAATTTGAGCAATTCGGCATCTTCATCTACTTCTTTAATGTTGGTTGATGAAGTAGATGCATTATCCATTGCATCCGTTTGGGAATCTGCTCCAACTTCGACAGCTTCATTATTGAGGTTATCCACCACAGCAGCGATCAAACTTTCGTTGCTCAACACGTCACTCTGCTGTTCAGTTGTATCATCTTCCGCAGCTGTGCCATCCCCCTCTACAGGAGCCATCTTAGAAAGATCCACTTCAAGGTCACTTTTGATGTCTACCTTCCAGCCAGCCAGTTTCGCGGCCAGTCGGGCATTTTGGCCCTCTTTTCCTATAGCAAGTGATAAATGCCTGTCGGGAACAATTGCCACTGCGTTCCCGGTTTCATTGTCTACGTCCACTCTGTGAACTTGGGATGGGCTCAACGCATTGGCGATGTACCTGTTCGGTTCTTTACTCCATTCCAGTATATCTATCTTTTCGCCCTGTAATTCATTGACAATACTCTGAATTCTCACTCCTCTTAGGCCCACACAAGACCCAACCGGATCCACCCCGTCCTGGCGAGCTCTCACAGCAACTTTACTTCTGGAGCCGCTTTCTCGTGCTATTCCGACAATTTCAACTGCGCCACTAAAAATCTCAGGAACTTCCTGTTCAAATAATCGTCTAAGTAAGAGTTCATCTGTTCTGGATACTATCAATTCAGGGCCTTTCAAAGACTCTTTGTCGATAGCTTGAAGAAGTACTTTAACCTTTGAACCCTGCCTGTACCGCTCAGAGGTAACTTGTTGGCTTATCGGTAGTATTGCTTCTGTTCTGCCAGTATCTACGATTATCTTAGTGGGTTCGATTCGTTGAATCGTAACCGTCATGACTTCGCCTTCTCTTCCTTCATATTCTGCAAGGACTATTTCTTTCTCTGCTTCTCTAAGGCGTTGAAGGACTACTTGCTTGGCGGTCTGCGCGGCTATTCTACCGGCGCTGTTAGGTATCTCTTCAGTAGCTATTGTGTCTCCGATTGCGTGAATATCCCCATATTTTTTCTTTGCATCCGAGGCACTTATCTCTTGCAAAGGGTCTTCGACTACATCCACAATCGTTTTCATAATGTCGACCCGTATGTCTCCTGACCCAGGATCCAGTCTCACAGATATATTTCTTCCTTCTGTGACGCTATCTTTTTTGAAAGCAGAGACTAGGGCTGCTTCAATCGCGGACATTACCTTGTCTCTAGGCAAATTGCGCTCGGCTGCCAACTGTGTCAAAGCGACAAGAAAATCACTCTTCATTTTAGGCTACCTCCTGCTTTCGAATGCCCTTTATAACAAAGAAAGTGGGGGACACCCACTTTCAAATAAATTTATGCATATTACAACGCCATGATTATAGCATTTGAGGAGTGATTAGAACAACTGCCTACGTAGGTAAAGATGTTGTCGGGTATGAAGTCAGATAATATGAGTCGGGACTAGAATAAATTTCAGATTATCCTATAGGCAAACATATCTTAGTCGAATGTAAAAGATTTCTTAATTGATGTCTTTAGTAAAGGAGGCTGGCAATATTAAATTTAATTACAAAAATAACTTTAATAAATTTGTTGCTGGCTACTTTTTTTTGTATGTCAAGCTGCAGCGATAAAGATGGACCTCGTACACTTCTTATATATTCTGCGGCAAGCCTTACAAACGTTGTTTTAGAGAGCCAAGAAAAATTTGAAAACGATAGAAACATTAAATTGGCTTTTAATTTCGGGGGATCTCAAATGCTAGCAAGCGAGATATCCAATGGGGCGCCAGGCGACATTTATTTGTCGGCGGGTCATCAGCCAATGGATTTCTTGGTTGAACGGGGAGATGTTGACATAAATTTAATTCGCCCGATTATTGGAAACAAACTGATAGTTGCCGTTAGGGATGACTCAGAATTCACCGATATACACTCATTAGATCAACTAGTTTTAATGGATCGAATCGCTATAGCGGACCCTGAGCTTGCACCCGCGGGTAAATATGCTAAAGACGCCCTCATTACCACTTCAATAATGGAAAAAATATCGGACAAATTGGTTCACGGGCACGACGTGAGAGTAGCATTGGCATATTTAGAAATGGGAAATGTTGATGCTGCGATTGTATATTCAACGGATATGGCTGCTGCTACGGGAGTGATTTCAAAGGATTTAATACCACAGGATTCATATGAACCGATTGTTTATTTGGGAGTAGTGATACCTCGTTCTAAAAACAAAAATATTGCTTTAGATTACTTGGATTTTCTAGGAAATGAGTCAACTATGCGTAAATTCCTGTCACAAGGATTCTCTGAAATACCTTCAGATGATCTGAGAAAAAATTAATACTAATGTTGCTTGATATCAGCATTCTTACATTTCAAGTTGCAATAGTTGCGACAGCAATAAATTTCCCTTTCGCTTTATTGGTAGGTTGGCTAATAGGTCGTAAAAATATTAAGGGATCAATGCTCTTAGAGATATTAGTATCCTTGCCTTTAGCTTTACCGCCTGTGGTAGTTGGGTATGCACTGTTGATTGCTTTTGGGGAGAGAGGACCTATAGGCTCCTTAACAAGTTCATTATTTGGCTACGAGTTGGTATTCACGTGGTTTGCTGCGTCTATTGCTGCGGCTATTGTTTCATTTCCATTGATGGTTAGATCAATTATTGTGTCGATGTCTTCTATAGATGAACAGTTGGAGAACTCGGCCAGAGCATTAGGTGCTGGACCGGTAAGGACTTTTTTAACAGTGACAATTCCTCTCTCTTACCACGGGATTGTCGCTGGTCTTTTGTTAGGTTTTGTACGGTCACTGAGCGAGTTTGGGGCGACAATTATAGTAGCTGGAAATATACCGGGTCGTACTCAAACGTTGCCTTTGGCTTTGTTTAGTAAGATACAGCTTGGTGAAAATGGAGAAGCAGTAAGGCTTATGATTGCCTGTATTATTTTGGCCATTATTACACTCGCTGCACATCATTTTTTATTATCTAAATCAAACAGAAGAACATCAAAATAAAGTGATGATTTAGATGCTAAATATAGACATTTCCAAAAAACAAGGCGACTTCAAACTCCTATGTGACGTTCGTATTTCTAAAGGCATTACAGCTATTTATGGTCCTTCAGGAAGTGGGAAGACAACTTTTTTAAATTGTGTAGCGGGTTTTTCTACCCCTGATAGTGGAGAAATTGTGATGTCGGATCAACTTTTTTTCTCAAAAGAGAAAAAGGTTAACACTCCGGTAGAAAAAAGAAGACTTGGGTATGTTTTACAAGAGTCGGGTTTATTTCCTCATTTAACTGTTTATAAAAACATTAAATTTGGCTACGAACTTACGCCTGACGATAATAAAAAATACAATTTGGATTACCTGATTCAGATGCTTGATATAAAACCTTTGTTAGATCGAGATGTGGGTAGTTTGTCTGGTGGTGAAAGGCAAAGAGTTGCATTAGTGAGGTCCTTGGCAACATCACCCCAGTTACTTCTCTTGGACGAACCCATGGCCTCTATAGATGCACGATTTCGAGGGTTTTTGATCCACCAATTGAAAAGAATGTCATTGGAAATAGGAATTCCAATGCTATACGTTTCCCATTCTCTATCAGAGGTAATGGTCCTGGCTGATAGGGCGATAGTAATGAACAAGGGTAGTGTAATCGCTGAAGGGGAACCAAACATACTTTTTACTATTCCAGAAGTCACAGGGTTAACTGACTTCAGTTCCTATGAAAATTTGGTTGAGGCCTCAGTGCGTGAGGCTGACCGAACTACTAACATGACAACTGTCACTCTAGGGGATCATGTTTTTTATTTACCTTTTTATGATCTACAAGCTGGACAAAGAGTGTTGTTATCAATCAGGGCCTCTGATGCGATATTAAGCAAAGCCCCATTGTCAGGTATAAGTGCCCGTAACGTTGTTGAGGCTAGAATATCTTCTATATATGTTGCGGATAAAGTAGTCTTAATAGAGTGTTGTTTTGGGATAAAAATATTTGTGGAAATAACTCATCAAGCCTATGAAGAATTGGGACTTGTATCAGGATCGAAAATCTACGTAGTTATAAAGGCAAATGCGATTACTCTTTTAGATGAATAGTGGGTAGTAAAAATAATTTCGAGTTAAATCAATGATTCGCCGTTTCTTTTTACCAATTTTCCTTGTGCGACAATTGTATCGACATTATGGAGCGCTGATATGTCTGACAAAGGATTGGCTTTCAGTATTAAAATATCCGCAGATTTTTCCGTTTCAAGAGTTCCAAATTGATCCTCCAAGCCAAGACATTCAGCTGAGATTCTAGTTGAGCAAAATATCGCTTCCATAGGGCTGATTCCCATCTCATTCACCATTATTTCAGGTATATAAGCGAAGTCCCCAAATCTGGCATTTGTCATTCCTGAATCCATTCCAGTCACAAACTTCACACCTTTTTCCCACATATCTCTCAATATTTCAAACCTTCGTACTGGGTCGCTTGTTGGCCCGGAACTAGGGTTTATGATTCTACCTCTGATTTTGTTTAGGTGAGAGAGTGCTAGAGTTGGATCGACGTAAATTCCCATATCTGAAATTTGCTTCGCCACATCTGGTCTGTAATCATATATTGACCTGGGGTCCTGGGATAGCCAAGAACAATGTATGAGATTGTGAACTCCTGCATTCACACAATTGACAACCCCTTGTGTTGCGTGGCAGTGAGCGGAGACTTTTAAACCAAGTCTTTCCGCGTCTTCCACAGCAGCCTTCAGTATCTGGCTGCTATATTGTGGTGCTCGCACATTCGTTCCAGGTGTAAAACCTCCACCTGTGGAAATAATTTTGATGTGATCTGCCCCAAGTTTGAATTGTTTTCTTACAGCCTTTGTTACCTCTTCTTCAGTATCTGCTTCGCTGCCAAACATGTTGCAATGTCCACCAGTAGTTGTAATTGGTGTACCTGCCACTAGAAGTCTTGGTCCTGGTATTATTCCCGACCGGATACTTTCTCTCAGAGGAAAAACGACTTCGTTTTTACTACCTAGGTCTCTCATCGTCGTCACCCCGGAGAGTAATGCGTCTCTTACTGCTTTTG
>CAZCOH010000059.1:0-9346 GCA_964500645.1 uncultured Dehalococcoidia bacterium
ATATCTTTAATAATATCGTCATTGCCAGCATGGTCTGAACCAGCGGATTTTGCGACCTCTATGGCGTCTCCCTGACAAAAAACCAATGTTCTAATTTGTTTACCTACGCCATGCGGTAGTAAAGCTACTCCTCTCACCATTTGGTCAGCATGTCTTGGATCAGCGCCTGTTCGTAAATGAAGATCTATTGTCTCATCGAATTTGGCCGTCGCGTTCTTCTTTACGATCTCAACAGCTTCACCTGAGGAGTATTCTTTCTCCTCTTCAACTACCGAGGAGGCCTCATTGTATCTTTTGCCATGTCTGCTCATATTATTCCCTTGTTAACCTCTTTAAGGAGCGAAAATCACCTGACTTGAATACCCATACTTCGGGCAGTGCCTTCTATGATTTTCATTGCACCTTCAATGTCCGCAGCATTGAGATCTTTTATCTTAGTTTCAGCGATTTCTCTGACTTTATCTCGAGGTATGATTCCCACTTTGTCTACAAGTGGATTCCCACTTCCCTTGTCTATCCCAGCGGCTTTCCTCAACAAATCGGAGGCCGGAGGACTCTTTACAATAAAATCAAATGACCTGTCCTCATACACTGTTATTTCAACAGGCACTATAGAACCAGACAGAGAAGATGTCCTTTCATTGTATTCTTTTACAAATCCCATGATGTTTACACCATGTTGACCCAAAGCAGGTCCAACAGGTGGGGCAGGAGTGGCTTTTCCTGCCTCAATTTGTAGTTTTATAAGCCCAATTACCTTCTTAGCCAAATTCTTCCTCTACTCTAAGCTTTTTCAACCTGTAAGAAATCCAATTCAACAGGGGTTTCTCTTCCAAAAAACGACACTAGAACCTTTACTTTAGCTCGGTCTGGATAAACTTCATCAACCGCCCCCATAAAGTCCACAAATGGACCCTCTGTAATCCGTACTGTTTGACCTTGTGCAAATCCAACTCTTACCCTAGGCTCTTCAGACTTGATCTGGTTGAGTATGCCGTCCACTTCATGTTGTTCCAACGGAACAGGCTTTGGACGATTATCACTTTCATCTTCAGCTGAAACGAACCCTGTAACCCCAGGAGTGTTCCTAACCACAAACCAGCTTTCATCATCCATGTTCATTTGGACGAGAATATAACCAGGGAAAACTTTCCTAGAAACCGACGTCTTCTGCCCATCCTTGTATTCCATCTCTTCTTCTGTCGGTACTACAACTTGAAATATCTTATCCCCAACATCCATATTTTGGACCCGTTGATCGAGATTTTTTTTAACACGGTCCTCTTGTCCAGAGTACGCATGTATTATGTACCATCTTTTATCTTCTAATTGTTCTTGAGCCATTTAAGCCCCCGAGACCATCGACCGGTCATATTATTAAACCGAATCCCCAACCGAAAATAAGGTCGGCAACACCTAATATTGCCCCGATTACTGCAGATACGGCTAAAACCATTAGAGTTAATCGCAGAGTCTCATTCATAGTCGGCCAAGTCACTCTTCTGAGTTCGCCTACTACTTCTCCGAAAAACCTAAAGTTAACTCCCCGTCCAGCAGAACGGGACCCAAATCTTTGTTGCAATTTCTTACCTTACTTCTCTGTGAAGGGTATGCGATCTACAGCGAGGGCAGTATTTTTTAAGCTCCAACCGCTGTGGATCGTTCCGTCTACTTTTATTGGAATTATAAGTACGTTCTCTGCAGTCTATGCATCCAAACGTGACTAATATTCTGTTTTCTCCTCGTCGAGCCATTCGTTTTTTCCTAACTAGCTGTCGGACTCACGGGACCAAGATCTAATTAGAGATCTTGGTCCCGTGAATTATCCTATTCCAAAACCTTAGTTATTACACCTGACCCAACCGTTCTTCCTCCTTCTCTTACAGCAAAGCGTAGCTGTTCATCCAGAGCGACCGGCGTGATCAAATTCACATTCATCTCAATATTATCCCCAGGCATAACCATTTCAACCCCATCAGGTAATTTGATATCCCCGGTCACATCCGTAGTCCTAATATAGAACTGCGGCTTGTATCCATTAAAGAAAGGTGTATGTCTGCCGCCCTCTTCTTTACTAAGAACGTATACCTGAGCCTCATATTTCGTGTGAGGCTGTATGCTACCGGGGGCAGCGAGCACCTGACCTCTTTCAATGTCTTCTCTGTCGATACCTCTCAAAAGTAATCCGACAGCATCTCCTGGTTCTCCAGTCTCCAGAGTCTTATGGAACATTTCTACCCCAGTTACCGTAGTTAAGTAGGTGTCTTTTATCCCAACAACTTCAATTTCATCCCCCACGTTTACGATACCTTTTTCAACTCTGCCCGTTACAACAGTGCCTCGTCCCTTGATACCGAACACGTCCTCTACAGGCATCAAAAATGGCTGATCCTTGGGCCTATCTGGAACAGGGACATATTCATCCACTGCGTCCATTAGTTCCCATATACCCTTACCCCATTCACTATCCCTACCTTTATCATCTGCTTCTAGAGCATTTAAAGCACTAACTCTGACGAATGGAATATCATCGCCCGGGAAATCATATTCTGAAAGTAGTTCCCTCATCTCGAGTTCTACCAATTCCAATAATTCCTCATCATCGAGCATATCCACTTTATTGAGTGCAACAACTAGCCTAGGGACTTCTACCTGCCTTGCTAACAATATATGTTCTCTAGTCTGTGGCATAGGTCCGTCTGGTGCACTGACAACGAGTATCGCACCGTCCATTTGAGCTGCGCCGGTGATCATGTTTTTTATATAGTCAGCGTGACCTGGGCAATCCACATGAGCATAATGTCTGCCGTCAGTTTCATACTCCACGTGAGTGATCGCTATTGTCACACCTCTTTCCTTCTCCTCAGGTGCGTTATCAATAGTATCGAACGCCCTGTAGTCAGCAAGCCCCTCCGATGCAAGAACCGAAGAGATCGCTGCAGTTAACGTAGTTTTGCCATGGTCTACGTGACCGATAGTACCCACATTGAGATGCGGCTTGTTCCTTTCAAATACCTGCTTAGCCAATTCTAATAACCTCCACTGTACTGGAGCCCTCAAGCAGATTTGAACTGCTGACCTCGTTCTTACCAAGAACGCGCTCTGACCGACTGAGCTATGAGGGCCCTTGTTTTATTTTATAAAACTGTTTATTACCTTAATATTTAAACGCCCTACAAAGGGCAACTACATCATACTCAATTAACATGGTGGAGGGTGTAGGATTCGAACCTACGTAGCCCTTCCGGGCGCCAGATTTACAGTCTGGTGGATTTAACCACTCTCCCAACCCTCCAAAAAATTTACCACACAACATTTTAGCACAGGTACACAGTTGTGAAGATAATTTACCGACTATTTACTAGCCACACCATCAAACGATAAAACTGAACCAGACATACATTTTAGTCAACCATACTTTGCCGGGTCAATAAACAATTTCTAATTCAATATAAAATTTATCTAAACTCTATTGAATCAGCACCGCCGCTTCATGTTTGATCAAGTCAATTACTTCAATCAAAGGAAGGGACTTCAATTTCGATATATTTTTGCAATCCTCATATTCTGGAGATACCGATATCGGTACACCATCCAATATTTTTACCTTGACATGTACTTCCCCAAGTGAAGACCGAAATTTCTCAATTCTTCGGTCCGCTAATACTCTCTCTACATTACGGACCCTTATACCGAGGGTAGTCGTTTCTGTAAATAATATTTTTACCACTAAATCCTTAAAATCCGTATCGACTAATGTTGATAATAAGGTAGCCGGTCTATTTTTTTTCATCTGTATGGGGGTGAACCATACATCCCTTGCCCCGGCATCTAACAATTTCTCCTGAACATAACCAAGAAGCTCACCTGTTATATCGTCAATATTAGTTTCCAATAAAACCAAATCGGTCGAATCCGGCTCGGACACTAATTCGCCTATAGTCAAGGAAAGAACATTTGGATATGACTTAGGGTTTCTTGTGCCCAATCCATATCCCACATTGGTGATTTCAATGACAGGAGCGACAAATTCGGCTATTGACCCTAAAATAGCTGCTCCCGTGGGCGTCAACATTTCCCCGGTAGAAGGTAAATTTGTAGGAGGAGGATATGAAGGGGTCCCAGTAGAAGCCAATATTTCCGCAGTTGCTGGAGCGGGAACAGGAAGTAGGCCATGTCTGGATCGCACCGTACCTGAGCCAGTTGGAAGAGAAGAACAATAAACTTTCTCTATCCCCATGATTTCTAAAGATCTAAGTACTCCAACCACGTCAATCAAAGTATCTAACGTACCTAGTTCGTGAAGATGAACATGGTCAGGGTCACTACCATGAATTTTTGCCTCTGTCTGGCCAATGAGAGTGAATATGTGAGACGACAATTCTTTTATATCGTCAGATAAACCCGAGGATTTCACTATCGTTACGAAATCCTGCCACCTGTGAGAAGAAGATGCCTCATCCGATAATTCAACATTTAGATGTGTTCCGCTGACACCCAACCTGTCTTGTTTGGTCACAGAAAAGTCAATTCCTGAAACCCCTAAAGTATCCACAAGTTCACGTAGTTCATTTAAGGGAAGACCTACATCAATCATTGAAGCCAGCAACATATCTCCGCTGGCTCCGCCAATCGCATGTATATAAGCCACTTTGACCAAAATCACCCTCCAAGGAATAAAATTGTATGGACAGTTCTCAACGAGCAGAACATAAATTTAACAATTTATACCTTCAGAATGTGAAGGTTAAATCACCATACGAGAGCAAATTTGTCTATCCTGCAGGAGTAGTTAAGGACGCCGGAGACTCAACATTGATTACTATCTGATCATCCTCTGCATCCACGATGGCAGTATCAGCGGGACCCAACTCTCCACCCAATAATTTATCAGACAATTTATCTTCTACGTGATCTTGAATAATCCTCCTAAGAGGTCGTGCTCCGAACTTAGGATCATATCCATTTTCAGCCAACCAAGCTCGTGCATTCTCCGTCAAGTCAAGCGATATCCCTTTTTCTATCAAATTGGCAGAAACTTCTTTCATAAGAATATCGACTATGTCTTCCATATGCTCGCGACTAAGAGCATGAAATACAACAGAACCATCTATTCTATTAAGAAATTCTGGCCTAAAGAAATGTTTAACTTCCTCAAGCACATTGTTTTTCATTCTCTCGTATGCTTCCTGCTCACCTTGAGCAGTCTCTGTTCTGGCATTGAATCCTATGGATCTATCTTCCCTTATTAGATCTGATCCAATATTGCTGGTCATTACTATCAAGGTATTTCTGAAGTCTACTTTTCTCCCCTTTGAATCAGTCAAATGTCCATCATCAAATATTTGAAGAAGGATATTGAACACTTCAGGATGAGCCTTTTCAATCTCATCTAAAAGTATGACGCTATATGACTTCCGACGTACCGCCTCAGTTAGTTGACCACCTTCATCATAACCAATGTAACCAGGAGGGGCCCCAACCAACCTAGCAACAGCATGCCTCTCCATGAATTCAGACATATCAAGCCTGATCATGGAATCTTCACTTCCAAACAAAAACTCTGCCAATTTCTTTACGATGTATGTTTTGCCTACTCCGGTAGGTCCAGAGAAGATAAATGCACCTGTTGGCCTTTTAGGATTCTTTAAACCTGATCTTGACCGGCGTACAGCCTTAGATATGACTTCTATAGCCTCATCTTGACCAATAACATTTTCATGCAACACCTGTTCCATATTGATGAGTCGCTCGCTTTCAGTAGCAGCCAACCTTGTCACCGGTATTCCTGTCCACATACTCACAACTTCCTCGATATTTTCCTCATCCACCACGGGTTGCTCATCTCCCCTTTCTTCCTCCCACTCCTTCTGAAGGGATTCCAACTTTTCAGACAAGTTCATCTCTCGATCTCTCAGTTCTGCAGCAAACTCATATTGCCGACCCGAAATGGCTTCATCCTTCTCCTTTCGAACACTCTCGAGCATTCGTGTGACCTCTTTCACAGACAAAGGAGCGGTACTGAAATTTATTCTAACTCTCGAAGCGGCTTCATCAATTAGGTCAATTGCTTTATCAGGAAGAAAGCGATCTGCTATGAACCTTGAAGCTAAACTTGCAGCCGACCTTAATGCATCGTCCGAAATTTCCAGATTGTGATGCTCCTCATATTTCTCTCGAACACCTCTTAATATGTCAACAGTTTCGTCGACTGAGGGTTCCTCAACTCTTACTGGTTGAAACCTTCTTTCCAAGGCAGGGTCTCGTTCCACATATTTCCTGTAATCATCCAAAGTTGTAGCGCCGATTGTTTGCATTTCGCCCCTAGCGAGGGATGGCTTCAATATATTGGCAGCATCAACCGCTCCTTCAGCAGCCCCTGCCCCAACCATGGTATGGATTTCGTCGATAAATAAAACACAATTGCCTGCGGTTTTTATCTCTTCAATAACTTTTTTGAGGCGTTCTTCAAATTCTCCCCTATATTTGGTACCTGCTACCAAAGAGCCCATATCCAAGGTAACCAATCTCTTACCCTGTAAAGTTCCAGGGACATCGTTAGATGCTATTCTTTGAGCCAGTCCTTCCACAATTGCAGTCTTTCCCACCCCTGGTTCCCCTATGAGGACAGGATTGTTTTTGGTTCTACGGCTCAGGATTTGGGTTACCCGTTCAATTTCCTTTTCTCGACCTACTGTTGGATCCAATTTGCCCGAGTCGGCTTTCTCTGTAAGGTCTATACCTAATTGATCCAATGTGGGCGTTTTTGTAGACGACTTGGATCCAGACTTTGATTGGGTCCCTCTATCGCCACGGCTGAGGACAGTGTTTGTCTCTCCCCTGACTTTATCGAGAGTCACACCAAGGCTCTCAAGAACGCCTGCTGCAACCCCATCACCTTCTCTCATCAATCCTATAAGTAAATGTTCAGTACCTATGTAATGATGGTTTAACCTTCTAGCCTCATCTACAGCTAATTCAATGACTTTTTTCGCTCGAGGAGTTAATCCAATTTCCCCACCAGAAGTTGTCTCCCCTTTACCAATAATAAACTCGACAGCAGATCGAACTTTTCCTAATTCGATCGCGAGACTAGCCAAAACCTTAGCCGCCGTCCCGTCCGTCTCTCTCACAAGACCCAACAAGATGTGTTCAGTTCCTATGTAATTATGGTTAAATCTCTGCGCCTCTTCTTGGGCGAGTGACAAAACTCTTCTTGCTCTTTCAGAAAACTTCTCGAATCTACTAGCCATAAGTCGAAACTCCTGCCGTTTTATTCGTCAGATGTAAAAGATTGCTCTGCAAATTCCTCTTCAGACTGCTTAATAGAAAGACCAAGCCTCTTCCTATCAACTTCAATTCTGAGGATTCTTACCTTGACTTCAGACCCTTCGGAAACAACCTCCCGAGGATGCGTTATCACCGCGCTCGTAAGTTCTGTGACATGGATCAAGCCCTCGATAGAGTCCTCTAACCTGGCAAAGGCACCAAAATCAGCCAATTTAGTTATAGTCGCGTCAACAACATCTCCAACTTGGTATCTATCAAAAATAGTATCCCATGGCTCTGGTTGAAGTCTTCTTAAACTCAACGCAATTTTCATGGTATCTCTATCAACTCTAAGGACATACACATCCAGTTCTTGTCCGACCGAAACAATCTCCTCCGGTGAACTTACCATTCCCCATGAAAGCTCTGAAATATGTATCAATCCATCAGCGCCACCCATATCTACAAAGGCCCCGAAATTGCTTATTCCAGTAACCCTCCCCTTCCTGATCTCGCCTTCGTGTAAATCTTCAATCAAGGCTGCTTTCTGCGCCTCTCTTTGTTCCTTAAGAGCAGATCTTTCTGAAAATATTGCTCTGTTCCTAGATCTATTAACTTCCAAAACCTTTACAGTCAGATTCTTCCCTACGAAATCTCCTCCGTCTAACTGCGGTTCTTGATCTCCATCCGCTGGAGATTCTTGTTCGTCCTGCGAGCTAAGCTGGTCATGAGATATAGTGACAAGCTGCGACATGGGAACAAATCCCTGTACATTCGCAACTTCCAATATGCATCCCCCACGATTAAATCCAACAATGACGCCTTCGACAGTCTCATCAGACTCCATATATTTTTGGATTTCCCTCCACCCTTCTTCTCCTCGGGCCCGATCAACCGATAAAATTGGTCCATCTTGTGAATCGGGACGGAGCACGAAGGCTATCAAAGAGTCTCCCTCGTTTATTTGAATTAATTCTTCCTGAGAGATCGTTCTCATCTCATTGGGAGGTATGAAACCTTCTTCTTTGTGACCGATATCGAGGTATATTCCCTCGGCGTTTGCACGCATAACGGCACCTTCTACTATCTCTCCTCTTCTGAGAGATTTGAATTCCATCTCATCGAGGAGTTGTTGCATGTCTAACGAGGAATCGTCCTGAGTCTGTGGAGGCATATTTTATAACCGTAACCAGTTTATGTAGATTTGGCGTAAGAGCCAACATCATTATAAGGAACCTCACCCACTCAGGTAAAGTGGAAAGAGATCATCAATAACAGATAAATATTAAAAAAGTGTGTTTATTAGTCAAAATACCGTACAGAAACGTCGAGAATCCAGATGATCAAGAGAAATAAAACATGACAAAAAAAACCCCTGGCAGCGGCCTATTTTCCCACGCCGTCACCAGCGCAGTATCGTCAGTGCTGAGACGTTTCACTTCCGTGTTCGGGATGGGAACGGGTGGTTCCGCCTCGCTTGTACCACCAAGGGAATTTAACTATTAAAACGAGTCCGCCTATCAGGCCGACTTATGAAACATTTTATCTCTATACCTATAATACTGTCAAAAATGGGCATTGCATCCAGAGTGGAAGCCGTTCTGGATCACTCCACGATTCAGATTGACCCATCCCACGCCATTTGCTAGCATCACTACTAAATGGCAGACGAGCCTATGAAATCCTCACTGTTAGGATATAATGGGTTCTGAGCTACAGACGGTTAGTGTACTAAAGTTGATTTGAGATAGCCTGTTTCATCAAAAGTAGGAGTGTGAAAAGTGGCAACTACAAGCCTGATTAAAGTATCAGAAGCAGCGGCAGAAAAACTATCTGACATTATGAAGGAACAAGGGGAAGATGGGGGTATGTTACGGGTTATGGTTAGCCCAAGCCCTGATGGCGGGTATCAACACGTCCTTGGAGTCGAAACTGAGCCGAAAGACGATGATATCGTCATTGAGGCACATTCCATAAGCGTCGTCATAGACGGTGAAAGCGCCCCATTACTTGAAGGAGCGGAAATCGACTACGTTGATGGTTTGATGAGAAGTGGTTTCGTCATTTCAAATCCCAA
>CAZCOH010000060.1:0-9337 GCA_964500645.1 uncultured Dehalococcoidia bacterium
ATCGATCTCGTCAATATATATGATTCCGTGTTCAGCCCTTGAAATGTCATAGTCAGCTGCCTGTATAAGCCTTAATAGTATGTTTTCTACATCTTCACCAACATATCCAGCTTCTGTGAGAGAAGTTGCATCTGCGATGGCAAACGGAACGTCAAGTATTCTTGCCAATGTTTGTGCGAGGTGTGTTTTACCAGAGCCTGATGGACCATACATTAGAACATTGGCCTTTTGGAGCTCTACGGTGGAGGTTTCATTTTGGTTAGCCCATACTCGTTTATAGTGGTTATATACTGCAACACTTAGAGTTCTTTTAGCGGACTCTTGACCAATTACATATTCTTCTAGCTCGCTATATATAGACCTGGGTGTTAGTCCCTTATCTAAAGGATTAGGTACTTTATCAACCTTTTCTTCGTCCTCTTCAGATATGATTTGTTCGCAAAGCACTACACATTCATCACATATGAACACCCTGTCTGGACCAGCTATGAGCCTTTTTACCTGTACTTGTGGTTTGCTGCAGAAAGAGCAGGTGTAGTCGTTTTGTGTAGAAGACATAAAAATTGATTATCTCTATTTGTTAGTCTCAGCTGAAGCCATAACTATGTCAATTAGGCCATATTCTTGTGCTTGATCAGAACTCATATAGAAATCACGATCAGTATCTCTAGCTATCTTCTCATAGGATTGACCGGTGTGTTCCGAAATAATATTCCTAATTTTATCCTGCATTCTAATTATTTCTCGTGCCGCGATTTCTATATCAGAAGCTTGCCCCTGTGCACCTCCAAGGGCTTGATGCATGTGTATAGTTGAATTTGGCAATGCAAATCTCTTTCCTTCGGATCCTCCGCATAAAAGAACTGTTCCCATACTAGCTGCCATACCAACACATATTGTCGACACGTCCGGTCTTATTAATTGCATAGTGTCATATATAGCCAGTCCCGCAGTGATCACGCCGCCTGGAGAGTTGATATAGAGATTTATATCTCTCTCAGGATCCTCTCTATCTAGAAAAAGTAATTGAGCTATAATCGCGTTGGCAACCTGATCATTAATGCCAGTTCCAAGAAAAACTATCCTCTCTTTAAGCAAAAGAGAATATATGTCGTAAGTTCTCTCTCCTCTAGGATCTCTTTCTACAACATATGGGATTATATTTTCAGGATTGTGAAGCATCTTCGTCGTCTCCTTCACTCGGTGTGGTTTCTTCGTTTTTCGTGTCATCATTTTCTAGTTCGTTAGATTCAGGAACAGTCTTTTCGGCTTTACCTTCAGCAATGCCTTCTAGTCGTTCCATAGTTCGTTCCATTTTCATGGATCTTTCAAGATATTCTTTCATTTCATCTGTTTGACTGGCATTTGGAGTTTCTGCATCTGAGTCAGAGAATAACTCTTTTATCCTGTCTTCAATTTCATTTTCAGACACTTCAATTTTTTCCTGGTCTGACAGAGTTGATAAAACAAAAGTACGGGACAAGCGCTGTATGGCTTCTGTTTTGGCTTCTTCTATTAGATCATCTCTGGTTTTACCTATGGACTGTAGGTAATCATCCAACACCATATTGGCTTGGGTCACCATTCTTTCTTGTTCCTCGACCATATGAGTTGATTCGTGTTCAATAAGTAGAGGAGGGATTTCAACCGTGGCTTCATTCATAAGGGCTTCAATCACTGATTCTCTGTATGTCCTTGATGATTCTGTTATTGCTTCTTCCCTTATACTTTTGTCAATCTCTATCTTGAGGTCTTCAAGAGTTTCATAGCCTTCGCCTACACCTTGTGCAAATTCATCGTCGAGATCTGGCAGGACTCTTTCTTTTACATCCTTGACAGTAACTTTAAATGAAGCGGTTTTACCGGCTAGTTTTTCATCGGAATAATCGTCTGGTATGGCCAGGTCAAATTTGTTTGTTTCATCAATGTCAAATCCAACCAGTTTTTCTGAAAATCCAGGAAACGGTCTGCCTATATCTTCGTTGACTAGATATACTGCCTCACTCTCTTTTATTATTTCTTCACCTTCAACTTCACCGTCTATCTCCGCAGAAATCATGTCACCCAGTTCAACTGGACGCTCAATTGGTTCCCATGAGGCAACGCTTAACCTGAGCTGCTCTACTCTCTCATCAACCGCGTTGTCTTCAATACTAGGTTCTTCGCGTTCTACTCTAATCTCATCGTATTTTCCAAGGTCCACGTCGGGTCTTAAGGGTATAGTCGCCGAGAATAAGAAGGGTTCTAGAGATTCCAGATCTATACTTGGAAGACCCACGCTATCTAACTCTTGTTCGGAGACTGCTCTGCCAGTCATCTCTGGCAGCATGGAGTCAATAATTTCGTTTAGTAATGATTCCCGGCCGAAATACTGTTCTATTATCCTTCTAGGTGCTTTGCCTTTTCTGAAACCAGGTATATTCACTCTTTGGACAACCCGGCTGTATGCTCGATCCAAGAATGGGTCGATATCAGTATCCTCAAGCTCTATATGGAGGACAGTCTGTCTTTCCAAAATTTCATCTTGAGTTATTTTCACGAAAGTCTCCTGATGCCTAAATCTTTTGCAAATTAGCCGAACAAGTATATCACTTTGCGTTTTTTTGTGACTATTGCTAGGAATTTTGAGTTGTACATCACATGGGCAATGTACATAGCATGGTCGTGCTCTTATGAATTATCATTTAGGAGGATTTCAAGATTCATATGGATGAGTTATGATTTCTTATGATTGTGTTCTTTGAATAGCTACAGTGAGGGATTATATCTATGCCTGAAGAACAGAATAGGTACGAGGAAGAGATTGAAGACATACTTGAGTCGTCAGCTGACTTGCCCGATCCTCCCAAGAACTCTCCTGAGCTACATCTTCCATTTCTGGATGAGGTTAAGGAATGGGTATCACAAGGGCTGTCAAACCGTATAGGAGCTTTAAGCCCTGTTAAGTTGTTAGTAGCCGCACTTGTGGCAGGCCTATTATTCTTGCTTTTACGCTTTAGTATGTTCGCTTGGATCGGGTTGGTTTGTTTTATAGCGGCTTATGTGGTTTTTTTTATAGGCAGGCCTTCAACCAAAATATAGAATTTTGTTTGCAAGAGATCTATGAATAAATCTCTAAGTTAGACTGCACATTCTCCTTCTCCGCGTTCAAGTTGATATTTTGCAGTCTTTGTCCAATCCATATAATAATCTAGGGACTCTTTGTTTAATTCTGGTATTTCTTTGAACTCTTCCAAAATAGGTTCAATGTTCTCAGGTCCTACCCTTACCACGTAATCTTTGAAAAGTTCATCATCGTTTCTATCGATTTTGTAATGAGATATTATTTTGGACAAAGCTTCAGGTACTCTTTTTGCAGGTATTTTTGTTTTCACTCTTTGTCCAATTCGAGTATCCCCATTGTCAAAGCTACCTCCAAGAAACAATTCGTATGCGGGGACTTGTCCTCCAGGACCCTTAGCTGCCGCCCCATGGAATCCGATGTCAGCTATGTGGTGTTGACCACAGCCGTTTGGACATCCACTCATTTTTATATGCATCTTTTTGATTAAAGGGTCTTCTGTATCAATTGATTTTACGGCTTCGGTCAGAGCTCCACCCAACCCCATTGACGATGTTATTCCTAATTTGCAGCTATCGGTTCCGGGACAGGAAACTATATCTGTTATCTCGTGAGCACCTGAATCTCCAAGTCCCATTTCATCTAGGTTTTTCCAGACCTCGTACAGGGCTTTTTCCGGCACCCATCTGAAAGCAATATTTTGTTGATGAGTTAAGCGCATCCTTCCACCGGCATAGTTTCTAGACATATCTGCAAGTTGATGGAATTGGCTACTCGAAACATCTCCAAGTGGTAGCTTCACCATGGCAACATGGTACCCTTCCTGTTTCTGAGCAGTGACGTTTGATTCTAGCCATTTCTCAAATTTAGGATTTGACTCTACTGCGAGGTAATCTCCATCCAGATTTGGTGCATCTTTAGATTCGTTTTCAATGAACAAAAGTGGAGTTGGGTCAAATGACTTTTGGGCCCATTCTCCTTCCATTTCATTTTCCACCTGAAGCCTGAATTCATCGATACCTATGCGGTCTATATAAAATTTAATTCTGGCTTTCATTCTATTTTTACGGAGCTCGTCAGTCTTATGGAAGATTCTTATAACCGCTTCAGTGACTTTCAAATATTCTTCTACTGGAACAAATTCATAAAGTGTTTTACCGATTCTTGGCATGATCGACGTTCCGCCACCTGTTACCATCTGGAACCCTCTACGCCCATCTTTCATCTTTGGTATGAATCCCATGTCATGTATCGCTGAGATAGCACAATCACCATCACAATCTGAAAACGATGTCTTGAATTTCCGAGGTAGGGACTGTGTGAATGGATGCCTTACGAAGTACCTAGCATATGCGGCGGCGTAAGGGGTTACGTCAAAAGGTTCATTCTCACATACTCCGGCGTGTGGGCATCCAGTAACATTTCTGACTGTATTACCGCAGGCTTCCCGTGTGGAAAGTCCTACGTCTCCGATTAATCTCATTATTTCAGGAGTATCTTCCAATGGTATGTGGTGGAATTGAAAGTTTTCCCTAGTAGTAACGTGCCCTTTACCAAGAGGAGCAAATTTTTCCGAGAGGATTCCAAGTGCATCCATCTGGTCAGCGTTTATTCCGCCAAAAGGGGCCTTTATTCTCATCATTTGCGAATCTGCTTGTCTTTGCCCGTATACACCTTGCCTTAAACGGAAGGCCATAAAATCGTTAGGATTCCACTGTCCCTTTTGAAACCTTTTTACCTGCGTTTCAAAGTCAACTATTTCCTCAGGCAAAATATCTAGGATTCCCGGTACTTTGGGGGTCCAGTCAGCGGTAGTCATGTTTGTGGCTCCAATCAAATAATGTGGCTCTAAATACAACGCCAATTCTCTTATAAACGCGTGTGATGGGCGGTTAAATAGCTATCGGTTTCATTGCTTTTAGTCTTAGATTCAGATTACTTGGACATTGGAACAAGTTACACTGTAAAACGAGAGTATCATAATACACACACCACCATACGATACCAACTGTAACAATCGGTCATGTAAGTGTCAATTTAAGGAGATATGGTAATAAATCTTATGACAATTACGGGCCAAGAAATAATGCTTGAATTATCACAGTATATTTGGGTCTCAATAATATAGTGGATATTCCTTTAGTTTTCGCTTTCAGTGCTGGTGCCGCCGCCGCTTTTAACCCATGTGGAGCTGCTATGTTTCCTGCATATGTGGGCTACCACATAGGAATTGGACAAAAGATTAGTGGTTCGTCGTATCTGTCTACGTTGGGGGTTATATTAAAGGGATTTAGATTGGGTGGGCTGGTTACAATCGGGTTCCTAAGTGTTTTTGGGATTATTGGAATTCTTTTATCACTTGGAATTAGTTTTGTTGCACCTGTCCTTCCATTTGTGGGGATCGGTATAGGAACATTAATCGGTTTATTGGGATTTTGGCTATTAATTACAGGTAAGAATTTTGTTCTTATTTCTTTGTCTACGGTTAAATTTGGGGGACTTAACAGTGGGCTGTCCACGGTTTTTTTTGGGATGGCCTATGCATTGGCTTCATTAAGCTGTGCACTACCCATTTTTCTTGCAGCGGTAGGGATTATTGTTGGAGCAGGATTTTCGTCAGGAAAAACAATAGAAATCATTCTAGGAACTACCTCGTATAGTTTTGGAATGGGATTCGTGATGACTGGGATAACAGTTGCGGCATTACTTTTTGAAGAGGCTCTGAGTCGACTAATTGCGGATGTGTTGAAGTGGATTAACATCGTTGGGAAACTCGCGATGATAGCGGCTGGGGTATACATCAACTTCTATTGGTTGGTTGGAGAAGGATCAGTAGTGTTTTGGATGAGGATGGAAAGTCTGCTGCAGTAGTTACTTCATTCACATTTAAATATGCAAATACCGCAGCAGACTTCTCCCAGTGAAATAGGATGATTTTTATGAACCTGCCACCACAGGATTTCTTAGTACCCCAACCCCACTAAGTTCAACCTCCACCACGTCTCCAGGATGAATATCGCCTGGAGTTCCTGGGGTCCCTGTCATTAATACATCCCCAACTTCTAAAGTGATAACGGAACTCACGTATTCAATAATCTTAGTGAGTGGATGTAGCAAGTCTGAAGTGTTTTGGTTTTGTTTCTCTTCCCCATTGACCCTACATATAACCTGAATATTAGTGGGATCCAGATCTGTGGTCATCCAAGGTCCAATTGGAGCAAACGTGTCGGATGACTTTGCCCTCGCCCATTGAAGGTCGTTTGATTGCCAATCTCTCGCCGATACATCATTTCCGCATGTGTAAGCGAAAACAAAATCAAGAGCATTTTTTTGACTTGCTCCTTTACATGTTTTACCTATGACAACCGCAAGTTCTGCCTCTGGCTGTATTTTAACTCCTTCATCCAGAGCAATTCTAGGAATAACAATATCGTCATTGTTTCCAATAACGGATGTGGATGCTTTTAAAAATGGTTCCGGAGCTTTAGGGCCTGGGCGACCACCCAAGTGGCTTTTGTAGTTTAGCCCAATGGCTACTACTTTGTTAGGGGATACAGGTGACAACAGCCTGACGTCAGATATGTTTACAGATTCCCCAGTTTCTTTAAAAGAACCTAATGGAGAATCACTGAGTATATTCAGAATATTCCCGTCAGCCTGACCGTAATGGATTTCTCCATTCTTTTCAAATCTTGCGTAAGTTGCCATTTACATCCTCCGTAATTCCTAGCTTGTTTAACTTTTATTTATCTAATCTCCCCTGTAAATTCCGGTCGGAAAATTTGAGATGGAGATCAGAGGTCTACCCGCGTCAATCTTATGATATCCCTATTTTAAACATCGGATTGTTGTGGTGTCATTTTCCTCGCTTATCGCCCCATGTCAAAATGTGTGCACGGGTTGTAAAGTTGTACCCATGAACTAAGCATAATTCACTGATCCATGCAGATTTCCTCAGTATTTCCTCTTTAGTGGTTCCTTCTGGCATTAGATACACTCTACTAGAATTTATACCAAGTTCGTTCACGATATTAACAACTTCACCGCAGTCATCGGGATCTTTTAAGACGAATTTCAAATAGCTTCTCTTATAACCTATGAATTCATGCAAGGTGTCTAGAGAATAACCTTTCAGATCATCATTTTCAGAATTTGCCAGTTTAGGAGAAATGTTCCATTGGTTTATTGAGGAAGCAAATGGCTCTGTCGGCAATATGGTGCCGTTGGTCTCCACTTCGATGAAAAACCCTATTTGAGATAAATGAGATGTTAGTTTCGCAAGTATCTTTTGTTGAAGAAGAGGCTCACCACCTGTAACGACAAGGTGTTGACGGGGTAAAGTCTTGATTTTATCAATTAGACTTTTTACAGATAGTTGCACTACCTCATCTTTGAATTTGTACTTATCCCAGTCCCATGTGTATTTTGTATCACACCACGCGCATTTGAGGTTACATCCAGCGAGTCTTAGAAATATGCAAGGATTTCCTAGGTTGACACCTTCTCCTTGGATGCTTTCAAAAATTTCGGGATCTCCATTATCTAATCTACTTATCCTCAGTAGATCTTGGTCACAGGTTTCCTGAATTACCGATGAGTATTTTTGTGCCATTTGTTCGTTATTTTATTATTGGCCGTTCGTGAATAGGGGATCATCTAATCCTGCTTCTCTGTATCCGTTGGATCTTAAAATACAGCTGTCGCAATTCCCACATGGTAAAGAACCGCCTTCATAGCAACTCCATGTCATATTGATCGGGGCCCCTATGTTATCTGCTAGCTTAGCTATATCTGATTTCGAAGAGTTAATTATTGGCGTGTGAATTTCGAATTTAACCCCATACTCAAGGGACATTTTAGATCCTTCATTAAGAGTTTCTTTTACTTTTGAATAAAATTCCGGCCTGCAATCGGGATATCCGCTGTAATCTATGGCATTTGGTGCCATGTAAATTCTTGCTCTTACGTTGTTGGGGTTTTCAGAATCTGACTCTATTGCTTTTAGAATATTACTTTCCAGAAATGCTCCTGCCAATGATATAAAGATAGTGTTTCTAAGAGGGACATAAGTAATTGGTATCCCAAATCCGATTTGATCTGTTGGTCTTTGTTTAGGTATTGGAAACATCTCTGGGTTTGTGAGTGCGGAATACCAAGCTATGTCTCCAAGGAATGATATATCTAACAGATGGTGTGAAATTGCTAGGTGGTCCGCAATATTGACAGCACATTCGACTTCCTTGCTATGTGTCTGACCATAGTGGAAGGTTATTGCTTGAAGATCGTCTACTTCTTCTTTGGCAAGTGTGGTAACTGTTGTTGAATCTAGTCCTCCTGATAACAAGGTAACGCCGTATATGGTCATTGAATTATTAATCTCCAAGTTCAACTTTTACAGTTGTATGGAGTCCTCCACGTATCTTGTAATCGAGTTTCACAGACATTTTGAATGGATTACATGCGGAAGCAAGGTCCTCTAATATCTTATTTGCTGCGTGTTCTTGAACAATTTCTACACCGGTATATGACAACAGGTAATATTTTAATGACTTAAGCTCTAAACAAAGCTTATTTGGTATATATGAAACCGTGAGAGTTCCAAAATCTGGAAGCCTCGTCCAGGGACAAACGGCAGTAAATTCATCTGTGTCGATTACTACCTCTGCTCCAGATTCAGTATATTCATAGTCAAAACACATTATTAAATTTGAATTGATCACATTTTCTTTTGAATCCCTGAATTTAATATCAAGATTCTCGTATTTTTCCTGGAGATCTTTTACTGATGTCACTTTCTTTTATCCCATTTTAGATTGCTGAAGAAATCAAACTCTATTTTTCAAACTACGTTAACGTTCAATACTAGTCTGGTAGTCTATGTAATTGTATCAATGCATTTTAATTGGTCTACGATACTTTGGTTAGCAACGAATGCATCAGTGAATAAGGATCATCGATGTCGGAATTATTGGGGTCTTTGATTAAGGTTTCATATCTAAAGAAGTCCTACGGACGTAAAAGGATATTGAATGATTTATGCATTGATGTAAATTCTGGTGAAATTGCGGTTATTCATGGAGATAATGGTAGCGGTAAAACCACGCTTCAGATGATCATTTCCTCACTAGTTTCAGCTGATTCTGGAGTGGTGGAAGTTTATGGCCTAAATGTTGGTTCTTCAAAAACAAGGTCCCTCCTCGGTCTAGTTGCTCATACTCCTTTCTTATATGGGCCCTTGACCATTTTAGAAAATCTATCTTTTTTTTCTAAGCTTTA
>CAZCOH010000061.1:0-9204 GCA_964500645.1 uncultured Dehalococcoidia bacterium
TGAGTAAGCCGATCATAGCTGGAATTCATGGGCATGTTATTGCTGGAGGCACGGATCTGGCTTTACATTGTGACATGATCATTGCTGCAGATGATGCCAATATTGGATTCCCTCCTGTCCGGTCTATGGGTACTCCGCCAACCCATATGTGGACTTATATGGTTGGCCCTCAGAGAGCCAAATGGTTCATGCTTACGGGGGAGACTGTTTCTGGTAAGGAGGCTGAAGAAATGGGACTTGTTATGAAATCAGTGCCATCTGAGGGTTTAGATGCGGCTGTGGATGATCTCGCAAATAAAATTGCTAAAATTCCATGGGACATGCTTGCTGCTAACAAAAGCATAGTAAATAAAGCATTGGACCTCATGGGAAGGAATATGATGCAAGTAATCGCAGCTGAAACCGATGCAGTGGCCCATCAATCTGAAATAGTCAGAGAATTTAATAGGATTTCTAATGAACAGGGCTTGAAAGCTGCACTTGCTTGGCGAGATGCTCCTTTCAAATAAGACCTGGACTTGTCATCTTGGCGGTAAAGACCCCCATTTATCAGGATTTGTTATTGGAGGAAATAGATTTGACTGATTCAAAGATTAATCGGGCGGGTGAAAACCTATATCAGGAATTTACATCTAGATCAGAATTTTCAATTATGACGAGTGTTGATGCTCCCTCAACTATTGATGAATCCTATGCTATTCAGGATGTTTACATGGATTTGAAGGCGGCTGATTCTGGTGGATTTGCTGGATATAAAATTGCTTATACGACAAAGGTTATGCAACAGAGATTGGGAGCTAAGGAACCAGTTTACGGCCGGGTTTTATCCGATACTGTTTTTGAATCACCCGTTACCTTAGCTTCGGCGGATTATGTGAGAATAGGGGTTGAATGTGAAGTCGCAGTGTTTGTGTCTAAAGATATGCCCATATCAGATTCTCCTTTTGATAAAGACTTTGTCTACGAATCGTTGGGTGATATCGCGCTAGCTTTTGAAATAATTGATGGCCGTTCATCTGCTGGAGAACCGACCGTTCCTCAATCAATTGCCACAAATATAAGCGGCGCAGGTATTGTATTAGGTAAACCTGTCCATAACTGGCGTGATTTGGATATTCCTTCAGCGAAATGTGAACTTTTTCTGAATGATGAATCTGTTGGTGCTGGTAAAGGGTCCGATGTAAATGGGCATCCTGTCGAACCAATGACCTGGATAGCTAATTCCTTAGCTTCTAGAGGGAAAAGCTTGAAAGCAGGGGATATAGTTATAACAGGAAGTATGATCCCTCCTGTCTTTCTAGACCGAGGCGTCACTGCTCTTGTGAAAATGGATCATCTGGGGAGTGTTGCTCTAAACGTAGAATAAATCCCCCTCACTACATAAGGATAAATCTGATGCCGTTCGCGCCAGTTAATGGAATAGAAATTGACTATCAGGAATGTGGTCCTTTTACCGATGGATCTGAGGTAGTGGTATTTCTACATGGTGCTGGAGGTAATTTACTTTCGTGGTTTCAACAGATTCCATATTTTTCTAGAAAATTTCGGTGCGTCACATTTTCTCATAGAGGCTTTGGGCATTCCGCTGATACCAATTCTCGAGGTGTCAACTCATTCGTGGAAGACCTGGAAGAGTTGCTTGGATTTCTGAACATTAAAAAAGCTCACTTGGTTTCTCAATCTATGGGTGGACGAACTGCTTTAGGATTCGCCGTTAAATATCCAGGTCGAGTGTTAAGTCTTACTCTCGCTGATACGACCGGAGCAATTGGTGAACCTGATGTGGAGGAAGCTTTAATTCAATGGAGAGAGTCTTACAAAGATGACAGGGGTATAGGAGTCAAAGCTCTTTCTGAAGCATTCAGATGTAGTAATCATAATATGGCCAATCTTTATCTACAGATTCAAAAAACAAATCCCATTCGCGACACTTCACAAACAGTACTTTTAGGAGGAGCAAAGTCTGATGAGCTTAAAAAATTGACCATGCCCGTTATGTTCTTGGTCGGTGAAGATGACTTGCTGACTCCTCCACATTTGATAGACATTGCTGCCGGTTACATCGAAGGCAGTAAGGTGACTGTAGTGCCTGATTGTGGTCATTCCGTTTATTTTGAGAAACCAGATGTATTTAATTTTGAAGTTGGTAGATTTATATCCGATAGTTCGGATTAAAATTGGTCTCCTATCCACGGTTTGGGACCTGAAAATATTGAATCAGCCAACGAAATTATTTCCCCTGGCCCATCTAGCATTCCCATGATTTTCAAATCCGTGGCTGAGTAGTGACTGGTAAATAGTGGAGCAAAACCCCTGGGGCCCATATTTAATATTTGCCTTGATGGTGAAGATGTAAGCTTTTTCACTGAACCTCGGCCTCCATTTACGGTAAGACGCCAGATCCCGTTATTTTCTGAAATCTCTTTGTCGCTGAATTCCAAGTCTACTGAAGCATTAAGCCCTGCGGCATAACCTCTTTGTTCAAGAGCATCCGATATGTTTAATACCCTCACCATCCAGTCTCTCGAGGACTTTAGCAAGGTTTCCTGTTCTTCCATACAGAAGTCAATTGGATCGTTTGGTGGACCATTCCAAGATATTGTGTCTATTACTGTTCGATGGTCTGAAAAAAACCTTAATATTCTTTCGGATGACTGTGGTGTGGATGAGACCATGTCTCGAATTCTAATGTGATCTCCTGACCTTGACTGTTGATAATTGATATATCCAACTACCTGGTTTTCGTCACGAATGTAATATTTGTAAAAAGGTCTCCCATTACTTTTGGTTATTAAGTCCCAAAGTAAACTTCCGCGTTCCAGATTTCCATTGCTTTGTCTTGCCCTTTCATTGAACAGCAAAATCATTTCTTCTTCGTTGGATGCTTGTTCGACTTTTAGTTCATTTAGGCCAGATCGCATTTCTTTCACCGGTACCTCATATGTAAGTTTTACCCCCGATCTTTCATAGCCTTTTGATCTGTAAACTCTCACGCTTGATGGAAATAGCGTCGAAATAGCCATTCCCCTATCCCTCATCTCTTTTAGAGAACTGCTAAGCATTTTAGATGCTGCACCTATACCTCTACCTTCGGGGGCTACACCTACTGATGTTACTGCTCCTGTCCTTACCTTCCTTCCCCCAAACCACTGTTCCATATCGATAATTCCCATTCCTCCCAATATTTCTCCATCGGATCTAATCGCCCTAAAATTTTCAAAGCCTACATGTTCGTTCCAACCGGGTTGGATGTTCCTGTGCAGGGCCTGTTCGATGATTGACCAAGTTAATTCAGCTTCTGACTCTGTGATTTTGGAATAAGTAAGGTCAGGCATTTATTATCTCCAGTTCTCTATATCACTCTGTATTGATCTAGGAAGTCCAAGTCTGGTTCCATTCCGAATCCTGGTAAATTTGGGGGACTGACGAACCCATTCTCCACTTTCAAGGTGTAGTTGTACACTTTGTCAAAAATCGGGTCGGTTTCATCTCTATAGTATTCCAAAATAAGTCCATTAGGGATTGCACAGAGTAGATGAATGTGTACTTCTTGCCTGCCGTGTGGAGCAATGGGCAAGTTGTGAGCTTGAGCCTGAGCAGAAACCTTCATAAATTCAGTGGGGCCTCCCATTATTAGCGCGTCTGGTTGTAATATTGCGGCTGCCCTGCTCTCTATCAAGTCTCTAAATCCGTAGCGCGTATACTCATTCTCCCCTGTAGCAATTGGTATGGAAGTAGCTTGGCTGATTATTGTGTGGCCTTTGTAATCGTCTGGAGGTATGGGTTCTTCAAACCAAAAAATATCGTATGGTTCCATCTTTCGTGCTATTTCTATGGCCTCGTAGTATCGATATGCACAGTTTGCATCGACCATTAACTTCACATTCGGTCCTATAGCCTCTCTGACTGCTCTAACTCTTTCTACGTCTTCGTTTATGGGCACCGCGCCGATTTTCATCTTCACGGCATCTGCTCCCATAGAAACGCTGGTTTTCATTTCTTCTTGCAGATCCTTAATACCTTTGCCATCTTCGTAATATCCTCCGGCTATATACACTGGAACTTTGTCGGTGAAGCCCCCTAGCAGCTTGTAAACAGGTTTGTTAGCGGATTTCCCTTTGATATCCCATAAGGCTATATCGATTCCACTGATGACTCGTGTGGTAATGCCTCTTCGCCCAGTTATCTTAGGTTCCCATAACTCATCCCATATCTTTTCGTTATCGAATGGGTCTTTTCCAACGACGAAATCCTTATAGTAATCAAATATAGACTTGATTATTTCATCCGATGAATGTGTCCCTCCCACAAGTCCGACACCTGTGATACCTTCGTCGGTATCGATGAACACAAAGTTTCTCCCGTCGTGAGTGTATGTATGTTTTCCATTACTTTGTGGGACTCTCTTGGGCCATCGGTAGCACTCAATTCTCATATCAATTATCTTCATCTAAAAACTCCATAATTGAACTTAGGGATTGTAGTTTCATATCCTTAATATTCGCAGTCAAACTTTTGGAAATAAACGATTTAATGGGAAGCTACTACCGCATTTTGCCCCCTAGTGTAATATGCGGAGCATATAAAGGGATATATATGAGAACTTACAAATATTCAAAGTGGGATGGGACACAGGACTTATCTAGAAGTCTTGATGAAAACTTTGGAGCTCTAGCTAAGGAGATACTTGAGGCAGGGGATGTAAATGTAGCGCTTGGGAATCTGGTTCGAGATGGGTTTCAAGCCTCTGGCGATTCAGACGTAAGTGAGGTACGTCCAGTTGGAGGATTGAATGACTTATTAGCTGGATTAGAAGAAGAAAGGCGACTTCGACTTGAAAAATACAATATCGATTCAATGATTTCCGTAATTTCCAGCAGTTTAGATAGTGTCATAGAGTCTGAAAAAATGGATATAGCCCAAGAGTTGAAGAGAATTGAAGAGGCATCTTTCAACAATTTAAATTACATACCTTCGACTCTTTCAGAAAAAATAAAGGGCCTGATTGGACACGATTTTCTTAACGACGAAGCAAGGAAAAAACTTGATCAAATTTTAGAAACTTTGGGAGATCAATGGGCATTTAATTTTTTCAGAGATACTGGAGGTTTGGAAATCCAGATTCCAGAAAATTACTTTGAAACCTCAAAATATTTGATCAATGACACAAAACGATTATTGTCCCAGAGTGCCCAGAAAAAAGAATCTGACTTTACTGAATTTTCAAGCGCTCATGGTCATCATTTTGATAACACTAACCCTCAAACAATAGGAGAACTCGTTGAATTAATCAGACGCAATATAGTTGTTGCACAGACCCTATTGAAGAGCTTGAACGAGGAATCAAGAAGTGATTTGAATTCATTGCTCTCTAGTTTTTCTGATCCCAGTACGATAAATGAATTTAATGAATTGACCGAATTAATTAATGAAATTTCTCCATTAGAGAAAAGTGTAAAAAAATACGATTTCGTTGGGTCTGATGAAGTCGATTATCAGCAAGGCATGGATTTAATGCATGCAATGATTGCAATTGATGATCTTGAAAATAAAATCCATGAAACTGTAAAAACTGGCAATATTGAGTTACTCGATACGGAAGAGATAGAAAACATATTGGGAAAGAATGCCAGAGCTAATATCGAGGAAGTGCAAAGGATGGTCGGAGCTTTGCAGGAAGCGGGATTTTTGCAAAAAAACAGAGACAGGTATGAATTGGGACCTCTTGCTGTTCGACAAATAGCCCAGGACGCCATGGCAGAAATATTTTCGAAAATGAATAAAGATAGGCTAGGTAGTCACGATTCTTTCGTTAATGGTGAATGGGGAGATTTGTCCGGTGCAACTTTACCTTATGAATCAGAAAAAACATTTGATATAAATCTGCAAAAAAGTCTTTTTAACACGGTGATTAGACAGGGTGCTTCTGTACCCTTGAAGATGTCATATCAAGACTTGGAAGTGAATGAAAGAGAACATTTGACACAGGCTGCTACGGTTTTAATGCTTGATCAAAGTAGATCCATGGGCATGTTTGGTACTTACACTTCGGCAAAGAAAGTTGCCCTAGCTTTATATTGGCTGATTAAAACAAAATTTCCAAGGGATAAATTTTTCGTGGTTGGATTTTCTGACTACGGAATGGTCATCGATGATAAAGATTTACCTGAGTCCACGTGGAATCATTGGGTTGCGGGTACTAATATGCATCATGGGTTGATTCTTGCCAGGCAGTTACTATCGAGGCAAAATGTCGCAAATAAGCAGGTGTTGATGGTAACTGATGGGGAACCGACTGCACATATGGAGCGGGGACAAGCTTTTTTTAGCTACCCACCGAGTCAGCAGACTCTTGACCAAACTCTTCGCGAAGTAAAGAGGTGTACAAGAGAAGGTATCACTATTAATACTTTCATGTTGGAAGCTAATCTCTTTTTGATGGATTTTATTGAGCAGATGTCCAAAATAAATAACGGGAGAGCTTTCTATACTCAACCTGACCAATTAGGACGGTATGTCTTGGTTGATTATTTGAATAGTAGAAAGGCACAAATTTAATTAAAATATGCAGGGTTATTGATAGGAACCGGGAATTTTGGCTAAAATAGGCTAGAACCTTAAAGTCGCAATTTAATAATCAATTTTGGTTGCAATGCATTAAAATTGATTTTGATGTAGAAAAGATGGACAAAATAGAAGGGGGGAACTGAATATGTCAACCAGCGAGATAGCTCTTAAAGCCCACTTGCTTCGTCGGGCCGGATTCGGCGCCTCAAGAAGTGAATTAGAGAAGATTAATGAAAAAGATTATGAATCGATCGTGGAGGATTTGTTAAATCCTGATCGGTTTGAAGATCTAGATGAAGATTACATCATGAGGTATAACCCTGATGTTTCATACCACGATGGGAACACTAATCATGCCGGTCGATGGGTATGGAGAATGATTAATTCAAAGAGGCCACTAGAGGAAAAAATGGCTCTTTTTTGGCATCATGTTT
The DNA here is from genome assembly GCA_964500645.1 of uncultured Dehalococcoidia bacterium. Classification (GTDB taxonomy): domain Bacteria; phylum Chloroflexota; class Dehalococcoidia; order Lucifugimonadales; family UBA826; genus CAYFIW01. Next base: position 7,002 of record CAZCOH010000061.1, read on the forward strand.
TTGCTACTGCTTGGTATAAAAGCGAGCATAGCCCTTCGGTCATAAGTCAAATAGAGAGCTTTAGGAAAAATGGGCTATCAAATATAAAGCAAGTGCTTTTAGATTTATCTAAAGATCCTGCCATGAATTATTGGCTTGATAATTGTGAGAATCATGCAGATCAACCTAATGAAAATTGGGGTAGAGAGCTGTTGGAACTGTTCTCTATGGGTGTAGGAAATTACACTGAAGATGATATTAAAAATGCTGCCCGTGCTTTTACCGGTTGGACATTTGAACAACCTTTGCCGTTGTATCCTTTCGGTCATTATGAATCCGCCTTTATTTATGATGAGAATGATCACGATGATAGCGAGAAGACCTTTTTGGGAAAGACGGGTAAATTTAATGGCGAAGATATTATCGACATAATCTGTGAACAGCGAGCGACAGCGAAATTCATTTGTCGACATATATATACCTTCTTTGTAGAAGACGAGACGCAAGTTCATACTTGGAGTATTGAACCTCCCAGAAATCCTGATGCTATAGAAGCCATGATGGACGTCTTCATGAAGTCGGACGGAGATATTAAGTCCGTTTTACGCTTTGTGTTCAATTCTGAGTTCTTCAAGGAAGCTCGATTTAAGAGGGTGAAAACGCCGTCAGAATTAGTGGCAGGTACCTTGAAATTGACGGGAACGTATGGAGTAATGCCTGAGACTGGAGAAGATGTCGGCAAACTTTATGGAGCTACCTCAGTTATGGGCCAAGCTCTTATGAATCCCCCAACAGTTGAAGGGTGGCATACTGGTGCTGAGTGGATTGATGGAGGGACTCTTAACGAAAGGATCAATTTCGCAGTCAATCAATTTAATGACGTTAATACGCCAGGCTTTCAAGACATGTTAGTACGACTTGGTGACTCTGTTAAGTCGGGTGATCTACTTGAGAAATGTCTGGACTTAGTAGGTATGTTAGAGGTTGGGGACGAGACACAGGAGGCATTGGGAAGATATTCAGATGCTGTTGGAGATCTAGATTTGAGTTCAGATCAGGCAAGAACTCAAAATGCTGAAAAAGTTGCTCGAATGATACAACTTATAGTTTCCACTAGAGAGTATCAATTCGCCTAAATTAAGGAAGTAAAAGGACCACGAGAGAAGGTAAAAAAATGTCAACACAGATAAAGAAAGATCCGGTTTTTGTAGTTGTTCAGCTTAGTGGCGGAAATGACTTTATGAACGCTGTAATTCCGTATACTAACCCTGTTTACTATGACAATAGAAAGCTTTTAAATGTCCCTCAGGATGAAATACTTCCTTTAGACAATACATTAGGATGGCACCCTGAACTGGCTCCTATGAAGGAATTGTACGACAAAGGAATGGTGGGAATTGTTCAAGGTATAGGATATCCAGATTCAAATCGTAGTCACTTTAGAGGGATGGATATATGGCATACCTGCACACCAGATGAGGTGTCGACTGTAGGTTGGTTAGGAACTACTATTGAGCATTTAGACCCGAGTGGTTCTAACCCTCTAACTGGAGTTAATTTTGGTGTTGGGCTACCGCGTGCTATGACTAAAGCGGGTGTCCCTGTAACTAGTGTTTCAAATCTCGATAACTATGGACTTTTGACTGGTATAGCTGCTGAGCAGCAGCGCGACCAGGCATTACAAATCTTTAAAGATATGTATGGACAGGCTATAGGGACAGGGCCTGTTATGGAATATCTATCTCGCACGGGTACGGACGTGCTTACGGGGGCAGATATGATCAATGTTGCCCCTCAACAATATCAATCATCCATCGAATATGCCGATAGTCCAATTGCCAAATCTTTGAGAGATGTGGCTCGGGTGCATACGGCAAATCTTGGTACTCGTATTTTCTATACTTCTCAGGGAGGGTATGACACTCATGCTAACCAGGCGCCTGCGCAGCCAGGGCTGTTTAGAGATTTGGCAAGGGCGGTTAATGATTTCTTTGCTGACCTAGAAGAACACGACGCCGATGATAATGTAGTGATGTTGATTTTCTCCGAATTTGGCAGAAGAATATATGACAATGGTTCAGGAACTGATCACGGGTCAGGTGGTGGCGCTTACATTATTGGTAAACCTATTGCCGGGGGACTCTACTCTGAATACCCATCGTTGGAAAGAGATCGATGGGCGAAGGGTGAGGATATGGAACACACCATAGACTACAGAGGTATT
>CAZCOH010000062.1:0-9137 GCA_964500645.1 uncultured Dehalococcoidia bacterium
CGGCGGCGGATGTGGTGCTGGCGGCGGCGGCGGATGTGGTGCTGGCGGCGGCGGATGCGCCTGCGGAGGACATTAATAACGCATTAATCTGGTCCACGACTATGTAGATCAGTTAGAATGGCCCCATTTGAGATGATTAATTAATTGGCTCAAATGGGGCCATTCTAAATTTCCACCTAACTCATATATAACAAAATATAGAATCAAAAAGTTCAAGATATATTTAAACAGTGTCCGTAGCAAGTCAGTGATTCACTAGCCAGGGATCACCGAAAAACAAATTCAAAAAACGTGTTCGTGTATGATTTTTCTTGTTTCTACTCAGTAACCAAAAAATTCAGGTTTAGTGAGTAAATGTATCCTATGGAGGATTGTCGTGGAAAAAATAGCTATATTGGGCATGGGACCGATAGGAGCCTCTATTGGACTAGCTTTAAAAAACGTTGGATTAAAAAACACTCAAGTCGTCGGTTTTGCTAGTTCAAAGAGCGACAGAAACGCAATCGGGAAAATGAATGCGTTTGACCACATAGAGTCAAACATGAAGAGTGTTGTTTCTGATGCTCAACTTGTTTTAATCGATGCAACCGTATCAAGAACCCGAGAAATCCTTGAATTAATATCTGAATTCGTCGAACCAGGGGCTGTTGTAACTGATACTTGCACATCCAAAGTACGAACAGCTGCATGGGCCAAGGAATTTCTACCCCAAGGAGTAAGCTATGTAGGGGGTAGGCCTATTATTAAAGCCAAACTGGAAGGAATATCATCTTCACATTACGAACTTCTCCAGGGAGCCAGGTACTGCGTAATGCCTTCAGATACTGCAGACGATCAAGCTACCAAAACCGTCGTCGGAATGGTGGAAGCGATAGGGGCTCAACCTTACTTTTTGGACCCATCTGAACATGACAGCTATTCTTCAGCGGTCGACATATTACCCTCTATTATTTCAGCAGCATTTGTAGACACAACAGCCAACAGTGATTCTTGGTCAGAGATGTATAAAGTTGCCGGCGAATACTTTGAGTCACAGTCTGAGATGTCGTCAGAAGATCCTGTGGAGGCTGAGACAAACTGCCTCACCCTTTCAGACCCATTAGTGTATTGGATTGATCAGATGATCCTGTCACTTCACAAATTCAGAACCTATCTAAACGATGACAACGATGATCTTGTAGATTCCTTTGTGTCTGCTTGGGAACAAAGGGCGAAATGGGAAATAGGAGCATTGGGAAAAGAACAAAGCGGTCCAAGATTGCCATCCGCAGGTGAAACAATGGCCACTAGTTTTTTAGGGGATAAATTAGCTAAAAGATTAATTTATCTTGAAGATAAAGAGAAAAGAGAATCATGGAAATATCCTAGGAATAGATAGTCAGGAATTACAACTATGATAAAAAAAATTAAATCCCCTCAAAAAATAGAGGTAACCATTACGCCCCCGGGAGACAAGTCGATCTCACATAGAGCAGCTCTCCTCAACAGCTTTGCTTATGGAACAGCTCATGTGTCAAATTTCTGTGTAGGAGATGACCGAACTTCGATGCTAGGATGCCTAAAAGGTCTTGGAGCAACGATTATTGAACACTCTGGTTGCACAGTTTGTAATACCGAGGAATGTTTCGAGATTAGAGGCAACGGATTTGAAGGATTAACCGAGCCTTCAGATGTTCTGTGGGCAGGAAATAGCGGAACAACAATGCGCCTTATCTCAGGTTTGTTGGCGGGACTGGATTTTTACACCGTTATAAATGGAGATGAGTCTCTTCGAAAAAGACCGATGAGGAGAATAACGGCCCCACTAGAAACCATGGGAGCCTCTATATCTGGTAGAGATGGAGGTGCTTTAGCACCACTAGCATTTAATGGAGGCAATTTAGAAGGAATAAAGTATGAAATGCCCGTCGCAAGTGCACAGCTAAAATCATGCCTTCTAATAGCAGGATTACTTGCAAGAGGCGACACAACAGTAATACAGCCAGCAGAATCAAGAGATCACACTGAGCGTATGCTCAAGTCCATGGGTGCCCATTTGGAGAACGAGGGACTTTCTATTACGATCAAAAAAAGTGATTTAAATTCTGTTAACGTCAGAGTTCCTTGTGATACCAGTAGTTCTGCATTTTGGTTAGTAGCAGGATGTTGCCATCCAAACGCTAAAATAAACTTACAGAATGTAGGGATGAATCCCACTAGAACCGGAGTCTTAGAGGTACTTGAGGAAATGGGAGCGGACATATTAATTAAAAATGAAAGGATGGAAGGAGGGGAACCGGTGGCAGATTTGGTAGCATCTAGTAGTAACTTGGAAGCTGTCGAAATTTCTGGGGACATTATTCCAAGGGTAGTAGACGAATTACCTGTGTTATCACTCGCTGCCTGCTTTGCCAAGGGAACCACCTTGATAAAAGACGCTCAAGAATTGAGAGTCAAAGAATCAGACCGCATATCCAGTACAGTAGATATATTAGCTAAGCTCGGTGCCGATATTGAAGAAACCGATGATGGCATGAAAATAAAAGGTGGACGACGGCTAGAAGGCACCTCAGTATCCAGCCATGGTGATCATCGAATAGCAATGACAAGTGCAATAGCCGGGCTTGTGTCCACACGAGAAACCGTCATAAATGGCGCTGAAGCTGCGAGCGTCTCATATCCAACATTTTGGGATTCAATAAATTCTATGCAGGACTAACATTAATCATAATGAATGATTTGACAGTGACTAATAATCCACTGCTTATTGTGCTTTCCGGACCATCTGGGGTTGGCAAAGATGCCGTTTTAAATAAGATGAAATCTGTCTGTCAAAACTTCTACTTCACCGTGACTGCAACTACACGTCCTAAAAGAACAGGAGAAATGGATGGAAAAGACTATATATTTCTGTCTAAAGACGACTTCGAAGAAAAATTGAAGACAGGAGCTTTTATTGAATGGGCTGAAGTTTATGGAAATCTATATGGAGTTCCAAAAGCGCAGGTCACCTCAGCTCTAAATGACGGACTCAATGTCGTAATCAAGATAGACGTACAGGGAGCACGTACTATAAAAACTCTAGCCCCCCAGGCCACTTTTATTTTCTTACTACCCCCCTCACTGAATGTCCTCGAAAAGAGGTTGCGAGACCGGATGACAGAATCTCCCAATGATTTGAGAAGAAGATTAGATACCGCAAAAAGTGAACTTACAGAATCTGATTGGTTTGATTTCTCGATCATTAACAAAGATGACGGGATAGAAGACGTTGTCGACCAAATTATTCGGATATGCGCAGACATTCAAAGTGAAAGTAAATCTATCAAATACTTCCCAGATTAAATAGTGTATTTATCAAGCCAATCAAATCAAGATCTTTTTAAGTCATTGACTACGGATCTTAATACTTCCTCATCCTGAGAATTATTAACAGGCATTGAAAAACTTACCGATGTCGCATACCTTCCATAAGTAGATTTTATTTTGCTAGCGATTTGATCATATGTCCCAATTACCGCGAAATTATCCAACATATCATCGGTTATCTGCTCACCCATTTTCGACCACTCACCATCTATTGACATTCTGTAGAGCTTCTCATGTGTATCTTGCCAGCCATGAGTGTCCATCACGTCAGAATAACTCCTAGTAGAAGCATAAAAAGATATCCTACTTTTTGTTATGTCCTTATTCTTTTCCAATTCCTCTTCATCTGCACCGGTCACAATAAACCCACCCCCTGAAATTTCAATATCCTCTATGGATCGCCCTGTCCTTTCAGCACCTTTCTGTAAATTAGGAATCACAACATCCCGAGTATATTTTGGGGTATTGAATGAGTGCAGTATCACTCCGTCACAAACCTCTCCTGCTACTTTGAGCATGTTGGGATTTACTCCAGCAATAGAGATTTTTATATCAGGGTTGTCGATTGGCCCTGGGTTGAAAAATGGTGACATGAGATTGAAAGAATAGTGATCGCCTGCGAAATCCAACTTGCTGCCATTTTGCCACGAATCCCATATGTGGCGAAGAGCTAAAATATATTCTCTCATTCGAGGAGCCGGTGCCGCCCAAGGCATTGAAAAACGTCTTACAATATGTCCTCTTACCTGACTGCCTAATCCAAGTGTAAAACGTCCATTGGATAGATTCTGCAAATCCCAAGCTATATAGGCTGTGTCCATGGGGCTTCGCGCGAAAGACAAAGCAATAGAAGTCTGAAGTTGTACAGTGTTTGTGTGCTCTGATGCTAGCACTAATGGCAAAAAGGGATTGTGTCCTGTTTCACTGGAAGAAAAGATGTCATATCCCCTCTCTTCAGATTTTCTGGCGGCCTCGGCGATACCTTCGACAGAATAGTCAGTATAGCTAGACTGAATTTTCATGAGCAAACCTCTTGGACTAAATATGTATTTGTAAGAATTATCTTTGAACTTTGGTGACGAGTGGTGATTCTACACATTCAACTAATATTCAACAAATGAAAGTGACATGTGATCTCGTCCCTCAATACATTCACTTAAAATTTTATGTCCAATTTATATATAATCGATTAGCTTTGAAATAATTATCTTGAATAAAAAGTCCTAAGTCAGGAGGATTTAATGGCCTACGAGTTTGTGAATTATGAGAAGAAAGGACGTATAGCATACGTCACGATCAACAGACCGGAAAGATTGAATGCACTTCATCCTCCAGCTAATCAAGAATTACTGGATGTTTTTACAGATTTCAAAAATGATGACGACTCATGGATCGCAATAATAACCGGAACAGGAGATAGATCGTTCAGCGCAGGTAATGACCTCAGGTACACAGCAGAAAATTTTGAAGAAAGAAGGCGAATATCCATAAGAGCCCCTTTCGGTGGAATAACCTCTGACTTTGAATGTCATAAGCCGTTAATAGCTGCAGTAAATGGCTATGCTCTAGGTGGTGGATTGGAACTAGCGATGGCCTGCGACATAATAGTTATTGCTGATCACGCTGAAGTTGGTTTACCCGAACCTAGAGTAGGTTTGATCGCCGGGGCAGGAGGAGTACATAGACTTCCACGCCACATACCCCTTAAAAGAGCAATGGGCATGATGCTGACGGCAAAAAGAATTAGTGCCCAAGATGCTTATGAGTTGGGCTTAGTCAATGAGGTGGTCTCACTTTCAGACCTTATGACAACCGCAGAAAAATGGGCATCGGACATACTTGAAGCAGCCCCACTGTCAGTCAGGGCTTCAAAACAAATGGCATATGAAGGTCTTGGTTGGCCATTAGACAATGCCTTTGCAAGAAAATATACGGAAGAAGCCAAATTCCAAACTTCAAACGACATGAGAGAAGGACCCTTGGCATTTTCAGAAAAGAGACCTCCGAATTGGACGGCATCTTAAATAATCTATCTGCTTACAACTAAATTCTATTAATTGAGAAAAAATAAACATGGCTTTTGAAAACAGGTTGATTCTACCGGAAAATGTAACCCCAGTTAACTACAAACTACGCCTAAATCCCGACCTAACTAAGTTTAATTTTTGTGGCGAAGTTTCAATTAAAGTAACAATTAAAACCCCTACGCATGAGATAGTCCTGAATTCTGCTGAATTGGAAATAGAAAATGTATCGGTAGTTGCAGGGCAAAACGAAGTTAATATTTCAGAATTCAGATTGGATGAAGATACAGAGACTCTTCACATAATAACAACTGACATATTCCCGGCTGGGGACTCAAACATTGATATCCGGTATAAAGGGGAATTAAACGATAGACTTCTGGGGTTTTACAGAAGCAGTTATGAGGATCAAAATGGCGATCAGCGATTTTTGGCTGCTACTCAATTCGAATCGACAGATGCAAGAAGAGCATTCCCATGCTGGGATGAGCCTGAAAGAAAATCCACTTTTGACGTCACTCTAACCGTAAGGCAAGAATTCACAGCAGTGTCCAACATGCCTATAGTATCGGAAACAATTAATGATGACGGCACAAAATCTCTAGATTTTGACACGACCCCCAAAATGTCCACTTATTTACTTGCTTTTATCGTTGGTGACATAGCCTGCATTGAAAAGAAATCAAAAAGCGGGACTTTGATGAGGGTATGGACAACCAGTGGTAAAGAAAGCCAAGGCCAATTTGCTCTTGAAACATCTTTAGACCTACTCGATTTTTACAATGAATACTTTGGCATTCCATTCCCACTCCCAAAACTAGATCATTTGGCTATACCTGATTTCGCTGCAGGAGCAATGGAAAATTGGGGGGCAATTACATATAGAGAGGTCGCTCTACTAGTGGACCCTGAGAACAGCTCAGCTGGCACACGTCAGATTGTAGCCTCGATCATTTCGCATGAAATGGCCCATATGTGGTTTGGCGATCTTGTAACCATGAAATGGTGGAACGACCTGTGGTTAAACGAAAGCTTCGCCTCATGGATGGGAGATAAAGCTGTTGATGCCATCCACCCTGAGTGGGAGATGTGGACACAATTTCTCACTGCAGATACAGCATCAGCTTTCAACCTGGATGGGTTATCAAACTCACATCCTATAGAGCAAGAAGTCAATAATCCGGCCGAAATCGGCCAGCTTTTTGATGCCATAAGTTACAGCAAGGGCGGTTCGGTGCTCCGTATGTTAGAAGACTACCTCGGACCCAAAGACTTCCAGAATGGTATCAGACACTATATGGAGAAACATTCCTACAAAAACGCGGAAACAAAAGACCTTTGGGATTCTCTAGCCCATGCATCAGGAAAACCAGTTGAACAAGTCATGAATTCCTGGGTACAACAAACAGGATTTCCCGTAATTAACGTGGCCAAAAAAGAAGGATCTTTATCAGTTAATCAAAATCGCTTTTTATACGAGAACATACTTGATGATCGATCCGTCAAAGACAAAACAAAATGGCAAATTCCTTTGAACGTAGGGTTCCACGGTGAAACTTCTCGAATATCCGTACTATTTGCCGACGAAACCACAGAAATTAATCTTTCGGACGAAATCGGAGAATGGTTTAAACTTAATCCAGATCAAACTGGCTTCTACAGGGTAAACTACGAATCTGCAGATATCCTTAATTTCAAAAAAGCAATTCAAAATGGCACTTTGCCTCCTCGTGACCGCCTAGGACTACAAGGTGACGCTTTTGCATTATGTAAAGCGGGTTATACGTCCCCAAAAACCTTCCTCAACCTTGCAGAAGCGTATTCGGGTGAAACTGATGCTTCAGTACTATCTGATCTTTCAAACGGACTCAGGAACATTGAAAACTTAATAGAAACATTTGATTTCCATGAGACATTTAGGGAATTTTGCAGAGGCATTTTTCTTAACACATACAAAACCACGGGTTGGGATAAAAAACCTAACGAAGGTCATTTGGAAAGCCTATTGAGAAGTACTGCATTATCCAATCTGGGGCACTACGGGGAGCCTGAAGTACTAGCAGAAGCAAAAAAAAGATTTGAGCTTTATTGCACAGACACAAATTTAGTACATCCTGATTTAAGATCTTTAGTGTTTCAACTTACAGCCAGTCAGGGTGGCCAAGATACCTACGAAAAAATGTGGGAGCTTGAAAAATCTGCGACATTGCAAGAGGAAAAAGTAAGACTTCATGGGGCATTGGCAAGTTTTCAAGACGAATATTTGCAAAAACAAACCTTGAAGAGATCACTTACAAGCGATATACGCGTACAGGACAGCATCAGGGTAATAGTTGCTGTTTCTTCCACTCAAAAAGGAAGAGCATTGGCATGGGAATTCATTCGCACTAATTGGAGTGAAATCGACAGGAGATATGGAGACGGAGGTTTTGCATTAATGCGACTAGTATCATTAGTCTCGGGCTTTACTACCACTGAAAGACTTAAAGAGGTTTCACAATTCTTTAATGATAATCCTACCCCAGCCGCAGAAAGGACAATTAAACAGGCGAAGGAAAGAATAGAGCTCAACATATCGTGGCTATCAAAATATCAAGATGAAATTAAAGATTTTCTTGGGAAAATCTGAATTAAAAAAACAGGGATTTAAATTTTACATCCCTTCATAAAATTCCTCGCAAAAACGGGATCTTTGATTAGCAACATAATCGGCAGTAGACAATTCAGGAACAAATTTATCTAAAATTCCTGAGGCTCTTTGGGAATGATTGCTCAGCAAGTCAATAACTGTAGCTGCCATGGCTTTTGCTGGATTAATAACACCTTGAACATAGTCCTGTATCAAATAATCAATCCCATGTCCTGATCCGGTCGCGCATCCGGTATATGGATGAATGACTGGCATAATATGACTCAAATCTCCTAAATCAGTACTACCTCCACGATTTACAGTATCAGCATTAATTCTCACAGCGCCCGTGCCTACAATTGCGCTCGCATTGGAGGAAAACAAATCAGATAATTCCCGATTATTTATCAGGGGCAGATAACCTGGTATTGTGACAATTTCAACATTTGCTCCTATGGCTAGAGCACCAGCTCGCAAGCATCTATCCATCTTTTCATTCGCATCTTCTATGGCATCCATAGAAGCACCTCTAACTCTACCTTCATATTTAACTTCAGACGGTATAGAACTAACTGATACCCCTCCACTAGTCATAATTCCATGCAATCTAACAGTTTCCTCATCCTGAAAAGTCTCTCTTTGGGTATTCAATGCATTTAAAGCTATGATTGCTGCTTGCAGAGCATTAACTCCATTGTGGGGCGCACCACCGGCGTGAGCAGCCTTACCCAGAAATCTAATGAATTTAACAAAGTGACCATTCGTAGTTCCGCCAAGCAAAAATTTGGTATTACCTACGTGGCTAGTATGAGTCATCATTGCCATATCGATATCAGAAAATTCCCCCAGACGGATAAACTCCTGTTTTCCAGACATAAATTCGATTTGATTACTCTTGTGAAGTCCTAAACGATATTCAACATCTATAAACTCTTCTGCAGGAAGCGCCATAAAAGCGATTCTACCGGACAAATTCTCCAATATGCCGGAAGCTTTTAACCCTACGGCAACTCCAATCATCATTCCTATTTGGCAATGATGGCCGCAAGCGTGAGCAGCTGATGTAGATGGATCAGCATGTGCATGCCCTTCTACACGAACTGAATCCAACTCACCAATAACTGCAATGGTGGGGC
>CAZCOH010000063.1:0-9135 GCA_964500645.1 uncultured Dehalococcoidia bacterium
CTCCTCTACAAGGTCAAAAAAGAATTTTTAATGATGTAACAATTAGTTAACAATCGACCTTTATCATAATAATAGTGGACGTCGACAGTGTATATAGAGTTAAATGTTCACCCACTTGGTTTAAATGAATAGTATCTGAAGAGACGAATTTGTGTAGGAGATAGGTCAAATGCCGAATGAAGCAGCAGAAATATTAAAATTAATGAAGGACAATGAATGCGATATTTTGGACCTCAAGTTCACGGATCTACCCGGAACTTGGCAGCATTTCTCAGTGCCCATAGGACAAGTAGACGACTCACTCGTCGAAAAAGGGGTAGGCTTTGACGGGTCCAGTATTAGAGGATTTCAGTCAATTGACGAATCCGACATGCTGATAGTACCTGATCCTTCAACCGCTAAAGTGGATCCTTTCCACTCGGGAACTGTAACGTGTATCGCGGACATCAGAGACCCAATTACAAGTGAAAGCTACAGTCGTGATCCACGTAATATAGCCAAGAAAGCAGAGAAGTATCTTCAGTCAACTGGATATGGTGACACCTCCTTCTGGGGACCCGAAGTAGAATTTTTTATTTTTGACTCAGTGCAATTTGATTACGGGTCCAATTTTGCGATGCATAAGGTCGATTCTGATGAAGGTATATGGAATTCAGGCGCGGCGACAATGCTTGATGGGCAAACCTTGAACAAAGGTTACCGTCCTAGGCACAAAGAAGGATATTTCCCAGCTTCCCCAGTTGACACAGCTCAAGAACTTCGCAGTGAAATGGTAAGGTCACTCGTAAATGACTTTGGGCTTGTCATCGAGGCACAACATCATGAAGTGGCCACCGGGGGCCAGGCAGAAATAGACATGAAATATGACTCATTATTGAAAACCGCTGATTCAGTAATGATGTACAAATACGCTGTAAGAAATGTTGCGAAGAGACACGGAAAAGTGGTCACATTCATGCCAAAACCGTTGTTTGATGACAACGGAACTGGAATGCACACACATCAATCTATATGGAAAGATGGGGTGCCATTATTCGCAGGAGATGAATACGCAGGCCTTTCAAAATTAGCACTGAATTACATTGGCGGATTAATTAAGCACGGAAAGGCCCTCATGGCTCTCGCTGCTCCCACCACTAATTCATATAAGAGACTAACTCCAGGATTTGAGGCACCGACCATACTGGCACTGTCAGCCCGAAATAGGTCCGCGGCTTGCAGAATTCCGATGTATTTTGACGATCCAAAGGCAAAAAGAGTTGAGTTCAGGTCAGCTGATCCAACTTGCAACCCATATCTTACTTTCTCAGCCATGTTGATGGCTGGTCTAGACGGAATAGAGAACGGGTATGAGCCAGGTGAACCTCTCCAACAAGATCTCTTCGAGCTATCAGCTGAGGAGACAGCGGCATTTCCTCAAGTCCCTGGAAGCTTAGAAGAAGCCTTGAAAGCTCTGGAAGATGATCACGAATTCCTCCTTAAAGGAGGGGTCTTTACAGAAGATGTTATAGAAAACTGGATAAAGTTCAAAACTGAAAACGACGTCGATCCAGTAAGACTGCGACCTCACCCGTATGAATTCTACCTTTCCTTCGACGCATAGGTTTTTATAAATACATGAATAATGAAGGTGTCTGGTCGTTTTATTTAAACGACCAGACACCTTCATTATTCAAAGGCAAATGGGCATAAGGAAAGTTTGACACTTTTTTCACAAACAAATAAAATTTCGCTCCTGAATGTTGAGGAAATAGCCTGCAAAAATCTTCTGAACTATGTCTTAGCAGGGGGACTACAAGCCAAAAGGTCTCATGAAGGACCCAAGGAAGGCCTTTAGATGTTGGAACGCAACAGTGAAGCAGTCGAATATGCCCTTCACGAAGCGAGAGACAACGATGTCAAATTTATACGCCTATGGTTTACAGATATCTTAGGAAATATCAAAGGCTTCGCTATAACAGTTGACGAGCTTCACAATGCCCTGACCCGTGGGATGGGGTTTGATGGTTCTTCCATAGAAGGCTATGCGAGATCAGATGAAAGAGATCTCTACGCTCTTCCTGACCCGACTACCTTCAATGTTCTTCCCTGGAGACCCAAAACCAATGCGGTAGCCAGAATGTTTTGCGACATAGTAACACCGGATGAGAAACCGTTCGAGGGTGACCCTAGAAATGTCCTACGCAGAAACCTAAAAAGAGCTGCGGACCAAGGGTACACGTATTATGTCGCTCCTGAAATAGAATATTTCTATTTTAAAGATGAGAAAAACACCGATTTCTTAGATTCAAGCGAGTATTTCGATCAGATCACGCCTAATCCAGGAACAGATCTGAGACGAGAAACCGTTCTTACTTTAGAGGAATTGGGGATTCCTGTTGAATCCAGTCATCACGAGGCAGCTCCTAGCCAACATGAAATAGACCTAAGACACACAGACGCATTAACCATGGCCGACACAGTTATGACTTATAAGTTAGTGGTCAAAGAAATCGCATCTAGCCATGGGTATTTCGCTTCATTTATGCCAAAACCTGCACCAGGAATAAATGGAAACGGAATGCACACACATATGTCGCTATCAAATGGGGACGACAATATGTTCTATGGAGAGAAAGAAACTCATCGCCTGTCCAAAACAGGACGGCAATTCTGTGCTGGCCTTTTGAAGCATGCCAGAGAAATAACTCTTGTCACTAATCAATGGGTTAATTCATACAAGAGGTTAGTGCCGAGCTACGAAGCACCAACCTACATCACATGGGCAGAGGTCAACAGATCTGATCTTATTAGAATACCCTCATACAAACCGGGGAGAGAATCCTCAAGAAGAATAGAATATAGAGCACCTGATCCAGCCTGTAATCCGTACCTTGCATTCAGTGTTATGTTATGTGCAGGTTTGGAAGGAATAGAAAAAGAATATGAGTTGCCAGAGTCGATGGACAAAAGTGCCCATGACATGACCAAAGCTGAACTCAAAGAATTGGGTATTGAATCACTCCCAGGTAACCTTTGGGAAGCAATTCAAGTGACTGAAAAAAGTGATCTCGTTAAAGAGGCACTAGGCGAAAGCGTTTTTCATAGCTTTATAGAAAATAAAAAGATTGAGTGGGACAGATACAACGGCCAGATTTCTCAGTACGAACTGGACAGGTATCTACCGACCCTATAACGGAGATTAAATAAACTTAAATGAAGCAGCCTTACGAACATCCTGATCTTCCAAAACCAACCAAACAAGGCCTATACGACCCAAGGTTTGAACACGACGCCTGCGGGGTTGGTATGGTGGCTAATATCAAGGGCGAAAAATCTCATAGAATTGTGTCACAGGGGCTTGAGGCGCTAGCAAATTTAGGTCACAGGGGAGCTGCTGGCGCAGATCCAGAAACAGGCGACGGTGCAGGAATTTTAATTCAAATGCCGGACAAATTTTTCAGGTTAGAGGCAGACAGTTGGGACACAGATTTACCAATTGTGGGTAAGTACGGAGTTGGCATGACTTTCCTGCCCATAGACGAACAGATTTCAAATACATGTGAAAAGATAATAGAAAAATGCGTGAAAGACGAAGGTATGGAACTGTTTCAATGGAGGACGGTACCTGTTGATTCGTCGAAAATCGGAATTCTAGCAAATCAATCAAGACCGCAAATTAAGCAATTTTTTGTCCAAACAACAAATGAAGCTGGTGAAAATGATTTTGAAATCAAGCTATTTATTCTCAGACGTGTTATTGAGAAAGCTATTGCAGAAGCTATACCTTCTGAGTTAGAGGAAGATTTTTACATATGCTCGTTATCAAGCAACAAAATTGTGTACAAGGGCCTAGTGATGGCTCACCAACTAGAAGATTTTTACAAAGATCTTGGTGATGCAGATTTTCAAAGTTCCTTTTCCTTAGTACATTCACGGTTTAGTACTAACACTCTAGGTACATGGAAGCTAGCCCACCCATATAGATTCGCAATACACAATGGAGAAATTAACACCCACCGTGGCAACGTCAACTGGATGTCATCTAGGGAAAAGGCTTTCAAATCTGACCAATTGGGTAAAGATTTAGAAAAACTGGTTCCTATAATTAGACCAGAACAAAGTGACACAGCCTCTTTGGACAATGCATTAGAGCTACTTTTAGCGACGGGAAGAACAATAGAACATTCCATGATGATGTTGATACCAGAGGCATGGGGTGACCATATTCCGATGGATCAAAACAAAAAGGACTTCTATGAATACCACGCCAGTATGATGGAACCCTGGGATGGCCCTGCTCTAGTCATTGGCACAGATGGTAAAAAAGTTTGCGCTGTCCTCGATAGAAACGGATTAAGGCCATGTAGATATCTGGTGACGAGTGATGACTTGCTAGTTATGGCTTCGGAGACTGGAGTCATAGACATACCCGCTGACAAAATTCTTTTCAAAGAGAGAATATATCCCGGACGTATGTTCTTGCTAGATACTGAAAAGGGAGAAATTGTTAACGATAACGACTTAAAAACATCTCTGTCCAACCAAAAACCATATGGTGACTGGCTATCTGAAAACAGAGTATTTTTGGATGACCTACCACCAGCCAAGGCATTACCTAGTGATTCACCAAATACACTAACTCAGAGACAAAATACGTTTGGATATACACTAGAAGACTTCCGAATAATAATGGAACCCATGGCTATCAATGCTTATGAACCGACCGGTTCAATGGGTAATGATGTTCCACTAGCTTTTCTTTCAGACAAGAATCCGATCTTATTCAATTACTTTAAACAGTTGTTTGCACAAGTCAGTAACCCTCCTCTTGATGCTATTAGGGAAGAATTAGTGACTTCACTAAGAGCAACCATCGGAGAAGAGAAAAATCTTTTTTCAGAAACCCCCGAACATTGTCGGCAAATAACTCTGAAAAGGCCTGTTATTGACAACTATGAACTTGCGAAAATAAAGCAATGTGATCTCAATGGTTTGTCTTCTAAGACCATAGACATACTTTTCAACCCAAACGAGGACAACGGACTTGAGACAGCAATGGAGACAATCCGTTCCGAAGCTTCACTCGCTATACAAAAGGGAGCTAATGTCATAATTTTGTCGGACCGCGGCATTGACAAAAACCATGCTCCAATTCCAAGTCTCTTAGCAACATCAGGTGTTCATCACCATCTGATCAGAGAAGGCGTCAGAAACAAAGTTGGAATTGTAATAGAAACAGGTGAAGCAAGAGAAGTAACGCACTTCGGCTTGCTTGTCGGCTTTGGAGCAGGAGCAATAAACCCGTATTTAGCATTTGAAACCTTAACGAGCCAAATTCGGAATGAAGAATACCCTATAAATATAGAACCAAAACAAGCTATAGAAAATTTTCTTGTAGCCTCTCAGAAGGGCGTATTGAAAATAATGTCCAAGATGGGTATCTCCACGATACAAAGTTACAGAGGCGCACAAATATTTGAAGCCGTCGGATTAAATCAAACCCTAGTTGAAGAATATTTCGCCGGTACGCCTTCCAGAGTCGGGGGGATAGGGATCAAAGAACTTCAAGCTGAAGCCGTGGCGCGTCACTCTATTGGATTTGGAAATGTAAAATCAGAAAGAAATGTTGATGGCGCTCTTGAAATAGAACCCGGAGGACAGTATCAATGGCGGCGCGATGGCGAATTCCATATGTGGAACCCAAAAACTATATCGTCCCTACAGCACGCTGTAAAAACTAACAACTGGAACTCATATGAAGAGTTCGCAAAACACGTAGACGATGAAAGTAGACGATTAAGTACAATAAGGGGATTATTGGATTTTAAAAAATCCGACAATTCTATTGCAATCGAAGAAGTCGAACCAGCCTCAGAAATAGTAAAACGTTTCGCCACCGGAGCAATATCACTGGGTTCTATAAGTAGAGAAGCTCACGAAACCATGGCAATCGCTATGAACCGTATCCAGGCACGGAGTAACACGGGTGAAGGTGGGGAAGATTCTGCACGATACATTCTCGATAATAATGGCGACTCCAGGAACAGTGCCGTGAAACAGGTCGCCTCTGGTAGGTTCGGTGTAACAATAAATTATTTATCTAAGGCAAAAGACCTACAGATAAAAATGGCCCAAGGAGCAAAACCTGGGGAAGGCGGACAATTACCCGGCCACAAAGTTGACGAATATATAGGCGGAGTGAGAAATTCCACACCCGGAGTAGAGCTGATATCCCCGCCTCCACACCATGATATTTATTCAATTGAAGATCTCGCACAACTTATTCATGACCTGAAAAGCTCAAACCCGAGTGCGCGTGTTCACGTAAAACTTGTGGCAGAGTCTGGAGTTGGAACGATTGCGGCAGGAGTTTCTAAAGGCCACGGAGATGTCGTTCTTATAAGTGGTCACAGTGGTGGAACAGGAGCATCACCAGAATCATCAATCAAACACGCAGGACTACCGTGGGAGCTTGGGGTAGCAGAAACACAACAGGTCCTAGTGATGAACGATCTAAGAGGGCGCATAGTAGTTCAAACAGACGGGCAAATTAAAACTGGTCGTGACGTTGCTATAGCTTGCCTACTCGGAGCCGAAGAATTTGGTCTAGCAACAGGACCGTTAATATCTATGGGATGCATAATGCTAAGGAAATGCCATCTCAATACCTGTTCCGTGGGAATCGCAACACAAGATCCTGAGCTCCGAAAAAAATTTGCAGGTCAACCTGAACACGTCATTAATTACTTCTTTTTTATCGCCGAACATTTGAGACAAATCATGGCTAATTTAGGGCTTAAAACAATTAATGACATGGTCGGAAGAGTAGATTTGCTGGATGGTAGAACTGCGATAGATCATTGGAAAACCAAGGGATTAGAGTTATCTAATCTACTCCACATGCCCGATGTTCCTGCAGGTGTTGCTCGTCACCGTATCACAGACCAGGACCACGGCCTTGATGAAGCCATAGACAACGATCTGATCAAAGAGGCAGAAAACGCAATAAAGAAAGCCTCGAAAGTAAGCATAAAGAGAACTATAAATAATTCTCACAGGACGCTAGGAACCACCTTAAGCCATGAAGTAGCAAAATTGTACGGTGATGAAGGGCTACCAGACGAAACCATAAATCTCGACTTGGAAGGCTCAGGAGGACAGAGTTTTGCGGCATTTCTTAGCAAAGGAATCACTATTGACCTTAAAGGTGACGCTAACGATTACTTCTGCAAAGGTCTTTCAGGAGGACGAGTGATTATAAAGCCGCAAAGTCAGGCTAATTTTGTTCCAGAAGAGAACATAATTATTGGCAATGTGGCCTTATATGGAGCTACAGGAGGTCAAACATTCATCAGGGGAATTGCAGGTGAACGCTTTGCAGTCAGAAATAGTGGAGCTGAGGCGGTTGTGGAGGGAGTAGGTGACCATGGTTGTGAGTATATGACAAGAGGAAAAGTGGTGATACTCGGACCCACCGGAAGAAATTTTGCTGCAGGCATGAGTGGAGGAGAAGCATATGTACTCGACGAATCAGGAGAATTTGAATCTCTCTGTAATAAAGGAATGGTGGACTTAGATCCTGTAGTGGAACATGATGATGTCCAAAATTTAAAAAGATTAATAGAAACACATAGAAGTCACACCGAAAGTAAAAACGCAAAAAGAATATTAGAAAACTGGGATGAATATCTGGATAAGTTTATAAAAGTTATGCCAAGGGACTACAAGCGTGTCCTTGCTGAAGAAAAATCTCATTAGAAAACGAGGCAATATCAATTAATGGGTAAACCAACAGGTTTTAAAGAATTTAAGAGATCCACACCAAGCAGGCTCCCTGTATCCATAAGATTGGGTAACTACGATGAGTTTTACGAAGAATGGGGTGAAGAAGAGGCAAAGGCCCAGGGAAGCAGGTGCATGAATTGCGCAGTCCCCTTCTGTATGGGTGGATGCCCACTGGGTAATATCATTCCAGACTTTAATGATTTGGTGTACAAGGGAAATTGGGAGGAAGCATTAAAAGAACTCCATTCAACAAATAATTTCCCAGATTTCACGGGAAGAATATGTCCGGCCCCCTGCGAGGCATCATGCGTTCTAAACATAAACGAAGATCCAGTGACGATTGAACACATCGAGAAAGAAATCTCTGACAGGGGATGGAAGGAGGGTTGGATAAAATCGTCGCCCCCCCAAACTCGTACAGGTAAAAAAGTAGCGGTGGTAGGTTCAGGACCCGCGGGGTTAGCATCAGCACAACAGTTAAACAGAGCCGGCCATAAAGTTACTGTCTATGAAAAAAATGACCGCATAGGTGGTCTTCTACGCCTGGGAATCCCAGATTTTAAATTAGAGAAAAAAGTTGTTGAGAGGCGAGTAGATCAGATGCGGTCAGAGGGCATTGACTTTATCACCAATGCCTATATTGGTAAAAACATACCAATACAAAAATTGATTGATGAAACTGATGCTATTCTTCTTACTGGTGGCTCAACCATACCAAGAGATTTACCTGTAGGAGGAAGGGATCTAAATGGTGTCCATTATGCAATGGATTACCTAACTCAACAAAATAGAATTAATAGTGGGGAAATTATTGACCCTTCAGAAAGAATATCTGCTGAGGGCAAAAGGGTGATAATACTTGGCGGAGGCGACACTGGCTCAGATTGCCTAGGGACAGCCCATCGCCAAGGAGCAGAAATAGTTCATCAACTCGAACTCCTCCCTGAACCTCCAACAGATAGATTAGATGGAGATATGTGGCCCAACTGGCCCATGACGCTAAGGACTTCTTCTTCTCACGAGGAAGGAGGCACCAGGGACTACAATATCTTAACCAAAAGATTTTCCGGAGAAAATGATCAATTAGAAAAATTACATGGAGTCAGATTAGACTGGGGTGAACCAGATTCGACTGGCCGACCCAAAATGATTGAAATTGAAGGTAGCGAATTTGAACTAGATGCAGATCTTGTCCTTCTAGCCATGGGATTTTTACATCCGGAGCATGATGGAATGTTGTCTGATGCGGAAATAGAATTGGATTCTAGAGGAAACGTCATGACGGACGATAACAAAATGACAAGCGTACCAGGTATTTTTTCTGCAGGAGATATGGCAAGAGGTCAATCTCTAGTAGTTTGGGCATTG
>CAZCOH010000064.1:0-4366 GCA_964500645.1 uncultured Dehalococcoidia bacterium
TAGGAGAAGGGGTAACCGTATGACACTTAAAAATCCTGAGTACGATTTCAAATGGTGTCCCGGATGTGGTGATTTTGGTGTAAGAAGGGCTTTAGAAGGTGCTTTAGAAAAGCATATTATAGAGAATGAGCAGCCTGTAGAAAATTCGGTTGTTGTAGCTGGAATAGGTTGTTCTGGCAACATGGTTCATATGTTGGAAAAAGAACAACCCTTCGGCATTCATGGGATCCATGGAAGATCTTTGCCTATCGCTATGGGAATAAAGATGGGAAATCCTGCCCTAAATGTCATCACGGTCGCGGGGGATGGAGATTTCCTGGGGATCGGAGCAGAGCACATTTCGCCGCAGGGAATGAGAAATTTAGACATAACTGCTGTTGTGATGGATAACGGTGTGTATGGTCTTACCAAAGGACAGAGCTCGCCTACAACGGAATTGGGAGTGGTTACTAGTTCTACCCCATACGGAAAGATGGAAGAAAAAATGCATCCTCTCAGGGCATATATGACCATGGGGGTTTCATTTATAGGTTCTGCTATTTCTAGCAAGATAAAGGATATGTCTGACATTATGTATCAGGCAATGGAGCACCCGGGGTTTTCTATCGTTCATGTGCAGTCGCCATGTACTGAATACAATAATACGTACGAGGCATTGAAAGGGAACGCTAAAAAAGGGATTGCTCCTCTCGCATGGGAAATACCAGAGGGACATGATCCAACGGATGCAGAGGCTGCTCAGGAAATAGTAAATGCCGATGGGATACCGCTTGGGGTAATTTATACTGACTCAACTAGGCCGACTTTTCATAAAAGGCTCAATGACACGACAGGAACCAAAGAGATGAAATCGGTGGAAAGTTTGTTGGATGGATTTTCTATCTAGTTTCTACTGTTAGGAGATTAATAAAAAAAGAATCCCCTGGCAGGTTAACTCCAGGGGATTCTTTTTTTACCTACATGTTAATGTTGTCTGTAGGATATTAGCTTTTTGATGGTAGTGCTACCACTCCGTATCCTGGAGTAGTTTTCTTACCTTCATGATCTTCTAACCATATTTCGCACTCAACAATGTTCTCGTTATCCTGGACATACGTTTTCACGACATTACCCTTTGCAAATACTGGGGTTCCAGGAATATCCATTGCCCTATATTGACATGACAATTTTTTCAATGTCCCCTCATGTCCAACAAAATCTGTCATCAACTGCCCAAGAAAAGCATTTTTTAATGCCCCGTGCAATATGATGTCAGGCAAGCCGTTATTTTTAGCAAACCCTACATCGTAGTGGATTTGATAGAAATCACCTGAGGCTCCCGCATACTTTACCAACTGTTGTGAAGTAGGATCTTTTCTTACCGTCGGTAATGGAGACCCTTCTTTGACATCTTCAAAATATATTTGTTCCATTGATGTTGTTCTCCTTTTTAATGCAATATGTGGTTCTATTTCATTCAGGTGGCTGATAGCTGATTCCGGTGGTCCTCTGTAGTGCCGCTACTCTACCATCCTGATTAATATATTTGGTCTCTCTTACCATAATCAGCATGTTACCAAATTTACCACCCTGACGCTCATTAATAGCGGAAAGGTAAGTTGTAGCTGTAATCGTGTCACCAACTTTAATTGGTTCAAAATAGTCCCACTCACTGCCACCATCTACATTTGCTGAATAAGGGCTGGTAATTTGGATTTTAGGTTCAGGGGCCCTCACGTGAGCTATCGATCTTAGAAACGTTGGAGGGGCGACTATTCCTCCGTACTTTGTTTTGCTAGCTTCGTTGTCATCGTTAAAAATAGGATTTGTGTCTCCTATTGCTTCGGCAAACCTGAGAATTGCCCCTTTTTCTATTTGATATACCACAGGATCAGATTCAACGCCTATGGCATCTTTCATTTCTTGTGTGATTACAGATTCTGTATCTGACACGCCTTTCCTCCCAATTGTATTTTTATATAAGAACTATTAATTTCTGATTGTATCTCGATGATGCGGACCAAGTTTATGAACAACGATTAATATGTGTCAAGAAATCTGGTTAAATTATGGATCTGTTTTTTCTAGTTTGGCAAAACTTGCAAGTAATTTCTTTACGCCTGTGCCTTCTTTAAATGCTACAGTGACTTGTACGTCATTTGCTGTGGATTCCGTATTTAATACAATCCCGTCACCAAAACTGTGGTGCTTTACTTTGTCACCTGTTTTATATACGGGATCGCTATTCGGTGGGGAGATTTTGTTTACAATTCTACGAATCCTGGGCTTAGCCTTTTTGCTGTTAGAGAAAGATTCTTTTCGTGGGGTTTTTGAGGTGGCATGTATATGTCTTGGCTGGTTACCAGCATTTTTTATGGGGGATTTTTCTTGAGGTTTTGGGCTTGTCTGTTCTTTGCCGGGTATCATTATTAACTCATCGGGTATCTCTGATAAAAATCTCGATGGTGCTGAAGGTCCGGACCCACCTCTGAAACCTCTTCGAAAAGACCTCATCAAATAAAGTTTTTCCCTTGCTCGTGTCATTCCTACATAAAATAATCTTCTTTCCTCCTCCAATTCTGAAGGGTCTCCTGATTCTATTGAGCGTATATGAGGTAGTATTCCTTCCTCCATTCCAGCAACAAATACAACGGGAAATTCTAATCCTTTTGCTTGATGTAAAGTAATGAGAGTAAGAAAGTCGGTACCATCCTCCAAGGAATCTATATCTGCAACTAACGAGATACTTTCTAGAAAAGAAGTTAAAGCTTGTCTTCCCTGCAGCTCTGAAAATTGTGCTGCTGAACTTATGTATTCCTGTATGTTCTCTATTCTGTCTTCTGCTTGTTCCTCAGATTGCACATGCCTTTTAAGACCGCTTTTTGTGAGGACACTTTCTATCAAGCTAACCAATTTGGATGTATCTAATTCAGTTGACATCAAATTTATTAAATCTTTAAAGTCTGACAAAGCTCTTATTGCTCTGGACCCCAATTGAACAGGGATATCCATTTCTTGACTAGACTTTGAAGTTATTTTGTCGATTGCTTCAAATAATGAAATTTCCATGTGATGAGCTGTTCGAGTCAACTCATCGATTGTCCTTTGTCCAATTCCTCTAGTTGGTACGTTGATTATTCTATTTAAGCTGATGTCATCGTGAGTATTTAAAATAAGACGTAGGTACGCTGTTATGTCTTTGATTTCTCTTCTTTGATAAAATTTCACCCCTCCAACGACTTGGTAAGGTACCCCATATCTTTGACATGCCATTTCAAAGGCCCTTGATTGAGCGTTAACTCTATACATTACAGATATGTTACCGAGAGAATACCCACCGGATTCTGAGATTCTTCCAATTTCTCTGATCACTAGTTGAGCTTCTTCCTCTTCGTTATATCCTTCCATCACTATGATTGGAGTGCCTTCGGTATTATTTGTCCAGAGGTCTTTGTCTACCCTGGATTTGTTGGTTGATATTACCGATTTTGCCCCTCTTAGAATTGTCTGTGTCGACCTATAATTTTCTTCTAGAGATATGACTTTTGCTTTAGGGTAGTCAGTTTGAAAACTTAGTATGTTTCTGATATCCGCATTTCTCCAAGAATATATAGATTGATCTGGGTCCCCTACAACGCATAAATTTTTATGGCTTTCGGTGAGTTGTTTTGCAATGTTATATTGGGCAATATTAGTGTCTTGAAATTCATCAACCATCAAATAAAGGTATTTGTCTTGATATTTTTTCAGGATGGATTTATCAAACTCAAACAAGCTGTGAGTTTTCATCAGTAAGTCGTCAAAATCTACCGCAATGCTCTGGGCCAAAATTTCTTCATATTTTTCGTATACTCTTGATACGATTTCTTCATAATAATTAGATTTTCTTGTTCTATATCCATTAACGTCTATCAGTTGGCTTTTGGAACTGGAAATCGTTGAAAGTATTGAACGAGGGGAGAACCTTTTTGGATCTATGTCGCATTCAATCATGGCTCTTTTCACGACAGCTATTTGATCATCGTCATCGAAGATTACAAAGTCGTTTGCTAGCCCGATTTTGTCACCAGTTTGGCGTAAAATCATTGAACAGAAAGAATGGAAAGTACTCGCTGAAATGCGGAGGGCGCTTTGCCCTAATGACTGTCTCAGTCTTTCCTGCATTTCTTTCGCCGCCTTGTTCGTAAAGGTCAAGGCCGCTATTTTATACGGACTCACGCCGCACGTTTGAATTAGATAGGCGATCCTATTTGTTATGACCCTGGTTTTACCGCTACCGGGCCCTGCTACTATGAGTAAAGGTCCCTCTATGGTTTCTACGGCTTCTCTCTGTGGAGGGTTAAGTTGTGAAAGATATTCATCGGTCATTTTTTTTCCAGATTGCTGA
>CAZCOH010000064.1:4466-9130 GCA_964500645.1 uncultured Dehalococcoidia bacterium
TATGGAATACACAGGGAAAAGACTTTTGAAACGGTGTTAACGACGGCGGAAAAACATTCAGTTGATGACATTGGTCCAGCAGGCCCTGACTGACAAACCATTAATCCATTTATTGTTAACCTGGACATCAATAGGCGGTAGAACTCTAATGTGAAGATTTTATGTGCAGGTCCGGATTCTAGTGGATCGGGTACATCTATGATGGCCACGTCATACTTTTGTTCATTTTGAGACAGATATTCAAATGCGTCATCAAAAATTAGTTGTAGACGATCGTCGTAGAATGATCCTTTGTGATGAGTAGGTAGGAACTCTTTACACGCATTTACAACTTCACGATCTATATCCAACATAACCACATTTTCAACGGTGTCGTGTTTCAATATTTCTCTGGCTGTTGCACCCTCTCCTCCACCTGCTATGAATATATTCTTGGGATTTGGGTGGGAAGTCATAGCAGGATGAACAAGGGCTTCGTGGTATATAAATTCGTCTTTTTCTGTTGATTGTGTCTTTCCATCTAATATCAGAGACCTACCAAAATAGGCTCCGTGAATTATTGTGGCACGCTGGAATGAAGTTTCTTGGTCGAATAATACTTGGATGACCCTTTCTGATTGCATCAGGTCGGGTGTGATCATCTCTTCGTGCCAGTTAGACATATTTTGTTTCTCGTTGTCGTATCTGATTTATTAAAACTCTGTATCGATTCCTCGCTCAACAATTTTTCGTCTGGGTTTAGAACTTGAAAGTCCCTTTATCAGTATTTGGGCAGACTTTTCCAAGTCAAAATTTTCTCCACACGAAAAAATATCCACGGAGGCGTACAGGTGCTCTGGCCATGTGTGGATGGAAATATGGGATTCAGCTATTGAAATGACTCCTGTCACTCCAATAGGAGAAAACTTATGAAATGTTTCGCCTATGATAGTTGCTCCAGCTGATTCTGCCGCTGATATCATTAAGGCTTTTATTTCTGGCAAGTCATCTAATATATTAGGGTCACATTCTTGTAGGTCTAGTAAAATCTGGGTTCCAAGTGATTTCAAATTGATTTCCTCAAAAATAAAACTGGTATCAAAGTTGGAGACAGAATTATATATTAGAAGAGACTTTTGTATGAGGTTTGTGTAGTTACAATAAAGGGAGTATTTTTGCTCTTAATTAGGGGTAATTTTTCGGAGGATTGTATGAATAATGAAATAAATCTAAGAATTCTTCTGGCCAATAGGCCTTCCGGATTTCCTAAGGAAAGTGATTTTATGATTGAAGAGTCATCTATTCCTGTCCCAGAAGAGGGGGAAATTTTAATTCAAACTGAGTGGTTGTCTTTAGACCCATATATGAGAGGTCGTATGAACGACCAGAAATCATATGCGGATCCTGTCGCAATCGGAGAAGTGATGGTTGGTGGTGCTGTGGGCAGGGTTGTAAGATCCCGGAGTCCTCTTTATGAAATTGGAGATGTTGTTGAAGGGCGCTTAGGCTGGCAGACATATGCTATTTCTAATGGTACAGACATACGAAAAGTAAATCTTGACCTTGGTCCAATTCAGACAAGTATAGGAATTCTAGGTATGCCAGGGTTGACAGCCTATTTTGGTTTTCTAGACGTATGTGAACCCATTCCTGGTGATACCGTTGTGGTGTCAGCAGCTTCAGGTGCAGTAGGCCAAGTCGTCGGGCAGATCGCAAAAATTATGGGTTGCAGAGTTATTGGAACTGTCGGTTCTGACTCCAAGTTGTCTTTCGTGGTGGATGAACTAGGGTTTGACGCCGCTATAAATTATAAAAATCAGGATGTGGGAAGTGCTCTAGATGTAACCTGCCCCAACGGGATTGATATTTATTTTGATAATGTTGGTGGGTTTGTGACTGACGCAGTTATGGACAGAATCAATACAGGCGCCAGAATTTCTGTGTGTGGTCAAATTTCACAATATAATCTTCCAGAACCAGAACTTGCACCTAGGAATATGAGTATTTTGACCCGAAAACAATCAAAAATGGAAGGATTTCTTGTTACTAAGTATCAAAGTCTTTTTGATGACGGAAGGATACGAATGGCGGGCTGGATTAAAAGTGGAGAATTGAAATATCGTGAATATGTGGTGGAAGGTCTAGAAAATGCACCAAGGACATTCATTGGGATGTTAAATGGGGAGAATTTTGGAAAAACTTTAATTAAATTAATCTGAGATTATTCGATTACGAACTTAACATGCCTGAAAATATTTCTAATCATCTAAAACAATTTAAGGCCGATATAGAGAAATTCCTCTTGGAACTCGGTGATTTGACTTCGATTCAAATAAGAGAAAAATCATTAGATAGAGGATATTATCGACTAGCCCAGCCTGAAAAATATGGGGGCTTGAATGCATCACATCTGCAACTTGCGATTGCTAGGGAGGCGGTAGCGTCAGCGGGGATTGAAAAAACCAATGATGTTATAGGACCAGAACCCGGTATGTTGGCTGAGACTAGTAAACATTTAGAAAATAATTATCTATTTCCTATGCTTTCAGGTGCAAAAATAGGAAGTTTTGCATTTACAGAGTCAGATCCCTCAACTCCTACGATCGCTCGATTAAAGGGCGATTTTTTAGTACTTAATGGCAGAAAGTCATATGTTTCAGGGGCCAATGAAGCTGACTTTATCTCTGTGGTACTTAATGTTGTAAACGACTCTGTAGGACCATCAGGACCTGCTGTAGTAATTGTTGATACGGATTGTGAAGGGGTTTATGTAAATGAACCTTTCTATAGCACAGACGGAAGTTCTCACTCAGAGGTCTCATTCGACAGCGTGCAAGTAAATACGTCCAACGTCATTGGTGAGATAGGGAAAGGGATGCCCCGAGCCATGGGTAATATAGTCCGAGAGCGAATTGAACAAGCTGCTACAGCAACCGGAATGGCGATTTGTGCAGTAAACCTTGTATCGGAACATTTGAGGTTGCCTCATCGATCTGGTGGAACCCTGGGAGATATGGAAGGCGTCAGGTTGAGGTATGCAGATATGCGAATCCAAACTTTTGCTTCTAGATCAACTTTGTATAGGGCAGCAAGGTTGATGGAAACCAGTGAGCAGGCTATAAATGAAGCTTCAAGTGCAAAGGTGTTTTGTACTGAGTCTGCATCTTATGTTATCGACGTAGCGATTCAGTTGGTCGGAGGCAGGGCACTGGTAGTTGGACATCCCTTAGAGTCACTTTATCGGCGTATACGTTCTATGAGGTTGGCTGGAGGTGCCTCTGATATACTCAGGCTTGGTATAAGTAGAGGAGATTTGGAGTTCAATTCTGGGATTTTGTAATAAATACATGTGGGTTCCAAGCTATTATGAATTATTTTTGTCGACCTCTACAATTTGTTTGAATTGTTCGTATGATTTGATATTAGTTAATGATTTAACGAATTCACCTGTTGTATTGAATAGACTGCGATATTCTTTCAATTCGGCCCCTATTTGACTTGTAGATGCAGGGCTTTCTGCATAATTTCCTCTAAATGCGAAATAAGCTTGGTTTATTTTTCTAATGGAGTATCCTCCCAATTTCAGAGTCCACTGACTTTCACGCATTAGCTTTTCTGCCTCTTCTATTTCACCTTGTATTAACAAAGATTCCACAGTTTGACGAGTTTCTCTTAGTATTCTAGTAAGATGTGGATGTGAGAGTTCTGCACTACTGTATTTAGAGGAATTATTTTGGATAGTACCTCCGAGGCGGATAAAGGCGAGGTCACCCAATTCATTACCAGCGATGTCAGCGGCAGTTTCGTTTAACGTATACATTTCAGGAGAATCCCACATGTTTCTGCCAAAACTGTGAAAGATCCAATAATTGTGTAACCATTCGTGGGCTGCAGTTCGGACTATTTGCCTTAGATCATATTTGTCAGAAACAAAGGCTGGATAGGTTCCTAATCCCGCCAAATCATCTACTAACGCAGAGGTAATCTTGTCTTCTTCAACTTTTTTTTCTATTTGCTCTTTTATATTGGGTTTAATTCCATTTTTTATTAACTTACTTTCTTTTAGAGTAATTTTGTTTCTAGGGGAAGTGACTAAGATTAGAGGTGGGGTTTCAAGTCTAAAGTCCGTGGGAGGAAACAAAATATTTGCCTTGAATCCTAATCCTTGCTTTCTTAAAACGTCACTCATTACGGCTTCTATGGCCTCTTCAGCCCTAGCTTGAAGAACATTTTTCCTGTCCTCTAGCTCTTGGATTTCATGTTCCCGTTGTGAGGAATATTTTGACTTTTCCTTATAGGTTATGGACTGAGATTCAATTTCTAGTAGGTCTTTCTCCTTTATTAACATTCTCGTAACTTCTAAATACTTGGTAACTATTTCTATTCTTTCTTCGTCAGTTGGTTTATTGCCCGGAAACAATTCCCAGGCTAAATGGAGCCACTTTTTGGATATGTTGGCCATTTCCCAATATGTAATGGAAAATGAATGTTTCCCTACAGCTAAATCAATATTTGATTGATGTGCGTTATCAGAGGAGGACATCACGATTAGAATCAATAATGGTATAACCAGTGGGCGAATCTTTGTTGATCTCAAATCATCATCTTTTAGGAACGGGGTATTAGTTATCCCAATAATTGCAAACTGGCTTAGTTGTGTGTGGGTACTGTTTTTGGAGCGGGAG
>CAZCOH010000065.1:0-9075 GCA_964500645.1 uncultured Dehalococcoidia bacterium
GATATATGACCTCGCATGCCCTCCTGAATTTGTTTTACAACGACCGACCCCAGCCAGGGTAATTTCAGCCCCACTTGCGGGGTCATCATTTTCGTCCAAAATCGTCAATCGACTTGCACGCCATGGTGTTAATCGCAGTATGATGAATCTACTAAGTCTCTGTCGAGGTGTGAGTATGTCCCCGTCGGTTATTTTACCAACGACATCTTGTTCAAATCCCGGCCCTTTCGGTGTAGCCCAATTCGGCCCATATTTGGTCTCCAGATATTTTTCTGGGGGGTTTGGCACGAGAAATTTTTCTCCTATGAAGTCTATCTCTTTTAATTGGGTAAAAAGCTCGAGAGGAGTTTTTACTCCGGGATACTGGAATACGCCGTTTTTCATAATCCGATGACAGGTCCAGTCAGCTCGGATTGACTCTTTTACAACATGCACACCGATATGACGTGAGCTACGATCTACGTGCACGTAGTAACCGTTTTCTTCAAATGCCTTGATTCCGTCATCAATGGTTTTTTCATCCAGTCCGTTGAGCCCTATCACCGACCCCATATCCATTTCGTCGTCCCAAGGAATGAAACCCCCGTCGCGGATTGCTCCAAGGCATGTGCCAGATGCGATAAAAAATACTGCGCCAAGTTCATCTAAGATTCGTTTTATATCTTTCAATCGTTTTGCGGCTTGTGCGGGATCCATAGGTTCTGGTGCAACGACCGATTTTTCATAGGCAGCCTCTCCTTCTTTATCGATAGTTTTCATGTGTTTCTCCTTTCCTACACCTAACTTATACTGTGTTACTTACTTTTGTTAAGACCTGTTTCTTGTGCAAAATATGGCATGCAGGAATCCTAGGAATTCCTTGTTTTTAAAATAGTACTGACCGAATTGTGGTCTTCCTCAGTATCCACGTCCGCCCAGAATTGACCACTTACGTCACAGATTTGAAAATGTCTCCCGTTGTCAGCCATGTGTTGTACGACTTCGGATATATTCACTTTTTTACCTTTGCTGACCATGAGCTGGCTGATGTTATCAAGTACCTCTGCATCCATCATAAATACCCCTGTGTCTATGGATTGCCAGTTCTTGATATCTTTACCTATTCTTATGATTCTGCCTTCTGAATCGGCCATGACCTTTGTTCCATCACTAATCTGGGATGTATTGGTTGATTCTGTATCTACACAAAGTGTTCGGGTTATGACGGACTTAGAGAGTAGAGTTGTGATGATGCTTGGACTAATTAAGTGATCACCCATGGTCAGTACAAATGGTTCGTTGTCGATAAAGGAGCTAGCAGCAAAAACTGATAATGCATTCTCTCCGTCATAATCTTCGTTGTAGGAGAAATTAATTTTAGGGTAGATTTTTTCTATGTAGTCTTTTATTAATTTTCCTCGGTAGCCTACTACTATCGATATGTCGGAAATTCCTGCCTCCACCAAAGCATCTATTGGATAAGTGATAATACATTTACCACCTATTTCCACAAGCGATTTTGGTGTAAAGGCAGTGAGGGGCCCCAATCGGCTTCCATACCCTGCAGCGATAATGATTCCTTTCATAACGTGTTTATTCCTAAAGTTTTGTACTGCTTAAAAAAATGCAGGAGTTTTTGGAGAGTGCCGTGCTGTGTCATCTAGTTTTCAACAGAACAAACAACTTCTCAGAAGATGATTTCAAGACAGATTATCGATCTGACCGGAGCGATGACTCAATCGCTAGACTGCAAAAAAGAACGTACGTCTTTCACGAGATTAGAGAAAATGATTCTGGTTATGGTAACTCCATTCCGTATTTTCAGACTTACTCACATAGAACTAACCGTGCCGCTACCCTAACACAGATCGTGAATTCTCGTTTGAAAGAGATGAATAAAGATATTAAAATTCGTTGAATTGTATTTTAGACAATTCAACGATGCCTATTTCGGCTGTGCAAATTTGTAAGCAGGGCATATTAACAATGACTAATTTTGATAACTCTGATCTGGTGGATGCGATTCCCTAACATACAAAATTAGTTTCCCTAAGCAACAAACATTTATTATGAAATAGTCTGAGCAACCACATATATAGGTGGATGCTCCATCCCTCAAACGTTTTACTTCTGACGATATTTTGCTGACTAAATTGCCGACACGAGCTGATATTCAACGTAAAATACGGTACATATCTTCATTTCAAGGTGTATTTCCAGGCACAATTCTGTATGTTGAAAACATTTCTCATCACTAGCGAGTTGAACTTTAAATCCGTTTGCAGCCGTACTGCGACTGGCGTGGTGGTTCGACTCCATTGCGCCCCCAACAAATCTAAATAATTGTTTTTGACCCTCAGTAATGGGGGTGATTTTGTTTTTTTTGAGTGGTTCGCAGATTTCGGATAACAAAACTGTTTAAGACCACGACCAGGATGTAGATCCGTAAAAACTACACCCAGGATTTAGATAATGAGTCCCTGTGTGTTCAACGCCCTCATTTTCAAGCCTAAATGCGTCGATTGTGGAGGATAAGGGTTCCACACAAACTGATCCACGAGGACTATAAACGACAACGTGATCTAACTCAGAGGAAGAATTAATTGTGAGTTTCATTGTTTCATCCCAACGAATTTCAATTGGTTTCATGGGATCAACCCTAAAACAATGGTCAAATACTCCTTCATTGGGTATTTTTTCTCGCCTTAAATCTAAATCTTCAGAAATTTGGACCACGTGTCCATTCGCATTCCCTTCCGAATCGGTTAACCATTCAGAAATTTGTCCAGGTAAATGTAATGACAGTTGGTTACCATTTAGGGTAGAAGTAAACCAAGGATGCCATCCTATTGCCACAGGAAACCTGTTATTTCCCTCATTCACGATTTCTAAACTCATTATTAGTGACGACTCTGATAATTTGGCATCAAAATTTACTCTCCCTATTCCAGGCCATGGGTATTTTAAATCAGTACACAAGGTCACCTTTTCATTAGTTATTTCCAAGATGTTCCATTCTTTATCTCGGGTAAGACCGTGTATTGAAAATGGGGGACGATTAATTGGCATTTGATATTTTTCCCCGTCACTGTAGAGAAT
The DNA here is from genome assembly GCA_964500645.1 of uncultured Dehalococcoidia bacterium. Taxonomy (GTDB): domain Bacteria; phylum Chloroflexota; class Dehalococcoidia; order Lucifugimonadales; family UBA826; genus CAYFIW01. The sequence goes on from CAZCOH010000065.1 coordinate 3,079, forward strand.
CCCTTCTTTCAATCTTCCTGGCCAAGGACACATCAAGAAATTTCCTGTTCCTTGCTTCAATTTGAAGGGATCATGAGGTCCTTCACCTCCGGTCAAAAGCTCGTGGGTATATCCATTTTTTGAAACGACATTTAGCGAACGTAGGCTGGCTCCTGCATAGGGAGAAAAAATTGCTCTACCAAAGTGATTTGCGATAACTATTTGAGTGGGTGTCGTATCCATAGGAATATAGGACCAGTCGATTTTTATTTGATCGAATATGAGCGTTTACGTTTTTGAGGACTATGCAATGGTAATTAACAAACGCAACCAAAACCAACATCACAAAAAGTATTATTATTTCCGATACACAATTTATCTATTCAAAATATCTTGCCAATAGCGGGTTGAGTTTTCTCTAATCTAGATATTGTGACTAGGCTTCTAAAGCACCTTGGGCAATAGCTTTTGGCCTTAGGTCACCTTCTTTTTTCAAATGTTCTGATATTGCTAAAGTAGCGGATTTCAGCATGGTATCGTCAACAGAATTTGCCTCGTCTGGATATCCTGCTTCTTCAAGAAGCTTAGAGGTTTCTCTTTCTATCTGATCAAGTGCCCATTTCAATTGCTGCTCTACATCATCTACACCTTCTGGAAAATCTACATGGGATCGTCCGGGGCCCAATTTGTCGTATCCTCTAGTATGCCAATGACCGCCCTTGCCATGAGGATCGAACCTAATTATTTCCACTCCCTCAACATCAATTCCAAATGTTGGCCCACCTTTTTTGTTATTTAGGCACCTTAAAGGCCAAAGATATATAGTGACTGAACCTGATGGAGTGAGAGATTGAACTAAGGTTTCACCTAGATAAACCTCACCCGGAATTGTTGTGGCCATGTTAATTTCCTCCAATGTATCAATGATATTTATCTAGTTTCTGTGATATGGCCAGACAATATCATTAGCTTGCGGTGAGCGTCAAAATTATCACTGCTGGGCATTGCGAATAAACCAAATAAATAATAAATTTCAGCGATCGATATGATAGAAACTTAGATTTATTACCTTTAGGTTGCTCGATTTTCCAGCCAATCCAAGCCAATTTCAATACCAAATCCTGGGGCGTCAGATGGCTTTACGTAACCATTTTCAATAGTCGGAGTTCCAGGTAGAACCGTCATCTCTTTCAAAGGTACACCTGGAGCTGATACCCCTTCTGATCTTTCACCCCATGGAATCATAGGCATTGCGTACGCAAGATGTTGACCATAAGGGTAATTCATGCCGGCGTGGCCAATCACAGTCAGACCGTGAGCTTCTGCTATATGACATATTCTCAGACTAGCTGTCATGCCACCAACCCATTGAATGTCAGGTTGTAGAATATCTACTAAACCTTTACCTGCTGCTTCCGCAAATGGGTGAATAGTGTACCAATGTTCCCCTGTTGCCAGTGTTTGTGTGGGTATTCTCTGCCGCAGCTTATTGTAGCTGTCCATATCTTCGGGTAGAAAATAGTCCTCTAGCCATTTTATGTTATAAGGTTTTAATGCTTCTGAAATTCGAACGGCATATTCAACGTTCAGGGACATCCAAGAATCAACCGCTAATTCCACGTCTGGGCCGATTTGGGAGCGAGTGGCTGCCACAATTTCTACATTCTTGTTTAACCCTGATATACCTTCTTCAGGTCCATGTCTAAGGAAAACTTTGACTGCCTTGAAACCTAGCTCCAGAAACCAGTCCATGTAGTCACTGGTTTTATATTTCAACATAGTATTAGAGGCGTAGCAGAAAATTTTATCTTTAACAGGACCTCCTAATATTTCATAAACAGGTCTTTGGAGAATTTTTCCCTTAAGATCCCAAACTGCATTGTCTACAGCACTAATCGCGTAACTCTGGATTCCTGAAGTCCCATAGGGGGATGACGCTCGTCTCATCATGTCCCAGATTTTTTCTGTGGACATTGGATCTTTCCCGACCAAAAATTCGGAGAAATGATCATTAATGATGGAACAAACTGGACCTGATGCTAGAGTAATACCTAGTCCCCAGGTTCCGTCTTCTGCTGTTACAACGCAGGCTGTTCTCGTCCAATCAGCCTGCCAACTCCTTTCTGGTATTTCGTATTTGTAACGATCCATAGGGCTTACAAAGTATCCGCCATTGGGATCAGGTTGGACTCTGGCTGGGGTTGTAGGCTTAGGGCTTAGGTCTATGGGAACTGCTTTTATTGACTTTATTTTCACTGAGCCCTCTTTTTAACAATACTCTGTAATGCAAATATGATTAATTTTTTATGACAATATTACTTGTTGTAAGGATAAGTTATTGACACTGGTTTTCAAGAGATATTAATTTTCTACAATAGGCTATTTAAAAGTCATCATTTAAATTTTTATTGCTTTTTGCGATGAGGCATCTTTTGCGTTATGAAGTCACATTCAGCATGATTGTGTTCAGTTTTGAGGCGATGTATTCTCTAACCACTTTTTGAAACATGTATTCTAAGATTGGTTAAATTTAATTTAGAGTGAAGGTATTTAAAAATTAAGGATTTGATTAAAGGACTATGACTACTAATTACTGGCTTATGAAATCGGAGCCGTCCGATTACTCGTTTGACGATTTAAAATCAGAGGTTGATTCAAGCGCAGAATGGGATGGGGTTAGGAATTATCAGGCTAGAAATCTTCTGAGAGATAAAATTAAAATCGGGGACAAGGTTCTGTTTTATCATTCGAACGCAAAACCTCCTGGAGCAGTTGGAACGGCTATTGTAGTGAAGGAAGGATACCCCGATTTTACTGCATGGGATCCAGAATCCGCCCATCCCGATCCTCGTAGCACGGAAGAATCCCCAATTTGGTTTATGGTCGATATAAAGGCTGATCAAACGTTTAGGAATTTTGTTTCGTTAAAGCAAATAAAATCTACCGTCGAACTTTCAGAAATGGTTTTGGTAAAAAACTCTAGACTGTCCGTCCAGCCCATGACGGAAAAAGAATTTGAAATCATCGTTAATATGGGTATGAACTAACGAAATGCCTGATAACGATTCAGAAAGGATTAACTTAATACATCTCCAGAGGGAAATATGGGAGTCCATATATAACCTTTCCCAGACGCTTACGGAAGATGAATGGACTTATGAAACTGACTGCCCTGGTTGGTCAGTAAAAGATTGTTTCTCTCATCTGATTGGTATTGAGCATAGGCTTCTCGGACGACCTGTTGGTTGCACGGATTTGGAAGAATCCACTCATGTTAAAAATGAACTTGGTCGTAGGAACGAAATTGATGTCCTTTTAAGAAGGAAAGTCTCTTCAGAGAGTTTGATGGAGGAATTTAATGAAGTTAATTCTGAGAGACTGAAAATTTTACTAAAGGAAGATGATTTTTCTAAATCTGTGGAGACTCCTATTGGACCGGGTAGCTTGAAGGATCTAGTTACAATGCGGGTGTTCGACTGTTGGGTTCATGAGCAAGATATTAGACGGGCTGTAGGGAGGAGAGGAAATCTTTCTAGTCAGGTGGCTTTACATTGCCTAATTTATGTTAAAAACTTCATGCCATATGTAGTTGGGAAGAAGGCGAAAATTCCAGAGGGCAAGACGATACTTTTTAAAATTTCTGATCAAACAATAGAAAGTTTCTCGATTGGAGTTAGAGATGGTAGGGCAATTTTTTTAGAAGGTGACCCAAGCCATGACACATCTATCGTAACTTCAGTTGAAACTTTTTTGTTGCTGGCCTGTGGCCGAAGGAAAATCAATCAGATACTTGAAAATAACGATATCTCCATTCATGGTGATAAGGATCTCGGAACCAGAGTGGCTTCTGAGATCCCTATTATTTCTTAGAGAATGGCTGTCTCTGCAGGAGACTATTTCCCTGAGAGGAGTATTTCTATGATCCTTGGCGCGATTTCTCGAGCTCTGTCTCTGAGAGTCTCTTGATCCAAACTTCCTAGGGGATGTTCTGTGACTACAAATGGATAGTCAGGAATTCCTCCAAGCTTGGCCATTGCGGTAGCGCTTGTAACAAAAGGCTCTGTACAGATTACTGCGGTGGGGGTTCCTTTCTTCTCAAATTCTATTCCGTCGTGCACACTGCACGATGAACAGGACCCTCAATCACCATTTGAGGTGATTACAACATCACAGGTTTCAGCCATGTCGAGTAGCATTTCTGATGGGCATGGCCTTGATGCATTACCTTTGTCTTCTGCTACGGATAGCTTAAGATCGTATTCCTCGGAAATAACATCGTAGACATATTTCAGTATCTCAACGGAATTCTTTTTACCATTGGCGAGGAGCCCTACGACTGCTCCGTCCAGTGTTTCAGGTCTGTTCGCTAGATTACTATCCTTCACGTCTGGCTTGACGGTAGGGTCGAGCACCTCAACTTTATCTTTAAGTACCATAGCTTCCCTCCGAAATATCTTTTAATAGCACTCTGATCCATACTTTAACAGATATTTTAGTCAAATTTGTCAAATTAGCTTGTTAACTGACTGAGATCCTATGCCGCCGCCCCATAATGAGATAACTTGAGAAAATGCTCCAGCATTACCTCCTGCAACTATGAGGGCAAAGCTATCAGGACTTTTAACAGAGTGCGTCATGATCGCGCCAGTTGGTTTTGGACCTGGGGGATTTGAACCCATGCCCCATTCATCGTCCTCTCGCACAGCAATTTCAAATAAATAGTCTTTGATCTGTCTCTTACTCCATCCTGCATTTTTCAGATGTTTTGTATGTTCTGGACAGAGAACGATGACTATCTCAGTTTGTGATGGTCCGGCAGCAAATAAAGCATCTTTAAAACTAGTGAGGATGGTCTCTGGATCTGTACTGCTGTGATTGCTTATTTGTGTAGGCGTCAGGCCTGCAAAAACTGTTACGCTGTTCTCATCTCTTTTAGTGCCTCTATCTTCCCCAAGGGTTGTCCAGGGAGAGGATTCAGAATTTTCGGTAATACACCAGGTATACTTTCCAGCGTGCCCTAGTGTTGCCTTGTCGATTTCTCCAGATCTGGAGCCCGTGGCATTAATTAAACAGAGCCTTATTGCTCTTCCGATGGTAGCATTCGCGCGGTGTCCGGGCCCAAAAACGCTTGTACTTCCATTTAATCCAACTTCTTTCGCAATTGGCCCTGAAACAACTGTTAAAACGGCAGAACCCATTGTGCTTGCAGTCATTCCGTGTGGATTGAATTTGGGCTCTAGAACAGCTTCCATTCCAGCCAGTACTATTGGGAAATACTCAGGTTTGCAACCTGCCATAACAGAATTTATCGCAACCTTTTCCACAGTTACTGTTCGTTCTTTTACAGGTTCATACCCCACTACCTCATTTTTTGATTTATCTGTATGTTCCAAAAATATGTTTACCCTGTCTGCTGTTGGAGGAATTATAGGCAAACCGTCGGTCCAACCTCTTTCAATAAAACCTTCAATAGCATCATATTCACTTGAGAATGTAAGCTGTTCGCCACTCATGTTTGCAGTTCCTATATGTCCTTTAAGTTCATTGATATCCCTAGCCAATTAGGTAATTGGTTAGTTTACGTCTGACTAATTTATCAGAATATCGCATCTTAGATATTGAATATTGTGGTGGTAAGTATGTATTATCCAACATGTATATAAATATTGTTTAGCCTTTAGGTCGATTGAGGGGAATATTATGGTTGCTTCAAAAGAAAAATCTTTAGTGGTCATCCAACTGAGTGGTGGCAACGATTATTTGAATACTGTCGTCCCGTACGGAGATGATGATTACTATGATTTTAGAAAGACCGTACATATAGAACAGGAGTCAGTATTGCCGATTGATTCCACTTATGGTTTTAACCCGCATCTTTCGTCTATCAAGAGGCTTTATGATGAGGGAAAGGTTGCAGTTATCAATGGCATAGGGTACGACAATCCTAATCGGTCACATTTTAGGTCGATGGATATATGGCACACGGCGGAACCCACCAAAGTAGGAAATGAAGGTTGG
>CAZCOH010000066.1:0-8760 GCA_964500645.1 uncultured Dehalococcoidia bacterium
GGGATATCCCAGTATTCTCGCCCATTAGAAAATTGGTGGGATGATAAAATATCTGGATATGTAGGAAGTCTTATCGGATTGCCAGTGCCCGCTCCTTACGTCGTTTTTCTCGCTTTTATTACGGTTTTATTAGTTCTTATTGTCTGGTTTCTGATAGGCACCTTGCTTGGGTCACCATGGGGCCGCATTCTTCGGTCGATAAGGGAAGATGAAGTAGTTAGCCAACACCATGGGCACAATGTTCTGACTCACAAGGCGGCGAGTTTGGCCTTAGGCGCCGCAATAGCGGCATTATCGGGAGCACTGTGGGCATGGCTAAACACAAATGTTTGGCCCGATTTCATGAACCCAGTTAGATCAACATTTCTTATATGGGCGGCTTTCATAGTAGGTGGACGAGGTAATAATAAAGGAATGATAGTTGGTGCTTTCCTAATAGTACTTGTTGAGTTTGTTTTTAATGTTATGGTAGCTTCTAGAGGAGCCGTAAGCCTTCCTCTCCACAACTTCACTTTTTACTTGGATAAGGGATTTTCATGGTTGGTAGTGGATCTGGGAGGATTAATTTGGTCAGATAGATCCGTTAGCGAGATCTTTCCCAATGGGAATGTGTTACTTTCATTATCACATCTCAAACTTGGCTTAGTTGGTATGGTGATTCTGGGGTCACTGATCACTTCGTCCAGAGGACTTCTTCCCGAGGTTCCCAGTAGACCAAAGCGGCCTAATAACCGATCGAAAAAAATTAAAAGTGTGAAGAGTTCTGATTAGAATGACATATCCTGGGATTCTCGTATCAGATTTAGTAAAAGATTTTGGGGGCCTACGGGCCGTAGATAGTATTTCGTTTCATGTGGAAGAAGGTGAATTAGTAGGGCTGATAGGCCCAAATGGATGTGGTAAAACGACTACATTTAATTGCATTTCAGGGATGTTGGAAATTACTTCAGGGAATATTGAAGTTTTTGGGCATGAGGCGACAGGAATGCGACCTGATCAGATACAGAATTTGGGATTGACTAGAACATTTCAACATACTTGGTTGTGGCGGGAAATGACGGTCGTAGAAAATCTTCTCGTCTCTACCCGAAATCAATTTCACCCTAATTTGTTAACGGCTTTATTTAGGCCAAAGTCAAGAGATGCTGAAAAAGAAAGGTTACTCGAGGCTTACTCTGTTTTGGATTCACTGGAAATTTCACACATAGCACATAACTTAGCGAGTGAATTGTCCGGAGGACAAAGTAAGCTTGTTGATATTGGTAGGGCCTTGATGAGTGGACCTAAATTTTTATTACTTGATGAACCAGTTGCTGGCGTAGCGGGTCCCTTGGCGGAGAAAATTTTTCAAAACCTTAAAAAATTGGCCACAATCCAAGGAATAGGAATGTTAGTTATAGAGCATAATATGGACTTTATTCTTCGTAGTGATGTTGACAGAATTATTGTAATGGATTCTGGCCGGATCTTAACTGAAGGTACCCCTGATCAAATTAGAGGAAGTCGAGATGTTGTCGAAGCCTACCTTGGGAATCAAGGATAATCTCTGCAATGAGGACCATATTAGAAGTCAAAGAACTGGAGGGGGGATACGATCAGGTTCAGATATTAAATGGTATAGATTTGCACGTTTATCAGGGAGAGTTTGTAACTATTATAGGTCCAAACGGGTGTGGTAAATCGACATTTTTAAAAGTGATATTTGGTCTAGCAACTCATCATCATGGAAGAGTTTTTCATGATGATGAGGAGGTCTCAGGATGGAGAACCGATAGATTGGTGGATAGGGGCATAGCGTATGTACCTCAAGTTGATAATGTTTTCCCTTCTCTGTCAGTTCGGGAAAATTTACAGATGGGAGGGATCAAGCTGACAAATAAAAGAGTTGCCAACGGAATTGAAAGGGCTTTTGAAATGTTTCCAGATTTAAAGCCCAGAATGAATGATTTGGCGATTTCGCTGTCGGGTGGAGAAAGGCAAATGTTGGCGATTGCCCGAGCACTTATTTCGGAACCCACTTTCTTGATGTTAGATGAGCCTACAGCGGCTTTATCCCCGAGATATCAGCAAGAGATTTTGACCAATATAGACGAACTCAGAGGTGAAGGTATATCTGTTCTTTTAGTGGAACAAAATGCTAGATTGTCATTGGCTAAATCGGATCGAGGATATATTTTCTCCGGCGGAAAAATTGTTTATAGCGGGAATGCTCAATCTATTCTTGATGACCCCGATATAGGAAAATATTTCCTTGGAATTCCTCGATAGCATATCTCCACAGGGTATTTTTGTTGAATCAATAATACTTCTGAACTAAGTTTTGTCATCGCCTTCTATATAATTAGAATTTACCTTTATGTAATCTTTAATGGCAAATATGATAATAAAGTTAGGTTGTGTCAATAAGATGTCTTAACACCTGACTTGCTAAATAAATAGCGATTAAAATCAGGGCAACACCACTTATCAGGCTTATGTTGGATCCTTGTCTCTCTAGAAATGTGCCAAGTCCGGATGTCGTCAACACAATTGAGATAAGGATGTACCACATGGCATCTATGAGAGCTGCAGTTGATCCCATTAAAATTATTTCGGGGACATTATATTCTGAGCTAACGAAGTGGCTGAATATAGCTACGAAGAAAAGCGCAATTTTCGGATTAAAAATAGATATTAAAAATCCTTCGCTTGCTCCCTTCAAGAGTTTCCTGGAATTGCTGGTCTGGTAGTCCCTTCCCATTCTTAAATTCCATGCCCTATTGGTAATGGTCATATATCCCACATAAGCTATTAGTAATGCTCCTAATGATTGCAAAGAGAGTGATATGACTGAATTACTAGCTATCACTTTGGCGATTCCAACTGCCGTCAGGAGAGCCCAAACTCCTATGCCAACCCCGTGTCCTAGGCTAGTAAATACACCGTACATTCTGCCATTTGTAATGGTATTAGTTGCCACTATTGCAAGACTTGGACCAGGAGACATAGCACCAAGCAAACAGATTGCTGCGATCTGTATCCAGGATTCAAGTTGCACAGATTTGTACCTTTATTTCCATATTAGAGCTAATTGATCATTGATTCGCTGTTAGAAAAAGAAACAAATAGCATTGTTATTATTTCTTGAAGGGAAATATTGATGAGTTTTAAAATAGATCACACCATAGCACAGAAGAAGGATGGGGAGTTTGGTAAGAGTAAAACTAGATGCAGATTGAGGATAGCATAAAAATCTTCCTCAAATGAACGCCTTTGGCCTCTGGTGTGGTTTATCGTGATGGGAAAATCCTTTTCATCAACAAGTGTCATACGCATTGGGGACAAAGGCACCTTTAGTACCTGATATACATGAAGGTATAAGTGAATGTAATTGGTTCCATATTGGGGAAATCAGCGGGCTGTCTATTGGAAAAACATTTGCAAAATTTAGTATATATACTGTGTGATCATACCGAGGAAATGTTGGATCTAAGACTTAGTGTTGACGGAGATACCTAATCTAAACTATTTATCAATTCAATCGTTTTTAAAATTGCATGATTTGCCATTCGTTGCTTGGTTCTGGTTGTGATCTCCTTAAATCTTGTGTGGTGATTTATGGAAAGATCACCATATGTGACGTTGATAATGGCTAAAGTGCTTTCTCCCTCTTCTAATTCGTGTGTGGATTCCAACATCACAAAAGGATCCTTGGTTTCAGGGAAAATATTTTCTTTATCTACAAACGACCCATGAGATTCAGTTGGCACAAAAGATTGAAATCTGAAACGATAGTTTTGACCTGCCTCTGAAAGGTTATGGGCGATTAAGCCATCGGTGAAACCTTCCCATACATTTAGTTGCAATTTTTTTTCTTCCAATAAACACATTAATTTTAGAGCAGGGGTGTCGTCATCAAATCCCCAGATAGAGGCACCAATAGATTGGACAATCTCTTCTTCTATAGGATATATAAGTTTTTGGGCTTCTTCGTGGTTTTCGGAATGGGCTATTATTCGCAAATGTATCCCATCTTGCTTTGAGTAAATTCCAAGAAAAGGATTCTCTAACCCAAAGAGATGAGAAAATTTTTCATCAAGCTCTCCTTCTGAAATACCAAACGATTTTATGTTTCTTGTGACGAACACTTCACTATCGTCTAAAGATTTTAGTGATGGGACTATGTATTCGTTCCACATGCTTATAAGTTCAGCGGGTGGCCCAGGCAAAGCAACAATAACTTTTTTATCCTTTTTCACGAGCCAACCTGGAGCTGTGCCTCGAGAGTTTGCCACTGCGACTGCAGATGGGATCAAGGATGCCTGCTTTATGTTAGTTAAAGGCATTTGTTGCCCTCGGTTCTTGAATAGATCCTTTAATGTACGCAATTGCTTTTCATCCACGGTCATTCTTTCCCCGCAATATCCTGCAATGGCTTCCCTGGTTAGATCGTCCGACGTTGGCCCCATACCTCCAGTAGTGATGATGATATCTGAAGCATGTAGCTCTTGAATAATTATGTTTTGTATGTCTTCTAACACATCTCCAATGCTAATCGTTTTTTTTAGGATTATTCCGAGTTTTGGTAGTTCATTTGCCAGATAGGTAGAATTTGTGTCCAGCATTTCGCCCATCAGTATTTCTGTTCCAATAGTAAGTATTACGGCTTTCATGAGGTCTTATCGCCTTAGTTAACGTGGAATATAGCTATGGGTTTTATTTTACTGTTTCAGGGCCATAAGGAATGTCGTCATAGAGCCCTAACAATGTTTCAACCCAGTTTGAAGGTAATAGAAGAACAGGCTGGAGACTATTTGCTTGATCAGAAATAGCGTAATAGGATTTTCCGTCAGCAGTTTTATCCCCAATAACCAAGATGCTCCCGTCAGTGAATTTGGTACCTCTATCTGTCATACCCTGGAATCTGATTTCGATAACAGCAGAGGTGTCTATGATCCCCCATTCGCCATAATCTCCGTCACTTACACGGTCAACGGCTACAGTTGTTCCCTCAGGTCTACTCAGTAGGGGTAATATGGTTTCCCATATTTCTTTATCGACAGGGTATGAACCTTGAGCTTCTTCTCTGTAATCTCTTACCGTCCAGGAGCCGTCTGGAGATTTTCTAAACCTAAGTTCAGAAATATCGGTTTCAATGTCATCTGAAATTGGATATATTCCGAGTTCGTCAACAGAATTCGGATCTCTTTTTTCATACCAGATAGGGTAGGGCGGATCTGTAACAAGTCTTGCTACTACGTCACCCCAGTCGTCAGCTATGAGAAATAATTGAGGGAAACCTGAAATCTGACCATAATGATGATATCCATCGGTAGTTTTATCACCCAATCTAAATTCCAATGTTCGGTCCAAGGTTAGTCCGATTTCAACAACAGTGTGGGGATAATCGAGGCCGTATTGAGAGGCATCCTCTATGATGGTTTGAGTTTCAGTGAGGTCTCTTTTTGTTTGTGGGCCACCTAATATAAAGTCAATACCTCCCCATCTTTTGTGGTCTGGGGGTATATGTGCTGCTCCTTCAAATGCCCAGGCTTCAGACGGTCTTTTTATAAACGACGCTACGTCCTCTCTGTAGGTTATTTTTATGGAGGTCATATCCTCGACGGAAACTTGGTAGAACCAGGGTCTAGGAGGTTCTTTAAATTCTTCCTCAGCAAAGGGGTTTACGAAGAACAAAATACCGGCTAATGCCGCAACGACTAAAAATCCAAGTGTTACTTTATAGCTCAAATTGTTACACTCCTAGCGACGTCGCCACCAGACAATAAAGCTCAATAGCAACATCAGGGCGGGAGGGAATATCCAACTTGACCACTTTATGAAATCCATTTCCTGGACGTTCACTACTAATTCTCTGTATGGGACTAATTTGGGCCTAATTGATATCAATTCGTAATCTTCTGCAAGCCAATTAATAGAATTTAGAAACAGATCTGCATTGTCACTGCTGTGAAAATATTTATTTGTTGCAAAGTCTGAGTCGGAAAACACTATGATTTTTGACTGGTTCCCTGTCGATGCAAGGGAAGGGGGGTCTTGTATTCGTCCTAAGGCTGTTATCACAGAACCTATGACGAAAGGACCTCTCACTTCATCTGAAGAAAACTTGGGATCGTCTGGATCCGTCTCCATCCAACTGGCTTGAGTGGTTATTGCAATTGGGTCCACTGTTATATGTGGCGGCATATCGTCTTTAGTAACAAATACTTCAACGGAGCCAGCCTCGGGAAAGAATGTAACGTCGATTTTATCTGCTATGCCAATACCTATCTGGCTACTGGTGTAATACTGGCCGTTTGCCTTCTGCAACATCGGGGTCAGCATTTCACCCCCTACGTTACTCGCAGCGTCTGCAACAATTCCATCTGCTATCGCGACACCATAGGAAGCTATAATCTGGTTAAATGAATTTGGCACCCCCGGGTCAAACATAGCAAGTACTTTGCCACCAGTGGATATGTATTCTTCAATGGCTTTAAATTCTTCTTCTGTAAGATCATTGGTTGGCCCAGATATTATTAGAACGGCTGTATCTTCATCTATTTTCCCACTTTGCTGTAGGTTTCTAGGAACTACGCGATAGTTATCTCGCTGCATGCCTTCAATTGCGAAATCTAAGCCGTCATCTTCAACTGATCCCATCATGGGATCTTTTGTAAATGCGGACTCTCCGTGACCTGTCAGAAACCCTATTTTCTTTTGTTGAACGCCTGTAGACACAAGCAAACCTGTGACAAATTCTTGCTCTGTAAAGCTAAATACTCCCTGTTGCTTACCTGAGTCTTTGGCTTCAAACACTATAGAAGGGTAAGTTTTAACTTTGTACTTAAGTGCTTGAGCCCTGTTAAGCTCAGGGTCAATGAATCTGTAATTAAACATTGACGATCTCCTAGCGAATTCATTTAGAAGATCCTCTGCTTGTTGTCGGTCCGCGTCTTTAGTTTGTTTATCCACAAAAAAAGCGTTGGCTATTACCTCTGTCTCTAGATCATCAATTATTTGAAGTGTCTGATCAGAAAGAGAGAAAACTCTTGTTGCAGTGACGTCTATCCTAGTTGGATTGCTGTATAGAAAGAAATTAATAATAAGAAGAATAACGAAGAAAGCTACAGTCATTATAGCTACGTTTGTGCCGTATCTTCCTTTTCTCCCAACCAAAAAAATGGCTATGGCTCTTGGCGATAGAATCAGGGATAAAAATACTAAAACAGCACCAGTTAGTAATACCCATAATGCTATGTAGGACAATGTATAGAATGCGAAGTATATTATCCCGCCTACAAGAAGGCCGGCTACACCAATTGCTCCAAGCAACAAACTCCAAAACAATGGGGACTTAAAGCCATCAATTATGATGCTAATATAAGAATCTTCTTCCTGACCGGGCCTCATAGCCATTAACGCCACCTCCGGGTCTCAAGTGACCTAATCGTCAGGAAAAGAAATATCGCGATAATACTTAGGAAGTACACAACGTGACTTGTGTCAATTACGCCACGGGTAAAGTCAGATAGCCTTGCATTCATTGATAAAGCGTTTAAGAATTCTGCTGGGCTTCCTTCCACTAGTGACGCTACTCTGTCCACAAATGAAAAAAAGAGTAGAAAGCCTGTACCTAGAACGGCGGCTACTATTTGGTTGCTTGATAAGGAGGATCCTAGTAGACCAATGGCTAGTGCTGAGGCTCCATGAAGAATCATTCCTAGATAAGCGCTTATGACGGGACCAGTATCAGGCTCTCCAAACACGTATATTATGATTACGTAGTAAAGGGTTACGAATTGAATTCCTAATAAAGTTATAAAGCTAGCCGTATATTTACCAAGAACCACTTCCCATTCCCGGACAGGAGATGTTAATAACAGCTCCAAAGTACCCATTTTTTGTTCTTCTGCAAGTAGTCGCATGGTTATAAGAGGGGCTAAAAATATCGTGAAAAATTTGGCCCAATCAATCAACCCACGTACTCCTGCCTCTGCAAAAGGGCGGTTTATATCAAAAACAAAGAAAATGCCTGTAAGAACCAGAAACATAGCCCCCACTATATAAGCAGCTGGCATTGAAAAATAAGCTCTGGTTTCCTTGGCAGTAATAGCAAGGTAATTACGCATCTTTACGCCTCCACTTGTTCATGGGGTAAAGACTCTTCTTCCAAAGTAAGACGTAGAAAAATTTCTTCCAGACTCATGCCGAGTGATTGAAGTTTGAATAGTTCCCAGTCATTTTCCAAGATTACTTTCGCCAAATCAGTTCTTATATCCAGACCCAATTCAACTGTTATATGATAGCGATGATATGCTCCGCCAGATACGGGTACCCTGACCACTTCCTGAACCCCATTGACTCCCTCCAACACGGGAAAAATTTCCCTGTTTGGACCTTTTACTTCTAATTCCACCCTTTCAACACCTGACAAATTGGTTCCTAGATTTACTGGATCATCGATAGCTACAATTTGTCCTTCGTGAATTATAATTACTCGGTCACAAATCATGCTCACTTCCGGGAGAATATGTGAACTGAGAATTAGAGTGTGATCTTGTCCGAGACTCTTGATCAGTTGCCTAGTCTCTACTACTTGAATCGGGTCTATTCCAATAGTGGGTTCATCGAGCACTAGTACATCTGGTTCATGCAGGATCGCCTGGGCTATCCCTACTCTCTGCCTGTAGCCTTTTGATAGCTTACCTATGATGGTCGAATGATATTCATTAAGACTGCAAATCTCTATCACGTCCGAGCGTCTAGATGACACTCTGT
>CAZCOH010000067.1:0-8351 GCA_964500645.1 uncultured Dehalococcoidia bacterium
CCACATGAAACTATGAACGATTTTACTTATTTTAACAACACGTAAAACCACCTGTTGGACTCAACCTAACGGCCGTGATACCAGGAAATCGGTCCTTAGAACGGATTAAACACCTGGATACGTTTCTTATGTTTCCTACAATCGTATTTATTACAGGAATCTGTGATGTATATATTTCCCGTCCCAGGGCCGATTGATATATCCAGAGCACTAGAGAAAAATCCATCTTTTGGACTCTTCTTACCAACCGACTTCCCTTCCCATTTGGAGACGAACTTACCATCAAGAGTGAATTTCTTTATCTCATTTTTACCTGAGTCAACAGTGTAAAGGAACCCATTTTTACTGGCTGCAATGGAAACCACATTTCCATACGACGAAGCATGACCACCAGAACCAATAAACTCTTCGTCTTTATCTCCGGTTAGCCCCCATTTCACAAGTAATGTGCCATCTTTAGCATATGTATGAATGTTATTGGCAGCCTTCTTACTCCACCCAAATCCGGCATCGTGTACAACATGCACATTCCCTGTTTCATCTACTGCAATACTTAGAACAGAACTCTTAAGTGAACTTACCTTTTTGGCAAATTCCCTGTCACATTTACCATCGGCAGTAACTTTCGTGAATCCATATCCACTACTAGATGATCCTGGACTGCTGGTATGATCGTGAGACAGATATATTGCACCACTATTTTTATCAATTTCTATAATGCCCCCACCGCCACCATCAAATGCACAGGTTGCCGAATAAGCAGTTTCTTCCGGTTCTATCGTTTCAATAAAGACCACATCGTTTGTAAATTTATATATGCTTGGCGAACAATTGCTTGTCAGATAAACATTGTCTTGACCATCAACGGCCACGTCATGTGGGCCGCATTTGGTTCTAATATGTGAATGCTGTTTGTAAGATTCGGGCATATTTAAATCAGCCCGACTTAACGTTTTTACAAGTAATCCCTCGGAATCGAATTTTTTAAGTAAAGTTTTATCTTTAGGATTCCCCAATCTGTCATGCACTGTAGCTACTACGAACAGGTTCCCTTTACTATCGATTGCGTTGTGTGAAGCCCCCCAGTAATGATCATTGTAATCACTGTCATCATCGCCATTTGCTGCTATTCCAGACAGATCCACTTCCCTAATGAACGGTTCCTCTGCGGGTATATTTATCCGGAACCTGTTTACAGGCCGTACAGATGTATGCCCAAGGCTGTCAGTGGCAGCGATTTGATAAAATATCTCAACTCCTTTCCCAAAAGGACCAAATTTACCACCGTAAACTCTCGTTCCAAACTTGTCACTCTCCCTCCGATCCCAGACATCTCTATCCTTGTTGTAGGCCATAGTGTCAATTAATTTCATAGGAGTTTGTTCGACTCCATTAAGTGACCACAACACCTCTACTTTATCTATGTTGTCCTGGTCTGCAACTTTAACCTTGAATTCCACCTTGTCCCGATACAAAACGTTACCAGGTGTGTGGTAAACCGGATCCAATGGACAATTGTGATTGCCTAAGCAGGAAGTACTATATACTTCCCCTATAACAGGTGGCGCCTCTACATCTTCTATATGATCGATAACTGCGTACTTCATAGAGCCTATCTGATTGAAATTACCATCGTCCTGTTTTGAAGCACCACTTCTCCATATAATCCCGAAACTGCCATCGGGCAGATCGGTCACAAGCGGGTACTGGTTTCTACCAACGTACGGAGAAAATCTCCTCATACGGGCACCAGAAAACGAATCAAACTCGTCCTCTTTGTACCAAATAGATCGTTCGTAGTCAGAGTCCGCGACAACAAAAATCTGGCCAGAATCATTTGAAGCTATATCAAGTGAGTCAAAATGAACTAGTGAACTACCAGAATACCAGCCTGGTCCGGTATTGAACCCCATGATTGGTGTTGGGTCATCGAACGGTAGGAACTCGGACCATGTGATACCGCCGTCGTCGCTAAGAGAGTAACCTCCTCCTGATACGACTGAAGCCTTAAATGAAAGCCCGTACGGACTGGTCAGGGTGCCTTTCGTATTCACCATATCACGCACGTGGGCTAATATCAGCAAACGCCCATCCAATGCTTCAACGAGACCATATATCGAAATGACACGGGGATCACTCTCAATTTGTTTTTCAGGGACAGGCAATTCAGACAAACTGTCCCATGTTTTACCGTTATCGTCAGAGGCTAAAACCTTGTATACCTCGTTGGTATAAAACAGAATCCATCGGCCTGATTTCAAAACTTCAAATTTCCAATTAAAAGTGTCTCCACTTTGGAACTGCTTTCCATACAGAGTATCTGATTGGTCAACTGGTAGTTTCATAGTCATGTTTTTGGTCCATGAGACACCTTCATCATCACTTAACCGGACATTCAATTCAGCGTCACGTGTATAAAACATAACCAATGTCCCATCCTCGTGCGAGGATACCTGTGGGCCATATCCACGGGTGATGATTAATGGCGTCTCCCAGGTCACACCTTGGTCAAAACTCGAGATAGAGTAGACGACATCACTGGCACTATAAAAAGCCGACAACTTGCCGGATTTAGTGGAAATTAAATCTCCAAATTTTGCATTCCCCGGCAGTATAGAGGAAGCAGATTCAGGTACCTTGTGTTTATGATCCTTCGCAATATCAAAATCTTCTGGCTTCTTAAGGGATTTAAACACCACAACTGAATTCTCTCCAGCTCCAGCGAGGTAAATACGATCTCCCTCAGGACTCAAGGTTATGATGTTAGTCTGATCCCAGTAAGATATGTGCACACCCAACCCGGTAATACCTCCAAGTGTGTTTATTTCTCCACTCAGAACTTTAAGGTCTCCCGTGGCGGAGTCGATCTCATGCATGAATAATGCGCCGGAATACCTGATCTGATCTGGATCAGAATATGACCCCACATCTCTACTACCTGTGGTGTAAAGATATTTACCATCACCAGAAATAGCTATATCTGTATTTTCCTGGGACCCGACCGATATGGGTGACTTTACAAATTCCCCTGTGTTTACATCCTTCTCAAAAACAAGTATTTTCCCCCAGCTGTCCGGAACCATTGCATATAGATATTTACCATCGGGGGTGATAGATATTCCATAGACATTACCTGTACCTGAAATAGCCTTTGAAAATTCTAAAACTCCGGTCTCAACATTTCTTTTAAACACTGAAATCTGGTCGGCATATGAACCCGCTACATAGATAAATTCCCCATCAGGAGAGGCCGCCATATAACTATAGCCATCCATATCAATCAAACCACCTGTATCATCATCACTCTTGTGAACTCCAAGGAAGGTCAGATTCCCATTCGTTGAGTCTCTTGAAAATGAAACCAGATCACTTCTACTCGTAGCATAGAGGTTTTTCTCATCAGGACTTAGGAGTAGGCCTACACCGAATACATCAAATGGGGAAGGTAGTCCTTCTACTCCGTCAACCCCGTTTTTCACCGAACTGAGGAACTTTATTTCTCCTGTTGATGAATCTATATCAAATACAACAACGGATCCCGTATAGAGGCACTTTGAATGATCTGTATCCCAATAGCTACAATTATCTTCTTTACCCCATTGAGCCAGTGCGTATAGATATTTTCCAGAAGCATCTATACGTAGCGACCCGATCTTCCTAAAATCGTCCCCATCTTCATTTTGGGACGAGAGAATTCCAGAAAACTTGAGTAACCCTGTCGAAGCATCCACCTCAAAACGTGAAACTCTATCAATATTTGGGGATTCAGTTGTACTGCCTGCAACATATACGTACTTCCCGTCAGGACTCGCTACAATTGACTTGGGTTTATTGATGCCTTCCACACCGTCAATTCCATTTTTATGTACCTGCAAAAGGTTTCCAGATCCATCTAGATAATCAATTTGCGCTTGAGTTAATTCAAGTTTGGAAGTAGCAAATTTACCTAACTCATAAGCAGGAGACACTACTTTAAATCTCCTCGAAGTGGACCAGAGAGACTCGCTATGATCATCTTGCCTGGATTTCACTCTCCAGAAATACCAACCTGTGCCTCCATCAGGCACGAATCCAAATTCTGTCCCATCAACGGATTCTGAAAGAATATATGAAGAATCATACCCAGATTTCCTTATTTCAAGGAGATATCCTCTTGAACCTTCAATTGGATCCCATCTAAAAGTAACTTTTCTTCCAGTTTGAACTATGTTTCCATTCCTAGGAGTCTGGGGTATCGGGCCAACATCAATACCCAACCATCTCAAACTTCTGGAGAATAACTGTTGTCTCTCCAATCTACTCTGGATTCTTTCAAGGCCAAATCCTAAAAATACTGTTCTGTAATCTCCAGAATCATACCTGTTGCCTGCGGTTCCACTTCCAAAACTACCGGCAGCGTTTGAAGTAGTTACATAGATGTTCCCTTCTTGATCAGCGTCCATTCCTGAGGAGTGAGACGGAAGATATCTGTTGAACAAAAATACTGCGTCATCCTTGCCACCATAATTTTCCTCATAAACCTCTATTCCCATACTATGACCACTAGCATGCTGAACACTTGTTATCACTCGTCCTCCAGGACCGGTGGCTACACCCATATAAGAAAGCGCTCCACCCGATCCACACCCGGGGCCACATGACCAGACAGGACTAATGCTTAGAGGAGCAACTCCACTCCGATAATCATCAAAAGGATCAATGAGAATTCCATCGGATGTAAACTTTTGTACCCTCCCTGGAACAGCGTCATTTTTGATTTCTGTGACAAGAACATTGCCATCTACATCTACTGCTATATCCTTCGGAAAAGCTATAGCCGGTTCTGTATACGCATACCCACCAGAGAAGGCTCCCTCAGGTGATTCAATATATGGGCCTGGCCCATTGGTATGAGGAGACTCATAATTTGCCGGATTAGAACTCCACTCAAGAAGGAAATTACCATCAAGATCAAACTTCTGTATTCTCCTATTCCATGTGTCGGCTACGTAAACATGCCCGTCTCCTGAGACTCCTATTCCATGTGGTAAATAGAATTCACCTTGCCCGCTTCCCTTCTTACCCCAGCTCTTGATGAAAGAACCAGCTGAATCAAATTTCTGAATCCTGTTATTCCTGGTATCAGCCACGTAAACATTACCGAAAGAATCTATTGATATTCCGTTAGGAGTATTGAATTTTCCTTCATCAGAACCTCTATGACCTATCCTAGACCAGGGAATATCATGATTTGACTTTATCTCCCATTCAAAAAGACCCTTTGAATCGAACTTTATGATTTTCCTGTTAAATGCGTCTATTACGTATACATTTTCTTGCTCATCAGTATGTATTTTAAAACCATTACCCAGTTCACCTTCTTGATCTCCTAACGATCCAAAATCTAACTTGGTTTTCCCGTCTTCTTTCATAGCTCTAGAGCCGTCAGGAAGGTATTTCTTTATTGATTTAGCCCCTTCAACAGCAGGTCCTGAAATTTCTGCCGAAAAAATAGTTCCATCATCGAGGACCGAAAGATCCTCTGGCCATCCAACTTTCATTTTTCCTTCAATAGATAGATAGCAGTGGCCACTCGCATCAATGAACTTGCCAGAGGAATCAAATTTACGAACGTTTCCATTAGAACCCAAAAAGTAAAAATTACCAAAACTGTCGACTTCTAGGTCGTAACCCCCCAAAAGATTTGGACAGTTATGATTACCCTGGCTAACATCGCTAAAACCGAGAACAGGGGTGCCTTTATAATCTCCAGATTTGCTAAATCTGATAACTGTAGGATAAGTCTGTGTGTTTCTTACTCCCCCCTCCTCATAATGTCCATTCATACCGGCCATATCAGTTACCAAAACGTCACCGTTGGCATCAATCGCAATGTCTCCCGGTTTATATATATGCTCCGGATTAACCTTCAGTGCACCTGATGAAGGAGTAGCTTCTTGATATGCATCAGACCCCTTACTACCCCATTTCCTTAGGAAATTACCATTCTTATCAAATACATGAACTCTTGAGTGAAATTTACCAATTAAAGCTCCCCCGTAGTCATACCTAAACTTATCCAGCACATAAATTTCATCATTTTCATCAATAACAAGCTTCTGTGGATTCCACATCTTACCGTCGTCAAACCCACAACCACCCCACATGGTTATGAGTTCACCTGTTGTATTGAGTTTGTATATCCTATCCGTGCTTGTGAGTAGATATATATTCCCGTCGGAATCGACCTCCATATCACGAGGAATCCCAAAGTAGCCCCAACTTTTTTCGACTGTGTTGTAAAGATAGTCAGTAAAGGTCGTATATTTTTTGATATCTACAGGATCAACAATCCTCAGTTTGTGATTCATAGTATCCAAAACATATATGCTTCCATTCGGTCCCACGGCTACATCTCTCGGGCCTCCAAAATGGTCATCCGGCAAATCAAATTGATCCAAAATGCTTCCGCAAGAATCGAGCTTCATCAGCCCTCCACCGCTTATTCTTGCGATTGCAGAGGCATCATATGTTGCAATAGGTTGCGTCTCATCAACGGGTTCAAACTCCGTGCCACCTACATATGAATAATTGCTTGACCCTTTTTCAGGCATTCTCTGAATGTAAAAAGGATTTGGATCCCAGGTGGTTGGATCCAAAGACGACATAGGAACACCACCACGACTTGGGTCTATAGAAAACTGTAGTGAATCCCCTATAAGATCGTTATCCGTTCCAAATAAACCTTCGACTCTGTGACCCGTGCTTGGATCCCTAATGCCTAAATACTCCGTGAAAAACTTGTCTCCACCAACTCCGCCATCACCACTGATAAAAAGATTTCCCCCTTTATCCAAAAATGACTTAAGCGAATGGCTTTTTGTACCGTCCTCCTTTAGCCAAGAGAAATTTCCCTCATGTAAATTGGACATGCCGGGAGCCGAGACAACAACAACACCGCCCTCTACGTAGTTATGGAGAACCCAGTCAGGAACAATTCCTCTCTTGATAGTGTTCCAGGTGTCGTATTTTATTCCCAGATCCTGCATGAGAATTTCGTGAAAGAGCGGGGCGTTTCCTCCCCCAGTCACCTGTTTAAAAACATGTGCCCTATAGCCTGAGTTTCCTGCATTTCCAACAAGGAGTACATCCGCCGTCCTTTCGAAAGGTTTAATGACCTCAAATGTGGTAATCCCAGGTGTGTTTTTCATTCCACCACCACCTGTAATAGAAACCGTGTATGAGATCGACGTACCAGATTCAAAAGGCCCTAATTCCACGCCATAAACATGGTCTCCAGGATAAATATCACCACTTTTGCCATCATCCAGCATCACGATAGGTTCTTGTTGAACACCATTGAGACTGTAATGGAATTCAACTACTGATATCCCCGAGGTCCCCGCTACAAGCGCACTGAATGCTATTTTATCTTCACCTGTCGGATAAAAAGGGATACGATCCGTAAACTTAACCGAAGTTTTTTCAGCTGACTTCTTCTTGAAAACCGGGTGCTGGCCGCTGCATGCAGTGCCTATGATCGATTGCATGTATAACGTCTCTCCGCAGATAAATGCAGGACCCGCATAGGCCATGTTAATGTTGTCTGAATAAACAGCCACATCACTTTCATGATGAAATATATATGGAACCGTTATTGTGCCAGTTCCGTTCAGGTTGGCAAAAACCCTACCCTCATAAAATCCTGACGGGTCAGAATCCGAAAAACCTCCTGCTTTAACCATTACTTTGGCAGTCTGGCCAGGTTGGATTGTCACAGACTTTGGCTCCACCTGAACAAGGGTACTAGTCGCGATTATTTGCCTGCAACTCGACAGCCAGGACGAAATGTCATCCCCAGAAGTCCAACGTTCACAGGAGGAAAAAGCTGGATGACTCCATGGAAAAGACTTACCCTCGTAACCTTTAGTTTCAGCAGACAAATCTACAGTTACAGCACTTGAGCCTGTATTCACGATTGAGATTTCCCTGGATGCTTCACTAGATGTAGTAAGTTGCCCAAACGATAAACTTGGTGGCAAGGCAAGAACTTCTGCGGAAACAGCTCTATCTTTATTCAGAGATCCTGCACCTTGCGTTACCAGGCGATAACCTTCTAATGGAGTAGCAGTGTTCATCAGGGCAGCTTTAACCATTTCTGGAGTCCATTCAGGATGTTTTTGAACTACTAGAGCGGCCACACCGGCTGTATATGGTGCAGAAAAAGATGTGCCGGACGCGACCTCATAACCTCCATTTTTTACGGGAAGTATTAAATTCTGACCAGGGGCCACTAGGTCAGGTTTAATCCTGAGGTCATGAGTCGGCCCTCTGCTTGATGAAGGTGCTATGGAATTATCCTGATTAAGGTT
>CAZCOH010000068.1:0-8331 GCA_964500645.1 uncultured Dehalococcoidia bacterium
GAGGAAGCGGAATCCACAGAAACTGTAGTAGAGGTAAGCGCGAGTGAAGCACATTTACTTGGTTCCTTGGGATTGCCTAGTGTGGGCGAGAAGATACTTTCTAGCCTGATGGCTATCTCTGTCTTGTTTGGGGTATTACTTGTGGCAAGCGGAACAACTTTGATGTCGCGGAGTAAGCGATCCAAATAATAGGTTCGTATAGATCGTCACCTGGTTAAAAAAAGGTGATTGAAGAGAGACCAATTTGAGGACTTCAGAGGAAGTTTTTTCGGGCTCCAATTTTGATTATGATGCTATCGTAATCGGGGCTGGTATTTCCGGTCTATATCAGTTGTATCGCCTTCGGGAATCCGGTGTGAGGGTCTGTGCTCTTGAAAGTGGCACTGGAGTTGGTGGGACATGGTACTGGAACCGTTATCCCGGAGCTCGTTTTGACTCTGAAAGTTATTCCTACGCGTATTCTTTTTCCCAGGAGCTACTTGATGAGTGGGACTGGTCGGAGCATTTCTCATCACAGCCGGAGATCCTTAGCTATCTCCAATATGTCGCAGACAAGTTTGATCTGCTAAAGGATATCCAATTCTCAAGCAATGTCAGGTCTGCTATCTATGATGAAGACAGCCGGCGTTGGCAGGTTGAAATAGAAGATGGGAATATCTACAGAACCCGGTTTCTAATTACTGCTTTGGGAGTCCTTTCTGAGCCCACACTGCCAAAGATAAAAGGGATGGAATCTTTTGGGGGCAGGTCTTTTCACACTGCGCGGTGGCCACATGAACCGGTGGATTTTCATGGGAGAAGAGTTGCGGTCATTGGTACTGGAGCCAGTGGTGTGCAGACGATCCAGGAAATAGCCAAGGATGTTGGACACTTGACTGTTTTTCAGCGCAGGCCGAACTGGTGCGCTCCCCTCAACAACGGGAAAATCAAGGCTGATGAGATGCGGGAAATCAAGGCTAACTACCCGGATATGTTTGAACTATGTAGGCAAACTCAGGGAGGATTTGTTTGGTCTGTCGACCCACGGGGGACATTCGAAGTTACCCTAGAAGAACGAATAGACTTCTGGGAGGGCCTCTACGCAAGCCGAGGTATGAGCATATGGCAAGGTAACTTCAGAGATGTCTTGATAGACCCGGAAGCTAACAGGGCCCTGTCAGACTTTGTGGCCGATAAAATACGAGGACGTGTGGATGACCCGGAAATAGCTGAGATGTTAATACCCCAAGACCATGGGTTTGGAACTAGGCGGGTGCCCCTTGAGACTAGATATTACGAAGCTTACAACCAACAGAATGTAAAACTTATAGATATCAATAACACACCTATCGAAAAGATTACTGAGAATGGCATCTTAACCACGGATAGGGAGTTTAGATTTGACCTAATAGTTTATGCAACGGGCTTCAATGGAATCACGGGAAGTTATGAACGTATCAACATCCAGGGTGTCAACGGATGTAGGCTCAAGGACCAGTGGGAAACTAAACTGGAGACCTTTTTGGGTATTCATGTACCCAATTTCCCCAATATGTTCATGATCAACGGGCCTCAAGGAATGGGAGGTAACCATCCGCGCAATATCGAATACAATGTGGAATGGATAACTAATCTTATAAACTATATGAGAGAACGGAACCTGAAACGGGCAGAAACAACGAGTGAAGCGGTGAGGAGCTGGGTCAGACATATCGAAGAAAAAAGTAAAGGTCTGTTATCAAATCAGATTGATTCCTGGACGACCGGCATCAACAGCAACATTGAGGGGAAACAAACACGCATATTAGGGTTGCGTTACAGCGGAAGTGCCCAGTCCTATCGGAGTCGTTGTGATGGTGTAGCTGCGAGTGGATATAAGGAATTGCATCTGTCATAAAAATGTATACAAGCGGTTTTGGAAATTATAAAGTAAGTTGACAAGTCTCTTAAGTCGAATTCAAGAGGGTGCACCCGCAAGGGCATTGCACCCTCTTTTTATTTGCCTAATCATAATTGTTTCTATTTCATGTGGACCCCAAAAAACAAACTCATCTATCCAAATTATAGATAGTCCAACTCCAATTAATCTTGAGGACACACTAGAACAAGTTGGTATTTCAATGTCTGATCTTCAATCATTTAAGTTTTACTTGTATCACAGAAACGGAGATGGATCTCCTCTCGACGGGTTAATTCTGACAGAAGCAACCGGTCTCATAGAGAAACCAGGAAATATATCAGTAGAAGCCAACCTACTTCTTGGAAATTTGCTCGTTAAAAGTGGAATCATCTATATAGGTGATAATTCATTTATATTGAATCCTTTGACTAAGACATGGGAGAATCTGGATTCTGAAATAGGTTTGTTGAATTTTTTTAGCCCTGAGACAGGAATACAATCCATTATTGCTAGTTTTTCCAATCCTGTGTTAGCAATGGAGAATGATGAATCTTTGACCATAACGGGTATTGTGCCTGCAAAATCCCTCTCTTCAATAGTAGGTGACACAACAAACAATAACGTGACAGTTGAAATTACTATACTTAAAAAGACTCATCTGATGATCAAAGCAAAGATATCGGGCCGTCTTACTGAACTTGATTCGGAAGGTCTTGTTAGATTCATCGAAATATCTAAGTTTAATCAAACTTTTGACATAGCCGTGCCGCCTGAAAGTTAAACATGATTAAGGTTCCAATCTAAATTGCACAGCAGAAATATATCTCTAATACCTATATTAGCTGGAGTATTTTTTGCGGCTGACGATCAAACCGTTGTAGTAACAATATTGCCTCAAATCATGTCTGATCTTAGGGTCGAAATTACGGAATTACATAGAGCCGCATGGACAGTCACAGGATATCTTCTGGGTTACGTATCAATTATGCCTGTAATGGGCGGAATATCGGACATTATTGGGAGACGAACTATCTACACTTGGGCCCTAATAATTTTTTCACTTGGTTCCATAGGAACAGCTCTAACCGGATCGTTAAACCCATTGCTTGAATGGCAAATATTAAGTGATATTAGTGCCACAGAATCATTAGTGAAAACAACTACCACACTCGAATGGGTTGTTATTACAAGAATCATTCAAGCGATAGGCGCTGGAGCCCTGGTGCCAATTTCAATTGCGATGGTAGGCGACCTATTTAAAGACAACGAAAGAAGTTTACCATTGGGGCTAGTGGGAGCATCAGCGGAGTCGGGAGCCGTAATAGGCCCTCTATGGGGAGGTATCATAACCCAATTCTTTTCGTGGCAATGGGTATTTTGGTTGAACATCCCAATCTCTATACTAGTGATAATTATGATTCACCTAACAGTACCTAAAACTATAGGAACAAATGCGAAAATCGATTATTTAGGTTCAATTCTAGTAGTCTCTGGATTCTGTATCGTAACTTTAGCATTCACACAAATTGGCCAATCTATGTTAACTATGATGATACTATCTGTGTTCGGCATTGGATTATTCTTTATATATGCAATATACGCATTGAAAAACCCGTATTCCATCATACCAATTTCACTATTTAAGAACCTCGGCTTTGTTGCCGCAAACTTTGTGCATCTTCTATACGGCGCCGCGTTAATGATTACGTTAGTGACAATTCCGTTGATGGCCAACACCGTATTACAGGGATCACCATTAGACGGCGGATTAATGCTGGGTCGGCTAACCATAGCCATCCCAATTGGAGCAGTCCTAGGTAGTTTCATATGCCGGACCCATGACGTGAGATTAGTAGCAATACCCGGCATGTTACTTTGCACAATGTCACTTATAGCAATGTCGACATGGGACGAAAAAATTGCTGATCCTTCGATGACGATACATCTTATCGCAGGCGGCCTTGGATTCGGATTACTCATAACCCCTATTACGTTAACAGCCATCAATTCAGCATCAGATACTATGAAGGGATCTGCAGCCGGCATGATATCTTCTTCAAGATTCGCTGGAATGACTCTAGGTATCGCAGGATTAGCGGCATGGGGGGCTGGAAAATTCTCAGAATTATTGTCTGGCATTGAACTACCCTTACCAATAAAAGGGGAAACATCCGGTCAGATAGCCGAAAAAAACTTACAGTTCCAAAATGAACTTACATCGGCAGGAGTAAATTTATTTAGCGATTTCTATATCTTGGCTGCTATTATTTGTTTAGTATGCGTGGCAATCAGCGCATTCATGGTATCAAAACGAATTAATTCATAAACCGTCCACCATCAACATTAATGGATTGTCCTGTAACGTTACTCGATAGATCTGAAGCAAGAAAAACCGCCATGTTACCTATATCTAGAGGCGTTTGCTCCTTTTTCATTGGCACAGATCTATCGACAGTTTTCTCGAAATATTCCCGCCCATTCAATGGCCTAAATTCCGAAAATGCTCCGGGAAAATTCATACGTTTTTTTGATATGGCCTCCCACATTGGAGTCCATAATAAACCTGGGCATATTGCGTTAACATTTATATCAAATGGAGCTAACTGGAGTGCATTAGACTGAGTCCAACTAACTACCGCAGACTTTGTAGTACTGTAATGTGGTATGTCAGGGCTCCCTTGTCTTGCAGCTACAGATGCGATGTTCACAATCTTCCCATATCGACGACTCTTCATATGATGATCTACTGCCTGAGTAACTCTAACGACTCCTCTGACATTTACTTCATAAACCTCTCGCCAATCTTCGTCGCTTGAAATTTCTCGCTGCCACCAATCTCGGGACCCAACAATCCCTGCATTATTAATAAGTATGTCAATCGTATTATGAGAATTAATTGCCGATTCCACTGCT
Source organism: uncultured Dehalococcoidia bacterium (assembly GCA_964500645.1). GTDB lineage: Bacteria > Chloroflexota > Dehalococcoidia > Lucifugimonadales > UBA826 > CAYFIW01. The sequence continues at coordinate 4,793 of CAZCOH010000068.1, forward strand.
TTTGAAACAGATTCCTTATCAGTAACATCTATGTGGGTGTAAGAAAATTTGCCAATACCTCTTAGTTGCTCAGAGGCCAATCTGGCCGAGTCAATATTGATATCAGCCACAACTACGTTTGCGCCGGCTCGAGCAAATACCTCGCTTATCCCCTTGCCTATACCGCTACCACCACCTGTTATAAAAACATTTTTCCCGGTTAAATCAATCATCTGTTAAGGCCTTCAAATACAGTGTCTCAAATATGTAGTGATCAACAATTTTAATATTCTAGACAGAAAAGAATGTTTTAGATAAGTCTATCCAGCAAATTTTTATCTGTACCTAATATCGCTACACAACCAATCTTGACTATTGGACGTTTTATTAACCGTGGTTCCTCTAGCATCAATGAGATAATCTGATCACGTTCCAGAGAATCTTTCTGCAATCCTAACTTCTTAAAAGAAGGGCTGCGAAAAGAAAAAAAACGCGTCGGCTCATCTGTCGATACCAACTCTTCTAGTTCATTCCTAGAAAATGGATCCTTAAAGAAATCTCTCTCCTCTATGATAGTCACACCGGCCTGTGAAAGCTCCGCTTTCACCTTCTTGCAAGTACTTCATCGAGACCACGTATAGAACTCTACAGATTTCATCCTTCAACTCTTATCATATTTCCCAGATTTATGACGACCGCAAGACTTTCTATCTCTGCAAGAGCCTTTTGAAAGGCTTCTTCTTTTGCTTGATGAGTCATTATAACTAATTCTGCAGTGCCTTGAGATTCATTTACGTTTTTTTGAATAAAACTCTCTATACTGATTTGATTTTTACCAAGAATGGAAGCGATTTCAGCCAAAACCCCGGGCTGGTCCCTCGCTTCAAGACGAAAGTAATATCTAGATACTAAGTCGTTTATAGGCTGAACAGTTATCTTTTCTGATAATTTCACAGGGTCTGGGTACGCAACATTTCCAGCGACGTTTCTAGCTATATTCACGATATCAGCTACAACCGCACTTGTGGTAGGCATCGACCCGGCTCCCGGACCATGAAACAAAACACTATCTGCTAGATCAGTTTCCACTTCCACTGCATTCAGTACCCCATCAACCTTCGCCAACATTTCGCTTTTTTTCAACAATGCAGGGTGAACTCTGGTTTGAACTTCTCCATTGACGCGAGTAGCAATCGCAAGCAATTTAATAGAATAACCAAGCTCGTCGGAATACTCGAAGTCTTTAGAACTTAATTTAGTAATCCCCTCGTGATATACATCATCATTCTTGACTTGAGCTCGGAACGCCAGGGTTGAAAGAATAGCAAGCTTATACGAAGCATCTATACCTTCAACGTCGTTTGTAGGATCAGATTCGGCATAGCCTAAGTCCTGAGCATCTCTTAAAACATCCCTGTAATCCGCTTGCTCCATAGCCATTCTGGAAAGAATGTAATTTGTTGTTCCATTTATGATAGCTCTAATTGACTTAATTTCATTAGAAACTAAGTCTCTCATTAACGGAGAAACTATTGGAGTGCCTCCAGCCACACTAGCCTCAAAAAGTACCCTCACATTATTTTCTCTGGCTAAGGCAAATATCTCAGGACCATGTTTTGCCATAACCTCCTTATTAGCAGTCACAACATGTTTTTTTGATCTAACTGCCTTCATAATGTATTCAAGAGCTGGGTGTTCACCACCCATTAGTTCAACAACTATATCTACGTTTGGATCATTTAGAATATCATCAGCCGATTCCACAAACTTAGAAACAGAGAACTCATGAGAACGTTTTTTAGAAAAATCTCTAACAAGTACTCCCTTTATATCTACTGGAACACCAATCTGATTGGTAAGAAGAACCTGTTTTTCTTCAAGAATTTTAGCTACACCTCCACCAACAACACCCATGCCCATAAGTCCGATTGAAATTTTTTCTCTCATATAAGACATTCCTTAAAAATCATCCAGAAAGCTCTGGGAGGAGTCCGCAGTAGGGGTTTCAGTCGCTGCACTAAGCATCAGCTGACCAAACACCCATGAATATATATCTGAGTTAAAAACTGCGTATACATCGTGTAATTTACGTTCTTCATTTAAATACTTTTGTAAGGCCTCAGTTTTTAAGTCATCTCTTACACTAAGTGACAGTTCTCTCGCTAATTGCCGCTCACTTATCATGAAATAGAAGAATTGGTCGGTATTCAGTCGATTATGTACAGCCTCACTCAACTCGCCTGGTTCCAAATCAAAAAACATATACTCATATTCTGGAATGACGTCCTCGGCAATCCAACCCAGTTCACCACCATTTCTTACTGTTTCAGGCAAATCTTGAGAAAATTCCCTAACTATCCCCACATATGCCTGTTCAAGTTCACTAACTTCTACAGCATCCCTAACTGCATCCTGAAATTTTATTTTCATAATTTCAGTTTCCCCATCAGATGGCATGACAAGCCTATATAAATGAACTTGTTCGGCAACAAATGGGACGGAATTGCCGACATATTGCCTGAATTTTTCTCTAAGCGCAGTGTTGCTAACTATATGTCTGTGAGTTTCCTCATCAATCTGGACTGTATTTAAATAATGCCTGTACCTTTCCTGGGTTTCCCTAACGATCTGGGCTTCAGACTTTCCAAGAGTTTGATTGGAACCTGGCCTCATTACAATGTCGACACTCCTATCAATCTCTTCCTCGGTAACGGTAATGCCTATCGTAGGGGCTATCTGATTTATTATTTCGTTTTCCACCATACGTTGGAGAGATTCAAATACCGCAGAACTTGGGTCGAAAGTACCACCCATAAATTCAGCGCTTTTTTGTCGAATTCTTACTTGTTCCACCAATTCACCCCTCGTATATTCGACGTCATTAACTCGGACAACGAGTTTTTTAGGGGGAATAACAAAAGCAATTATGTAGCTCGCAATAAAAATTGCCGTTACTATTACAAATGCAAGCAATATTGTGATTATCACTAGCCTTTGACGTTTTCGGGATCGAGGATTCAGCATCTCGACCCGACGCCTATCTAGGCGGGCCGCGCCTTGCCGATTAGGGGTTAGATCAACCAATACTACACCTTTCGGGAATAAAACCTTGCCTCATGACTAAAAGTTCACACAACCTCAAACGAATTTTGGGAACACTTCCCCGTAATACGTCAATTCCTAGGTCTAAAATTAATCGCAAACGCACCTTTATGTGATGAGGTGAATGGAATTAATGACAGTTGCCTTGCCCTTTTTACTGACCTTGAAAGTTCTCTTTGATGTTTAGCACAAACACCTGTCTTCCTTCTAGCCTCTATCATAAAACGATCCGAAAGATACCTCTTTAAAGTATCAACATCCTTGTAATCAATTTTTTCAACCTTATCCACACAAAACTGACATACCTTTCTCCTGGAAAAATAACGAGGTCTAGGCCTTCTTTGCTGTGAAGTTTCATTTTGGGTTGTCATAATATCCCCTGTGGGTAATTGTATTTTTTTATAACTTGATTATTCTTAGTCCGTCACACAGAACTCTTTTCTAGTAAATTACTGATT
>CAZCOH010000069.1:0-8211 GCA_964500645.1 uncultured Dehalococcoidia bacterium
TAGGTGTCTCACTAGATTCTGTTATACCGACAGGGCCACGAGGAAGAATTGTTGAGGCCGATGTTAGAGCTGCATCAGAAAAAGTTAGTGATGAGGATGATTCTTTTCAGCTCCCGCAGGGATTGCCAGAGCCCTCTGAAATCTCAGATTTTTCGGGTATGCGAAAGGCCATTGCTACAAATATGAAGCAAAGCTTGGATCGCTCCGCACAACTTTCTTTTTTCTTCGAGGTTGACGTAACGGAAGCTCAAGAGTATCGGAGGTCTGTTGGAGTTGGGCTGGGAGAATTTCTAATAAAAGCGTCGGCGGAGGCACTCAAAAAGGTTCCCGTGATGAACAGCGTTGTAGCCGGCAATTCATACCTTCAGTTTGATCAGGTGAACATTGCAGTTGCAGTTTCTCTTGATGATGGATTAGTAGTACCCGTGATTAGAGACGTTTTAAATAAAGACCTGCTAGAGATTTCAAAGGAGTTGAAATCCCTATCTGAGAATGCACGAAGTGGAGAATTAATGCCTGATCAGTTTTTAGGTGGTACCTTTACCATCTCAATATTAGGTTCTGTAGATGGATTTACACCTATTCTCAATCAAGGTCAGGTGGCACTTCTTGGGGTTGGAAGAACGAAAGAGAAACCAGTTGTAATCAAGGGGCAAATCGTAGTCAGAGAGATTGCTACTTTAAGCCTGACGGTAGATCATCAAGTTGTTGATGGGGCCGTGGCGGCAAATTTCAGCAGGAGACTTCAGCAATTAATTGAGAACCCCAATAGGGTTTAATTTCAGCTTATCCTATCAACCTTGTGTTACCGAGATATAGTGTGCATATCACCATTAAGATTGCAAAAGATATGGAGATGACAGTTCTTATTTTGATGGATGAAAATGGTTTTCTTCCATAATCCTGTCTAAGATTGATGGGGTATAAGGATTTGGCTCTAGGAACCACCCCAATTCCTAATATTGCACCGGCTATGAATCCTCCAAGATGTGCCCAGTTGTCGATTCCCGGCACAATGTATCCAAATGCGAAGTTTATACCTGCTAGGATCAGTACTGCATTTAGGTTTTGTTTCCCCATTTCCCCCATAGATTTTCGATTAACAATAAAATATCCGGCAAGCGCGCCCACACATCCGAATATCGCTCCGCTTGCCCCCGCACCTACTCCTAAAAAAGGTATCATCAAGTAACTGAATGAACTTCCTGATATTCCTGCCCCTATATAGATAACAGCAAACCTAGAATGACCTACCATTTTTTCTAGAAGGCCTCCCATTATCAGGAGACTTAAACAGTTGACTGCAAGGTGTCCGGCACCCACGTGAAGGAATATTGCGGAAAAAAGTCGCCAGTAGTCACCGTTGTTGATATCCAAATAGGTTATAGCACCAAATTGCCTGAGAGTCATCGGGTCTCTTGAACTACCGATAATTTCTGTAAGAACCCATATGAGTAGATTTATTGATAATATCGAATATACAACTAATGGCTTATTTTCACGCATTATTAATCCGCTTTATAAAATATAAGGTCCAGAACTACTCTTTAAACGTGATTATAAGTCTAAAGCCATCAAGTCCTGATAAGTCTCTCTTTTCCTGATGAGACGTGGATTTCCTGAATTAACCATCAAGACAGCGGGCCTCGGGTTCATGTTGTAATTGCTAGACATTGCCAGACAATAAGCACCTGATGAAGGTATGGCCACAAGATCTCCTGACTCCGGTGTAGGGAGTGAGATATCCTTGATGAGGATATCTCCAGATTCACAATATTTTCCTGCGAGCGTTACTAGTTTTGTGTCCCCTGAAAAATTCATTTTATTGGCAACGACTGCTTCATACTCTGATCCATATAAAGCTGGTCTTATGTTGTCTCCCATTCCACCATCCAGAGATACATAAGTCCTGACCGTCGGGATTTCTTTGATTACCCCCACGGTGTAAATAGCCACACCTGCTCTACCAACTATAGATCTCCCAGGTTCAATAATTAATGTTGGTAGGTCAAATCCCAGTTCATCGCATTTGTTTTTTATCATTGAGGTGATGACTTCGGCGTAATCACCTATAGGTGGAGGTGGTTCATTTCTTACATAGCCTATTGCAAACCCTCCTCCTGTACTGAATTCCCTAAGGTCCAAGCCCTCAGATCTGAAAGGGGCTAAATAATCTAAAACAGTGTCTATAGCTTCTGAATATGGTTCAAGTTCGAAAATCGGTGACCCTAGGTGGAAATGAATACCCTTTAAGTCTAAGTTTGTAGAACTTAATGCCTGCCTTATGGCGATCGTACTTTCTCCAGATTCGATTGAGAATCCAAATTTCACATCAAGAATGCCCGTAGTGGTGTGGCCATGAGTGTGAGCATCAACTGATGGGGACAATCTAAGCATTATGCCCTGGGTTATATTCTTTTCTCGGGCAATTTCATTAAGGAGATCTAGTTCTTGGAATCCGTCAACCACTATTGTCCCAACACCTGATTCTATGGCTTGTGTTAACTCTTGAGGAGTCTTGTTATTTCCATGGAAGGCCATTTTTTCGGCGGGAAATCCACCCGCGATTGCGACAGCTATTTCCCCTCCGGAGACAACGTCTAGGGATAGATTCTCCTCTTCAGCGATTTTTGCCATTTCCTTGTTTAAAAATGCCTTAGATGCATATGCAACAACAGTATTTTTATACCTAGATGTAAATTCTTCCACAAATGTTTTTGCCATGGTTCTGATTGTTATTTCATCGTATATGTAGAGAGGCGTTCCATATTCTCTAGCCAGCGATATAACATCCAGTCCACCTATTTCCAGATGACCTGAAGTATTAACGCTAGTACCCATTGGGAATAAACTTACGTTTTCAAAAGTCATAATAAAACTCCAATTGGTTTCTCTTTTGAAGCGTGAGTGAAAAAGTCACTCAACGTTTAACTTGAGACATATATTATCCGTCCTGAGGTTTGATTGGAATCATTGACATGCTCAACTTCCAATGCTACTCTCACAATGGTTTGGTAGGCGCGAATCCTACATAATTTAAAGAGCGGTTATCTAGGGAATTTGGAGGAAAAAATGGCAGAGTCCCAAGTTTACTATATGGATGCACATTCAGAGTCGACGGAAACTTCGTTGGCTGCCAAGATGATAACGGTATTTGATGCTGCAGGACTAGACGAGATAGTTAAACCAAATGACATAGTGGCTATCAAGGTTCACTGTGGAGAATGGAATAACTCGGCTTACCTTAGGCCACTGTACGCTAGAACGCTGGCGGATAGGATTAAAGAACTGGGCGGCAGGCCGTTTGTCTGCGATACCACAACCTCGACTTATAGCCCATGGGGATCTAGGTCAAGTGAATTGGATATCCTGTTGACTGCCGAAAGAAACGGATATAGCTCAGCAACCTTGGGTTGTCCTTTCATTTGTGCAGATGGGTTTATTGGTACAAACGATTTCGTGGTCGATATACCTGAGGGGTATATTTTGAAAGAAGCATACGTGGCCCAGGCTATTGCTGCTGCAGATGCATTGATTGCTCTTACTCATTTCAAAGGTCATAGCATGGGTGTGATAGGGGGAGCGCTAAAGAACCTTGGCATTGGAGCTCAGTCGAAGAGAGGTAAATTCAATGTCCACATGGGAGGACATCCCACATATGGACTCGGCGCCGCGGGGGTGTTTCATCCTGAAAACTTTAAAGGCAAGGAAAATACTCCTGATTGGGAGATTCTAGAAGATTGTTGCCCATTTGGTCTTTATAACATTAATGAAAATGATGAACTTGAATGGGATGGGGATAAGTGTGCCAACTGTTTGGGATGTTTTGGAGTCATGGGTCCCAGGGGTCTAATGGATATTCCTCCCATCCAATTTGATGCTGTAGACGCTGCAATAGCTGACGCATGTCTTGGTGTTGAGAAAGCTGTAGGGAAGGGTAAGGTAGGTTATATAAATATGGCAGTAGATGTTTCGCCTGCGTGCGATTGCGCTGGCCATGCTGATGTGCCGATAGTCCCTCATCTAGGTGTCTTTGCTAGTAAGGATGCTGTGGCTATAGACATGGCTTGCGTAGACAAAGCGCGAGAGGCCGAAGGTATCAAAGGCTCCAAAGCAGAGTTGATGGAAGCTCACCATTCAGGTGACAAGAAATTTGAATCGGCAGCTGCTACATTCCATACCCAAAGTGAAGTGACCAGTATCAATACTGGACATGAAATAGGCTTGGGAAGCAGAGATTATGAACTAATTGAATGTGAACCAGGAAGCCCAGAAAGATTCAGGTTCCCTTACGATACAAGGCCCAGTAGGCAAAGGTTTGGGGAAAGGTTCAAGAAATTCCAGCCATTCCCATATGATAAATATGATGGGAAAGGTTTCCACAGGCTTGATGTAGTAGATTTGGATAAAGTGAGACATCACTACGAAGATGATGTTGAGGTTACTGAGGTCCAGGAAACGATACATGCTGACGGTGACGATTAGCCCCGGTCGACAAATAAAGGGTGCTTTTACCCAGCTAATGGAAGATTTAGGGGGCGACCACGATATGTGGTCGCCCCCTAAATTTATTTAGGAACTTAAGGAGAAATTGTATATGCCACAATCGGGACAAGAGATGTTGGAAGATTCAATAGCAACTTGCAAAAAGATATCGGAAGGTCTCAATTCACAGAACTCAGATTGGGAACATTCAATAGTTGAAATTGTAGAAAAATTTGAAGAGGTAAGTGACACTTTTTTCTTCAAGACGATGCCAAGCATACCACCCACAAGGACGGCCATGAGAGAAGCTGCAGCATTGTTAGAATTAAAGAATGCTGGGGACTGGGACGGCTTCGGAAATGCTATTGCGACGTTGATTGATAGTGCTCAAAATGTAATAGAAAAAGCTGGTATGAAAGGAACTACTCTTACGTGACAAATCCGATTCTTATTACGGGAGGAGCTGGAAGCGTTGGCCGTCAGTTAACTTCTATGTTTTTGGAAGAAGGGAGAAGGGTTCGTATATTCGACCTGCCATTTATGGATTTTACAGGACTAGATGAGGACCCTAATGTTGAGGTATACAAGGGAGACATCACAGATCCTAAGTCGGTGTCTAAAGCTGCGGAAGGGATTAGTGGAGTTCTACACCTTGCAGCTATTCTTCCTCCCAATAGTGAAAAAGATAAAGAATTTACCTTTAAAGTGAACGTTGATGGAACAAATAACATAGTTGAGGCTATAAAAGATTCATCACCTGACGCCACAATCGTTTTTACATCCTCTATAAGTACTTATGGAGATACTTCTGCTGAAGGTGACCCAATTACTATAGAACAATCCCAGAATGCGATAGATGTCTATGCTGAAAGTAAAATAGCAGGGGAGAAACTGTTGAAGGAATCAGGAGCAAATTTCGTTATATTGCGAATAGCCAGTATAGCTGTACCTGAATTTCTTGAACCTCCTGAGCCATGGCCATTCACTTCTGAGCAAAGAGTCGAGATGATTCACAGAGATGATGTCGCAGACGCGATAAAAAATTCGGTGGATTCCAAGGAAGCGATTGGAAAGATATTTAATATAGCTGGCGGAGATAGCTGGAGGTTGCATGGGAAAAATTATGTCGAAGATTTTTTTCAAGTAATGGGCGCGCCAGTAGAGATGGCAGTTTACAGGGATTCGACAGGATGGAATGATTGGTACGACACTACAGAATCTCAACGAATACTCAGTTACCAAAACAGAAGTTATTCATATTATGGCGACCAGATGAAAGAAATAATCAGGGCTATGATGGAAGGATAGACGCACCTCTTTCATGGGGCTTCTTATTCTTTAAGCAGGAGATGGGAAATGGTTCAAATAACTGATAAGACGCTACAAGAGAAAAGGCTTTCTCTTGTTAATAACTTAATTCAAATGGAAAGCGTAATAGTAGCGTATTCTGGTGGAGTCGACAGCGCGTTCCTAGCAGCCATCGCTAATGAAGTACTAGGAGACAAAGCCATAGCGGTAACAGCGGTTTCCCCTAGCCTTGCGCCTAGTGAACTTGAGGAAGCAAAGGCACTTGCTTCAGAGTTGGGATTAAACTTCATGACCTTGAACACTAAAGAAGTGGAGAGAGAGGACTATCAAGCGAACAACCCGGATAGATGCTTTTTTTGTAAAGACGAATTGTATTCACATTTGACTAGATATGCGGAGGAAGAGGACTATAAATTTGTCCTAAACGGTACAAATAAAGACGATTTAGGGGATTACAGACCTGGGATTGAAGCGGCAAAACAGTATGGGGTATTAAGTCCCATGGTTGACGTAAATCTTACCAAGGAAGAGATCCGTCTTCTGTCTAAGGATATGGATCTGAATACGTGGGACAAGCCTGCTCAAGCTTGCCTTTCATCGAGAATACCATATGGGACTACTGTAACGGTGGAAGCATTGACAAAAATTGCCAAGGCGGAACATTTTTTGAGAACTAAAGGATTCAAACAATTGAGGGTTAGACATCACGATACGATAGCTAGGATAGAAATGGAACCATCGGATTTTCAGGATCTTATAAGCGAACCTCTAAGAACTGAAATAACCGATGCTTTCAAAGATTTTGGATATTCTTATGTCACACTAGACATGGATGGATTTCGATCTGGGAGTCTGAATGAAATCCTAAAAAATATGAAAAAAGGGCAATGAACAACACGGCATTGGACCAAATTTAGCCTGGAGCGGTTTTGAGTAAATCTAATATTGAGTTAGAAGTAGCTCGCTACAAGGAAAAAACCCCTAAGTCAGCCCTTCTTCAGTCTGAAGCACAACGTTATCTTCCTGGGGGGAGTTCCAGGGGTACATCCTATTTCGATCCATATCCTCACTTTATTGAAAAAGGTGCTGGCCCTTTTTTATTTGATGTAGACGGTAATGAATACCTTGACTTAATGATAAACGCTACGAGTCTCATTCTCGGTCATGCCCATCCGGAAATTACAGCGGTTATTGCAGATCAGGCATCCAAAGGAACCGCCTTTAGTGGACCGACAGAAAGCCAAATCTCTTTTTCCAAAGTACTTATAGGGCGAATTCCATCTTTTGATAAGGTCAGATTCACCAATTCAGGCACTGAAGCAACGATGATGTCTATTCGTGCTGCGAGACAATACACAGGTAAGGGGAAAATACTGAAAATTGAAGGCGGTTATCACGGGTCACATGAATATGTTTCGGTAAGCGTATACCCTCCCGCAAGCAAGTTAGACCCTGAAAGAACTTTACCCATCAAAGAATATACTTCACAGCCAGATTCTATATTAGATCAGGTGTACGTGATTCCGTTCAATGATTTGGAGTCGGTTGAAAATATTTTGTCTAGGTATCACGAAGAAATTGCATGTGTGATTGTTGAGCCGGTAGTTTCAAGTTTTGGATATCTACCGGCTCGAAAAGAATTTTTGATTACTCTTAGAAAGCTCACAAAAGAATTGAATGTAGTTCTCATTTTTGACGAGGTACAGAGTTTCCGAATTGCACCAGGAGGTGCTCAGGAATATTTTGACGTTATACCCGATATGACGGCGTTGGGGAAAATAATCGGTGGGGGATTGCCAATAGGGGCTTTCGGTGGAAGGGATGACATAATGGCTGTATTTGACCCGACTGGTGGAGGCGCGACTGTGGCTCACGCTGGAACTTTTAATGCGAATCCTATGGCCATGAGAGCAGGTGAAATTGTGATGGGGCACCTTACCGATGAAGTTTATGAATCTATTAATCACCTTGGAACTACTTTAAGAGATCAACTAAGCACACTTCTTTCTGAATTTGAAATAGATGCCACCGTAACAGGGATAGCGTCAATGTTTGGAGTCCATTTTTCAAAAAATTCCATACATAATTATCGGGATGTTTTGATGGGAGACAAGGATTTGAAGAGAGCATTTTTCGTTGGAATGCTAAATGAAAATGTCTTGTTGCAGTCAGGTGCTGCCGGATCATTAAACGTACTAAATACTGAAGAACATGTGTCAATGTTCATTGATTCCGCTCGTACCGTATTGCGACGAATACGTCAGTAAGATTTGCTATGACAATATCTGTGGAAGATATCTCCCAGTTTCCTGGCCCTGGAATGGATTACCCTAGTGGCTTTACATTTAGTCCAGACGGACATTACCTGGCGTATCTCAAGATGGATTCTTCGAATATGGCGAGGTCTCTGTATTTAAC
>CAZCOH010000070.1:0-7808 GCA_964500645.1 uncultured Dehalococcoidia bacterium
ACCTGGCGTATCTCAAGATGGATTCTTCGAATATGGCGAGGTCTCTGTATTTAACCGAATCTAGAAACTTTAACGGAAGGTTACTTGTAAACGCTACTGGTGAAATAACCAGGGAAGAATCTCTAGAAGAGGAATTGAGAAAACAGCGTCTGAGACAGATGTCAGGAGGAATATCTCAATATTTTTGGACTTCAGACAATAAAATTGTGTTTAAAATGCATGGAGATATATTTGTTTTAGATCACTTAGACTCGACACCGCGTCTTTTAGTTGACGCTTCAGAATTTTCTTCAATGGATCCCAAAGTTTCCCCAAATGGAAAAATCTTGGCATTCGTTTGCCGTGGAGAGATATACACCGTACGGCTAGAAGGGGGAACCCCAGTCAAATTGACTGATGGAAATGAGGGTACGACCAGAGGACTGGCTGAATACATTGCACAAGAGGAGATGGGTCGATCCTCTGGATACTGGTGGTCACCGGATAGCAAGGCGATTGCATTTATAGAAGTAGATGAAACTAATATACCTGAATTTACTTTAACGAATCTGGGTGATGAATTGGCTTCAAACGAGGCATATCGATATCCATTCGCAGGTTATGATAATGCCGATGTACGTCTCGGAATCACAGATCTTTCTGGCAATCTGTCATGGGCTGACACAGCATCTTATGAATATATCGCCAGGGTTGACTGGACAAAAGAAGGAAGTCTAGTTGTTCAATGTCAGACTCGTGATCAAACTCGATTGGATTTACTGAAATTTGATCCTTCATTAACGCGGTCGTCAATAATATTGAGTGAACAATCTGATGTTTGGGTCAATTTACACGACATGTATAGGGCATTGGATGACGAGGAATTCATATGGGCCTCTGAACGGACAGGTTACAGGCATATTTATCATTATGATTGCCATGGTAATGAGAAGAGACAAATAACTGATGGAGAGTGGCAGGTTGATAATCTAGTAGCTGTGGATCAAGAGAAAAAGTTAATATATTTTACTTCTTCTGCAGATTCATGCCTGGAAAGTAATTTCTATAGGATCAATTTCGATGGCAGTGATTTTCAAAAGCTCTCTACTATTCCAGGTATTCACACAGTGGTGTGTGATGTTCAGAGAAATTTTTATGTAGATACTATACATTCTGCTTCAATTGCTCCAGTTGTACATTTGTTAAAAATCTCGGACGACCAGAACATATCTATAATTCACAACACCTTGGATACACGTGTGGAAAAATTCAATCTGCGTCCTCCGGAGTTTGTGGAGATTGCATCTAAAAATGGTGATCAACTTAACGGAGCTATTTTTTCCCCTGATGAGTCTTTCGGCGAAGGTCCCCATCCAACCATCTTGTATGTCTACGGCGGGCCGCATGCGCAACTTGTAACTAATAGTTGGAATTTGACAGCTGCACTCAGAGTTCAATATTTGAGAGAGCAAGGATATTTAGTTTTCGTTTTAGATAATAGAGGTAGTGCCCGGCAAGGTTTATCGTTTGAGGCGCATATAAAAAACCGCATGGGTTCTGTAGAAGTAGAAGATCAACTTTCGGGCATAGAGTGGTTGATCAAAAAAGGCTATGCGAATGAAAACAAAATCGGCGTGTATGGATGGAGTTATGGGGGATATATGGCTCTGATGTGCCTTGCACAGTATCCTGAAGTTTTTAAAGTTGCAGTAGCTGGAGCGCCAGTGACTTCGTGGGATGGATACGATACACATTACACGGAAAGATATATGGGGACACCGATCTCTAATCCAGATGGATATGTAAACTCTAGCGTGATGGAATATGCATCTAATATACGTGGGGAATTGATGTTAATTCATGGGTTGATTGATGAAAATGTTCATTTTCGTCATTCCGCTCGGCTGATAAATGCTTTGATTTCTTTTAATAAAAAATATGACTTGGTGCTCTTTCCAAAAGAGAGACATATGCCCAGACGGCAATCTGACAGGACATATTTAGAAACCAGATTGACTGGGTTCTTTAAAAAATACCTTTGAAATGTTTTGGGCCTTTTGTACTGTTGTATTGAAAACGTAGGTTAATTTCCGATTCCAATTATTTCCCAGAGAAATTTGGAGTTCTGCGTTCTACGAAAGCCTTTCGACCTTCTTGGAAGTCTTCGCTGTCAAAATTAGTAAAAGGGAGATCTAATTCCTGGGTATCAAATCCCCTAAGTGACTGGTTTTCAACTACTTTTTGAAGAATCTTTTTATGGTTTGATTGTGACAATGGTGCAAGGTCAGCCATTTCTAACGTCAATTTACTAACGGTTTCTTCCAATATTTTTGTGTCGACTAGGCGAGTTATCAGGCCCATGTCTAGAGCTTCTTTGGAATCTATAATCTTTCCACTCAATAAAATGTAAGAGGCGTTTCCTACTCCTACCAGGTTTATAAGCCGTTTCATCTCCCGATATCCGACGAGTATCCCCAATTTAGCAACAGGTATACCAAATTTGCTTTCCTCGGAAGCAATTCTTATGTCCGTTGCCATAGACAATTCACATCCGCCACCTACGCATATGCCTCTGATCATAGAGACTGTTGGTATAGGGAGAGCCTCAATGGCATCCAGGGCGCCATCAAAGGCATCTGAGTATATTTTTGAAGAGGTTGAGTCAAATCTGTGTACTTCGAAATCTTTAATGTCTGCCCCGGCAGAAAATGATTTATGTCCGGCTCCCTTGAATATGGCTACACGTATACTGTCGTTTTGAGAAATCTCTTCTACTACTCTGGTAAGTTCTATCCATCCATCATAATCGATAGCGTTATGCTGATCGGGCCTGTTGAAGGTAACAGTCACAACTTTGTCTTTTATTTCCGAAATAATTGTGTCGGTCATAATAATAAGCCTTTCTGTTTCTAGAATGAGGTGGTTTTAGAAAGAAGTATATCCACCGTCTACCGGTATAGAAACTCCTGTTACGTAATCAGATGCTTTGCTGGAAAGAAAAACTGCGGTACCTGATAAATCAGATGGCTCACCCCAACGGCCATCAGGGATACGTGAAAGTATGTGATCGTAGCGGTCAGAAAAATTATCTTTTATGCCCTGTGTTAGCTCTGTGTGAATCCATCCGGGCAAAATAGTATTAGCTTGTATATTATCTTTTGCCCAAGCCACTGATAGAGTTTTTGTTAATTGCACCACACCACCCTTACTTGAGGCATATGCGACCGCCCAATCTAGCCCGAATATAGAAGTCATAGATCCAATGTTTATAATCTTCCCCCCGCCGTTAGCTTTCATATGCGGGTGTAATTCCCTGGCCGCTATGAACGATCCTGTGAGGTTGATATTTATTACTTGATTCCAATCATCGAGATTGTATTCGTGAGGTAGCTTTCTTATTCCTATTCCCGCGTTATTAACGAGGATATCTACCTGACCAGCACTGTTTAAAGATTCGGATACCATATTTTTAATTGAAGATTCATCTGAAACGTCTACTTGAATTCCTAAGGCTTGATGCCCTGATGATTTCAGAGAATCCACAGCGTCTTTAGTTTTCTTATTATTTCGGGCCGAAATAATAATTTGCGCTCCCGCTTCGGCGAGACCCACTGCGATACCGTAGCCAATACCACCGTTTCCTCCCGTGATAAGTGCTGTTTTACCTGAGAGATCAAATAGATTCATGCTAATACTCCTAATTGACGTGGGTTGTTTTTTTAATATTTGATTTATTTTTTATTTGGGCCATTAGGCCGTACTTTGTCCAATAAGTTTATAGTTTCAACAGACAATGATTCTCCTTTTTTTCTTCTCTTGGCTAATAGGTCTAATGAAAGATCTGATAAGCCGCATGACCTGGTTACATTTGCATCGTTGATCCTTGAACAAATGCGTTTTAATACCTTGGACGGGCGTTTTCTTTTAGATTTACAGCCGGAGGATAGATGGCATAAATATGGAAAACAGTCTATATATTCTTGATGAGATTTGGAAATTGTATTTGGGAATGTATCTAGGGGTCTATTAAGAAACTCTTTCAGTCTCTTTTTCGACGATTGCGAAAGGAAATTTGTGGATTTCAAATATTGGACCACCATTTTAGAATTGTTAGATATATACTCACTTGTTGTGAAGCTACCACTCTAAAATAGGCAATTGTACGCAGTTGCAGAGAATACATTCAGGATAATTTAATCGAATTAAACTTACCAGTATTATGCGCACTATTTCGGGTTTATTTGAAGCGATGTGAAGGAATATTTTGGGGTGATAGTGTCAAGGATCCGTTACGTATCTCAGCTACTTCGTCTGCCATATCCAAAAGAGTCGAATCATGGGTGGCTGAAACGACACTGATCCCTTCCTCATTGACCATTTCCTTGAAGAGTCGAAATATCTCCCATGCATTTGATGAATCTAGCTCACCCGTGGGCTCGTCTGCGAGGATTAGCGGGGGCTTATTAACTATCGCTCTGGCTATTGAAACTCGCTGCTGCTCTCCCCCAGATAATTCGTAAGGCCTATGGTGGGATCGCCCCCATAGTCCTACCATTTCTAAAACTTCTCTGGATCGTTCATTTCTTTGCTCAGAGTTCATTCCTGCGATTCTTAATGGGAGTTCGACGTTTTCAAAGGCGGTAAGAAGTGGTACAAGACCAAAAGACTGGAAAATAAATCCTATTGTACTTCGCCTGACCTGAGTCAATTCTTTGCTACTCATACCTGAGATTCTATGTCCTGAAATAAGAACATTACCTTTAGTAGGCCGGTCTAGCCCAGCCATTATGTTAAGCAACGTTGTTTTTCCTGACCCAGATCGTCCTACAACTGCTAGAAACATACCATTAGAAACAACAAGATTGATGTTATTAAGCGCGGTTATCTTTTCTCCGCCTAAGTTGTATTCTTTATATAGGTTTTCAGTTTCCAGCAATGGAGGTAGATTTTTAGGTTCTGATTCTCGAATTTCCATTACTCAGATGATATTCGTGATATTGTTATTTTTCCATCTTTTTCTTCAACTAGGGCACGCTCTTCAATCCCTATATTAGAAAGCATACTGCTTGGAATTTGCAGCCTTCCATTTGCATCAACCAGGGTAAATTCATCTAATTGACTATGGGCATTAGTCGCTCCAGAAATGCCTTGATATTCGGTACGGCGAATTTCCATTGATGTTTTACCGTCTTTTATTAACACCACCCTACCTACTTTGAATGCAATGTTAGGGTCATGAGTGACGATCACAATTGTTGTATTTATTTTCTTGTTTAATGTCCCAAACAAATCAAGTATTTCAGATGCTGTGCTGTCATCAAGTTCACCTGTTGGCTCATCTGCTAATAACAAGGGAGGGTCATTTGCGAGGCTTACTGCAATCGCAACTCTTTGTTGTTCTCCCCCGGATAACTTGTCTGGGGTGTGGTCTTGTCTGTTTAATAGACCGACAAGTTCCAGCAACCTTGAAGCCTTAGCATCTCTATATTCTTTATTTTGATCGGTCAAAATCATAGGCAGAGCTACATTCTCTATCGCAGTGAGATAAGGAAACAAATTCTTGCTTGTTTGCTGCCATATAAAACCGACCTCGTTACGTCTGTAAGCTTCGACTTCTTTTGGGGACATCCGAAGAAGGTTCCTGGTTCCGACGGTCACATTTCCAGCTGAAGGCGCGTCGTATCCGGCGAGTATGTTTAGTAGAGTACTTTTACCGCTTCCGCTGGCACCTACTATAGCAACTACTTCTCCTTCATTTACCTTTAAATCCAATCCTCTTAGGGCGACCACCTCAAGTTCAGCAGCTTTATAAATTTTAAAGACGTCTTCGCAATTTATGTATGGAGTTTCTATTGATGTAGTCATTAGGTTTTTGATATAGCTCTATGTGATCTAAAACAGAAAAGGGCCTGATTACCGTGGTAAAACAGACCCTTTGGAGTTCTATGTATAGATTCTTATAATCCTAGAATTTCTGAAACCTTATCTAAGTGTAAGTCGGCATCACCAAATGCTAATTCTGCTGCTTTTGCTCTTCTAGAATACAGTTGCATGTTGTGTTCCTTTGTGAACCCTATTGCTCCATGTGACTGATGGCCTAATGCACAAACTCGGCGGTATGCTTCACTGACCCATGCTTTTGCCATGGCAACCTCACGATCTGCTGGTAGACCCTCAGAAAGCCTCCAGGCTGCCTGGTATGTTATGAATTTTGAGCCTTCTACATCAGTTGCCATATTGGCACAATGGCGCTGGATTGCTTGAAAGGTTCCGATTGGGCGTCCAAACTGAGTTCTTTGTTTGGCATATTCAACTGTCATGTCAAGAACTTCTTGTCCTCCTCCGGTCATTTCGGCGCATTTTCCTATAGCGCCCCATTGGAGGACTTTTTCAATCGTGCTCCATCCCGCATTTTTCTCCCCTAGAAGATTGGAAGAAGATACTTCTACATTGTTGAATACCACTTCGGATTGCCTGTCTGAGGCTATAGTTTGGAGCAGCGTTTCTTCAACTCCTTTTGCTTGAGTGGATACTATGAATAGACTTATGTCATTCGTTCCCTCTCCGGTTCTAGCAGCTACAACTACATAATCCGAGACATGAGCATTTGGGACAAATAATTTAGTCCCATTCAAAACCCATTTGTCGCCGTTTTCTGAGGCTTTTAGTTCGATACCTTCTGCATCCCATCGACCACTAGGTTCGTTGATTGCCAAAGTTACGATTATTTGTCCTTCTGCGATTCGAGGAAGATATTCCTCTTTTTGTTCCTCTGTTGCTGCATCCGTTATGGTCATTCCACCCATAACAACGGTAGAGAAATAAGGTCCAGGAAGCATATATCTTCCCATTTCTTCTAGTAGAACAATTAGGTCCTGATATTCTAGTTCAACCCCACCATATTTCTCGGGAATAATAAGTCCTAACCAACCTTGTTCAGCCAATTTTTGCCATAGTTCTGGTGTATATCCCCTTTCATCCTCTTCCATCTCTCTTACGTAGTCTTTGGAGCATTCTGCTTCAAGAAATTCCTGGGCGCTATTCTTCAGCATTTGCTGAGCTTCATTGAGTCCTAAATCCATCTGAGTCAGTCTCCCTTAATTAATTTGAGGCTTTCTATATTTTCCTTGATTAGTGACTGGGGTCTATCCTCTTGGTAATCCTAATCCTCTTTGAGCTACAACGTTTCTCTGTATTTCTGATGTTCCTGCAGCTACCATTCCACCAAACGACCTTAGCCATGCATTCTCAATTCTTCCTCTAAGTGGAGCCCATTTTGATCCGGGATCAAGTTGCCCATGCATCCCAAGCATTTTTACTCCAAATCCGTACAATCTGTTTACCATTTCAGTGCCATACACTTTAGTAATGGAAGCTTCCTTGTTAGGTATTAGTCCCTGACTTTGCATCCAGGCAACGTTGTAGCACATCAACCTTGTTGTCTCAACTTGTACAGCTAATTCGGCAAGCTCTCGCCTGACTACTGGGTCGTCAGCAAGTCGAATACCATTTTTACTATTTTCTTTTGAGAATTGGACAAGATCTTCTAAGACTCTTTTCGCTCTTGCCGGCCTGTCTACCCCAGATCTTTCAAAGTCTAGTAATGCGGCACCTACGTACCAACCTCTATTCAATTCTCCTACCAAATTTTTCTTTGGTACACGGACATTATCAAATGTGACTAGTCCTCTATATGCGTTCCACATCATTGGTATTTTTTCGATCGTGACACCTTCTGACCTGTCACCTTCCTCCGTTTCTAATTCTGAAAGTACAAAACTTATACCTCTGTGTTTTGGCGCATCAGGATCAGTTCTAACCAACATAAA
>CAZCOH010000071.1:0-4342 GCA_964500645.1 uncultured Dehalococcoidia bacterium
TTGTAGCTTGCGAAGTACAATATTGTTACGTTCAATTCCAATTCTCACAAATTTTCTGCTAGAAGTTAATATAACAGTGCTCCACCATTAACGTGTATGGTTTGTCCAGTTATGTATGCGGCACCATCTGATGTTAGAAAGGATACTGTGGTCGCAATTTCCTCTGGATATCCTAGCCTGCCGACTGGCGCGTTGCTGAAGGATCCTGTGGTGATGGCTGATCCTGTAGTTTCACTTCTGGTTGTATCAAATGCACCAGGAACAATGTGATTTACAAGTATTCCGTCATTTGCTAGTTCCAACGCTAATGCTCGAGTCAGCCCAAGGGCACCCATTTTAGAAGCACATACATGTGCCCATTCGCTCTTTCCAGAGAAAGCATTTAGGCCTGATACATTAATAATGCGTCCCCACCCAATATTTTGCATTCCTGGTATGGCCGCTCTTGAGCAAAAGAAAGGACCATCTAGGTTGACCGCGAGTACATCTCTCCATTCATTAGTCGTCATAGATGCCGTTGGCACCGATGATCTAAGGCCAGCGTTGTTTACTAGTATACTTACTGGCCCCAAGGATGATTCTATTTCAGCAAACATTTGAGACACTTCTCTTTCATTGCCTACATCCGCTATTACTGATATAGCCTTTCCACCATTTTCAATAATGTAATCTCTAACTGAATTGGCTTCGTCATTATTGTTTCTTGCGTTGACGGCTATTTGAGCCCCTTTCTTTGATAATTCAATTGCTGTAGCTTTCCCAATATTCCTTCCAGAACCTGTTACAAGAGCAATTTTTCCTTCTAAACTCATTTATATGCCTCTACTATTTCTGAAACTTTAAGTATGTTTTTTATACCGATATTAAATTCTCCGCTTTCTATCCCTTTTATCACCTCAGTAACCGCGTCGCTATAGGGAGTTGCTATCCCAATTTCCTTTCCTCTTTTCGAGACAAATCCGTTGAGATATTCAATTTCAGTAGGTCGTTCCTTGATGATGTCTTGTGCCATTGATGGTCTACCAGGTAATTTTGGTTTACTACCTGTAAGAACTGAAATAACTTCTGGGTGACCTTTGGGACCAACTGCTTCTTCCATTTCCTCTAAAGAAAAATTTCCCATTGGTGGAACAACTTTGTGTCCCAAAGCGCGCCCGACACGTACAGTTTCAATTGCAAGATTAAGAATTTGGATTCTGGCATCCTCGCTTTCTCTGATCTCATGACTCATAAGTCCTGTCATAGCCGAAGTAGCATTTACCATGCAATTTGTGACCATTTTTGACCAACGTTCTCCCCACAAGTCATCTGTTGCCACTGTAGTTCCGGCCGATGAAAAAATCTCAACCAAGGTTTCCAGTCTTGGAGTAATTTTGCCATCAAGTTCACCGACTTTAAAACATATGGGTTTTTCTTGGAGAGATTGGGAAACACTACCAGTGCGTGTAATATGTGCTGGTTTGTACATGGCAGCAGAGATCGTTGTTATACATCCAATTGTTCTGTGAGCACCCACGATAGGAGCTATTTGAAGCTCATTGATACTGTTTTGTGGACTTACAACCCATGTGTCTTCGTGCATATATGGGAGCATGGATCTTACGGTTTTTATTGTGTCGTATGATTTGACTCCTATTATTACCAAATCAAAATAGCCATTAATCTCGGCGACTTGATCGGTGTGAATTGCATTTACTTTGACCACATGTTTGCCGGTTATTCCGTCAAGAATAAGGCCTTTTTCATTCATAGCGGCTACATGGTCCTTCCATCCGTCTATCATGAGGACGTCATGTTCTGCCCTCGACATGAAACCTGCTAGGGATCCCCCTATTGCACCTACTCCAATTGCAGCCGTTCTAATTCCCATAGAATTTTTGAATATATTTAATCTAGTCGTCTGATGTGCTTATTATTTCACTTTCTGAGAGTTCAGAAATCTTCTCATTTGAATATCCTAGGACGTTAGATAGTATCTCGTGAGAATGTTCCCCGATCACTGGGGCTGACCCAACAACCATTTCTGTTCGACCAAATTTGATCATTTTTCCAGTCACGTGGATAGTTCCTGCTATCGGATCAGGCACCTCGACTAGAACTTCCCGTTCCTTAAGATGAGGATCAGCTGACGCTTGCGCGGTCGTGTTTACGGGGGAGCAGGGGACTCCGTTTGAAGACAATATATCGACAGCATCTGCCATTGTTCTTTTTGAAAACCATTCAGAAAGTTCATCTTCCAAAGCTTGAGCATTTGTGTTTGTTCTGTCAGATCTGCTTTCAAATCTAGGGTCAGTTAACCACTCTGGTTTTCCGACTGACTCTGAAAGTCGTGTCCACATATTATCGTTAGTGGCTGCGATGATAACCCACCCGTCTATTGTTTGATAACAACCTCCGGTACTTTTACCGTTACCTTCACGAGTTTGTTCATACCCCGTTCCTAAATAGGCAGTTATGGGGATTTCATTACATGTGTATCCCGTATCTGCCAAACATACATCAATAGTTTGTCCTTCCCCAGATATTTCCCTTTCGCGTAATGCTGCTAGGGCTCCGATAGTGGCGTGGAGTGATGTTATTCTATCGATCAAAGGGAAAGCGGTTTTTATTGGCGGCATACCTTCTTCACCTGTTAATGTCATCAGGCCTCCCATTGCTTGCCCTATTGGATCAAATCCTACACGGTCCTTGTAAGGACCGTATTGGCCATATGCGGATACATTGACCATGATAATTCCAGGATTGATTTTTTTAAGTTCTTCGTAGCCAAATCCCATTACTTCGATCGTACCAGGTCTGAAATTTTGGATGAGTATGTCAGACTCTTTAACAAGGTCTCGGAGAACGGACTTACCTTCATCAGTTCGGAGATTAATTGAAAGACTTTTTTTTCCGCTGTTGTACTGAACCCAATATGCACTTTGTCCTCTTACAGTCGGACCGTTTTTTCTACTTTCATCTCCGTTGACTCCTTCAACCTTGATGACTTCTGCTCCCATTCGAGCAAACATAAGTCCACATCTTGGACCAGCTTGATAACGCCCTAGATCCAAGACTCTGATACCTTCAAGTGGTGTGTTCAGTGTGTTAGCCATTTCGCTACTCCTTGCAATGTAAATAGGATTTGAGGTTTAAGAGAGTTTTTAAGGTTTTCGTCCTTTCCTGTCGATAAAGGGTTTGAATCCTTCAAGCACTGGTGTAGGTTCCAAACTGCCAGACTGGGCGTTTAGCTCATTCTGATAGGCATCCCTCCATGTTCCACCTATGTCGTCAATCAGTAATTGTTTGATTCCTTGTACCATTCTCGAATCATTCCCCGCGATCAATCCCGCCAATTCTCGACACTTATTCATCAGTTCATTTGATTCGACAAGGTGGTTTACCAGACCAATCTGTAGGGCTTCATCAGATTCGACTACTCTGGCGGTTAATAGCAATTCTTTGGCTTTTGGCCAACCTACCTGCATTGAGAGGCTCCAAGTGGAATTTACTCTTCCATACGCCGCTGCTAGAAATCTAAACTTAGTTTTTTCACAACCGACTCGAATATCTAGGCTTGAAGCTAAAACAGCACCACCTCCAAAAGCCAGTCCGTTTATTGCCCCAATTGTAGGTTTACTACATGTGCCAATATGCCATGCATATTCTGATCTTTTGGGATCGGGTGGCGGGGGATTCTCACTCTCTGCATTTCTCGTCATTTCATGTATGTCAGCTCCTGCAGTAAAAGCTCGGTCACCCGATCCAGTGAAGATCACTGCTTTTATGGTGTCATCCGATTCCATGTCTGAAACGGCATGGTCCATTTCCTTAAATAGAACCGTACTCATGGCATTTAGTACTTCTGGTCGGTTTAATGTAATTGTGCCTATTCCATCTGTCTTATCTATCAACAGGGTTTCGTAACTCATGGGTAACTCCTCTTAAATATTGGAAAGTATCAGCATTATAGGAACCGGTTTCTAGGAGGGTCAAGGACGATCTTCCTTATCTGATGTTAGCCATCCCTTTTTTTTAAGATCAATAGCATCATCTTCACCGAAAATAATACCCTCTGAAAGTAGCAATTTTTTCTGAGTCAAGTACTTTGGTTTGTCCTTAAGTGATATTTTGCCATCTTTACTAACGACTCGGTGCCAAGGAATAGGATTACCATGGGGATGATTGCTTGCTAATGCATACCCAACAAGCCTGGCATCCCTAGTTCCTGCCATGTGTGCTATTTGCCCGTAGGTTGCGACGCTTCCGAAGGGGATTGATTGAATTATCTCGATAATAGTAGAAAAGATTGTCTTCTTCTCTTCATAAGTCGTATCAATATTAATTTTCATTTGAGCCTGTG
>CAZCOH010000071.1:4442-7770 GCA_964500645.1 uncultured Dehalococcoidia bacterium
AAGAATGGGGAGAGAGAGGATTACACCTTTGGTGACATGAAGCGTCTCACGAACAAATTTGCCAATGTTTTGCAAAGTCTAGGGATAGAGAAAGGCGATAGAGTTTTTATATTTATGGATCGATTGCCAGAACTCTATGTGGCTTTCTTCGGAGCCCTAAAGGCAGGTGCGGTTGTC
Source organism: uncultured Dehalococcoidia bacterium (assembly GCA_964500645.1). GTDB lineage: Bacteria > Chloroflexota > Dehalococcoidia > Lucifugimonadales > UBA826 > CAYFIW01. Next base: position 4,620 of record CAZCOH010000071.1, read on the forward strand.
GGTCCTTTGTTTTCAGCATTCGGCCCCGAACCTGTTAGGGATCGCATGCAAGATAGTGGAGCAAAAGTCTTAGTAACTCAGCCTGATTTGAGAAGAAAAATATCAGAAATAATACCTGAGTTATTTGAGCTTCAACATATATTAATCGTAAATAAGGACGAGAGAGACCCTAATCCAATTGACGCCCAAGATTTATCCTATGACGAAGAAATGGGTAAAGCGTCTGCTGATTTCACAACTGTTGTCACCGGTCAATATGATTATTCAATTATGCACTACACTTCAGGTACAACTGGAAAGCCAAAAGGAGCGGTTCATAGACACCAAGCTGTTGTGCAACAGATGGCAACAGGAAAATGGGCTCTAGATCTCCATGAGGATGACGTTTATTGGTGTACGGCAGACCCTGGATGGGTTACCGGAACTTCTTACGGAATGCTAGCTCCTTGGACCAATGGTCTTACTCAACTCATTTATGAGGGAGGTTTCAGCGCCAGCCGGTGGTATGAACAGATTCAAAAGCACAAGGTGACGGTATGGTACACAGCTCCTACGGCTATTCGTATGCTGATGAAGGCAGGAGAAGAGGTTCCTGGTAGGTTTGATTTGTCAACTTTGAGGTATATGTGCAGTGTCGGTGAGCCTTTGAATCCCGAGGCAGTGGTGTGGGGAGATGAAGTTTTCGGGATGCCTTTTCATGACAATTGGTGGCAGACAGAAACGGGAGCGATAATGTGTGCTAATTTCCCATCAATGGAGGTAAGACCTGGTTCGATGGGTAAGCCAATACCCGGTGTTGAATTAGCAATTGTCAATGAAGATTTTGAGCAAGTACCTGACGGGGAGGATGGAAATCTTGTTGTTAAGCCGGGATGGCCATCAATGTTCCACGGGTATTGGAATAATTCGGAAATGTATAACTCCCGATTTAGGAAGGGCTGGTATATCACTGGAGATACTGCACGTAGAGATGAAGATGGATATTTCTGGTTTGTAGGAAGAGCTGATGACGTTATAAATACTGCAGGTCACTTGGTTGGACCTTTTGAAGTTGAAAGTGCTTTGATTGAGCACCCTGCAGTTGCGGAAGCTGGGGTTATCGGAAAGCCTGATCCAATCGCTATGGAAATTGTAAAAGCGTTTGTGTCCCTTAAAGATGGATATGAGGAAAGCACTAAGCTACGGAATGAAATTATGAGGTTTGCTAGAGAGAAGTTATCTGCTGCGGTAGCCCCACGAGAAATTGATTTCATTCCTTCTCTTCCAAAGACTAGAAGCGGTAAGATCATGAGAAGGCTTTTAAAAGCTAGAGAACTTGGGTTGCCGGAAGGTGACACTTCGACTCTTGAGGATGACTGATTTAGAGTCGCTATCCTGTATCAACGTAAAAACAACCAAAGATAGAATTCCTGTCGGTAAATCAGATCTATGAAAGATAAGCTGTGAATCTTGAAGACATTAAAAAAATAGCCTGTGACAGAATAGACTCTAATGCAGATAGACTGATACGAGTATCCAAGGATATTCTGGCCAATCCTGAAACCGGATTCAAGGAATTTAAATCTTCAAAAATAATCGCTAGCGAGTTGTCCCACTTAGGTATCCCTTTTGAAGACAATATTGCTTTAACTGGAATTAAAGCCACTCTACACGGGTCCCAGCCTCAATCATTTAATGTGGCCGTTTTGGCCGAGATGGATTCTCTAAAAGTATTAGATCACCCATTTGTTGACGAGCAGACAAATGGTGCTCATGCCTGTGGTCATCATTGTCAAATAGGTATGTTACTTGGTGTTGCTTTGGCCTTGAAAACCCCTGAAGTACTTGAGCATTTGGTTGGCAAGGTTACTCTGATGGCGGTTCCTGCAGAAGAATATATTGAAATTGAACATCGTAACGAATTGCGAAAGCAAGGGAGAATCGAATTTCTTGGCGGCAAGCCAGAATTTATTCGCCTCGGCCATTTTGACGATGTTGATTTAGCAATGATGACACATACATCTTCTTTCCCTGATCTGGGTAAAATATCTCTAGGTGGTACGAACAACGGGCTAATTGCAAAAAGTATTCAGTTTCATGGCAAGGCTTCTCATGCCGGAACGGCCCCTCATTTAGGTGTCAATGCACTTAATGCAGCAATGATAGCCCTATCAGCAATCCATGCTCAAAGAGCAACTTACAGAGATGAAGATACCATCCGAGTACATCCGATAATAACTAATGGAGGTTTGTCAGTTAGTTCTGTCCCTTCAGACGTCCGAATGGAAACTTACGTTAGAGGGGCATCTATAGAAGCTTTCTTGTCTGCTTCACAAAAAGTGGACAGAGCCCTCAGAGCAGGTGCAATGGCCGTGGGGGGGTCTGTGACCATATCTACTTTACCCGGTTACCTTCCAATCATAAACAATACTAATGTTATGGATGTATATGCAGCCAATGCCTCTTCATTGGTTGGCAAACAACATGTATACCAACGTTCTCACCAATCAGGATCAACTGACATGGGGGATGTGTCACAACTAATGCCTGTCATTCATCCTTACGTGGAAGCTGCCTCTGGCGTAGGACATGGTAAAGATTATGTGATTGATGATTATGCACTGGGGGTTTTGACCGCTTCCAAAATTATGGCGATGACGGTTATCGACCTGATGGCAGAAGGATCCCGGAATGGACACACTTTAATGAAAGGGTATAAAGCAAAATTGACAAAATCTGATTACCTTGCCTTGCTGAGAGGAATGTCAAAAGAGGAACTTTTTCACCAATGATGACTCATCAGGATTTAAAAGAAATTGCGTGGAATGAAATAGATCGAAACTCTGACTATTTGATTGATATTTCAAAAAGAATTCTCAAAATCCCTGAAACTGGATTTATGGAACACAAAACATCTGAATATGTGAGTGAGAAACTATCAGAATTAAAAATTCAACATAGAAAGGGGATCGCATTAACTGGAATTAAAGGATATTTAGAAGGGATAAGCGCAGGCCCCACCATTGCAGTTATTGGTGAGTTGGATTCAGTTCGTGTAGAAGGGCATGAACATGCTGATCCATCCACATCAGCTGCTCATGCTTGCGGCCATCATTGCCAAATTGGAATGATGATTGGAGTTGCGGTAGGGTTAAAAGCTTCCGGCATATTG
>CAZCOH010000072.1:0-7493 GCA_964500645.1 uncultured Dehalococcoidia bacterium
CGTACCAGTGCCGATCGATACATGTCCACCCCTAAATAATTCTATGGAAACATTCGCCTCTGAAGTTCCATCACTTGTTGGGGTCATATCATTAGTTAGATTGTCAGAGTTCGACGAACCAGTATCACTAGCACTCTGAAGATCGGGGGTGGACGGAGCGGAAGGAGCAGTCGTATCTATTGTCACCGACAATGCGGACGAAGCGGAACTTGCATTTCCAGCTACATCGTATGCCTTAGCCGTTATGGAATAAGCCCCGTCAGGAACAGACGAACTGGTTATAGACCAGTTGCCCGATCCGTCCGCTGTGGCTGACCCGATAGAAGCATTTGCCCCCGTAAATATCTCAACATTTGCATTTGCCACAGCACCTGTACCAGTAAATGTTGGAGTGTTATCAAAGGTGGTGTTGTCAGTGTTTGAACTGCCAGTATCGCTTCCACTTGCAAGATCCGGTGTAGATGGGGCCGTCGGCCCTGTCGAATCCAGTGTATAAGTGAGTGCTGATGAAGCAGCGGAAGTCCCAATAGAATTTGTGGACTTTGCAGTTATTGAGATAGAGCCCGCAGAAAGTGCTGTGGTAGTTGCTACCCATACACCCGCACTATCTGCAGTCGTTTTTGCAACTGATGATACCCCTGAGAACACTTCAATGTGGTTACGGGCACCTGAAGTTCCCTGTATCGTCGCCGTTGTATCATTAGTGATATTGTCCGTTGATGATACCCCCGTGTCGCTTAAGGCCTTTAGATCTAGCGATGTAGGAGCGGACGGACTGGGTATATGTGAGACTGCCGCGAGATTTGTTCCCATCTCACTACCACCGTCACCAATGTCGTTTACATTCCCATATCCTAGTGCTCCATCACTTCCATTACCCCAGCATTTGACTCTTCCATTGTTAACGATGATACAAGTGTGATCCATACCGGCAGAAATACCCACCGTTGTTTCGTTTGTACCCAGACTGACTGCAGAAAGAGCAGCCATCTCACCGTTAGCGTCTCCTAGATGATCTGTTGATCCCTGTCCCAGCCTACCCGATCCCCCATCACCCCAGCATTTCGAACTTCCATCATTTAAAATTACACAGGTGTGGTTACCGCCTACATCAAGAGAAACAACCGTCTTATTAGATCCAACGTTTATAGCAGAAAGATTATCTCCCATTTCATTTGATCCGTCTCCAATACTATCTGTCGTATCCTGTCCCAACCTACCGCTATCTCCATATCCCCAACATTTCACCGTGCCATCGTTCAAAAGAGCGCATGTATGTGAATTACCGGCAGAAATCCCGATAGCAGTTTTGTTTGTCCCAAGATCAATCGCTGCAAGGGCAGCCATTTCTCCACTGGAATCTCCAAGGTCATCCTGCGATCCTTGACCAAGCATACCGCTGTCACCCTCTCCCCAACATTTCACCGTGCCATCATTCAGAAGTGCGCACGTATGCAATTGGCCAACCGATATTGCAATAGCCGTTTTGTTTGTCCCAAGGTGCACCGCGGCAAGAGCCGCCATCTCACCACTGGAATCACCAAGGTCGGCTGTAGAATCCTGGCCTAACCTTCCGTTATCTCCTTCACCCCAGCATTTCACCGTGCCATCATTCAGAAGTGCACAGGTATGCGCATCACCGGCCTCAATCGCAACAGCCGTCTTGTTAGCACCAAGGTTTACTGCAGCGAGAGCCGCCATCTCACCACTGGAGTCACCAAGGTGTGCAGTAGAATCCTGACCTAACCTCCCACTACCCCCATTACCCCAGCACTTTACCGTCCCATCACTGAGGAGAGCACAGGCATGTTCGTGACCAGTCGCTAGAGCAACAGCAGTCTTATTAGCGCCGAGATGTACAGGGGCTAGAGCCGCAATTTCTCCGGCAGAATCCCCTATATCAGCTGTGGAATCCTGTCCGATTTGTCCATAGTCTCCCTCACCCCAACACTTTACAGTTCCGAAAGTAAAAATAGCGCAGGTAAAATCTGATCCGCTTTGTAATTGAATGATATCGTTGTGGGCGTCCAGTGGGGTAAACATGAGGTAATCCCCCATTTCATTTGGACCGTCCCCTCGATTCGTGTTTGGAACACCTAGTCCTCCATTACCGTTCTGCCCCCAGCAAACTATTGTTCCGTCATTTAACACAGCGCAGACATATTCATCACCGATGGCAATTTTTGTGGCCGTCTTACCACTACCAAGGTCTATAGGCGAAAGATTATCTCCCATTTCACCTGAATGGTTACCTTTCCCACTTGTGTTTCCCTGGCCGAGCTGGCCTTCAGCATTCCTGCCCCAACATTTTGCAGTCCCGTCGTTAAGTACAACACAGGTATTATCACCACTAGCGCTGATCTCCACAGCTGTCTTACCTGTTCCGAGATCTATAGGGTCAAGGTTATTCCCAAGCTCATCAGGGTTGTCACCCAGATTGTCATAACTTTCCTGTCCTAAGCTACCTGCCCCTGCATATCCCCAGCATTTAACAGAGCCGTCATTTAATAGGACACATGTAGTTGATTGGCCCTGCAGGGAAAGCTTTGCGGCTGTCTTCCCGTCCCCAAGGGGTATAGGATCCAGATCGTCACCCATTTCATTGGACTCATCCCCGATTTTCTCTGACCAACTGGAACTCCCTATCCCAAGTTGACCATAAGAGTTCATACCCCAGCACTTTAAGGTACCATCATTTAGAATAGCGCATGTATGAAATTCCCCTGCCTCTACTGCTACGGCAGTTTTATTCGTGCCGAGGCTTACTAATGGAAGAGCATCTCCCATCTCACCAGCACCATCGCCTAAGTCTTGAGTATTCCCACTCCCAAGCTGCCCATAAGAGGCATCGCCCCAACATTTAAGCGTGCTGTCATTTAAAACTGCGCAAGTGTGTTCTTTTCCCGCAGTTATGTATGTGGCTGTTTTGCCAGAACCCAGGTCTATGGCATCGAGATTATCTCCCATTTCACCCGCATCATCTCCAACACCAGACCATTGCGCGATACCAAGCCTACCTGACCCACCTGCACCCCAGCATTTGACCGTATTATTATCCAGTCTTGCACACGTATGACTCTTCCCCAGAGAGATCTGTAATGCCGTTCTCCCAGTGCCAAGATCTATTGGGTCAAGATTGTCTCCTAGTTCATTTGCATTAGCACCTATAGAATTACTATGCTCTTGACCAAGTTGACCAAAATCATTTTGACCCCAACACTTTAATGATCCATTATCCAGGATCGCACAGGTATGGTCTTCACCAGCCACTACGTCAGTAGCACTCCTACCAGTACCGAGGGACACAGGAGTCAGATCATCACCCATCTGTCCTGCGCCTTTACCAACATTATTCTGTGCACCGTGGCCAAGCTGACCGACGTTGTTCCTACCCCAACATTTTAAAGTGGAGTCTTCCAGGAGAGCACATACTGCATCTTCAGAAACAGCTATATCGATGGCCTTCTTATTAGTACCTAAATTGATCGGCGATAGATTGTCCCCCATCTCCCCGGAATCATCACCGATATTTGAAGTGTTTCCCTGGCCTAGTTGGCCATGGTTATTCTGGCCCCAACACTTTACTGTGCCGTCATTGAGAATGGCACAGGTTTGATGATCAAATGCCGAAATTCTTACTGCCGTTTTGTTGGTTCCAAGATCTATTGCAGATAGTGCGGCCATCTCTCCGGTATTATCACCGATTCTTGTCGTATTTCCCTGCCCTAGATTCCCGTATCCGTTATATCCCCAACACTTAACGCTACCATCGTTTAATAGCGCACATGCATGATATTCCCCAAGTGCAATATCTACCACAGTCTTGTTAGCACCCAGGTTTATAGCAGGCAGACTATCGCCCATTTCACCTGCACCATCTCCCAGATCATTACTATGATCCTGTCCTAGTTGGCCATTACTATTGTTACCCCAGCATTTGAGGGTTCCATCATTCAGTATTGCGCAGTTAAATTGTCCCGGATAATTATGTGACGCCTCAATTTTCACCGCAGTCTTATTAGTGCCAAGATCAATAGCAGACAATGAAGCCATGTCCCCGGAAACCTTTCCTATATCATTCTCATTTCCCTGGCCAAGTACTCCCCCGTCACCATCTCCCCAACACTTTACAGACCCATCATTTAATAGAGCGCATGTGTGATAGAAGCCAACGGCAACTTGTAGAGCAGTTTTATTTGTCCCTAAAATGGCCGCTTGCAGGTTATCTCCCATTGCGCCAGAATTGCTTCCAGCCGTAGAAGTGTTATCGATACCAATCATTCCACTGAAATTACTGCCCCAGCATTTCAAGGTACCATCGTTAAGAACAGCGCAGGAGTGATAAGAATTGGCAGAGATATCCACCGCTGTCTTCCCTGTGCCCAGATTAATTGGGTCTATATGAAGGCCTAGTTCGTTGGGGTCATCCCCAATGTCGCCGTAACTTCCGCCTCCTAGTTTGGTACCTCCACCACCCCAACACTTTGCTGACCCGTCGCTCAAAATCGCACAGAAGTATTCACCCCCAGCTGTTATCTTCACAATCGAAGGCTGATCAGGCACAAACCCCTCTACCTGATCTGTCTGGAATTTTATGCCAAGAACAGTAAGCGCGATTATCGCGATTATAGTAGAAACAACTAGTTTCCTTATATATAACCTCCTAACAACAATATCTATCACAATTTCTTATATTCATCTAAGAAAAGAATTTATAATAGACTAGGGAAATTTTACTTATTACGTATGGTAATCTCCTGAATTATGCATGTAGGTCAAAGATTCTTACATCCTGAAATCACTTAAAAGAAATTAGTAGCGACGGTGAAATTAAAGTACTTGGAATTATCTTTATAAAAGAGACAAATGTTTGAATAACTATTAGGACCATTTAGTGACATCATTCAACAACATCCCAGGAGACGGGGTGAACCACGTGATTACCGGGTAAGCCTTTTAAATCCAATTCCCGGGGCTCCCCGAACGTTATGTCACCTGCTGAATCTGCCATTCTTTTGCTGACGCTCGAAACTAAAATCTCACCGGATTCAGCCTGAGCGGATATCCGGGCAGCTTCATTTACAGCCCTGCCGAAATAGTCATCATTTTCAATAATAGTTTCGCCTGTGTTGAGACCTATCCGAACATGTATTGGTAAATCAGGATCCTCTTCTCTGAGGGATTTCAATGTTTTCTGAACTGAAACAGCGGTTTGTATGCCCGCTCTACTACTATCGAAAGCGGCCATGAATCCGTCACCTTGTTCTTTAACAATGTAACCTTCATGTTCCAGAATAGCATTTGTCAGAACTTCCTCGTGCATCCTGAAAATATCCCTGGATTTTATATCTCCCAGGTCGCGGACAAGATCGGTTGACCCTTGCATGTCGGTGAACATAAAAGTCACGGTCCCTTCTGGAGGAGGAAATCTATTTTTTGCGCCAATTCCCACTTCTTCCCTGGAAACGGTAATTGTCGCCTTACCATCAGCAAGATCAATCCGATCACCCGTCTGCAACGTTTTGGTGGCCGATGCCTGCATTTCCTGGCCGTTGCACTTAGTACCATTCGAGCTGTTTAAATCTCTGCCAAAGCAATTCCCAACCGCATCCTGCCAGAACTCCACATGGCGGCCAGAAATATATGCGTCATCAACCGTGATGTTACAAGACTGAGATCTTCCAACAACGACAGGGTTCTCAGAGAGGATAATCCTCTCACTTTTTCCTGAAGCGTCTATGACATCGATAAAGAACGCCATTTATACAAACCTTATACAGACTTTATACATAAAATCGTGTTTTTTCATAGATTCACGCCTAGTTTGACTGTACTGAGATCTTAAAACTTTTCGCCAGTGTTTCTATTTTAAAATGGTCTTTTGCAGGAATTATTGTCCTGGTGATATCAAGATCGTATGTATTATCTTTTCCTGTATCCGTCGGTTCAGCAAAAGAAGGTGCAGACTTAAAGGATATCTCCCCTGCATCTGAAACCGTAAAGAGCTCTCTGTCAGCACCATCGAGATAATAAAATACTCTCTCTCCAGGCTTTAGTGCGTCGTCACCAAATTTACCTACAACCGTTGCGCTGTCAGAAATCGTGAGTTCGCTGGGTGGACCCTCAGGTAATGGCACGGCATTAATCCAGGTTGGCTGTCTCACATCTTTGGCAGGGCCTCCCGTATAGGGATCACCTATAAACTCCTGTCCGACAAAAACCGGAAGCAGAAATTCGTCATATTCATTGGATATTATGTTCATGAATTTCATCTTCAACATGTACTGACCAGGCGCAGACCCTTCAGGTATATCCACTGTGAACTGGAGGTCTCTACCGGCAAGCAAAGGCTGAGTTTTATATTCCCACCCGGCTCCTATTTCAAACCATTCATATGGTAAACCTGAAGAACCCTCCACTGACCATCTAGGAGGACTGGAATGACACCATCCTCCATTGCTTTCCTTAATAAGATGTTTGTTCATCAAAACACGCCAGCTACCGTCATCCTTCTTATGTGATTTGCAGAATTCAGAAAAATCTGTAATTGTACGGTTCCCGTTTGGTTCAGTCATCTCAGATACTGTAGCTATTATCCAGTTAGAGCCACACTGCCCTGAATCAGGAAGAGCCGGATTAGTCCTCCAGTATGGTCCCCAGTCCCCGCCATCGTACAAAACAAAGTGATGATAATTACTGTACAGACCGTTAGTGAGATAAGGTTTCCCTCTTATACATTCGGCTGGATCTTCAAAGGCAACGTCAAAAGTTATTCCCTCATCACCATTTGGATCCACGTTGTATATTTTGACACCAGTGTTTATATCCTTCCAGAATCCAGAATTTAGAGAGACTTCGTCCAGGTCATTGATATACCTGTTAGCTTCATCGTATTCAGGCCTGGCATCAATAAGACCGCCAGCATGAATTATCAATCCCTGTGTATTACTAAAATACTTTGAACTTACTAACGCATGGTCTACATCAGACGGGATTCGATATTCAAGCCAGATAGTCCCGCCCCCTGGTACAAGTTTGCCACCCTCTATAGCTACCGCTCTTTTTCCAGAGGTGGAATTCAGCGGTTTGATCGTGTAAGTTCCAGGCTTGTCTATATGTAAAATCTCATCGCCGTCGAGCCAACCCAAGGCGTATCTTACTGGTGCTCCAGGAGTCTTGGCCGCATAGCCATTACCCATAACGCTGAATTGACTACCATATTCAACATTTTCACATTGAGACAGAAGAACATAAGATTTATCACATAGAAGTGCATTTTCATGGTAGTCGATATTCATACCATGCAACCATTCATGAATCCAGGTGTGTTGATCCTGGGTAAATGGATCTTCTTTAGTTCTTTTAATCGATTCACCTGACCTGTTATGTGCCCACCATAAAGTATGTAGTGGTATCGTTCCTTTTTCAGAATTTAGAGACCACCGAGGACTAACGATTGAACCATAGTTTCCTCCCGCAGTCTCTCATGTAGC
>CAZCOH010000073.1:0-7222 GCA_964500645.1 uncultured Dehalococcoidia bacterium
CGTATCTGATCAAAGGTGGGAGGAAGTTCGTTTCGAGATTCCAGCCATTCATCCATTGGCTGATACACTTCCGTTCGTTCTCGGAGGTGTCTTTTCCATTGCATGATATCTTGTATCCAATCGATATGTGTCTTTGTGTTTTCAATTGCCTGTGACTCATCTTCAGCCACATGTACATATCTAAAGAATGGAACTTTATCCATATGTGGTGAGCGTCCGATAGCTTTACATTTCTCTTCGTATCTGGAAACCAATTTAAGTGCCAATTCCGTGTCTTGAACTACTGCTATACACAACAAAAAACCATTTGTGATTAAAAAGTCTAAGGTGTCAGGGGATCTGGTGGCTGCTATATAAACAGGAGGATGAGGAACTTGGATTGGGGAAGGTACCAAGTCTATGTTTCTCAATTGATGAAAACGTCCCTCCATGCAGACTGATTTATTTGACCACAGATCACAGATTGAAAGGACCGTCTCCTGGAACCTCTCCTGGCTTTCCTCAGCTTGCACATTAAATCCCCCATATTCATAACCATATACACCTCTTCCAAAGCCAACATCTAATCGGCCATTACTAAGAACATCGACTGTTGCTGTATCTTCCGCGAGTCGAATCGGGTTATGAAGATTAGGAATCAGCACCCCGGTTCCAAGTCGAATATTTTTAGTGGTCGCCGCTATATGACCGAGAATAACTAAAAGAGACGCTCCCATGCTATATCTAGTGAAGTGATGCTCAGCAAACCATGCAGAATCGAATCCGATGGATTCAGCAAGATGTACTTGGTCGACAGCGTTATAGAAAACAGAAGGCTGATTAATTTTCTCGGGCCAAGAAAGGTGAGTAAAAAGAGCTAGTTTCACGATACCTCCGTATTACTGTGTGCAAAATCCACGATAAGTCAACTCTTCTGGAAAATTGCTAAGACTGTATAATCCTCATGACCGAGAATATAAGGCATAGGAGACTAATAATGAACCTTTTGATGGATAAAATATATGGATGTCTTTTAGGTGGGATGATTGGTGATGCGTTTGGTGCCCCAGGCGAAGGTATGACCTATAAAGGGATTCAAGAAAAGTATGGAAAAGATGGTATTACTGATTTCGAGGGCACAGGGACTGATGACACCGCTGTGAGAAATCAGCTTGTAACAACGATAATGAAATGTGGCGGATACCCCAACGTTGACGAATTCGCACAATCATTTATCGATTCCAGAGATCAAAACTATAAGCTTTGGTTTATCCCGGTAAAAAATTCTTTTCATAAGTTTTCGGAAGGATTGTCACTACCTGCTTACTCAGGCTGGGGGAACATGCAAAGTTCCTCAACAGCAATGGCCATTTCTCCCATGGGTATTATAAATGCGGGAAACCCTAGGCAAGCGGCCCTAGAAACAGCCGAAGTAGCGGCGTTAATTCATAATGGCCCAACTGGTTTCTGTAGAGACGCGGCTTGCGCTGTAGCTGCTGCTGTGGCCGCCGCCCTCAAGCCAAACACAAACGTAGCTGAAGTAATTCACGAAGCGAAAAAATATTTGATGCCGGTCAGTGCAAAATTGCTGATTGACCTTATCGATGACGCACTTGAAATGGCGCAAAAAGCGGAAACCTATGAGAATTTTAGGGAAGAGTATTACAGGACCTCACTTAGACAAGTTCTATGTGATTCCAGGGAGACGATTCCAGCCACGTTTGCTCTTTTACACCTCTCTGATGGTGATCCACGTAAAGCTATTACTTGGGCCGCCAATTTTGGTAGAGATGCAGATACTATAGGAGCGATGATAGGTGGTATTGTGGGTGCTCTCCATGGGGCCAGTGGATTACCTGACGAGTGGGTTGAGAAAGCAACCAGTGCTTCAACCGTGGAGTCACGATATTCCGGTCATCATTATACTCATGCCGGGGAAGTGTCGGATGCTCCAACCTTCGATAATTTGGAGATCGCTCAACAGCTTGAAAAAGTGCTAAAGAATAGACTGCAGTCACTAAACGAAGTTTCCGATACGATTCACGCTATGTCTTCATAAGACGGCCTTAGAGTTGATTACTTAAATCAACGGAATAATTCGATTAATTTGTTAGAGTCTAGGAACGTGGATGAAACGTGAACTGCATCTCAATTTATTCATAAATGGCAAGGGGCATCATGAGGCGTCTTGGCGCCACATTGATGCTTCGCCCATAGAATCTACTGACATAAAGTATTTGGTAGGTTTATCTAAGAAGGCAGAGGGGGGATTATTTGATTCTATATTTCTGGCTGACCAACTTGCCTATCAAGGTGGGGGTGCTCAAATAGGATTAGAACCAGTTACAGCCTTATCTGCCTTGTCAGTCTCAACGGATCAGATAGGACTTATAGGAACGGCCTCAACTACTTATACTGAGCCATTCAACCTTGTGAGGCAATTTGCCTCTCTGGATCATATAAGTAAAGGCAGAATAGGCTGGAATATTGTTACCTCTTGGTCCGCTCCTGCCGCAAAAAATTTCGGCTACGATACCCAAATCAGCCACGATGATAGGTATGCCAGGGCAGACGAATTTATGGAAGTTGCCAAAGGACTGTGGGACAGCTGGTCAGACGACGCTGTCACTAACGATAAACACAGCGGGAAATACATCCGAGATGGGTCTATTCGATCCATAGATTACAAGGGGCAATATTACAAGGTTTCTGGACCATTAAATATTTCTAGAGGCCCTCAAGGTCGTCCTGTACTCGTCCAAGCTGGATCGTCGGATAAAGGTCGAAGATTCGCATCCGAACACGCGGAAGCTGTCTTTACTGCTCATATGCAAAAGGAAACTGCAAAGGCTTTCTATTCTGATTTAAAATCCTTGGTTAAGGCAACAGGTCGGGACCCAAATCAATGTTTGATATTACCTGGATTGAGTCCGGTCATAGCGGAAACCGAAAAAGAGGCGCAGCGATACTCCGAAGATTTGAATGAACTCACAAACACCATCGAAGGTCTCAACAGGTTATCTTCAAGATTTGGTGGAGCGGACTTCAACCACCTTCCTCTTGATGTTCCTCTTTCCAGAGAAGATTTTCCGGATCCTTCTACCGTTGAATCTGCACGTAGTCGCACCGAAGTTATTTTAGGAGTTGTTGAAAAGGATAAGTTAACCTTGAGAGAATTATTGTCTAAAATGGCTGGAGCCAGGGGGCATTACGTTGTCGCAGGTACCCCAGAAAAGATTGCAGATTTGATTTTCGATTGGTTTACCGATGGCGTTGCCGATGGAATAAATCTCATGCCTCCAGTACTCCCCAAGATGTTGGATATTTTCATCGATCAGGTGGTTCCAATATTACAGAGAAAAGGGATTTTCCGCACAGAATATAAGGGAGATACATTACGGTCACATTATGGTCTAAATCGACCCGAAAATCTCTTCTGAATACTGTTCTGTTAAAGATTTGTAATATGTTTAAGTAACGTTATGTTCACAGATTTTTTGTTACAGGTTTTTTATATTAGAATGCCTTTTACAGTCTCTTTTTATAAGATCAATTGCATTGTATAAATGGAAAAATACCGGGGGCGCCATATGGGAAGATTGACGGATAAAGTTGCCATAATAACTGGGGGTGCAGGTGGAATAGGCAGGGCCGCTGGAAAAGTTTTTTCTAAAGAAGGTGCAAAAGTAGTGTTGGTTGACTTAGATGAAACTGCACTCAAGGATGCAATTTTAGGGATAAATGATGAAAACGTAAGCTATGTTGTTGCAGACACAACGAAACCGGAGGAAGTGCAAGGTTTCGTTAACACGACTATTCAACGTTACGGAGGAGTCGACATTTTTCTTGCCAATGCAGGAATAGAAGGAGAGATCCACTCCATAGTTGAAACCCCGGTAGAGATGTTTGACAGGGTGATGTCTGTGAACGTTAGAGGTGTATGGTTAGGACTGAAATATGTCATGCCAGTGATGAGTGAGCGAGGTGGTGGAAGTATAGTCATAACTTCATCAACGGCGGGACGTATAGGCTCTGCAGGGATGGCGCCATATTCTACTAGTAAACACGCTGTGATCGGGTTGATGAGGTCAGCAGCACTGGAAGGTTCAGATATGGGAATAAGAGTAAATACTGTAAACCCCTCTCCCATACAGACTAGAATGATGCGCTCAATAGAGGAAATGCGAGTTTCTGAACATGGGTTTGCAACTACTGAGGAAGTACAGGAAAGTTTCGCAGTTGGAAATCCACTCCGTCGTTATGGTGAACCGGAGGAAGTAGCCAGGTTAATGTTGTTTTTGGCTAGTGATGAAAGCAGTTACTGTAATGGTGGTGTATACATGGTGGATGGCGGAACGACAGCTGGGAGAGTATAAAAGGTTTCCTAAGAGAAAGGACGGTTACTTCATATGATGTATGACACGATCATCGTGGGAGCAGGATCGGCAGGGTCAGTATTGGCTTCAAGGCTGACTGAAGATCCAACAAGATCGGTCCTGTTGCTAGAGGCCGGACCTGATTATCCCAAGGAGAGAGATCTTCCTGATCATATTAGATATGGTGTTAGTGCCTGGTATGACTCTTATGATCCTTATTCTCATACCTGGGGCTATCAAGCACAAGCTAGACCCGATAGAGAGACTCCTTTTCTTTTACCCAGAGGCAAAGTGACAGGGGGTTCAAGTTCGATCAATGGACAAGTTTGGTTTCGGGGGATACCCGAAGATTTTGACGCTTGGGAGCGTCTGGGAAATAAAGGGTGGTCCTATAAAGACGTATTAGAATTTTTTCGTAAATCAGAGACTGATTTAGATTTTAGAGGAGATGATTTTCACGGTTCAGCAGGGCTCATACCTGTTAAACGTTATACAGATGAAGAATTGTTACCCAGTCCACGAGCTTTTCTCGAAGCCTGTATCGCTGCAGGGTACCCTAGGACAGAAGATATGAACCATCCAGATTCAACAGGAGTTGGATTTTATCCTTTTAACCGAATTGATGGTATTCGTATGAGTACCGCTTTGACCTATTTGCAGGCGGCCAGAAATAGGCTCAATCTGACATTACGTTCTGACGTACTGGTAAATAAAATACTAATAGAGAACGGGAGAGCGGTTGGCGTAGAGGCCTCTTCAGGAGGTGAGATTTTTAGGATTAATGCTGAAAGAGTGATACTTAGCGGTGGGGCGATAAACTCCCCACAATTGCTGATGTTAAGTGGAATAGGAGATTCAGAACATCTATCCCAGTTCGGGATTCATACGAATGCACACCTGCCTGGAGTTGGGCAGAATTTAAGAGATCATCCAGCGGTCTTTATGCAATACCAAACTGCGGCTCCACATCCAGATATTGTTCCTGGTTTACAGATTGGTATGAGATACACAACACCAGGTTCCATATATAAGAACGATATGCAGATGAGGCCAATTCAGATTAGGACTGAGCATATACCACATGGTTTCGATATAGACGATTCTCAAATACCGACTGGTTTTAGTATTGCACTACAAAAGGCTCTCTCGAAGGGATCGATAACGCTGCAATCCTCGGACCCAACGCATCAACCATTATTGAATTATTGTTATTTGACTGATCCGTATGATCTCGAACGGATGAGAGGTGCAGTGAGGTTATGTGCACGAATATCTGCTATGGCCGAATATGAACCCGCTCAATTATCTAGAATTGCACCCACAGATGAAGTTATAGACAGTGATGAAAAATTAGACGACTGGATAAAAGCAAACGTTACGACTCAGCACCACTCATCCGGTACTTGTAAAATGGGAGTAAAATCAGACAATTTCGCAGTTGTCGATAGCCAGTGTAATGTTTATTCGGTGGATAATCTCATGGTGGTGGACGCATCAATAATGCCCGATGTGGTCAGGTCAAATACCAATGCGACAACCATTATGATCGCAGAGAAAATTTCATCTGAATTAGTCTAGACAGATATTCCTAATTGTTAATATAGGATTCTACGACCGCTCTACAATTCTTACTTCAGTTTTGGCGATGTGCTGAGACGGCTGGTCTCCGACCGCGAGTCTTTCTGGCGATGAATAGTATTCAGCCTCTTTAATTGCAATTTGATCCACGCTGTCGAAACTTCTAACCCATATGAATTCAGTTCGGTCTAAGTTGACCCAGGCAGCTTCTATCGGTATTCCGTGCTTCTCGTGGTTGGGTTTTAGATGTTCGTTGAATAATTTAACCCAGGAATCCATCATCCCACCATTTATTGTATAAATACGCAATTGTGATACCAAAATCAATCTCCCCTCTTTGTAATTTTTGTTGGTTATGAGTTTACGCCAATTTCAATAAATTATATATTTCTAGGTGATCCATAATCAGGCATGGTTTTATTAAAGCTCGGCAATACAAACTTTTTTTATGTTAACTGAGGAAACTTTCCCTGAATTTATTGACAGCCAGAGTCATATCATTCACTAGGTTTTGCACATTAGTTTCTTCTTTTATTTTCGAATTCTCATTAGCAGTTGTGATGATTTTTTCGATATCAGAAAGAAGTTGAATAGCCGCAAAATTCAAATCGGCATCGTCAGAGTTCGATGTTAGAGTAGTCCTGCAATTTGCACAGGAAATTGAACTAGAAAATTTACCTTTCTTGCATATAGGGCAGATATCGATGTTACCACTTCGACTTAATTCGAAATGATCCATGCAATAAGAGTGTCTAGGAGATATTAATTCTGGGCAATCTGAAAAACTACATTTATTGGACATTCTAAATCGTTCTTTTTTGAGTGTAAGGTTTGCTTTGGATCAATTATAAAGTCATCGGGGATGACAAGGTTACAGATGTTAGGTTGGTATATTGGTTAGTGTAAATCATCGCTGCTATGGTAATGTTACGAAATCAAAAAAAATAGGCATAATAAAGGAGAAGATATGTCGTTATATATGGTTGTTCACGCATTGAAGATTGATGCAGATGTTTTTTCTGCGGCTATGGAGGATGAATCTACTGTTGAATTTGCCAAGGCGATGTCAACAGGGCAAACACCTGCAAAATGCGTCAAAAGTTGGAATCCAATTCCTCACGGAAATACGGACACTTTTATCTGTCTTTGGGAGGCCGATAATCCCGATGATATATCCGTCACACTAGGTGAAGAAATGTTGGCGATGATAACTTGTGAACCCATGCAAGTGGATGAGATAGACTGGGCTGCGGTTGCCGCTTCCGGCTAACCTAGTATTTGAAAGTTCG
>CAZCOH010000074.1:0-6998 GCA_964500645.1 uncultured Dehalococcoidia bacterium
TCTACCTTATCTGGATCCACTTGAATTCCTATTATGGCCTCTGTAAGAAGTCCTATTTTAGCGGGATCCAAAATAACGTTAATTTTATAATACCGCTATTAATCAGCATATTTAATCGCCTACGTATCGTCCTTCACTTACACCAAGTCTACGTGCAATGCTGACGTTGGAAGCGCGTCCATCCTCTCTAAGAATATCTATTATTTGCCCGTTTATCTCGTCGAGTATTTGTCCTTCTCTAATGATTTAATAGCATCTATTATACGGTTACAAAAACTTAAAGCACATCAGTAGTAACTAGACTCTGCTCGAGCCAAGAAAGTATCCAACCAACACTGCAAGCACTATATGTAAATTCACAAACCAAAGAATATTTAGTCCTGCGAGTATGGTCAGGGTCATAATAGCTACAATTATTGAAAAAGCTACCGAAATACGTAGGCTCCAACCTTTTTTCCGATTAGTAGTATGGCTGACTATTTCTCCGACAATTAAGCCCCCTAGGGATAGTCCCCCCAAAAATAAATAAAAATGTAACACGGACGGTATAGACGAGTTTATCAACACCAGATTTAACGCATGTAACCCCAACCCAATAGCAAAACCCAAAACCGCTGCCACTGAGAATGCTTTCCACATTGTCGTTTTAGAAACGACAAATGTTGGAACTCTAATTTTTTTTCCACAATCCTCGCAACGATATCCAGTTGGTGAAGATTGCATACAATTAGGGCATATAGGAACTTCGCATCTTGTGCAAAACAACTGAGTCCGCACATTTTTATGTCTCTTACATACTGAAAACTGAATGAATATCTCCCCATAGGCTTAAACCCTATTACATTTTTAACACTACTTTTGCACTTTACATTAACTTACTTGTCCACTTATCCAATCATTCTTTTCCCTGATATCGCGGTCAAACAAAATCCTAAACCAAATCGTTTTGGATGATTTCTGAGTGAGAGATCTTAATCCTTCGTTGGACAATAATCTTTTCATCAATAATATCCCTCCGATCCCGACTACAAATAAGTTCAAATAAATATCGTGACTCAAAACAGCTACCATAATGATCAGTGTGACTAAAGAAACTAGCGTCCATACCCCGCTATCTTTGTATATAATTCCCCGTCCTATTATTCCAGGTCCAACACATAACACTAATATTTCTCTCCACATAAATGCTCCTGAAATCACCCCGAGGGCTGTCAGAACCCCTCTGCCACCTTTAAATCTAAGAAATACTGACCAATTATGCCCAACTATTAGTAACAACATTGGGACATAAGCTAAAGGGTTGTCTGTAAATGAGACGGTAAAAAGAACAGAAGGTAACATTCCCTTTATGAAATCAACACACCCAACTATTATTCCAGAAAATGTCCCAAGATTTCTCGTTACGTTTGAGGCACCTACGTTACCAGACCCTACCTCATGAATGTGAGTTCCATTTCTAATGCGTACCCAGACAACTGCGGTAGGAAATGCACCCACGATATAAGCCAGCGAAAAATAAAGAGCCCAGGTTATTAATTCAATTCCCATTCCTTTTATCCAATTGATGGCTTAGTTGATCAACGACATCAAGTGGTGGACCCATCTCTCCCGGTTTTATTTCAACAGGGTTTCCTGCCGCATGGAAATCACTCCCACCGCATTCTATAAGACCGTATTCCTTCGTCAGCAATTTTAGTCTGTTTATTTGTTCCACCGAATAATCACCATAATAAACCTCCATACCAATCAGTCCCTTATCTTTCATTTCTGGCAATAAAC
Source organism: uncultured Dehalococcoidia bacterium (assembly GCA_964500645.1). GTDB lineage: Bacteria > Chloroflexota > Dehalococcoidia > Lucifugimonadales > UBA826 > CAYFIW01. The sequence continues at coordinate 1,780 of CAZCOH010000074.1, forward strand.
TTTCAAGCCCTCTAATACCTTCACGGCCTGACTTGGCATTAGAATGCATCGGATGGGCAAGTACTGGCAAAGCTCCATTACGATTGATGATGTCTATAGCTTCAAATGGTGTAGTAACTTTCCTAGGTACATATGCGGGGCTTCCCGATCCAATGAATTTATCAAATGCCTCCTTAGGATGTTTTACAACTCCGATTTCCACGAGCGCATATGCGATGTGAGGACGCCCCAGACTACCCTCACTGGCAATCTCAAGAACTCTGTCTAGCGAAACTGGTATCCCTAACGCAACCAGCTTTTCAACAATTTTAATGCCTCTAGCGTTCCTTTCTTCCCTAATATCAATCAAAACATTTTGAAATTCAGAATCAGACTCATCAACGTAATACCCCAATATATGAATGTCTTGCCCATTCAATAACGTTCCCAACTCTATTCCTGGGATAAAACCAAGGTTGAGATTACTACACGTTTTTTTGGCCTCTTCAAGACCAGAAGTGGTGTCATGATCTGTCAGAGATATGACCTCTAAACCTTTCATATGGCACAATCGGACCAGAGAATTCGGGTCCATGCGACCATCAGAGTGATCTGAATGAAGATGAAGATCTACTTGCACGTTATCAACAAACATAGAATTTATATTCACAAGATTGGCAGCAAAGAATTACAGGTAATATACTGCCAATCTTGTGCTATAGAAATATCACTTAGCGAATTCTATTGATCGTTTTTCTCTAACTACAACCACTTTGATCTGTCCAGGATAAACTAGTTTCTCTTCAATGCTTTTAACAATATCTCTAGCGAGTGTACTAGCTGAAACATCATCAATTGAATCTGGTTCAACCATAACTCTTACTTCTCTTCCTGCCTGTATCGCGAAGCATCTTTCAATACCAGGAAAACTACCAGCCACTTCCTCAAGTTCTTCCATTCTTTTAATGTAATTTTCTACAGTGTCTCTCCTAGATCCGGGCCTAGCAGCACTTAATGCGTCTGCAGCAGCTACCAAAAAAGATTCCACAGTACTCATTTCATCGTCATGATGTTCTGCTATACAGGCGCAAACCCGCCTAGAAACATTGTATTTTTTGGCAATATCTGCACCAATCTCGGCGTGAGGACCCTCAATTTCATGGCTTAACGCCTTTCCAATATCATGTAAAAGACCGCCCACTTTGGCCACTTTCACATTGGCTCCCACTTCAGCGGCCATCAGGCCCGCCAAATGAGATACCTCAAGACAATGCATCAGTACATTCTCCCCATAACTGTACCTGTACTTCAGTCTACCAATCAATCGTACAATCTCTGGGTGAAGCCCTCTAACATCAGCCTCTATAACAGCACCTTCCCCGCTCTTCCAGATAGTTTCCTCAACCTCTTTTTGAGCTTTCGATGCCATTTCTTCTATTCTGGCCGGATGTATTCGTCCATCTGCAACTAATTTTGATACAGCCAATTTCGCAACTTCTCGACGAATTGGATCAAAGCAGGATAATGTGACAGCCTCAGGAGTATCATCAATTATCAGATCGACTCCAGTAGCAGCTTCAATTGCCCTAATATTTCGACCCTCTCTCCCTATCAAACGTCCTTTCATATCGTCGCTTGGTAAGGGCACACTACTAACAGTCGCCTCCGAGACTACGTCCGATGCCAGCCTCTGTATAGCCTGGCCAAGCACCATACGGGCCTTATCATTAGCCTCGTTTCGAACTTCGTCTTCCATATCACGATATTTGATAGCTAATTCGTGACCAATATCGTCCTCTGCCTGCCTCATAATGAACTCTCTGGCCTCATCGTGAGACATTTCTGCTACGGATTCAAGCTGTTCTCTCTGTTTATCTTTGAGTTGCTGGGCTTCATTGTAGACTTGCTCTACTTCGTTTTCCCTTTCAGAAATACTATTTTCTCTTTTCTCTAAATTCCTTGCCCTGCCTTCTACGTTCTCTTCTCTCTTAGCAACTCTACGCTCGACATTTCTAACCTCGGATTGTCTTTCTCTTACCTCAGACTCCCCTTCTCTTCGTGCCTGTAGCGCCTCTTCCTTAGCTTCCAGTACTATCTTTCTTTGCTCTTCCCTCGCATCAGTTAAAATTTCTTCTGCTTGAGATACTGCAACGTTCTTTCCTAAAAGTCCCTGTACGTATCTAAAACAAATTCCTAGTACTGTTCCGATTATCAGACTGCTGAGGACGGCTATCGCTAATGTTGTTATTTCCACGCGATTCACCTTCCTTATTCAGTTTTCAAGATCCTCAATACATGAAGAATCCTTCATATGTATAGTAGGGAGACTAGAAATATGTGTCAAGGAAAAGTATGTCTTTAGTTGAATAACAGCGTAGTGAAAGTACAGCTAGAAGCCGAATGGCCCACCTTTTTGCTGGGACATCATATTCATAAGTCGTTTTTGGCCCCTAGGAGATGACATGTCTTTCATCAATTTCTTGATTTGTTTGAACTGATTTAATAACTGGTTTACGTCCTGTGGAGAAGTTCCACTGCCTCGAGCTATTCGGCGCCTTCGGCTCCCTCCAATCTGCTCAGGCCTTTGTCTTTCAGATAATGTCATTGAATATATAATAGCTTCTGCTTTCGACAAATGTGATCCATCCAAGTTATCCGCGCCTATTTTGTTTTTCATGGACGAAAAACCTGGAATCATCTCCATCACTTGAGACATTGGACCCATTTTCTTTACTGCCTGCATTTGCTGTAGAAAATCCTCAAGATCAAATGTCGCTTCCTTAATTTTTCTTTCTAAATCCTGTGCCTGTTCCTCATCAAAATTTGATTGCGCCTTTTCTACCAAGCTGAGAACATCGCCCATTCCTAATATTCTAGAAGCCAATCTGTCAGGATGAAATTGTTCGAATCCGTCTACCCTTTCTCCTGTCCCAATGAATTTTACAGGCACCCCTGTAACAGAAGTAATCGATAAAGCAGCACCACCTCTTGCATCACCATCCATTTTTGTTAGAACTAAACCAGTGAGCCCTATCCGAGCATGGAACTCCTCAGCAACCGTGACCGCTTCTTGACCAGTCATCGCATCAACGACTAATAACACCTCATCAGGATCGATCACATCCTTGATTCGTTCCAGTTCTAACATAAGTTCCTCATCTACCTGAAAACGCCCAGCAGTATCAACTATTGCCCAGGAAGCCTCATTTTTCCTGGCCAAAGCTACCCCATTTCTAGCGATTATTTCTGGATCTTTATCCTTACCTTCTTGATGAACCTCGCAACCAATCTGTTCACCCAAAGTAAGAAGCTGATCTATAGCGGCGGGGCGATACACATCTGCCGCAACTAAGGTCACCTTTCCCTGGCTGGATAAATATTTTGCTAATTTTGCAGAAGTAGTTGTCTTACCCGAACCATTCAATCCCACCATTAATGCAACAGACGGTCTTTTTGAGGCGATAGTGATGTCTACCTTTGCACCACCTAGAATTGATATCAATTCATCGTTGGTTACCCGTACCACATGTTGTCCAGCGGTCAACGTGGACAACACATCTTCAGCCATCAACTTATCTTTGACTGACTTAACAAAAGTACGGGCCACTTTAAAATTCACATCAGCATCTAAGAGAGCCAAACGTATCTCTTTCAAGGCCTCATCTACGTCAGATTCGCTTAATCGTCCCTTATTACCAAGACGGCTAATTACTGTTGTGATTTTCTCAGTTAAATTCTCAAACATATCGCTATAAAGATTAACCTCGCTCAATAGATCCGTCTATAGGTCAACAGGTAGTATTCGTTCTGCTTGAAGAGCATCAGAGTGCGTTGCTATACTCAGATGGACGTAGTTAATTAATCACAACTCTGAAAGGATCCGTAAATGGAAATAACCTGGCTCGGCCACTCGTCAGTTAGTATAAACAGTAGAGATGTAGTTTTGGTCACCGACCCCTACGACACCTCCGGAGGCTCATTTATGTCTCCTCAAAAAGCGGATATTGTCACCATAACTTCTGACAACCCAAAACATGCACATACATCATCAGTGAGTGGCAATCCCAGGATAGTAAACGGACCGGGCGAATACGAAATTTCCAATTTTTACATAACCGGTACTGGTACTGCAGTTTCAAACACGGAGGAACCGGGAGGGCCTATCAACACATTTTATGTCATTCGCTCAGAAGGCCTGACATTATGCCATTTAGGTTCGATTTCCCGAAGGTTAACCGCCGCCCAATTAGATCGACTACGTCAAACTCAAATCCTCATTGCACCCATCAGTGGGGAAAATGTCCTGCCGCCTGACACTCTTCAAGAAATCATCTCAGCCCTACAACCAAGAGTTTTCATACCCGTCCAATACGGAGAATCAGGAATCGATGGCTTAGAATCACCAGATAAATTTCTCACCGAAATCGGCATTACGGAAATCCCTGCAGCCACCAACCGACTAAACGTGACGGAAACCAATCTTCCAGGGGAAATGAGAGTCAGCCTTCTTAATCGAACGAACTGACTCTCACAACAAAACCAATTACTTACCCCAACTAGGTATTAATCCCTTAACTAGCGCCGCCTTCTCCTATAAGTCCTAACGCCTGCGACCAAGAACAACGGACTGAACATCATCAAGACATTCACTACACCAGTCGAAGCAGACACCCTACCCGCACTACTCCCACAACCTCCAGCATCCTCATCTCCTGAGTCTTCGATCTCCACAGTCTCTACCTGTTGGGGCGCCGAAGTTGGGGAAGGCGCTGGGGCTTTAGTAGGAATCGGAGCCATAGTCGGCTTTGGAAGCGGTGTGTTCGGAACCGTCGCCGGTTTTACCTCCGGAACAATTGCCGCGGGCGCCTCAGTCTCCAGTACCCTATCATCAACAACCGTCAACTCAACCTCTATCTCAGCCAAACTAGGTTCAAATAAAATCACCTCACCTGAAATCGCCTCAAAATCTCCCAGAGTAAAATCTATCCTCTTATTTAGATATTTCCTATTGACCGGATCAATTAACAGTCCCTCAAACACACCAATTCCACCCATCTTTCGGACACTAACCTCCGAGCTAAAATAAGATCCAACCCTAGCCATAAGTTTGAGATCGCCAAAGGGATCACTTAAAGGGCCTTCGTACCTTACGACTCCACTAACAGAAATGGCTGAAAGAAAAGAGGGAGTTGCAGTCGGAACTGGCGTCATCGTCGCTACAGGGGTCGCAGTTGGGACCG
>CAZCOH010000075.1:0-6862 GCA_964500645.1 uncultured Dehalococcoidia bacterium
GCACCGCCAGCGTTCGTCCTGAGCCAGGATCAAACTCTAAATAATTAACGGTTTCTTTCTACTATGCAGTTGTTAAAGTGCATCGGACTGGCGTCCGAAAAATGTCGCGTCTAAAACACGACAGAGGGATAGTTTAATCAAATTGAGATCACTCGTCAATATGAGGACTCTAAATATTCCTAACTTAGATACAAATTTCCTTAATCATGTCGAGTCAAACCCAAATGATTGATTCGCCAAATCAACAATGTACCTACTAATTGAAAGTGACGAAGTCGCCCCAGGTGAAGGAGCATTTATGACATGGATAGCATTTTCTGTTTCAGCAATACTGAAATCCTGAAGCAATTGTCCTTTCTTATCGACAGCTTGTGCTCTAACCCCCGCACCAGGTTCTGCAAGGTCATTCGAGGTTATTTCCGGCATAAGAGTCTGGAGAGATTTAACAAAAACCCTTTTAACCGCAGATCTATACTGCTCACTGAATCCAACCTTCCAATATTTGGCAGACATTTTCCAGAATCCCCCGTAAGTAAGCGCACCAACCGTATCCTTTAAGTTAATATTTGTCTTACTATATCCTTCCTTAGCGAAAGCAAATACAGCATTTGGCCCAGCCTCAACTGACCCATTAACCCTTCGTGTGAAATGTACCCCCAAAAATGGTAAATTCGGATCTGGGACTGGATAAATAAGACCTTTCACCATATGCGCCTTTTCAGGAACAATTGAGAAATATTCTCCCCTAAAAGGTATTATCCTTACACCGATATCTACTCCCATCATTCTTGCAACTTCATCTGCCTGCAAACCAGCACAATTTATAATATTGACCGCTGAAATCTCCCCTATATTTGTTTCCAAATGAATTAAGCCATCACGCCGGGTGATAGAATTTACCTTTCCGCCGGTAATAAGATCTCCTCCATTCTCGCCAAATTGAGTGGCATATGCTTCTGAAACCTTCTTATAATCTATGATCCCGGTATTAGGGGAAAATATTGCCTTAATGCCAGCCGAGTGTGGTTCGATTTCATTAATTTCGTCCCTATCCACCATTCTGAGACCCTCAGCCCCGTTTTCAGTTCCTCTCCTGAATAGCTCTTCTAGCCTTGGAACTTCATCATCGTTTATTGCCACAATAAGCTTGCCGCACATTTCATACTCAATACCCTGTTGATCGCAAAACTCTCTTAGTAACTTACCTCCTGTTGAACAAAAGTTGGCTTTCTGAGACCCCGGAGCGTAATAAATACCAGCGTGTATAACACCACTGTTGTGGCCTGTCTGATGTGTCGCCACTTCCTCTTCTTTCTCTAAGACAGCGACATTTAATCTGGGGAATTCATCCGAAATCCTCATAGCTGTTGCAAGCCCTATTATTCCGCCACCTATAATCGCCAGATCGTATTTTTTTTCTACCATTTATTCACCATGGAAAATCAATTCGGTTTTAAAACAAGATTCTATCCTGAAAGTATTTAAATCGACACATAATATATGCGAATTTTAGCACGAGTAAACTGCTTTCTTTTGCTATGGAAAAGAAAGCTTTAGAATACCCCATACTTGAAATACAAGGACCTAAGGATGGTAATGGATGGATATCTATAAGACTCCCACACTAGAAGATGTGTTAGCTGCAAAAAAAAGAATCGAAAGATATATTGTTAGAACTCCGCTACATCGGCATATGGCCCTAGAACCATTTGTTGGATCAAAAGTTTATGTCAAACACGAGAACCACCAAAAGCTCGGGGCATTCAAAGTACGTGGTGGGATCAACTTGTTATCCCAGATGTCGAAGCAAGAACTTGCGAATGGCGTAGCAACAGCATCAAGTGGAAATCATGGCCAGTCAATTGCTTATGCAGCTAGCTTGTTTGGAGCCAAAGCACATATAGCTGTACCTGAAGTATCGAATCCCGGTAAGGTCCAATCAATGAAAAACCTCGGAGCCGAGGTAATCCACCACGGCCCGCACTTTGGAGCTGCCAATGAATTCATGGAGGAGCTATCAAAAGAGAAAGGATATCTTTTTATTCACTCGGTAAAAAACATGGTTTTATACGCTGGAGTAGGAACATACACTTTGGAAATCCTCGAAGACTTACCAGAAGTAGACGTCATAATAGTGCCTGTAGGTGGAGGAAGCGGAGCCGCATCAACAGCGATAGTTGCAAAATCTATCAAACCAAGTGTGAAAGTGATTGGTGTGCAAGCTTCATCTGCACCGGCAGTGTATGAATCCTGGAAATCGGGAGCAGAAATGGTTTTTCCAATGCAAAGCATTGCAGAAGGGGTAGCCACTAACACTGCCTATGAACCGGCCTTGTCCATTTTAAGAGAACTGTTAGATGATTTTGTTTTGGTTTCTGATGAAGAGATGGAAGACGCTATCCTTCTTCACCTTGAACACTCAAGAAATCTAGTCGAACATGCTGGGGCAGCCAGTCTGGCTGCTGCCATCAAAATCAGAAGCCAATTAACCTCTAAAAATGTCGCGCTCATAGCAAGTGGAGGCAACTTGTCCATGGAGCATCTTTGCAGGGCAATGGAACGTTACAGGGACTAAATCCATGAATTCTAAGGTTAGCCCGCAAAACGAAAAGCCTTTTCCTGAATTCGACGAACTCTATTGTCTTATATTGTCAGAAATAACAGGACTTTCAGAAAAAAACCTTGACTATCAATCAAACAAGTGGGAATGGGCTGAATGGAGCATTAGGAATCAACTAAGCCATATGGCTTCATTGATCCCTAGATGGTTGATATCCCGTTGGGGCCATATATTGTTCCCCAATGGGGATCATGGATTCGAAAATTTGGAAGGGATTACAAATTCCCCGTCTGATCGAAGGCTTGATGATTCGATATACTGGGACACTGACCTGATCTTACCAATTTTGTGCAAATCTATAGCACTGATCCAAAATGTTTTGGAGACTGCCAACTTGGAATTCTTACAAGCACACAAAATCGACAGAGCACCAACCCCACAATGGGCAGTGATGTCTAAAGCGCATCCACGTGGAATAACCGTTACTGGAAGCCCCGCTTCAGGAAGTATGACCCTAGAAGCCACATTTAGGCATATATACTTCGAAGAGATCACTCACTTATATAACATTCAAAGACTACGAATTGCTCAAGGGCTGGGCACCAATATAATCGTACCTAAAGTTGGCTATTGGGTGCTACCCGAATGGGACAGAAGCCAACCATAGTCCTAGCGGACATTTTTAATCCTCAACATTAAGACGTATTCTATATTCATCTGGAACATGCCTAAGCCGATGATTTAGAGATTCCGATACCGATGAAACGCATCGGGCTGACATTTCAATCAATTCGATACCGTGCACATAATCCATTAGTGAAATAAACTCCACTCCTATGGATCCACTTGGGTCCTGTATTGAAGTAGTCGCGTTATGCCAATTACCAAGTGGATATGCAAGCCCCGTCGATTTAAAACCATTTGCAGCAAACGCACTAGCTTCGCAAGACCCTGCACTCATAAGATGTCTCTGAGACACAAAACCAGATTGCTTTTTTTGCATTAAATCCCGGGCTCGTATAATTACCTGTTCCGCTTCCGCATCGAAAGTATATGACGCATCTCCTGTTCTGATGATCGGTCCATCTCCCTGAGCCACGCCCGGTATAACAGAACTGGTTTCTACAGACACCATAATGGTATTTCCTGGAATCATATCGGACTGAGACAACAATTTTGCCCCTATAAGACCTACCTCTTCCGCCCGCGTGAAAATCGCATAAACGTCCGTATCAGACGGATTCCTTTTAATTTCTTGCATAGCAGATATTATTGAAGCGCAGCCAGCAATATCATCCAAAGCTCTCATATTTATTTGTCCATCTTGAATATCGATGTCAGGCAAATCAAAAACTATCGGAGTTCGCTTAGGTAAATCGTAGTCACTGACAACCTCTACCTCCCTTTTCTCAGGAGGTCCAAATGCCAACAAATTACAAGACAACCTAGTTCCATTTCTGTCAAAAGAAAAAGCGGAAGTAGCTTGTCGATAAAAAACAGCTACCGGTACCCCACCCAAAGCACTAGCTATTATTTTTCCAGAATCTGTCCTGCTAACTTCGAACCCTGGATGATCCATGTGAGCTACAAATGCAATCGCTGGCGAATCACTTTGCCCGCCCTCAACACGTGCAACAATATTTCCATATTGATCCTCTATAAAATCGATTTCCGATCTAACAAGGATATTTTTAATTCTGTCTGACACCAGATATTCGTGAAATGAAGTTGCAGGGCACGATGCAAGCTCTTGAATAACTTCACGATATTTCGGCTGCAAATTGTCAGTTTCCATAAATCTACCTTTGTTTCGCGTGTCTTACCAATATTGCATTATTGCATTGAGATGGATTTTTCACTGTCTTATACTGCCATTAGTATCAAATTAAAACATAATTTATTAAACGTTTTCATTAAGTAAAATTAGCATTACCTATCAGTACTAGGAGGATATTTATGGAACTCGGATACTTCACTATGCCTTTACATCCGCCTGGATCAAATTTCACTAAAACCTTAGACGAAGACCTTGCACAAATAATATATCTAGACAAACTTGGGTATAGAGAAGCTTGGATCGGAGAACATTTCACAGCTGAATGGGAAAACATACCTGCTCCTGATCTATTCATAGCCAAAGCTCTTGGAATGACAAAGAATATTGTATTGGGCACAGGGGTCACCTGTATGCCTAACCATAACCCATTCATGATAGCTCACAGAATAGCTCAATTAGATCATTTGGCCCACGGAAGATTTCAATGGGGGGTAGGATCCGGAGGTTTCCCTGGAGATTTTGAGGTGTTCGGATTTAATCCTGATGAAGGAGAACACAGAAAAATGTCTAATGAGGCACTTGAGCTGGTTTTAAGCATTTGGAACGACCCTAAACCTGGAAGATACAAGACAAAATACTGGGACTTCACCATACCTGAACCTGACGATAACGTGGGATTACGATTTCACACAACGCCATATCAAAAGCCACATCCTCCAATAGGTGTGGCTGGCGTGTCACCTAAATCAGATACTCTAGCCATGGCAGGTAAAAATGGATGGATCCCCATGAGTATTAACCTAGTTCCCGGAAATATCTTAAGCGGACACTGGGATGCTGTTGAAAATGGAGCAAGAAACACCAAAAATACTGCGACCAGATCTGAATGGAGAATAGCACGAGAAATCTTTGTTGCTGAATCTTCTGAAGAAGCAAGACACGAGGCATTAAATGGAGTTTTAAGAAGAGACTTTGATGACTACTTTTACAAATTGATGAGCAAAATGAATACGCTCTCATTGTACAAAAATGATGATTCTATGAGCGACGAGCAAGTCACTCCTGAATACGTTATGGAGAATGTTTGGATTGTGGGAAGCCCTTCTGAGGTAGAAAGCAAGATACGAAAACTTTACAGTCAAGTAGGAGGGTTCGGGGTATTACTAGCAATGGGGCATGAATGGATCCCTGAAGATAAATGGAAGAAATCAATGACCCTACTGGCTGAAAAAATATTACCCAATCTTTCGGATCTAAAATAGTGCTGAATGGGTGAAATAGTATTAGCCAAGCTTGGGAAAAACATAACCATATGTGAACTAGTAGAGACAATTTCTAGCAAGAAACGTGTGAGACTTAAGTTTGGAAAAAACAAAGAAACTAAAGTTCCATCCACCAAGATCATATTACGTACGGGCAAACAAGTTATATCAAGTCAGGATATTTTAAATTTTGCCGAAAAATCAAAAAAAATCGCCTCTTCAATAGACGTCTCAGAATTATGGCGGTCATTGCAAAAAATATGCATGACTATTTCGGTAATCGAAATATTAGAGACTTTAGATAAAAACACTAACTGCCCAGAGAATATTGCGGCAGTTTACCTGGCATTTGAGAACGACCCCTTATATTTTGAAGAAATTAATGACGAATTCGTGATCGCGAAAGCAGACTCAGTCAAACAAGTTTTACATAAAAAACAGTTGGCGGAACAAAAAAGACAGGAAAGTGTAGAACTCTTAGGGTTGCTAGAATCTGGAGACACCCGGAATGAATTGAGCAATTTCCAAAAAGAATCCTTAGACCACCTACGTGAATTTGCAATTTTTGGTTCACAATACAATCGTAGTTCTGTAGCAATAGAATTACTTAAATTGAAAATCTCTGGAGATAGCGATCATCTACAACGTTATACCTTCGAAGGCCTTTCAAGACTCGGTATATTTAAACCCGATGAGCCTGTAGAGCTTGAACGAAACCACATATCGACTCAATTCAGCGAGGATGTACAGTCTGAATTGTCAAAACTGCAGCCTTTTTCCGCACCCTCTGTCGACTTAACCGATTTACCGACATATACCATTGACGATGAAGACACTCTAGATAGAGACGATGCTTTTTCCGTCACAGAAAATTATTTGTGGATACACATCTCCAATATTTCATCCTACATTCCAGAAGATTCAGAAATTGACAAAGAGGCATCCAAAAGGTCTTCAACTTTATATATACCAGACGGAAAAGTACCGATGATCCCGAAATTCATCTCTGAAGGGCAAGCAAGCCTCACCCCTCCTGAACATAAATCATGCATCTCATTAAAGTTAGACACACGAATCGATGGTTACCCTCAAAATGGATCATTCGAAATCACTAAAATACAAGTGGATAGATCTCTAAGTTATAACCAAGCCGATAACCTGCTGAACGATAACAATAATGAATTATCAAGGATACTGAAAAAAGTCTCTACTATTACCAACAGTTCTAAGGAAAAAAGATTAGCAAAAAAAGCTCTAATTGTT
>CAZCOH010000076.1:0-6638 GCA_964500645.1 uncultured Dehalococcoidia bacterium
GGCAAGTTCCCTTGTTTGTTTTCTCAATTCAATGGGATCAGGAGTCACCGTCAGTGCATGTAAATCGACCACGCAGAAATAATTATCCTTTTCCTCTTGCCTTTCCACCCAACCCTTAAACGCACCCAAATAATTTCCTAGTTGAGGATCCCCACTTGGCTGTACTCCACTGAAAACCGTATTTTTTTCGTTCATATAAACTTTTTTCTCCCACAAACACCAAAGACATCTAAATAATTCAGTCAAAAAAAAACCGCCCCATGAAGGGACGGAATGTGCCGCGGTGCCACCCTAATTCCTCGTAATATGTGAGAACGAGGCTCTCTTTTGAAATATACGTATATTTCTTGCAATGATAACGGAGCAATCCCGTCCAATTTTTAAGAAAGTACTTATTTAATATTTACGCACTTTCAATGGAAGCTCACAGTCCCATTCACATCTAGTGGAGACACCGGCTTTCACCATACCCGGCTCGCTTTGACCCAACTAAAGAAGCTACTATTCCTGCTCGAAGCTTTATTATTCAATTATGTAATAAAAGTATAACTTAGTTACTAAAAAAGAAGTATAGCCATAGGGTTTGTTACTAATCGTTATTTTTGAGCTAATAAACATAAATAGGATTCAAAACAATCTTGAAAAGGGGAAAACTCATGGAACTCGGGGATATAGGAACAGAATTTAAATATGAAACTGAACACGTTCGTGTATGGGATTTAGTATTGAAACCAGGCGAACATAGTGATTGGCACAGACATGATGCTAATTACGTATTTATCGTAACTCGAGCTGGCACGCTATTGGCCGAATATTCAGATGGACAACAATCATCAACATTTTATGAACTCGGAGACGTGGTTTCCGGACAGAAAGGAGCAATCCACAGAGTAACCAACGTGGGAAAAGAAATTTACAGCAACGCTATTGTTGAACTTAAATAACTCTTTATCCTGCTAAACCTGGGAGAAACATACTATGAAAATTATGATAATGGCCGCGGGTGCAGTAGGAGGATATTTTGGATCTGTTTTGTCTCAAAAAAATGAAGTTACATTTATAGCGAGAGGGGAACATTTAGAAAATATACAGTCAAAAGGTCTGAAAATTATAAGTGAGACCTCAGGTAATTACATTTCAAAATCTCCGGCTACTTCATATCCCGAACACACCTATAAACCTGATTTGGTTCTGTATTGCGTGAAGGCATATCAAAATGAACAAGCCATAGACCTGATCCGACCATTTATCGGAAACGACACAACAATATTAAGCCTTCAAAATGGTATTGGTATTGGACGTCAGTTAGAAGAAAATTTCGGAGTTGAAAAAACACTGCTAGGAAGCGCCTATATAGAGGCTTCCGTGGATTCTCCCGGGATCATAATTGAGCGTGGCGGACTCTGCCAAATAAAATTCGGCTCCCCGCTGGGAATCGTCTCTGAAAGAGAAGAAAGAATTTCTAGGCTTTTAAATGATTGCTCCATAAACCATGTTTTATCCAAGGACATTTCAACGGATTTATGGGAAAAATTGATTTTTATTTCGGCTCTAAGTGGTATGTCTTGCATAACAAGAGCCACCTTCGAGGAGATTATAGACAACAAATTGGGCAAACATGTAACTGAATCACTGTTGGAGGAAACGTATTCCGTTGCATTAGCCAATGGTGCAAATATATCGAAACATGTAGTCAGTGAGATAATGAATCATTTTATAAATCAAAAAGATAAACTCGTGTCCTCAATGTATAAAGATATGGTTGATGGTAAACCAATGGAGGTAGACGTTATCAACGGAGCGGTAAGTAAATCAGGTAAAGAATACGGTATACCTACACCTATCAATGACCTTATATATGCAGCATTAAGTCTATACGCCAAAAATTAATATAGCTGTAAAGGAAAATTAATGAAATATTTCTACAACCCAAATAATCTGAAATCAAAAATACTATCTGAGGGAGTTGTCCTCAAGCCTATGTGGGGGGATAAAATAATGATGAACATTGTTGAACTAGAGCCAGGCTCAGAAGTTCCACTTCATTCTCATCCCAATGAGCAGGCAGGAATAGTGTTAGAAGGAGAATTCGAATTCACGATTGGAGAAGAGAAAAAAACGGTTAAAAAAGGTGAGTTTTATTTAATACCAGGAGGGATTGAACACAGAGTATTGACAGGGAACCAACCTTCCAAAGCCCTAGATATATTCAGTCCTCCAAGAGAAGACTATAAAGAAGGATTAACATAGCTATAAAAAATTCCCCGCCATTACAAAAAATAGCGGGGAATTTTTACTTCCGTTGGATATTACAAAGTAGCCTAGGCTCCGTATCTCACGTCTGCGTTTGGATCACTGTAGTCAACACCTTTTGTTGCCCAAAAAATCTTGGCAATTTCGTCCACTGCATCAACGAGTTGCTTTGCGGACGCAGAACTAACCCCTTGCTTATTGGCTCCCGCCAATTTGTTTGCATTCCAGAACAATTCATGAAGATTTGGATGATCAGCAAGGTGTTCAGGTTTAAAATAGTCTGCCAACAGTATGTTAAGTTCGTTTTTAACTCCCTGGGCATGTTCCTCTTTAACAGCAATATATCGGGCCACAGAATTAGGAACGGTGACATCAGCAGGGCCACTTGAAAAATCAACAGCCTCAAGTCTTACTGCCATCTTTAAAACCGTCTGAGCCGATATTTTGGCACTAATCGGGTCGTATATACCACATGGAACATCGCAATGAGCTTTTGCCTCTACAACTGGAGACATTTTCTTTAGTAACGAAATAATTTTCATATAAATCCTTCCTTGTTATTTAACTTAATATTTTTCAATCATCAAAGCCGCCCTACAAGAGCACAAACCCTAGCTAAAAGAAGATACATGAAATTAGCTTCCTCTCGCAAGTTGAGTTAAAAATTATGAAGTGTAAATCGATGATGACGTAACATAACACCATGATATTGATAGTCAAAGTCATCAACAGGAGTATGGAACCGACCTACATGCACAATGATTTGCTGATAGTAAAAGGTTGGAATACTAAGTCCTTTATCAAAAGACAAAAAGTACTACTTCTTAATCTTCCATATGAATACGGTGGTAGATCAATTAAAAGATTAATAGGATTACCAGGTGATACTATCAATATTCAGGATGGCTCTATTTATATTAATGGATCTATACATGAAGAAGCACATTTGGACGGAATGCCTAAAACTAAAGGCACTGAAAGTATGAAATGTATCGTGCCACAGGAACATGTTTTCGTTCTAGGCGATTATAGAAACTACGTACATGGAGTTGATAGCAGAATGTTTGGTCCAGTTCCACTATCTAATATAAAAGGAATGATTATTGGAAAATTATGGCCAATAACCAAACGCAACTAAGAATATCTCATCGACCAATAATCCCGGCCAATTCCTTTGCATGATAGGTGATAATCATGTCCGCTCCCGCTCTTTTTATAGACATAAGTATTTCTGAAGATATCCGTGAACCATCAATCCACTCATTCTCTGAAGCAGCTTTCACCATTGAATATTCTCCACTGACGTTGTAGGCAGCGACTGGAACATCAAATCGTTGTTTGGCCTCATGCAAAACGTCCAAAAAAGACAGAGCAGGTTTCACCATTACAATATCTGCGCCTTCTTCTATGTCTTGTTGAATCTCAAGCATCGCCTGCCTTCTATTTGCAACATCCATCTGATATGAAGTTCGGTCTCCAAATTGCGGCGCAGATTCCGCTGCAACTCTGAACGGACCATAAAATCCAGATGCAAATTTTGCTGAGTACGACATAATTGATGTTAATTCGAGATTTTGCAGGTCTAAAGCCTCCCTAATTGCCCCAACTTGACCATCCATCATGGCAGATGGTGCCACAACGTCTGCGCCAAATTCAGCATGCGAAATCGCCATTTTTGCTAGTAGTGGTAATGTCAAGGCGTTGTCAACATAATCACCATTTAGAACTCCACAATGTCCATGATCAGTGTAATCACACAAGCAAACATCTGTTATGACCAACATCGCTGGGTCAATTCTTTTTATCTCGGTAATGGCTCTTTGGATAACACCAGACTGGGAAAAAGCATCCTTTCCCACAGAATCCTTTTCCTCTGGTATGCCAAAAAGTAAAACAGCCCTAATCCCTAATGTTCGTAATTCTTCAATTTCGTAAGATAGTTGATCTACCGAAAATTGAAAGATACCCGGCATAGGTTCAATAGGCACTTTTTGATTAATTCCATGCCTCACAAAAATTGGGTATATCAACTCATCTACTGAAAAGCGAGTCTCAGACACAAGATTCAATAAAGTACTATTTTGCCTCAATCTCCTTAGTTTCATACACAACCCTCCATACAACTTATGGCATTAAGTTTGGTAATATTCCACGATTGATGTAGCCAGTCCGTTTACATTATGTACATCTGCCACCACATCTGGTTCGACATCAAATTCTCGTAAAGTTTTGGCAGTCATCGGGCCTATGCAAGCGGTAACACAATCTTCCGGAATTGTTACACCTGTAGCAAACAAATTCCTTACTGTAGATGAACTCGTAAAGCTAACAATATCCAAACCCTTTACAAATAATGACTTGATATAGTCCCCTGACTCATAAGGTATTTCAGTAACATAAGCCTCTACACTTTCTACATTAAACCCTAATTGACGCAATCCTTTTGGAAGAATATTCGTAGCTATTTTTGGTCTAGGTAAGAGAATAGAATCCTCTGACTTCCCTTCTAGTTTAAAGGCCTCTACTAAAGATTCAGATGAGGAGTTTTTTGGAACAAGGTCAGGAATAACACCCCTTACAGTTAGGGCCTCTTTTGTCGATCCGCCAATAGCGGCTATCTTAAGTCCCGCAAGAGATCTAACATCTAACCCGTTAGAAAAGAGTCTCTGGAAAAAATATTCCACAGAATTGATACTGGCATATATGACCCAATCGAATTGATTTAGGTTCGATATGGCATTGTCTAGTTCATCAAAATTAACCGGTGGAATACACCTAATAGTAGGGGCCTCAATTGGAATCGCTCCCATCTCAGACAATAAGGCAGACAAAGTGCTAGCCTGTTCTCTAGATCTGGTCACAAGAATCTTTTTTTGATAAAGGGGCAATAAGTTTTTCTGTGAAAGTTCTGCTGCGACAGATACAACTTCCCCAACAACAAATACAGAAGGTGCCGAAATATTTCCCCTACGCGCTGCTTCTGATATTGTCGACAAAGTGCCATAAACTTGATTCTGTTCAGGGAGTGTGGCCGACTGAATAACTGAAGCAGGGGTTTGAGGAGATCGCCCCAAATTAATCAAATTTTCAGATATAGAATCAATCTTTTTAGACCCCATCAATATTACTAACGTTTGCTTGCCCTGCGCGAGTGATTTCCAGTCAACATCTGTTTCTTGTTTGGAAGAGTTCTCGGATGCTGTAACAACAGAGAAATATGAGGCACTTCCTCTGTTCGTCACAGGTATCCCTGCAGCGGCAGGTGCTGATATCGCCGACGTAACCCCTGGTACTACCTCGAAGGGTACCGAAGCAGACCGTAAAGCTATCGCTTCCTCCGCGCCCCTGCCAAAAACAAATGGATCTCCTCCTTTTAATCGGACAACTCTCTTTCCTTTATTTGCTTCCTCGCTCAAAATTTCATTAATTTCTTCTTGTGAAGCTGATTCTTTTCCTGGAGTCTTACCAACATATATGGATTCCTTGTTTGCATGTATCTCATCTAAAAGAATTTTTCCGACTAAACGGTCATATACTATTACATCGCAAGTATCTATCAATGATCTGGCACGCACGGTAAGCAATCCTGGATCACCCGGACCAGACCCTACAAGATAGACTTTCCCTATGTGTGTGCGATCTGAAAATCTATCCATCTATATCACCGATCAGACTAGAAGCTCCCGCTTCAGAAAGAGCAACTGCTGCCTTCTCTCCGACTTCATATAAATTACCCAATGATTGAGTGATTTCAGATGTATATATTTTTGTTCCATTAGCAAGACCTGCCATTGTTCTTATAGTAATTTGAGAGCCAAATGTCTCAGCATAAGCTGCAACTGGTGAAGTGCAAGAGCCTCCTATAGCAGACACAAACGCACGTTCAGCTGTGATTTCCATTTGAGTTTTATCATCTAAGCAACTACTAACTATGGGCAGAATATCATCATTCCTGCACTGAATTAACAGAGCACCTTGACCAACGTCAGGTATTGATTGCCGCAAAGATAAAAAACTTGATGTCTCATTTAATCTCCCAAGCCTTATCAAGCCGGCAGCCCCAAGTACAACTCCATCCACAGTGTCTTTTTCAATTAAATTTATCCTGGACTCTACATTACCCCTGATTGGGACAATAACGATATCTGGCCTCAAATTTAATATCTGGCACGATCTACGTTGACTACTAGTTCCCAATCTGAAGCCTCTAGGTAGATCATCTAACGTGCATTCTTCACGTTGGACTATGACATCTCGAGGGTCCATTCGCCTCGTATATCCGGCTATAACTAGATCATCCGGAATGTCTGAGGGGACATCTTTAGCGCTGTGAACAGCTATATCGGCCTCTCCATCAATCAATGCCTGCTCTATCCTCTTAGCAA
>CAZCOH010000077.1:0-6609 GCA_964500645.1 uncultured Dehalococcoidia bacterium
CCAGATTGCACGGTGACTGGAGTGCAGACGTGTGCTCTGCCGATCTGTTATATATATGGAGGTTGCTACACCCGACGCACCGAATCTTCAGGCAGGTTCTGATAACGGGGAATCGAGCACAGATAACGCCACAACCCTTTCTGATCTCGGGTTTGACCTATCGGGGTTTATTAATACATGGAAGTTGTATCGCAACGATGAAGAGGTCAAATCTGGTGCAGGTGCTTATGCTGAAGTGCAAGATGTTCCTGAAGGGACTCACACGTTCACTATGACGTCCCTCGATGCCCAGGGTAATGAGAGTGATCATTCACCTGGTTTAATGATCACAGTCACGTCAGTTCCTATACCCGACGCACCGGATCTTCAGGCAGGTTCTGATAACGGGGAATCGAGTACAGATAACCTTACAACCCTTTCTGATCTCAGGTTCGATCTATCGGGGTTTATTAATACATGGAAGTTGTATCGCAACGGTGAAGAGGTCAAATCTGGTGATGGGGCTCTCGCTTTAGTGCAAGATGTTCCGGAAGGGACTCACACGTTTACTTTGTCGTCTCTCGATGCCCAGGGTAAAGAGAGTGATCATTCACCCGGTTTAACAGTTACAGTCACGTCGGTTGCTACACCTGACGCACCGGATCTTCAGGCAGGTTTTGATAACGGGGAATCGAGTACAGATAACGTAACAACCGCTTCTACTCTCAGGTTTGATCTATCGGGGCTTCTACAATATACCGGTACTGCTTGGAAGTTCTATCGCAACGGTCAAGAGATCAAATCAGGATCAGGGAATTTCGTTCAAGTGGAAGATATTTCCGAAGGTACTCACACGTTCACTGTGGTGTCCCTTGATGGCGGGGGTAAAGAGAGTGATCAGTCACCCGGGTTGACTGTCACCGTTATTTCTGAACCCCAGGGAATAAACATCCCTGATGCTAACCTAGCTGCTAAAGTGAGTGAGGCTCTGAATAAATCCAGTGGGGATACTATCACCGCAGAGGAGATGGCGACTCTCACATCTTTGCAGGTAGGTGGTAGCGGGATCAGTGACCTCACAGGACTTGAATATGCGGTCAACATAACTGATCTCAGGATCTGGAGTAACCAAATAACTGACCTCGGCCCGCTGGCCTATATGACCAAGCTTGAAACACTTTATTCATATGGGAACAGTGTTGACAGCATAAGTCCCCTGGCAAATCTTACGGAGTTAAATTTCTTAAACTCAGGCTGGATTGGTGATGGTGACATAAGTCCACTGACAAATTTGACTAAGTTGGGGACTCTCTGGCTGATTGGTAGTAATGTAAGTGATATAAGCCCACTTTCCAATTTGACCAATCTTACTTATCTTCAACTTGGGAACAATGGGTTAACTGATATCAGTGCCCTTTCTACGCTTACTAATCTGTGGTTCTTAAATATATCGAACAATAACATCACGGACTACAGTCCTCTTAATTCACTGACCAACCTGACAAATTTACAGTCTGATCAGCCAACATGGCCGGGCGACACAGGGACGGTTTCAGTCCATGAATCAGCTTATTTCAACATTGGAAGTGGATCCATGACGTGGTCCATTGCGGGAGGGCAAAAAGGATATTTCTATAGTGGGAGTGGACTTAGCATAGCTAACGTAAATACTGGTAACCCTGCAAGTTGTGGTGGGTCAATGGATTCGATGCAGACTTCTTACCAAGGAGCATTCTCTCTGGGTGCCCTAACAGACGTCTCTTCTTACACATACACTTCCTCTACAGTTGGATTATGTGCCTTAAATTATTCAGGGGACGGCGGTAATGACGGATTACTGGTTTTTAAACAGGGGGACAGGTATGGGGTACTCCAATTCACGAGTATAGTCAGTAATAATCTGACTCTGGACTGGTGGTTAGGAGATCCTGGAGTGACAGATTTCTCAACAGCTCCGGTCGGCAATTATCAGCAACCTCCAGTCATCGATTTCTCCGCTTTAGTTTCTGATGTAACTGGGCCAGAGATCGAATATGTTGAAGCATCGGATGATTCGGCAGTTTCTGGTGATGAGGTGTATGTGTATGTAGGCTTCGACGATGATAGCGCAATGGACAGGATTGCACTGGGTGTAAAAAATCCTGGAGGTACCGTTCAATACTTCAATTGTTATGACGATTCTTCCTCAGGTGAGTGTGAGTTTACTCTAACCATAGGGGAAGGTCATTTTGCCCAGGCGGGAGAATACAGTATAGATAATGTACAAGGCTACGATGAGCATGGAAACTCGACGGTCGAATTGAGTGCTTACTCTGATCTGGACATGCCTACTTTTACAGTCTCGGGTGGAGTTTCTGATGTAACTGGGCCAGAGATCGAATATGTTGAAGCATCGGATGATTCGGCAGTTTCTGGTGATGAGGTGTATGTGTATGTAGGCTTCGACGATGATAGCGCAATGGACAGGATTGCACTGGGTGTAAAAAATCCTGGAGGTACCGTTCAATACTTCAATTGTTATGACGATTCTTCCTCAGGTGAGTGTGAGTTTACTCTAACCATAGGGGAAGGTCATTTTGCCCAGGCGGGAGAATACAGTATAGATAATGTACAAGGCTACGATGAGCATGGAAACTCGACTATTATATTAAGTTCTTCAGCTCAACTGTACTGGGATTATGATATGCCCACGTTTACAGTCGTTGAGGATAATGCAGTCGATGAAAGTGTTGGAGACTGGGAGGGTGAGACGGGGACAATTGTTACCGACGATGCGATGGCAACAGGAGGAATGGTGGACATAAATTTGCCGACTGGAACAGTTAGTTTCTCAATAGGAGCAGATCAGCGCGGTTGGCTGTATGCATTCGGGGACTTTCAAGTTGCCCGGTTAACCTCCAGCAGCTCCTGTACTACTATGGAAGCCTCCGGGTATGAAGGTTTTGCGAGGCCCGATGATATTGGGGATGCTTCTTCATATAGTTATTCCGGTGGGTCTATTTTCTTTGGAACAACAACCCTTACTCCGTACTACGATTATTGCTGGATGGGGTTAATGTTGTTTTTCCATAATGGACAGTACGGTCTGTTGGACTTCAGAGATCTGCCTGGAAATGGAAATTGGAAACTTACTGTGGATTACTGGGTTGCAGACCAGGGTGTAACAGACTTCTCAACGGCTCCCTCTGAAAATGATTTTCATGGATCTACCGTAGTTTCACCCTTTTAAAATGAATATTTATATGATTTAGTAATCTCTAAAATCGAATTCAGGAACTTACGAAAAGCAATGAGCGAAAACATGAGTCGAATGTATCTTCCGGTTGGAGCCTTACTGGTAATAGCCATTGTCCTTGCAATTGTTTTTCTTACTCCGTTTAGAGGCGTAGTAGGTCTTGCTACTGGAGCTCCTTCTTGCGCAGACTACACTTTTGAAACTGATGTGACAGGGAATATATCTTCAGACAATCTTTTTGATTGTTACTATATAACTGCACAGCAGGGTGATAAATTGGAGGTTCAATTAACAACACCAGACGGCACTCTTGATGCAGACTTTTTCGAACCTGATGACAGCGTAAACTCTAATGGAACAAACGGTGGATTTACATGGCTGACAGGACCCAAGGGCTCTTCAGGTAAAAAAGATGTATTGTTGCCATGGTACGACTCAGATATGCCTGTGAACTCTGTGGTTAAATTCGTGGTTAAGGTTTGGTCATATAAACATTTAGATAAAGGTAGTTACACTTTAAATGTCAAATCATTTGGAGGAGGGACGGAATTAGCGAATCAAGAAGCGCCGCAAGAAGCGCCGAAGGAGGCTAAGTCACAAGAATCTACTGCTTCCACTGACTGGGAAAAATGCCTTGCTGCGGATACTGTAAATCCGGTCTCAGGTTCTATTAATTCTGCAGATCCATTTGATTGCTACATTCTTTATCTACAAAGCGGACAGAAGTTTACAGTTACCTACAAATCAGACAACATTACAGAAAAGACCCCGAATGGAATAGCTCTTGACCTGGACATATTGGGACCTTCCAAGACCGTTACAGATGAGGCTAGTAACGCAGGAACTCAATATCTGTTTACGGCTTCCACCCAGAATAAAACTTTCAGCGCTGATTCAGGGGAAGGTGAATATAAGGTTAAGGCGTGGTCTTACGGCAATAAGAATCAGGGTAAATACGAGCTTTCTATTAGTCTCGAAGGTGTTTCAACTTCAGGCCAGAACCAGGGACAAATATCAACCACATCGGGATTGGGCGACGATAAAACCTGTAGTGACATAGACTCTGATAAAACCGTGGAAGGATCAGTTTTATCTAACAATGTATACGATTGCTATACATTTGACGGGTCGAAAGGTGATGAGATTACAATCATTCTGGAGTCTCCTTCCAAGAAAGCACTGGATGCGGATCTGTTTACTCCTGGTGGGACCATATCAACAAGTCCGAGTAATACTGGATTTATATGGATCACTTCACAGGGTTCTGAAAGTAAAACTTTCACGTTGGCTGGAGATGGAACATATACAGTTAAGGCATGGTCCTACGGCAATATGTCAACAGGACCCTATAAGCTAACGGTTAAATATCCACAGGTTGTTAAGGCACAGGAAAGCACTCCTGCTCAATCACCCCTAGTAAATGCTCCGGCGGCCAGCCAGGGACAATCCTCGGCTGCCACGCCACAGGCTTCAACCCAGCCACCTCCTGCTAAACCTGCAGTCGTGGTATCAGAAAAAGACTCATGCGGAAATGAAGTTGCTCCTGATGCAACAAAAGTTTTGCCTGCTGGATGTGACAAGCCGGATTTTGCAAATGGAGTGTATGGAATAGTAGAAACGTCGTATGACTCAGCGGCTAAGAATTTCGCTAAAATGTCAACCGTTTCTGAACTCATTGATGGGATTATAGTAAGTGGCTCATGGGGAAAAGGGGGCCATCTCAGGTACGCATCATTGTGGCAGGAGGACGGTACAGAAATAGCTGGCAATGATTTAAATCATTGTCCTGACGGCTATACACAACACCAAATGTATAGAAATTTTGATGAGATAGGAGATGCTTCAAAGCAGAGTTATCCGGTAACGGGATTGGACTTTTTCCGAACCTACACACCTAGTACTGATCTTAACGACCCATGTTATTCGGGTATGTTCTTATTCCGGCAAGGCGAGAGGTATGGCGCGGTTCAACTTCTCAGTAACTATCAGGCAGCCGAGACTGTAGCAAACAGCACCCCGTGGACCGGTGGCACGATTGGTCGTGTGAGGGTAAAAGAGTCCGATGATTTTGATATCGGGTCCGGAAAGATGATGTGGTCCGCCTCGTCAGGACAAGAAGGGTATTTTTACACCGAATATGACTTAACTATTGCATCTATACCTTTCTCTGCGCATAACGATTGCGGAAATTATTCCGGTGCCTCATCCTTCACGGACCTTGTTGACGTTTCAATGTATACATATGCAAAGGGTACGGTAAAGATATGCACGTTGGCTCATGATAGTAAAGAGTCTAACGGTGGCTTACTTGTTTTCAAGCAAGGTAACAGATATGGAGTTTTACAATTCACAAGGGTTATGTCTGATTACTCTATGGTTATTGATTGGTGGTTGGGAGATGAAGGTGTAACAGATTTCAGCATGGCTCCGACCGACCAATATATTGCCAAAGAGGGCATTGTACCCACTGAATTTGATAATCCTCCCCCGTTCATATGGGGCTCCAAGATTGATAGTAAGGCTTCTTTTAAATTCTGGCTCGCAAATCCTGGTGTCACGAGTTTTGCAGACGCCGAATCATGGCCCGTCTATGAGTCGATTAAATGGCCTTTGTCACTTGCAGACAGACAGCCTGATCCGGATAGAAAACCCATAATGTACACAGGCCAAGACACTTATGAAAAATACACATACTATTGTCCGTGGCATTCACCTGAGTGTGAGGACGGTATAGGGGTCTACAACATTGGAGTTAAACCGGAAGTTGCTAGGGCTGTATATTCCTATGGAAGCGACAGGACAGCAGAATCTGTTCTGAAGGAAATATCTGATGCCGGGCTTATTATTGGCGACAATGACTATCATGGTGGACTACCTTTTGTTTACAGGAGACCTCCGCAGGCCCTTGGAAAAATGGAGCCGATTATTATAGCCGCTCACTGGTCAGATTCACTTTCAGAGGACGATACCGGTGACAGGTTAGCGAAGGCAATATCTCCGGGGTTAACTTCAGAATTCTTCAAACAAAGCTCGTATGGGAAGTTCTCTTTTGACCTCAATGGAGAGAATATTTACTGGCTAGACCTAGGTAAGGATGAAAAAGATAAGAATGGCCAATGTAATAAGGTAGAAAAGGTGGCCGGGAGACCTATTTCCTACTGGAACTTATACAGGCTTAAGTCGGAGGGCGGCAAAGTTGTAAAAGATCCCATCTCTGAAAAGGAGATCTCAGATCTAATATATGGCAATCCGTATGCAGTGTTTGAGTACGCGAAAGAGTGTGCCACATCAGAGACTGCGGGAGGAAACTCTGGTTCAATCGGTAGTCCTCGGTGGTCTCTAAATGCTGAAAAAGGAACGATACCACTAAATACTTTATGGTGGGCACATAACAG
>CAZCOH010000078.1:0-4672 GCA_964500645.1 uncultured Dehalococcoidia bacterium
ATATATATTAAAGTTTTCAAACAAAACTTCACCTTTTACGGAAGCACCTACTATCAGGTCATTCATTCGGTTCAAACACCGCAGATAAGTACTTTTACCACATCCGGAAGGACCAATTAGAGCCGTGACAGTATTACGTTTCATTTCCATGTTCACATCCCGAACAGCCAAAAAATCTCCATAATAAACATTTAAATTTTTAGCCGTTAAGACTACTTCAGGATTCTCAACAGAACCCTCTTGAGAAGATATTACAGTCCCCATTTATTAGATTATTCCTCTGACCTGATCTGATATCTATTTCGTAAAAACACAGCTATAGCATTCATGGTTAACAAAATCACCAACAATACAATTATCCCAGCTGCCGCCAACCCTCTGAAGTCCTCTTGAGGTCTCGAGACCCAGTTATATATTTGAATCGGCAAAACAGTAAATCTTTCCATAGGATGTTCAGGCACAAATGTGAGATAAACCAACGCACTAATCGCTATTACTGGCGCGGCTTCTCCAATTGCCCGTGACATAGCCAAAATAGTACCAGTTAATATACCCGGTACTGCTGAAGGAAGAACAACACCTTTAATTACCTGCCATTGATCAGCGCCCATCGCATAAGCTGCTTGCCTATAAGAGTCTGGCACAGCCCGAATAGCTTCCCTTGATGAGAGTATCACTATTGGTAGTACAAGTAAGGAAAGCGTCATCGCACCAGCCAATATACTTCTGCCAAGTTCAAACCATGTCACAAACAAAGCTAAACCAAGGAGTCCATATACTATAGAGGGCACTCCGGCTAGATTAGCAACATTGATTTCTATGATACGAGTGAAAAGATTGCGGGGGGCGTATTCTTCAAGATAGATAGCTGCACCTACACCTACGGGAACAGTAAATAATGCGGTTAGCACCATCAACCAAATTGTTCCCATCAAAGCCGAAAACAATCCTGCCTCATCTGGATGCCTGGAAGGATAGTCGGTAATAAACTGCCAGTTGATCCAAGGTAAACCATTCGTCAAAACTTCAAATACAAGAACACTAAGACCCACTATACCAACACAAACGGACGATAAAAAAAGTATATATAAAGCTCCTCCAACGACGCGTCGAAAATTTCTACGAGGAGATAATCGGCGTGGAGAATCTCCAATCACCTTAGGCATATTAATATTCCTCTCTGAATTTACGCACTATCCAGAATCCTAATAAATTCATAGTTAATGTCATCAAGAATAATAGAAGGCCCACTGCGAATATTGTGTTGTACTCCAGAGACCCAACAGGAGCTTCACCAAGACTTAATTGCACTATATAAGCTGTCATTGTCTGAACGCTTTCCATAGGATTGAAACTCATACTCGGAGTAGCTCCAGCAGCTATAGTGACTAACATCGTTTCCCCAACAGCTCGAGATATTGCAAGAATGAAAGCAGCAATGATTCCTGAAAGTGCCGCCGGTACTACAACTCGAAGACTAACTTCATACCTAGTAGCCCCTAGCGCATAAGCCCCTTCTCGTAAACTTCTTGGTACAGACATCATTGCATCTTCACTTAGTGAAGAAACCATAGGAATTATCATGACCCCCATGACAAGATCTGCACTTAGAGCATTAAAGATTATCTAATCATCAAAAATTACCTGAAGCAATGGGGTTACGAAAGTTAACGCAAAATACCCATATACAACCGTTGGTATACCAGCAAGGACCTCTAAAATTGGTTTAATAACTCTTCTTAGCTTATCTGGCGCATATTCCGAAAGAAATATTGCCGTCATCAAACCTACTGGTAAAGCCACAGCAGCAGCAATTAATGTGACTAGTAAAGTTCCTGACACTAAAGGTAGAACGCCATATGACCTAGGCTTCAAAATCGGAGTCCATCTAGTCCCTGTTAGAAATTCCCAAACTGAAATTTCACCAAAAAAACTTGAAGCTTGATATACAAGAGTAAATAATATTCCCGCTGTTGTGAGAATCGAAACAGAAGCACATGCGAAAAATATCCACTTGACTATTATTCCTTCAAGTCGAAGAGATCTTCCCCTTCTAGTGCTAAATTTTTCATCCATTGCAGGAAATTCCTATGATTTAAAGTCCTTTTTATATGTAACACTAACCTAAGTAATTTCAGTTCAGTATATTTTCGACAAAGGGTTGGCGCTATGACAAAGCCATGGCGCCAACCCTAGATTACAAAAACTTATAATTACCTAGATTTACTTATAGAGCAAGTCCTTGTTATTTGCATAGACGCTGGTATCTGAGGCTACATATCCAACTTCGTTAGTCAATTCAGGACCATGCTCCATGTAAAAATCTACAAATGCTTTCACTTCTGGTCTCAAAAGACTCTCTGTATTCACATATATAAACAATGGTCTAGAAAGAGGACTATACTCACCAGACGGAATAGTTTCTGGACTTGGCAAAACACACCCAGAACCACTATCAACAGCAACAAGTTTCAACTTGTCCTCATTTTCTCGATAATATGCATATCCGAAATACCCAAGTGATCCTTTATCTCCCGTAATCCCTTGTACGAGAACATTATCATCCGCAGAAGCTGTGTAGTCAGCTCTCGACAATTGTGCTTCACCCATAACTTCTTCCGTGAAATAATCAAAGGTACCAGAGTCAGTATCTGGACCGTATAAACGCATCTTTTCATCGGGGAATCCTGCCCTTACCTCACTCCAATTATCAATCTTTGAACCAGGTTCCCAAATTTTCCTAAGCTCTTCAATAGTCAGGCAATCAACAAAATCATTCTCCGGGCTAACTATTACTGACAAGCCATCAGTGCCAAGCCTAAGCTCTACATACTTGATACCATTCTCTTCGGCTTTAGTTATTTCTTTTGCTTTAATTGGTCGCGAAGCGTCAGAAACGTCTGTCTCGCCTATATAGAATCTTTTAAAGCCTCCCCCGGTACCAGAAACTCCCACATTAACCCTAACTTTTGGATACAACTTGTTGAATTCCTCTGCTACTGCTTCGGAAATCGGATAAACCGTGCTTGAACCATCAACCTCAACTGTACCCTTCATTTCCGTATCGCCAGCAGAGGGTTGCGAAGTCAAAACTTGCACAGAAGTGGATTGAGACGATTGAGACGATTGAGTAGTGGCTGGTGTAGTGGCTGACATTTCCGAACTACCAACTGGATCATCATCTCCACAGGCAGCAATAACGAGTAGTAACGAAATAATCATTGCACCCATTAGCAGCGTCATCCACCGTTTGTTTTCAATTAAAGTCATTCTGTTTTTAGACCTCCTAGTCTATTCTTTTTAAAATCCTTCATCACTTTTTTAACTAACTATTTTTAGCGTCACCATTCAAATTGCGCTGGTACGTTACTTTCCCCTCAATTTTTCTAAGTTCCATCTAACTTCCTGAAGTTCGAGACGGAAAAAACTCTGCACCTTCTACATAGTGAACAACATGAATTAATGCTAAAGCCTGTTCTTTAACATTGAATTAACAGAGATTTAAAGTGCATTTAGAGGATATTAAACTTAGTGAATTGTGACCTTTAGTTAGTCAGACAAGAGTAATAACAAATCCACTTATATATAGCCTCAACATTAGGAGATAAAATCGTCAGACTAAGCTAATATAGAATCAAGCGTTTGGAATAGTAAAGTAAAAAGTGCTTCCTTCGCCCTCTACACTTTCCACAGAGACTTCCCCCCCATGAGCTTGAACCAGGTGCTTCACAATCGACAAACCTAATCCAGTTCCTTTATCTCTCCGCGAACGATCCACTTTGTAAAATCTTTCAAAAACATGAGCTATATGTTCTGCCGGTATCCCTGATCCTGAATCCGAAACTGAAACCATAATATGTCCATTCTCAACAGGATTTGCATTTACCTCAATTTCACCCGAAAGAGGGGTGAATTTAGATGCGTTTTGCAATAAATTCTGGAAAATCTGTACTAACTTGTTTTCTTGGCCCAAAACGATAATTCCATTATCAAATGCCAATTCAATATTTGGGATATTGCCCTGACTTTGTTGGTTTAAATTAAAAATTGTGTCCTTCACTACTTTATGAAGATTGACGGGCCTTATATCAACAACTTCCTGACCACTTTCTATTCGTGAAAGTTCTAGAAGTTCATTAACCATGGACGTCATCCGTTCGATTTCCCCATTAATTCTTCCAATAAAATCCCATGCCGTCTTGGCATCGTTAAGAGCCCCATCTCCCAGGACCTCTACCATTGCCCTTATTGAAGCGATAGGGCTCCGAAGTTCATGAGAAACATTGCTTACAAATTCTTTTCTAGAAGTCTCGACCTGTCTAACGTCAGTAAGATCGTGAATAGTGAGTAGCACTCCACGTTCCCCCCCAGGTCCAAGAGGCGTTGCCGTTACACTTAATGACTTTCTTACTTCTGGAACCTCAACTTCAGACATCATTAGGGAACCAGTATCAGAACATCTATGCGCCAATTGAAGAATCTCGAAATCTCTAACAACCTCTGCAATCCTCAGTCCAACCGCTTCTGACGGTACGACATTCAGAAGATTTCCTGCAGTCTCATTAAAAACCGTGATTTCGCCCTCACGATCC
Source organism: uncultured Dehalococcoidia bacterium (assembly GCA_964500645.1). Taxonomy (GTDB): domain Bacteria; phylum Chloroflexota; class Dehalococcoidia; order Lucifugimonadales; family UBA826; genus CAYFIW01. Next base: position 4,593 of record CAZCOH010000078.1, read on the forward strand.
ATAGATATAACCCCGTCAGCCATCGTATTTAGAACTGCAGATAACATGTCTCTTTCTGACGAGAGAGTTTCCACGGTGAC
>CAZCOH010000078.1:4772-6430 GCA_964500645.1 uncultured Dehalococcoidia bacterium
GTGTTTAAGAGTCTGGTTCTCTTCTATCCATCAAATCTATAACCTACGCCCCGTATAGTCACTATTCTTGAAGGCTTACCCGGATCGACTTCTATTTTTTCTCTAATCCACCTTACGTGCACATCAACAGTTCTTATGTCACCTATATATTCATGCCCCCAAAGGCGTTCCAATATCTGATCACGTGTGAAAGCTCTGCCTTTGCTTGATGCCAACATAACAAGCAAATCAAACTCACGGGGCTTCATTTCGAGATTCTCACCATTCAATCTAATAACATGGCTGGTTAAATCTATCTCCAGATCGCCAGCTTTGATTATCTCTTTACTATCAGAAGAATTGTTTTCGGAGGAAGCAAGCGAACGCCTACGCAAGGAATTACGAACCCTAACGACCAATTCCCTCATGCTAAAAGGCTTGGTAATATAGTCGTCTGCTCCAATCTCAAGACCTACCACTCTGTCAATCTCTTCAGCCTTAGCTGACAACATAAAAACAGGTAAGTCCATATCCTTTCTGAGCATTCTACAAACTTCAAACCCATCTATCTTAGGGAGCATTACATCCAACAGCACTAAGTCTGGTACTAATTCCCTCGCCATCTCTAGGCCTTTTTCACCATCTTCCGCCCCATAAACATCAAAACCTTCACTGGTCAAACTATATTTAATAGCTTCCAATATATTCTCTTCGTCTTCAACTACGAGAATTTTTTCTCTTGCCACTAAACACTCCTTGAAATTTATTGTAGTCCTTATTCAATTGGAACATCTAATGAATAATTTTAAAAGTTTATAATCATAAAATTCATAAACCACATCGACACAAGGCCAACAAATACAAATCACCTCACAATTATTAAGCAATCCTGAATAATTGTGAGATTACAAAATGAGCATGGCATCCCCAAAACTATAAAATCTGTACTCGTTTTGGACAGCCTCCTCATAGGCTCTCATGATCAACTCACGACTTGATATGGCACTGGTCAACATTAGTAAAGTAGATTTAGGTAAGTGGAAATTTGTAACCAAATTATCTACAATTTTGAACTTATAACCCGGGGTAATAAATATATCTGCCCAACCTGATCCTGCGCTTAATATGGATCCTTTCTGAAGATTGGCAGCATTCTCCAGTAGCCTGACAGCCGTAGTTCCTACCGAAAAAACTCTCCTACCATCTAGCTTCGCTTTATTTATAGCTTCGGCAGATTCAGAAGACAACTCCCAAAACTCTGAATGCATCTCATGTTTATCTGGATCTTCAGTTTTTATTGGTCTGAAAGAATCCCATCCAACATGAAGAGTTACAAAAACAACTTTGACTCCTTTCTCACGAATTTTAGACAGGAGATCAATTGTGAAATGTAGTCCCGCTGTTGGGGCGGCAACACTTCCTTCCTTGTGTGAATATACTGTCTGATATCTTTCTGGATCTTCAACCCGTTTCTTTATATATGGAGGCAGAGGAACAACGCCTATATCGTTAATTTTTTCATCGCCATCCAACCTAACTATTCGCGTTCCTGAATTTTCGACCTCAATCACTTCACCCTCAATCGAAACGATCTCTGATCCTATTACAAACTTTGAGCCTACCTGCATTCTGCTACCAGGTTTCACAAGAGATCTCCACACATTTTTTTGCAACTGAGA
>CAZCOH010000079.1:0-6323 GCA_964500645.1 uncultured Dehalococcoidia bacterium
TTTCTCTACCTGAACTGGAAATAAAAAGTGTTTCGCAGAGAGATTTTTCAAGAATTGAAACTATGTTCAGATAGTCGTTTTCCCTTTCTGACCAGTTTAGGGTGTTGGAGGACCATTTCATATCAATTCTTCCGTAACTATCTGTGAATGTCTCATGGTCCACGACGTCTTTCATAACCTCTTTATCCCAGTCTTTAGTGACTTCATGTTCAATCAATAATTTTTCTAATTCTTTTTTGTTACTCCACGTCGTTCGAGGTCTTTTATTACGGGAAGAAACCATTTTTTGGAATTTTTCGTCAATTACCAGCATTGGTTCCATTAGAACAAGTTTCCGGAAAATTTCCGGTTTTTGCGTTGCAGATAAGACGAGGCCGACTGCACCTGTGGAATGAGCTGCTGCTGTGACGCGTCGTAGGTTTAAATGTTCGACGAACTCACTAATATTCATCGCTCGGTCAGAAAATCTATAGCCTTTCTCGGGCCATTCACTATCGCCATGGCCAAATAAGTCGAGAGCTAATACTCTGTGGGTTAGAGATAGTCTTCGTGCCACAGCGTCAAAACTTCTTGATGTTCTCATGTCGCCGTGAATTAGTAGTACGGGGTCTCCCTGTCCTTCCCATTCTATATAATGGGACTGGAGTCCACCAATGGTTACAAATTTACTACTGGGGGTCATAAAACTCGTTTAATATTGATGGTGGGGTTGCGTATCATGCTGGAATACCAACAATTTAGTAAATGTTTTTCACCCGCCTGAAATAGCAGGCAAAAAATGCACTTCGCTTTCTTCAGATACTTTTTCAATCATGCCTAGGGGGGTGATTTCTCCGTCTATTGCAACAGATATGTTTGGCTTGACTCTTCCGTCTTCCACCAAACGATCTTTAAAGCCTGGATATTTTTGATCCAGGCTTTCAATTATTTGACGAACATTTTTACCTTCAACCACCACTCTTTGCTCCCCATTTGAAAGGTTTTGCATGAGTGATGGTATGAAGATCAAAGCCAAGGTCCTTTAATCCTTCTCAACTTCTGCCGAGAGGACAGCTCCTGGGCTCATAGGGAGTTCTGTCATTCTCTTACCGGTAGCATCGTAGACAGCGTTCGCAAGGGCCGGAGTAGGTGGCACTATGTTGGCCTCTCCAATACCTCTTACTCCGAAAGGATGTCCGGGGTTTGCCACTTCAACGATTACAGTATCAATCATTGGTAGGTCTAAAGACGTGGGCATTCTGTAGTCCAAGAGACTTGAATTAGCCATATTGCCTTGATCATTCATGAAATACTCTTCATTGAGTGCCCAGCCAATCCCTTGAACGCTCCCTCCCTGCATTTGACCCTCTACGTAGCTAGGATGGATTGCTTTCCCTGCATCTTGCACGCAGGTGAATCTTTCTACTGTCACTTTGCCTGTTTCTTCATCCACTGATACGTCTGCAATGTTACCTGCGAAAGAGCCACCTATTCCAGAAGGCTTAACTGAGCCTGTTCCAGTTATGCTTCCTCCAGAGTCAGTCATTTGTGAGGCAAGTTCTTTAAAAGTCATTCTAAGTTCAGAATCGGTCTTTGAACTTATGACACCATCTTCCATGTCAAGACTATCGCTGTCTACGTCCCAAATCTTGGCCGCTCTCTCAATAGACTTCTGACGAACATCTTGGGCTGCCTCATAGGCTGCCCATCCTGTAGCAAATGTTGTTCTACTTCCACCAGTCACGGCAGTGAACCCGACATTATCGGTATCTACTATCGTCGGTCTTACATCCTCTACTGGTATACCAAGAACTTCGGCTGCGTGCATTGCTATAGAGGTACGACTACCACCAATATCCGTGGAGCCTTCTCTGAGATTTATTGTTCCGTCTGAGTTCACTGCTATGTCACAGGCAGATGCTTCACCAATGTTGAACCAGAATCCTATAGCAACACCTCTTCCTATGCCATCGGCTTTCGCTGATTGATAGTGTGGGTGGTCTCTCATCGCTTCCAACACTTCCTTACATCCTATACGTCTGAATACTGGACCATCTGGTCTACGTGTGCCTTCTTCAGCAACGTTTTTCAATCGCAGTTCTATTGGGTCCATTCCAATTTTCCCTGCTATTTCATTCATGACTTGCTCCATTGCGAAAGCTGCTGCGGGCGCTCCTGGCGCTCTGTATGGAGCTGTCTTTGGCTTATTTACGACAACGTCGTAACCATCTATCAACGCATTTTCTAAATCATATGCTGCGAATACACATTGTGCTGCAGCTCCTATAGCAGAGCCGGGATACGCTCCTGCTTCCATAGCCATCCAAGCATGGGCAGCTGTAATAGTGCCGTCATGCTTAACTCCTACTTTAACTTTGCTATGGCTGCCGGGTGTTGGTCCTGATCCTTCAAACGTATCTTTTCTGCTCATTACAATTCTGACTGGTGCACCAGTTATTTTTGAAAGTAATGCGGCCACGGGTTCCACATAAACTGGTATTTTCCCCCCAAATCCACCGCCAATTTCCATTGGGGTTACTCGAATTTGGGATACGGGGATTCCAAAAAGATCTGAAATACTGTCTCTAACAGCAAATGACCCTTGGGTGCTGCACCAGACGTGTATACGTCCGTCCGGGTTCCATATAGCTGTACCGTTATGAGGTTCTAAATAACCTTGGTGTACTGTGACAGTTTTGAATTCTCGTTCTACTATCACATCCGCTTCTGCAAACCCTTTTGATATGTCTCCCTTGGAATGCTGAAAATGTTCCGCTATGTTACTGACTTTACCTGTATTGTCTCCAAGCTCTTTTGTCGTCAAGGAGTCATGTAGAATTGAAGCATTGTCAACCATAGCTTCTTCAGTAGTCAGGACAGGGCTTAAAACCTCGTATTCAACTTCTATTAGGCTCACAGCTTCTTCAGCGACATGAGGATTAACAGCGGCGACCGCCGCTATCGCATGGCCTGCATAGAGTACTTTATCGCTAGCCAGAATATTGTCCCTCAGCCATTTAAGTTTTACTGAACCTTCTTCTACCCTTTCAAATGTTTGGTCAGCGTTGGCGATTGCAGGAAAGTCTGCAGAGGTGACAACAGCCTTAACTCCTGGGAGAGCTTCCGCTTTACTTGTGTCTATGGATTTTATTTTTGCATGCGCATGTGGACTTCTGAGAATTTTTCCCTGAAGTAAACCGGCTGCAGAAAAATCTCCACCGTATAATGCCCTGCCAGTTACCTTGTCTGCGCCATCATGTCTTACAGGTCGAGTTCCAACGACCTTAAAGTCATTTTGGGTCGAGAGTACAACATTTCTTTCGTAATCAGTAGTAGTCATATTGTTCTTACGCCTCCTGTAGTCGCTTGGCTGCATCCTGTACTGCTCTAACTATTTTGTCGTATCCGGTACATCTGCAAAGGTTGTTGGCTAGCCAAAATCTAATTTCATGTTCAGTAGGGTTGGGATTCTGTTCAAGCAATGCTTTTGAGGAAATTATGAATCCTGGTGTGCATATCCCACATTGAAGCGCGGCGTTTTCCAGGAACGCTAGTTGCAATGGGTGTAAATTACTACCATCTGCCACACCTTCTATAGTCTCTATGTTGGCGCCTTCAGCTTCCACACCCAGCACTAGGCATGATGTGACTATTCGTCCATCTATGTTTACGGTGCAAGCACCACAGTTTCCGTCGTTACATCCTTCTTTTGTACCTGTGAGGCCGATTTCGTCTCTTAGGCATTCTAATAGGCTCTGCCTGGGCTCACATAAGAAGTCGACCGGCTCGCCATTTATTGTTGTTTGTACGTAGGTCTTTCCTGGCATGTATATTAACTCCCCTGTGCTCGTTCTACTGCAGTGTTAAGAGCTCTCCTCGTGAGAACTTCGCATAGATGTTTTCTGTATTCCGCGGTACCTCTCATATCAGAAATTGGCTTGGCTGCTGCTTTTGCTATATCTGCTGCTTCTTGAATAGCTTCATCTCCGACTGATTTTCCGACTAAGGCTTCACCTGCTTCTTTTACATATAGTGGAGTCGGAGCAACAGAAGCTAAGCAGACTCTTCCAGTAGTGAATTTTCCGCCTTCTATAGTGACTGAGGCACCAACTCCTGCTACTGCTATGTCCATCTCGTTTCTTGGTATAAATCTTATGTAGTTGGCTCCGAAACCAGAACCATTGGACGGAAAGTTTATCGATATCAGCAGTTCATCGTCTGCGATACTTGTCTGTCTTGGTCCAGTGCACACGTCTTCGACCGCAATTTGTCTCGTTCCCTTTGGGCCTACAACGGTTGCAACAGCTCCATGTGCCACCATATTAGGTATAGAATCACCGCTAGGTGCCGCATTACACAGATTACCTCCAAGTGAGGCTCTTCCCTGTATTTGAGTACCGCCAATCAAGGTTGCTGAGTCCAGAATTGCCGGATAGTGATTTTTAACGTTTTCGTCGTTGTATATTTTGTAGCATTCTACGGCCGCTCCAACAGTTAATCCTCCGTCGGCGCTGTAACTGAGTTCATTTAATTCAGGTATGCTCTTTACATCTACTACAACCTTGGCATTTACTCTAGGGTCCCCCACACGCAGTTGAACAATAAGATCTGTTCCTCCAGCCAGAGGTTTGGCCTCTCCACCTGATTCAGATAGCAGTTTGACTGCCTCTTCAATAGTCTTTGGTTTTTCAAAGTCGATCCACTTCAAAAGTCTTCCTCCTTTGCGACATACTCTTTTTTGATTCAAGTATGCTAATTAACGTTTCCTACATTTAATAGTCTAGCTTTGAGCTAATAAAAACAACCCAACCACTCATGTTCGGCTTCTCAGAGCCGACACGCGCCGACAGTCTAACATATAGAGTTTACCCCTCACAATAACCCTATTCAGCTATGTTTTTGTTTCGTTAGCGTAGAGTATATTATTTGTTCTATGTAACGCATTTAACCTAGCGTTTGCTCGGTACCTTTTTTGATCTTATAGCGTTTCTTTTAGGTAGTGCCCAGTATGTGATTCTTCAAAACCGGATATATCTTCTGGAGTGCCAACACAAACAATTTGGCCACCTTTATCGCCTGCACCGGGCCCCAAATCTATTAACCAATCTGCATTTTTAATAAGGTCTAAATGATGTTCGATCAAGATAACGGAGTTTCCATTTTCCACCAATCGGTGCATTACTTTCAAAAGATTGGAGCAATCTTCAAATGATAACCCCGTTGTAGGTTCGTCTAGGATGTATAGAGTTTTACCTGTGGCTCTCTTGGAGAGTTCAGTGGCTAGTTTCACTCTTTGGGCCTCACCACCACTAAGTTGAGTGGCGGGTTGACCAAGTCGAACATAACCGAGACCAACATCTTGTAAGGTCTGTAGCTTGTTCCTTATTCTTGGGATGTTTGAAAATATTTCCAGCGATTCAGTCACTGTCATCCCTAAAACTTCCGCTATGTTATTTTCCCTGTAAAGGATTTCTAGAGCTTCTCTGTTGTATCTACCTCCATTGCATTCTTCACAAGGAACCGTCACATCGGGTAAGAATTGCATTTCTATGGTTATGTGCCCGTCTCCTGAACAAGCTTCGCATCGACCGCCCTTTACATTGAAAGAAAACCTGCCGGGCTTGTAGCCTCTGCTTCGGGCGTCGGGTACCTGTGCAAAAAGTTCTCTTATAGGCGTGAAGGTACCTGTATAAGTGGCAGGGTTACTCCTTGGTGTTCGACCTATCGGAGATTGGTCTATATTCACTACTTTGTCTATGTTTTCCAAACCCTCTATTGACTCAAATTCTCCGGGTCTGTCTTTAGCTCTGTAAAAATGCTGCGCTAAATGTTTGTACAATATTTCATTAATTAGGGTGCTTTTTCCTGATCCAGAGACTCCTGTGATACACACCAAGATGCCGAGAGGTATTTCAACGTCTATGTTGCCGAGATTGTTTTGCTGAGCCCCTCTAATGAAAATAGACTTTCCGTTACTTTTTCGTCTCTTGTTTGGCACATCAATTTTTTTTCGCCCAGATAGATATTGTCCGGTAAGAGATGTAGTGCTTTTCATGATCTTTTGTGGAGTGCCAGCGGCCACGATTTCTCCGCCATGCTCTCCTGCTCCGGGGCCCATGTCGACTATATGGTCCGCAGCTCTCATGATCGCCTCGTCATGTTCAACTATGAGGACCGTATTACCCACGTCCCGAAGGCCTTTTAACGTGGTTATTAATCGATGGTCATCCGCTGGGTGTAGGCCTATTGATGGTTCATCACAGACATATAGAACTCCCATCAATCCAGACCCTATCTGTGTGGCAAGCCTTATTCTCTGAGACTCTCCACCACTAAGAGTCGAT
>CAZCOH010000080.1:0-6290 GCA_964500645.1 uncultured Dehalococcoidia bacterium
AGCAGATATATTCGGGCAAAATTTCAGGCCTGGAGCTGCAGAAAGATGTGGATTTGGTTACGAGGATCTAATAAAAATCAACCCTGCGCTCGTTTATGCTTCAGTCTCTGGATATGGACCTGACGGACCTGACTCTGCATTGCCCGGAACCGATGCTGTCGGCCAGGCTATAGGTGGAGTAACCGAAGCCTTTTCAATACCAGGGCAACCCAGGCGGACAGGAGTCGCCTCCGTCGCCGATGAAACATGCGGCATATTGACTTTCGGTGGAGTATTGGCAGCTCTTATACACGCTAGGAGCACCGGCAAAGGTCAAAAAGTTGAAACCTCCCTAGTTGGAAGCGCATTCAGGTTGATGGGCTGGACGATGACAACTGCAATGTGGAAACAAGAACCCCCCATTACTGGAGCGAGGATTAACGGAAGCAGAGAAAGGGCTGGAATAGCTGCCTGTTTCAATGACTCAGAAGGGAAACCTCTGGCAATGCAACTAGATTCCAGGCACTGGCTTCTTGCCCTAGAGAGTCTAGGTTTTCTACCGAAGATGGAGAGTAAGGGTATTTCTGATCTAGGCTTGGCATTTGAATCAGAGGAGAACAAGAACCTCATCCTCGACACCCTCGCCGAATTGTTTGCTCAGAACACAAGAGACCACTGGCTAAACATACTTAGACAAAATGATATGGTGGCAACTCAAGTCAATACAATGCTTGAAGCATCAGAAGATCCCAATATCGTCCAAAACAGATATGTGGATGAAATAATTCATCCTGACACCAAAGAAAAATTGAAGATCCATGGAACCCCATGGAAATTTTCAGAAACTCCCAGCCAGTTCGGGTTTGCACCTAAACTGGGTGAACATAACGAGGAAATTCTCTTGAATCTGGGGTATGAGGATAACGAGATAGATCGACTTATTGAAATTAATGCCATTTAGGCACTAACGTGCCAAGTTTGGAGATAACTCCTCTTGTAAATTGAAGTTTGTATTACAAAACACTCCATAAATTTGCCATTCACGTATAAAATTTAGGGTAGATCTAAATTTACGCTCATCATCAGGAGCACCTGTTGAAAAAATTCCTACTGAAAAACAAATATAAGGTAGCCTTGCTGGTTGTATCAATCATTGTATTGGTTTCTGTCGGAGGCACTTTTTTATTCAACAAAGGTGACGACTCCTCTGTTTCTGTGATCCAGGAAGATGAGCAATTATATGTTGTTTCAAACGACGATCTAGTTCGAAGCGTGTCAAGCAGCGGGCATTTAAGTTACGGGCAAGCAAAAGACGTTCATTTCCAATTTGCTGGAACAATTCAATCTATCAATTTCCCCGGCACAGATCCAGTTCACATACGCAAAGGGGAATTAATAGCGGAAATAGATACAAACACCATAGCCAGGTTGAATTTGATACACAAGCAAGCCGTTAAGGAAACAAGCCTTGCTGAAGAAAAGCTGAGGCATTTCACGACCGTAGAACAAGAACGTCTACAAAAAGATAATGCACAAAATGTGGCAACAGCTGAACAACAAAGGGATTCAGCGCGCAAATCATTGGACGAATTGCTAGACCAGCAGAAAATTAAAGATGGTGCGGCCTACACCATGTTTGTAAAAGAAAAAGAGCTATCTGACTCACAGAATTTACTTGAGGATTTAAAGTCCCCTTACCCCAGTGGAATAGCCCAGCTTGACCAGTTAGCTCTGAATGCAAAATTGTTTCTTGATTCGGTGAAGGATTTTACCGATTTAAATCTAGAATACGAATCAGCGAGCTCTTCTCTTTACTCCCTGATATTGCAGATGGATCTAAGTAACCGCCTACTTGACGACGAAATATCTGATCTAGAAAAGATCGTGGAAGACAACGAGAAAAACTACGGAGATTATCTGCAAAGGTGGTTTGGGGTAAAAAACTCTTCACTATTGTCATTATCACCAAAAGCTATTTACCAAGACTGGGGCATAGACCCGGAGATTCTATTTGATAAAAATAGTCGCCTAAGTGACACTCGGTCATTTGTGAGTAATTACAACCCATCTTCCCTATCAGAAACCCCCTGGGATGACGCAACCGTATTGGCATGGCTAACTTTTTACCCAGGTGCGATAGTGGGGAAATGTCCAGATCCACAGCGTATTTCCCCCGGAGCATTCTGCGTCGACAAAGAACTTAATGATGCCTGGGACATATTGACAGACTCCAGAAAGAATCTAAGAAATCGTATCACCCAGGGCGAAAGGGATACCGAAAACTTACAAGATCAAATTAGAAGGTCAAAAAATGCTTTGCAACGAGCAGAAGATAATCTAAATGAATTCAATGGAACGCTGGAGGATTCACCCAGCGTATTTAAAAGTGATTACGAAATCGCTTATCGATCTTATGAATCGGCTCTTTCCGCAGCCCAACAGGCCCGGGATCAACTTGGAACAAGTATAGCGGCCCAACAGAAAGAGGTTGCAACCAAAAGGCACGCACTTGCAACCGCGACTGAAGATTACGAAGATGTTCTAGAAGGTCCGAGTCAATTCGAGATTAATGCCGCTGAGGTTAGTCTTACGGTAAGTGAATCAGAATTATCCTTTTCGATTGATGAATACAATAAGTCTCTTACTCCTGATCCAATCATCTTAGCGGTTCTTGAATCAGCTCTAGCTAGTAAAAAGTTAGATGAACGAAAAGCGTTTAACAATTTTTCAAATCCGCACATATATTCCCCTGTAGATGGGATTTTACTGAGATCCGAACATCACGGATCTTTACGCGCAGGAACTAATTTTATAGAGGGGCAGATGGCGGCGCAGGTGGCTCCTTACGACAGTATCGTTTTCCAGGGTGAGGTGGGAGAATCTGAAATCTCCAACATCGCTTTAGGAATGGAAACACTGGTATTAATTGACGTAGACGATGACAAGAAGAAATTGAACGGTATTCTAGACACAATATCCCCTATGTCTAATAAAGCCAGTGGCACTGTTAGATACAAGATCTCAGTCAACATAAATGACCTCCCTGACAATCTCCAAACAGAAGGCTTTTCAGCCGTCGCAAAAATTGTCCTGGAAAGACAAAGCGACGTTATAAAAGTGCCTTTGGATGCCATCAAACAACGAGGCGACGAGACTTATGTAAGGATATACAAGGATGATCGAATCACAGACAGAAAAGTAGACCTAGGGATCAATGATGATTTCTGGGTTGGCGTGACAAGTGGGTTATCATCCGGAGAGTCGATCGTCATTACAAGTAAGAGAACAAGCTCAGAAAGATTTGAGCTCGACATGGAAGATTAGAAAAATTAGATATGGCTTAAATTAAGAACTTGAATAGAGATATCACCGAATATAAAAACGAATCCTTAATCACACTAAGTGGTGTCAGAAAAATTTATTCAATAGGGTCTGTTGAAGTCGCCGCCCTAGCTGGCATTGATTTGGAAATCGCCGAAGCTGAATTCGTTGCGATCACAGGGCCTTCAGGATCAGGTAAATCAACCCTTATGAATATAATTGGGTGTCTGGATGTTCCCACTGATGGAGAATATCGGCTGCAGGGTCAGGAGGTTGGAAGCCTGGGTGAAAACGGGTTAGCCGATGTAAGAAGCAAACAAATTGGGTTTGTATTCCAAACTTATAATCTCCTACCCAGACTAACTGCTCAAGAAAACGTTTCGCTACCTCTTGTCTATGCCGGATTATCTAATCGCAATGATAGGGCCATGGAAGCGCTGGAAAAAGTTGGACTCTCAGATCGGGCAAATCATCTTCCAACCGAACTTTCCGGTGGTCAACAACAAAGAGTCGGAATAGCAAGAGCTCTTGTAACCCAGCCATCGATACTACTTGCTGATGAACCAACAGGAAACCTGGATTCACAATCCACAGAAGATATCATGAGCCTATTGATATCACTGAACAAGGAAACTAACGTAACCTTGATCATAGTTACCCATGAGCCAGATATTGCTTCTATGGCGCGTAGAACCGTCAGAATAGTAGACGGAAAAATCGATGATGACACAGGTCATCAAGATCATGGATTTAACTCGTGAAGGCTTTCCCCATAATCAGAATGGCGCTTGGCTCACTAAGTGCGAATAAACTTAGAGCAAGCCTGGCCTTACTTGGAATAGTAATTGGGATAACGGCTGTAATAACCCTTATGTCGGTGGGACGAGGTGTCCAGGAATTAATAGTGACAGGCCTGGAATCATTTGGAACAAATCTTGTCCTGGTCATACCGGACACGACTGTGGATTGGGAAGATATGACCCCACTAACCTACTCTGATGCCTTAGCCCTCATGGATAAAAAAAACGCACCCTCTATTGAAGCTGTAGCACTAGAACGTAACCTAAATCTCCGAGTCGTCTCACCGGAAGAAGATTCAAATGCCAATATTGTCGGTGTATTAGAAACCCATGGATCAGTTAGAAATTTAGACGTTGACAGAGGAATGTTCCTGTCTAAAAGTCATGTAGATGAATCCGCCAAAGTTGTTGTCGCAGGAGCCACAATATCTCAAAAGCTATTTCCTGAATCCGATCCTATAGGCCAGGAATTAAGACTTGGTGACGGTCCTAGATTTAGGATCATCGGAATCTTGGAAAAAAAAGATAACGCCGATTTCAACGATGGTGCAGACGACTCTTTATACATACCGATAAGTTCAATGGACACACATTTACAGTCATCACGGTCTATTACGGGAGATATGTACATTGGGTATATTACCCTCAAGGCAATCGATGCAAAAAGTGTCGATCAGGCCGTGGCGGAGGCGGCAAAAATCATACGACTGGAACACAGGATTGAAGGAAAGGATGATTTCATCGTAACCAGCCAGCAGGAGATACTTCAAATGCTTGAAGTCATACTGGCTGCAATCATATTTTTCCTCATCAGCATTGCCGGTATTTCACTGTTGGTAGGTGGAATTGGCATTATGAATATAATGTTGGTATCAGTGACTGAAAGAACACGGGAAATAGGAATCAGAAAGGCTCTCGGAGCAAAACGCGGTGACATTCTTCTCCAGTTCGTAATCGAATCAATACTTCTTACAGGGGGTGGGGGCCTCACAGGAATATTGTTGGGTTATGGCATCTCAAAACTATTGAATGGAATCCCGATAGGCGATGAAAATCTCACTACTGCTTTCAGCCCTGACATAGCATTACTCGCTTTAGCAGTATCAGCTGGCATAGGTTTGTTTTTCGGAATATTTCCGGCCTACAGGGCCTCGAAGTTGCATCCAATCGAAGCCTTAAGGCATCAATAATTATTAATCGGCGATGAAATTATTTTCAAGATAATCTAGTCTTATTTTGCTTGCGTAAAATCCATAAAACCAAAGCCAAAATCGAAAACGCCATAACTCCCATTCCGAAAAGACCGACAGAAGGAATCTCAATCGTGGCATTAACAGTTGTTACGGTAAATATGATCGAGTCAGTTACCTTCTGATTGTTCGCATCTGTTACTGTGATCACCGCTATATATGTTCCTGACGAAGCATAGGTGTGCTTCCCTCCAACTACCCTGTTGCCAGTCACAGTTGCAGGCTCTATTGTCCCATCTCCCCAGTTAATCTGTGCTGTGAAAGTACCTGTCCCACCGGATATAACACCTGCGGTAATTGCATTTGTACTTGAATTTAAAATAGCAGAGGATGTATGTATGTTGAAGGTAAACGGCGGTGGTACGCTGATAGAGCCTGAAGCAACAGAAGGAGACCCAGTGCCGGTACTATTAGTGGCTGTTACCGTAAACGTGTAAATAGTTCCATTCGTTAAACCGCTGACGACCGCTGTGGTGTCAGATGTTGTAGCAGTCACTCCTCCGGGTGAAGATGTAACCGTGTACTGAGTTATAGCAGCTCCGCCATTAGACGCAGGAGCTGACCATGAAACCGTCGCCTGTGCATCACCACCTAAAGCTGACACGCCTGTCGGTATCCCAGGTAAAGTCGCTGGTGTCAAAGCATTCGATGGAGTGGAGGTCGCTCCCTCACCGGGTGCAATGCCATTATAAGCCGTAACCACAAATCTATATTGAGTCCCATTCGTCAATCCCGTTACAGTGGCTGACGTACCCGTAGATGAGCTCCTGGAAAACACTGAAATAGAGTCCTCTGCATATGCGACGGTGTAAACATGGTCACCGTCAGGACTTACCGCTAGGGAAGATACACCATTAAGCCCATCAACTCCTCCAACATCGTCTTTTTGCATTTCAACATACGTAAGGACTCCAGTTAGTGCGTTTCTAAAAAACACCAC
>CAZCOH010000081.1:0-6110 GCA_964500645.1 uncultured Dehalococcoidia bacterium
ATGCCTATGGTCACAAGAGAAAAGGGTTCAGCAACAAGGACTGTAGCAGAGGCGAAAATTACTGAGAAAGGTCTAAAAATTGGACCTTTAATGCAGTTAGGAAGTAATGAAGCAGTAAAAAGCGCAGTCAAAAATGGCTCGGGTGTGGCTATGCTTTCAAAACATAGTATTACTTCAGACGTTGAAGCCGGAAAATTATCCGTACTGAGCAACAAAGACTGGCAGTGTTATCGAGACCTGTATGTATATTTTAGATGTGACAAAGTTTTTACCCCTGCCCAGCAAAAATTTATTGACCTACTCAGGGCTCAAAATATTTTAAATTGAAATCGACGAGATCTACTTGAAAGACAATGTGGAGCGACAGATGGGATTCGAACCCACGGCCCTCTGCTTGGGAAGCAGATGCTCTACCCCTGAGCTACTGTCGCAAGACTATTCACTGCAGGTATAAATTACACTTTTTCGTCTCGTCTATCAACACACGAAACTATCATTTACTAGTTTAGTATTTAGCAAAACCATGATCACTTGATTTGCATTCTGATTTTTATCAGAATAGCAGGACTCGATTTTTTATGGCAATTTAATAAAAGCCTTAAATGCCCACAAACAAAATCCCGATCACCTATGTTGACTCATTGTTATTGAAATGACATGGTTGGAATACTAATTAACCAATTAACTAAATTAAGTGGAGAAAAATATGTCTCTTAAACCATTAATACTAGAAATAGGCACGGGTATAGATCTACATGGCCAAAACGCCACAGAAGCGGCAAGACGGGCAGTCTGGAACGCAGTACATCAAAGTAGCATTATGGGACTCGGACTTTTTGGTCCGGACACCTCAAAAAATATGGTCGTAGAAGTAACAATTGCAATTACCAGACCTGATGAAGTAGACGAAGAAACTGTACTAGGTGTGCTACCGCACGGAACAGGAAAATTGAAAGTTGTACAGGGCGGACTAGAGATAGAAGGTAGAGAAGGATCCGGAGATTTCACACTTATCGCTAACGCTGCAGTCATAGCGAAAGTAGATGTATAGGAACTAAAAATCTTCAAGTAAGTCAACAAAATCAGAGTAAACCAGTGGGGATATGAATAAACACACAGACGCAGAATGTAAAGTCATAAAATCAGACGAGTTAGAAGTAGAAATATCTTCGGGCAGTATGACGAGACTAGCAGGTGTATCACAGGGGTTAGTGGGAGCGGAAGGGATTCACTTAGCCGTAGCCAATATTCCCCCCGGATGTGCATCCAGTCCGCATCATCACGTCAATTGTGAATCAGCAATATATGTCTCAAAAGGATCAGGACGGTTCTTAACCGGGCCTCAACTTGAGACCACACTAAACATAGAAGAAGGTGACTTCATATATGTGCCACAGGGATCGGTGCATCAGCCAATAAATGATAGCTTATCTGACCCTTTGGAACTCATAGTTGCGAGGAATACTCCTGTAGAGATAGTTGAAGAATACAAAGTATCTTAAAAACAAGATTTAAGGGGCTACGCCCAGACAAATCTAAATAATTTTAAGGAAGGAACAAATATGAACCTTGGTTTTGGTATCCCAATCAGAGGCCCACTTGCCAACATGGAATCCATTTCGGAAATAGTAAAGGGTGGTGAGGAACTTGGATTCAACATTGTCACGGTGAGTGACCATATAGTCGTTCCACATTCAATTAACTCCACGTATCCTTATAACGAGAGTGGAGAATTCGCCGGCCAAGAAGAAGGTGGCGCTTGCTTGGAACAGTTGACAACGCTAATGGCTATCGCATCTGTTACAGAAAACATACGACTACTAACATCGGTAATGGTTCTTCCACATAGAAGTCCGATTATGACCGCTAAAATCCTGGCCACTATTGACGTTCTGTCAAAAGGAAGACTGACCCTTGGATGTGGCGTCGGATGGATGAGGGAAGAATTCGAGGCAATTTCAGCCCCCAATTTCGACGAAAGAGGGCAAGTGGGTAGTGAATACCTAAAAATATTTAAAGAACTATGGACGAATGAAAATCCGTCTTTTAGCGGCGAATATGAAAGTTTCGACAATATATTCTTCGCTCCGAAACCCGTACAGAAGCCTCATCCCCCAATTTGGGTAGGTGGAGAGAGCGCACCTGCTCTTAAAAGAGCGGCATCACTTGGGGATTGTTGGTACCCAATTGGCTCAAATCCTCGGTTTCCATTAGATAACCGGGATCGTTTACAAGCTCGCATCAGTAGATTACACGGCTTTGCTGAAGAATTTGGTCGCGACCCAAATGAGATAGATCTCGCATATAGCGCAAGCTGGTTTGAAACTTCTCCAAACCAGAAACGTGAAAAATGGTTCATTGGATCCCCTGATGAAATCATTGAGGACATCACTCAAATTAAAGAATTAGGTGTAAATCATCTGGTTTTGAGTTTCCCTGGTAGCACTACATCGGAAATCTTGGACAAAATGTCATATTTCTCCGATAAAGTCATGCCACAGTTCAAGTAAATAAGACCTGTAACTTTCGGGGTCAACTTGGTATAGTTCGGACAAGATATCTTATATCTGGGCGTGAGTATGGATCATACAAAATATATAAAAACTTTAGGATTCAATTCAAATCAGCCTGTCGGCAGAGGGTTCAATTACCCCTATGACATAGACTTTACCTCTGATGGCCGCATCTTCCTTGTAAACCGAATGGGAGGTCTCAATAGTAGAGGCGTCAGGATACAGATATTTACTTTCGATGAAGAATGGTTATCAGAATTTGGCACTGGACCGGGTAACGGAGATGACCAATTTACAATTCCTGTTTGCGTAGCAATCAATAAAAACGATGATGTGTTTATAACTGATGAATACTTAAACGAAGTTAAAGTATTTGATAAACATGGAATTTTTCTTAGGAAATGGGGAAATGGAGAAAATGGCACCTACAGTTTAAAAGGTCCCGCAGGAATAGATCACGGCCCCGATGGAACTGTATATGTCGTTGAACAGTACAGCAATAAAATCAGTAAGTTTTCAGACGATGGCTCATACATATCCTCCTGGGGTGAAGAAGGTTCAGCTCCCGGTCAGTTAAATCTTCCATGGGGACTAACGATCGACAACAGAGGTAATGTATTGGTAGCAGACTGGAGAAATGACCGTATACAAAAATTCACCCAAGACGGGGAACACATTTGCTCCTATGGTAAAAGTGGAACAGGAGAAGGTGAATTTCACAGACCTAGTTCTGTAGCCGTAGATAGCAAAGGGTACATATATGTTGCAGATTGGGGGAATGAAAGGGTACAGATATTAGACCCGGATGGAGATTTCTGCCAGCTTTTAAAAGGCGAAGCGACGCTATCTAAATGGGCGGAGGAATGGCTTGAAGTCAATCCAGATGAATATGATCTGAGAAAAGATTCAGATCTTGATATTAAACAGCTTCCAGACCATTTAAAAACCCCCTACCATATTGCTTCACAAACTGAACCCATATTCTGGGGACCAGTGTCTGTGATGATCGATGACAAGGACCAACTATTCGTAACTGAACACAGTAGACACAGAATACAAGTCTACTCACCGGGTAAAACGCAAACTACAGCTGCAATTTAATCTTCTATTTCTCAAGGAGTAACTAATGGTTACAAGTGACAGAGAACTCATTGCACACCTCTCTAGAAGAGCTGGATTTGGTGCTACCCCAATCGAATTAGAGCACTATTCATCACTCGGATACGAAAATACTGTCGAGGAATTTTTATCCGGAAAACCTGCCGACAGTATCCCAGATGACCTAATATACAGACGACACGTCGACCTCCACACAACCCAAGGCCATAACGCTGCCTACTGGGCCTACCGTTTAATATCTACCGACCAGCCTTTACAGGAAAAAGTTGCACTATTTTGGCACGGCATATTTGCTACAGCCGAACTAAAACTCAACAACGTTGGCTCACTAACTAATCAAATAGATATGTTTCGCCGATGTGGAATTGGTAAATTTGACGATTTACTTTTGGAGTTATCTAAAGACCCTGCAATGCTCATATGGTTAGACAACCACGACAACCACAAAGACGAAATAAATGAAAATTATGGAAGAGAAATTCTTGAGTTATTTTCAATGGGTGTCGGAAATTATTCTGAAGATGACATCAAGGAATGTGCACGGGCTTTTACAGGATGGACTGTGAAGAATGGTGAATACCTTTCTCTGATGGGATTCAAGGATTCCATTTGGCCATACGGAAGAATCCAATGGCACCATGAGTTCCGTTCAAATGACCATGATAATGGCAAAAAAACATTTCTCGGCGAAACCGGAAATTTCAACGGCAGCGACATTATAGAAATAATTTGCCGACAAGACTCTACTGCTAATTTTATAGCCAGACACATCTACAATTACTTTGTAGCTGACGAAGTGCCTGTTCCTCAATGGTCTGAGACCCCTCCGCGAAATCCTGAAGCTATTGCCTTTATCGCCCAATCATATTTTGCAAATGATCACCAAATAGGATTGGTTTTAAAAGATCTTTTTAATTCTTCATTCTTTAAAGATTCACTGTTTATGAAGGTGAAAAGCCCAGCAGAAGTCGTGATAGGGACCTTGAGAAAAACTGGAGAATACTCAGTTCCATCAGGAGGAGAAATTGGGATATTTACGGTTATGGAAGAGTCCGGATTTATGGGTCAAAAACTTCTGGATCCTCCTTCTGTGGAAGGATGGCATACGGGGGAAGAATGGATAACTAGTGGAAGCCTAGTCGAACGAGTCAACTTTATAACCACCCACCTTGGAAACGACGAAAACCCCGGGGTTAAGGATCTCATTGAGCGAGTTTCTGATTCCTGTGGTGAAGATCTAGAAGCAGTAAATCTTGTAGATAAATGTGTTGAAGTATTAGGCCTAAACAAAATCACGGAAGATACAAAAACCGAATTGATTGAAGTCGCTGAGTCTGCTCTAAAACTAGACCGTCAAGACAAACAAAATTCCACACATGTATCTCAAAAAACCATTCTTAATATATTTAAGCTAATCGGTTCCAGCAGAGAATACCAGCTGTGCTGAGTATCCTCCGCCAGATAAATGCATTGGGTACAATCTAAATCTTAGCCGCAACACCACCATCTATATTTATTATTTCTCCTGTTATAAATCTTGAGTCTTCTGACACAAGGAACATAACCAGATTTCCAACATCAATTGGGTATCCTGGACCCGGTATTATCTGTGCAAGGTCAAACATGCTTTCAAATACATGGTGCCCTCCATCAGCATCATTTATTGTTCCTCTTGTAGCACCTGGAGTCATAATCTGACCAGGCCTGACGCAATTAACACGGATATTATGCTTACCTCCAATACCAGCCATATAACGGGTTAGCGCATCAACACCGGCTTTTGCTGCATAATACGAAGGCGACGCAGTACCGAATTCATCGTGCATTCTTGGACTAAACCCTCTTTGAGCGGCCAGTGACGACATATTTACCACAGCGCCGCCGCCGGATGAAACAATGTGAGGCCACACTGCCCGAGACACATAAAAAGTGCCATTTAAATTCACATTTATTACATTGTTCCATTCCTCAGTCGTAGATTCGGGAAAGTCACCTGCGCTTCCGTGCCCAGCATTGTTGAACAATATATCAACAGAATCATAAGTACCTGCTGCCTGCTTTACAGCTTTTTCAACTGATGCAACATCGGCGACATCGCATTGTATAAAAGTCGCTTCGCCTCCTTCAGCCCGAATAGAGTTCTGTACTTCTATTCCTTGTTCTTCCCTTCTTGCCATGAGTATCACTTTTGCGCCTTCTCTAGCAAACAAATGTGAAGTTGCTTCTCCTATCCCACTATTACCACCTGTCACTATAGTGACTTTTCCATCGAGTCTTCCTGACATGTGCCTCTCCCATTTCTTATCTTTGGATTTTTAACAGTTATTAAAACTGAAGTAGAATAATTATATTTTCGTTCAAAAGCATAATCACAAAGACCATGAATAACAAATATGCAGCCAGTTGGTGGTAAAATGGTTGACCGACAGTGTAACTGTGAACGGCTTAGAAGCAGTTCCTGAAAAATCTGCTGAACTT
>CAZCOH010000082.1:0-6098 GCA_964500645.1 uncultured Dehalococcoidia bacterium
AGCCAACGACATAGACAGAGACAATGCGTCTTGGTAATTAAGTTTCGACATCGAGGATTTAATTTCTGTGTTTTTCAAAACTAATAGTAAAAACTTTGTATTACCAACCAACGGCACATAAATGGTTACCAGAAATCGACATGTCACTATTAGATTTAGGCGTGCCTATACTGACCCGTGTTTGGCCGAAAGTTACTTATTCACTCACGCAGTAGATATTATAAATTAAAACCTCTAATTATATCTAAGAACTTGCAACTTCCATTTGCGGAGCCCCGTTTTCGACTACAGAAGGCTTATTATTCTGTGCTGTAGTTGGCAACAATCCGTTGACACGTTCCACTAAGGAAGCAATCTTATTCACAGTATCAGCAGATATTTCACTACGCAAAACTTCAAAATTTTGCAATAGAAATGTAGCTGGCCTGTAGCGGTCGAATTCCCCTCCAGATATTGAGTGTGCCGAAAAATACTCGCGAAGCCTTTCCACGATTCTAGGGTTACTCTCAGTTATGGCTTTCATAGTAACGGGATCTTCCAGTTCCGATGAATAAGACAGATTTACCAATTTAAGGTAGAAGTTTGGATCAAAAAGATCCTCTATATCCGCATCCCGTACCCGAGTCACTTCAACCCATTTAACAGAACTCTCTTGAGCGTTGTTGGATTTAGAAGCATTAATCCTTTCAACACGCGCTTTATTTGTCGGTGTTATATCCATCATGACAGCGACACTAACGTAGTTATCTCCTAACAGAGAAACGAATGTAGGGAGATTCTCAGCACTTCCCACAGGCACGACTACCCACCTTGGATCCATCCTAGGAGAACCTTGTTCAGCTGCAATTCCACCTATCGTCTGGAGATATATCAAATCAGACGCCTCATTAACCATCAGGCAATGAGGTGCCATGAACAAAGTTTGCGCCATTTGATATCCTAGCGCCATCTGCAATGGAAAGACGGTTTCGCTATCATTCTCCACAGCATCATGGCTTACTACCGTTCCCTTTCCGTCCATGTCCTGAACAGTCCTAACTCGACTAAGCTTCTTTAAATCGACCATGAAGGGCGAGTGAGTCGAATATATAACCTGGCAATGGGGAGCTAAACGCTCGTCCATGAACCTAAGAAAGTCTTTTTGGGCCATCGCATGCAAAGCCGTTCCCGGTTCATCCAGTAAAATCACGAGATCAGAGTCTTCTGTTTCTTCTAGGTGAGAAAAGTAAGACAGAAAAGAGAAAAACCAAACAAATCCCTTTGATCGTTCGTCAAACGACACAGTGACTCTATGCCGTGCATTTTCAATCCTGACATGGAGTATTTTGCCCTCATTCATAGGAGCTGGATCACGCGGATCCGCTTGAGACAAATCAAATTCTACTTTAAGTTGCCTATTTTGCTGCCAGTATTCAAATATCTCGTCAGTGATCGTAATTGAAGCAGATTCAAGCTCAACTTTTATATCCTCGTAACTTAAGTCCTCTTCCAGGTCTTCTAAACTGACACCCGACAAAGTTAGAAGAGACATGAATGTCCTATCTGCATCGTCCAGAGCACCTTCTGTCAGTGTACGAGTCTTTAGGTCATTAATTGAAATCTTGCCCCGCATCGTGCTGTAATTATCAAAATAGACAAATTTAGGCAACCAGCGTTCCAAAAAATCTTTTTGTATTTTTTCGGATACCGATGACTGAGTCGAATTGGATGAATTCCCATTTTGCAACGGACTAACTGTGCGAAACGCAGCGGGAGTTGAGTAAGATCCTGCATCACCATCATTGGAAATAGTGTTACTCACTAAAGAATCCGCAAGATCTATCTCCCAATATCTTTCATTCTTAAAATTTTTCAGAACCTTAACTAGATTAGACTTTAAAACGCCTTCTCCGAAATTAGACTCTATCTCCTTAACTTCATCATCTGATAATTCAAATTCCATTTGAGCTACAGGTAGCGGAGACTTCTCATGTATTTTCTTGTATTTTATGTAGCCTTTCCTGGGAAAATCCCTGATGTTGAATCCATCAGACTCGCCAGATATAGAATTAATTTTTCTCAAGGCTTGGAGAAACGCAGTCTTACCTGACTCATTTTTGCCTACCAGAGCAGTCACATCCTCAAGGGCGACCCATGAAGAATCGTCTATACTCTTATAATTTGTTACCCTGGCACGCTTGATTTTCATAAGCCCTCCCAATAGAAATATCTTCGGTACTTTCACTCATTGCACATTCTGTTTTATTCGAAAAATTGCTGCGATATCACGCAGAATTTATGCAACAGGCCTCCATGGGATATAAACAACCCCTACCTACACACTGAAGCTAATCAAACCAACACACGTGTCGCAAGGCTTTTTTAGTCCAGAATTAGCCGAATTTAGACTGGTACACCATTGGATATTATGGATTTATATTTGACTGTATCCGCTTCCCGGTTTATCGGAGTCAACTCCTGTACCTTTACCTTCGGTGACCCAACCAAACTCTTTCAGTATTTGCTGACTGTACGTAACTCTTCCTGTAACTTTTTCCATAGGTTCAGAAGCAAGAAGAAGAGCAGCCTTAGCCATTAAATCAGGGCTTTCTCCTTTGGGGTCGTCAATGCCAGAGACTAAATTGTGAAATACAGTCCCTGGAGTCGGAACTACTTGAGAAGGTGAAACACAGGTAACTGAAATCCCATATTGTTGAACTTCCTGAGCCAATCCCTGTGAAAACCTTTCCAGTGCGGCTTTTTCAGCTCCATAACATGTCCCTCCTGAAGACACAGGGACATCTGTGTATGGACCTCTGCCTGGGCCCACAGCGGCTCCGGAAGAAATATTAACAATACTTCCCGACCGAGATGGAATCATATCCTTAAGGGCTAGCTGACTTAACATGAAAGGTGCATGGAAATTTACCTCCCACGATCTTTTCCAGCGCCTTACCACATAGTCCTTCACCGGAACGAAGTATGTCAAAGCAGCATTATTGACCAATATATCAACCGATCCGTAAATGCTGTGAGCTTCATCAAAAAGCTTTCCACAGTCCTCCTCCAAGGATATATTGACAGCTACAGCTGTAGCCTCTCCACCTTGTTCTTTGATATCGGACACTGTTTTATTTAGAGAACCTTCAAGAGGATGATCACCTTCACTCAACGTCCTGGCAGCGCAAATCACGTTAGCACCTTCTAGAGCAAATAATTTTGCGATATCTGATCCTATTCCTCGGCTAGCCCCTGTTACAACAACATTTTTTCCGTCTAACTTTCCCATAACAATTTGTCCTCACTATGAATTTTTATATACTGAAAATATACCTGTATTGATGGTCATTTTAGTCTTGGGACAATAAATCGACAATCAAGGAAACTTAAAACAAACTTATTCAGTCCTCTCATTTCAAATACATACTTCCGATATAATCTCTGAAGGGGATAATGCCTTATCTTAGATAAATTGATTTAAGGGTTGAAATGCACACGTGATTTAGGAATCATGTAAACGATAATAAACTCGATTTGCATTCGTATTTCAGGGCTATGAGAAAATCACAAGGAGGCACAGGGCAACATGCTATATCCAGTCATACTGGCCGGTGGCTCAGGTACAAGATTATGGCCGATGTCGAGAGACGAATTCCCAAAACCGTTTCTAAGATTAACTTCGGAAAAATCTATGATCCAGGAAACTGTTTTGAGGCTACGCTACACGGACCACGCAGAGCCTATAGTAGTGTGTAACGAAGATCACAGATTTCTTGTTCTAGATCATTTCGAACAAATTTCTCATAAGCCAGCCAAAATAATTCTTGAACCTGAGGGTAAAAACACGGCTCCCGCATTAACCTTGGCAGCTCTAGAATGTTTCGCTATAGATTCAGAAAGTATATTAATTTCATTGCATGCAGATCACAATATTGAAGATATCACCAAATTCCACGACGCCATTATTACGGGGACGAAACTGGCCAAATCTGGAGGCGTGGTTACATTCGGGGTTAAGCCAAAAGATCCAAACACTGGCTTCGGGTACATAGAAGCAGATCAGACCATTAATCAAGAATATTGGCCAATTAAAAATTTCATTGAGAAACCAAACACAAATAACGCCATTGAAATGGTCAAATCGGGTAATTATCTATGGAACACAGGAATGTTCATGATGAAAGCTTCAACTTGGCTAAATCAGATCAATTTGTATGCACCAGAAATATTTTTATCCTGCAAAAAAGCCATGGACAAAGGCAAAGCAGACAACCTTTTCTTTCGACCAGATAGCAAAGCTTTTGAAAGATGTCCCAATGAGGCAATAGATTACGCAGTAATGGAAAAAATGACATCAGACAATGAAAATACCACTCACGGCTGGGTGGTGCACATGGATACAAATTGGTCTGATGTCGGCACCTGGTCTTCTGTCTGGGAAAATAAAAATACGGACTCATTTGGAAACGTTACTAAAGGAGACATCGTCGTAAAATCTGTTAAGAACTCAATTCTAATGGGCGAATCAAGAACCATTGTTGTGGCAGGCATGAGCGATATAGTAGTTGTCGATACTCAAGATGCTGTATTAGTCACAAACCTCAAGAACAATGATCTTATGAAAGAAATAGTAAATGAAGTTGCCATTGACCATAGTGAAATTCTTAAATCCCATAAATCGGTCAACCGCCCGTGGGGTTACTATCAAATCATTCAAACCGGACAAAATTTCCAAGTTAAACGGCTATATATAAAAAATGGAGCTGCACTTTCACTCCAAAAACATGAACATAGGGCTGAACATTGGGTGGTAGTTCACGGTCAAGCCACAGTGACAAGAAATGATGAAACTTTTCTCTTGCAGGAAAATGAATCTACTTACATACCAATAGGATCCACACATAGATTAGAAAATAAATCTGACGAGCCCCTAGAGATTATTGAAATCCAATGTGGAGCATACCTTGGAGAAGATGACATAATTAGATTAAGTGATAACTACAACAGAATCATTTAGATGTTCACTTTTGACAGGTAAATTGCATCGTGAAGTGATAAAAATGACTCATGGCCTAATAAAATAACTTAGGACAAAAAATTGAAAGAAATTCCACTTGTTTTTCCTATAACGTTGATCCTGATAATAGCTACATTAATTTTCTCAAGTGCTTACGCTATTGCAGACGGAGCAACTGGAACAGCCACCGAAAACCCCAAAAAACTAGAGTGGCATGAAAATGCAGCTGTATGGGTATGCCCATTCCATTAATCATCAGAGGTACAAATGAATAATCTAAATGGACAAGTCGCTATAGTCACTGGAGGGGCCACTGGCATTGGGTATGGAATAGCCAAGAGATTGGGAGAAGACGGCGCGAACATTATAGTGGTTGATTATGATCAAAAACTCACGGAACAATCTGTAAGCGAACTTGCATCTAAGGGAGTGAAGACAGATTTTATTCTAGGTGACGTCAGTGACGAAAAAACGGCTAAGCAAGCCCTATCAATGGCAATAAAATTGTGGGACCGGGTAGACATATTGATCAATAACGCGGGAATAGGTGGACGGAACGGTACTATTTGGGAACTTGACGTAAGTGAACTCGACAGAGTTTATCAAACCAACCTTAGAGGAGTATTTTCTTTTTGCCATGAGATAATCCCCCATATGATGGAAAGGGAATATGGAAGGGTTGTAAACATCGCTTCAGTAGCAGGTAAGGAAGGGAATCCTCGTATGGTTCCTTACTCAGCAACAAAAGCAGCCGTAATTGGACTAACTAAAGCTGTGGGTAAGGAGCTAGCAGGAACCAACGTATTAGTAAATTGTGTAACACCGGCAGTAGTACAAACTAAACTACTTGAAGAATTTACTCCAGAACAAATCAAATACATGGTAGACAAAATACCCCTTGGTAGGACAGGTGAAATCCATGAGATAGCTGCCCTTGTATCATGGCTGGCCTCGAGCGAGTGCTCTTTCAGCACTGGAGCGGCATTCGATATCAGTGGTGGAAGATCAACTTATTAGCGTAAATACACACACAAGCAAAAATCTAGTTATTTCACGCTAATGGCGTCGCCAACAGTAATTAATCCTCCCTTTTCGGCATATG
>CAZCOH010000083.1:0-6067 GCA_964500645.1 uncultured Dehalococcoidia bacterium
ATATACAACGAACTAGATAAACGTGCCGAGATATTAAAGAGATTGAGCGAAAGAGGAAACACTAATTTCTATGAACTCCACAACGTCCTCGCCCAGGCGCATAGAGAAGGTCTCTTCCGATAACCAGGTAATCGGGTTCGACTTATTCTCTCATCTAACATACATGTCTATTCTGGCACGTGGTGGTGTTGGTAGAGATCGTCTTTTGCAGTACTGCGGGGAACAAAAATACTCGACAGCGGTATTCTTTGAATATATAAACCTCATGGCTAAATCCATGGGTGTCGAATACACCAAGGCATTTCAGTCTGTTGCTGAACGGGCCAAAGCTCCCAGGGTAAAGAGTTTACTTCTAAGATTTTCTGCGTCTATATCTTCCGGCAGCTCAGAGTCAGACTTCGTTTTACAAGAGGCTAGGGCCGAATCTGAGCACTATAAGAACGATTATGAGAGAAATGTAGAAAATTTGCGGAAGTGGACCGATGCCTATTCTGCTGTTTTAGTGGCAGTCACTCTTATAATGGTTGTTTCACAGGTATCTAGTTTGCTTGGTTCTACGGGGGAATCATTTATTTACCTGATGCTGTTTACACTTGGAGGCGTTACAGCTGTAGGCGTTTATTTGATCTATAAAGTAGCTCCATATGAGTCATTTACATATGATGAACCTGGTGGCACGACCGTAGAACGAAAGAACGCGAAATTTTTCGGCCTAATATTAGGTGCGACAGGATTTTCAGTAGGGTTAATGATTTTTGCTTTGCTGTTATCCAGAGATATTAGTCCAATGACAGCATCCTCATCGGTATTTCTTGCTCTGGGAGTCTCATTATTGCCTTCAGCATATTTTGCCTGGAAGGATAATGACCGTGTGAATAAGATCGATCAGGAACTACCTACTGTCCTCCGTGCCTTGGGCAGTGTGGCGGGGTCCGCCGGAGTAACACTAACGGAGTCTCTACGTAGGATAGATTTGAATTCCTACCAGTATATAAAGATTCCGTTAGAAAGGCTGAGGACTCGATTAGAGGCTCAACTGCCGTCGAAGGAATCATGGGAGATATTCCGCAGGGAGACAGGAAGTGAACTTGCATCAAGAACTACAGGAATGTTTGTCGATGGGGTGGAAGTTGGCTGTAATCCTGGCCAAATAGGGGAGATATGTTCAGATTATGCCCAGGATATAACTGAACTTAGAGCAAAAAGGAAACTGACATCTTCAACTTTTTCTTTTTTGACTGTAACTATGCATACGGTAATGTCATTCATATTGGTTTTTGTTTTGGAAATCATCATGAATTTCAACCAGAAATTATCTGATGTTGTACAAGGAAAGGACGTTGGAGCAAACGCAAGCTTGAAAGTGCCTGATAATATTACGGCTCCCCCAGGTATAAGTATTCCACAGTCACAGGATCTGTCTGCAGGGTTGGATGTTTTCCAGATGACCAACATGGGGAGTCTGCAGTACACGATTATTTTCGCAATCGCAATTCTTACGCTTGCTAACGCTCTTGCTCCAAAATTTTCAGAAGGCGGTCATAATATAAAGATTCTCACTTACCTGGCTGTTACGAGCATTGCTTCTGGGGTGATCCTATTAATAGTTCCAAAGATAACGGCTTCACTCTTAAATATGTAAATATGGTATAGATCAAAGGTTTCGAATATGGACTCAATTAGAAAAATATTTGACGATGCTATGAAGAAGGCGGGGATTTCCGGTGAATCTTCAAATGAAGATATTGTTGAAACAGAACCAATGCCTTCAGAAGCAGCGAATGAAGCAGTCGAGAATTTGATAAATACTGAAGCTGCGTCTATCGGGGGCACATTACCTTCGGAGGATGTGGAATCTCTCTGGGATTTGAGTGAGCTGGATCCTGATATATATAAAGATGTTTTCCAGTCTTCTGATTCAGACCCTGAGATGAGTCCGGAATCAGTTAATGAGGATACTCCAACTATAGTGGAAGGACGTATTGTCTCTGCTGATGCTGGGAGCGAATCTACTTCTGTGCGAGCGATAGGGGCGAGCGTTAAGAGGGTCAGTCTGGATGATGATATAGAGTCAAGTGTGGAAGAAGAGCTTGAAGAAGATATGGAAGAAAATCTGGTAGAAGAAGAAAATGAACCTCTAGATAATGTGATGGAAATAGAAGAAGATGAGGTAGCAGCTCTATTTGGTGAAAAGATAGAAATTAGACCTCAGGTGCGGCAGCTATTGGACAAATATGGCACTCTACCTGCCAGCCAGCTTTTGCAGGAAATCAGAGAAGTGAACGAATTACTGAATGAGGGAAATGATAAATAGATGACAACTAGTGTACTTATTGCCGATGATTCTCCTTTTATTAGAACAGCATATAAGCGTATTTTAGAAACCCAGGAAGACTTAGAGGTTTCAGCAGTTGTAGAGGATGGTCGAGCGGCAGTAGAAGCAGCAGAGGAAATTGAATTAGATGTTGCAATTCTCGATGTCAGAATGCCGAGACTTGACGGCATCACAGCCGGAAAAAAAATACGAGAATCCTCTCCTTCTACTTCCATAGTCATAGTGTCAGCCTTTGATGATTGGACATATATACAGGATCTAGTCGAGACAGATCCCAGCGCGAAGGCTTACATTTTAAAAAATTCCCTTGACGATATAGGGGAACTAATCAGGGTGGTAAGGCAGGTTAGAAAGGGATATGTGATTTTCGATCATGTTCTTGTTGATAAGCTTGTGGGGTATTACGAACGCCATATTTCGGAGGAACTTAAGCAGTTTTCAAAGGAACACTTGAGCCTTATTTCTCACTATGCCAGAGGCTTTGATATTAATGAAATCAAATCGATACTAAATCTGGATGACGACACGATGGAATCTGGATTAAACCACATTTTTTCAAATTTGAATGTCCAAAGAAAAAATGTGGCAGATGACCAGATCGCGACTACAATTGCCTTTCTTAACCAGTGTATAGCCCTGGATGCTCAGTAAACGTAGCGATTTATTTTCAGGTCAGAACTAAATGACTTCTGAACACGCTTCAAATGGTGATTTTCTAAATGAGCCAATACTCTCACATGATGAAATAAATTATTTTTGTAAATGGTTTGCGGATCTAGGCTTCGAGTCCGTAGTCGAAGAAGACGGACTGATTTCAGAATATGGCGATTCGGGGGACTCTCTTTTCTTGATGATTGAAGGAGAGGCCATAGTTGAAGTTCCGGTTGGGAATAGATGGCTCAACGTTGCCTTACTGCGAAAAGGTACGGTGATCGGAGAAATTTCTTTTCTTGATTATCAGCCAAGAACGGCGCGGGTCCGTGCGAGAACTCAGTGCAGATTATTTAATATAAGTAGAGATGCATTCAATGAAATGGCTGAAAGTAATACCATTGTTGCTTTTAAACTAGTTCAGAAAATATCGAATATTCTGGCTTACAGATTAAGAAGAATTGAACAGTTTGATGCTGTAGAGCAGGGTAGACGTGAGATGAGATCTGAGCTTGCGGCCGATTTACATGATAGGACTATGAGTGATCTCAGCGGGATACTTATGAACCTAGGACTTTTAAAATTTTCATTGTCACCCTCTGATTCCAACGAATCTACAGTAGCTGAATTGGATGATATCGTGGCTATGGTTAAACAAGCTGATCAGACATTGAGGAATCTTGTACGTGAAAAAGGCCATGATGATGTTTTATTGCATGGACTTGATGGTTCCATAAATGCCCTACTTGCAGACATTTCTAAAGAAGAATCATCAAAAGAAATTAGAATTGAATATGAAACAGTTAATCTTCTGGGGGAAAGTATCCCTGGACATATTTCAGAAGATATATTTCAGATCGTACGACAATCGACTATCAACGCTGTTGAACATGCTGAATGTTCAAATATAAATATCGGTATTTCCTGGGGAACTGAAGGGATTTCATTCAATGTACGTGATGACGGTATAGGTTTCTCGTCCGACAAAATTTCCAATGTGCCAGAGACTGGTCATTTCGGTCTTCTGAACCTTAAATTGAGAGCAGAAAGAATTGGAGGGACTCTAGAAATCCAATCTGCCTCTGGGGAAGGCACAAAAATTTCAGGGTTTGTTCCGATAACCAGAAAGACCTCTGAGAGCTCAGAAAAAATAATCAAGAACTACCTCATCGGCCCTAGATAGGCATTTAGGAAGTTATGGGAATGAAGCAAAGATAAAGTATTGCTCCTGCTGATAGATATGGGCCCAGTGGAAATTGGGTCACAATATGGTCAAATACCATCTTTCTTACGCTGTTGACTGAAACAGCCAGTATTAACCCGACTCCAATAGATATCAAAACTCCTGGAAACCCTGATATGACACCTATAAGGGCTGCCAGTTTCACGTCACCCCCACCTAAATTACTTTTGGTTAGCAGATATGTGAAACCAAATATTGCTAACGCCGCTATTCCGCCAGCCAGTGGGGATATATACACGTGATCAAATAATTGAAATATATTTGTTGTAAAAAGAGGCGATATAAAAAATATTATTGGAAGCATTCCGAGTGTGACTACGTTCGGTATTCTATGAGTCTTCAGATCCCATGCTCCTACAAACCCTAGTACCCCGGCACACAGTCCTCTACCTATTGATGCAAGTGTAAAATCAAGGATGAAGTTAGATATTATCGTGGTTACAATGCAGAAGATTAACCCTGCTCCAAGAGAAAACCCAAACGGTTTTTGATTATGAGGAGTTGACACAATATTGTCGACTAGGCGGAGCCAACTCTTAAATTGATGTCTTCCCGACTATGTCCAAGTGTTTCAGCTACGTCGAAGTCCTGCTGTGCAGACATCTGTGCTCCGATTCGAACCTTTGCAATTCCTCTCACTACGTATGATTCAGATAACTGAGGATTGATTTCAGTTGCCCTTGTACTCTCAGTGATACTCTTGTCATAGTCTCCTATGTAACCATATACCATCGCTCTATTGCAGAATCCGTTAGCGTTATTTGGGTCTAGTTCGATTGCACGGTCAAAGTCTGATAGAGCTAGTTCATATTGCTTGATATCCATATGGATCACGCCTCTGTTATTAAACGTGGCTGCCATGTCAGGTTTCAAGTTTAATGCCATGGTGTAGTCCTGCAAGGCATGCTGAAAATCTTTTTGCCTTCTGTAAGCCATACCACGAGCATTAAATGCATCGGCAAATGTGGGCGATAATCTCAATGCCGCAGTGTAGTCATTAATCGCTGAGTCTACGTCTCCATGTTTGAGATGAACATGACCCGTTCTAAGCAATGCGTTTGATCGGCTGTCCGGAGCGGGAGATGCTGTAGATGTTTCTGTCTGGTCGATTGCAGGTTGTAGAGCTATTCCGAATTGTTCTCTTACCTGGGAAGAAATGGATTGTTCCAGGCTAGGTTGAGGAGGAGGAGCGGCTATCGGAGAAACACCGGTTGATATATTTGCTCCGCTGTCACGAAGAATATTTGCAATAGCCTGCATTATCATTTGCTGGATATCATCTTCGGTAGGTGGGCCGATATTTTTCTGATTGGTTTGAGTATTGTCAGGACCTTTCAATTCTTTGACTAGGTCCCTTGTGGAAGATCTTTCGCTTATCCTCGCAAAAGTCCAAATAAGAAGCACTACGGTGAATATAATGCTTATCACGATAGTACCTACGAATACGAAGGTTACCAGTTCCAGAACCGATGCTATGTCTGGGCCCATAAAGCCTCAGCCTCTCTGTGGTTCTTCGACCACCCCGTTATATAAAGTCTAAGAATTATACCAAGACAATTTGCCAATAAATGCCTTTAATCTTTATAAAACCATGTATTTGGAAGTAAAAATAGCCTTTCAAGATGTTTTAATTTTGTACAGATTCAGCGTTAGAATGAAGGATATAGCGATAGATCCCGTCAGCTTAAGTCTTTAAGTACCAGAATTCTGCTCTAATCAGAGAGCCCAAGATTGTAACGACTTTTAGAATCATATCTATATTCACAAACTTTTCAGAGGAAAATTTCAGGCTTGTTAAATCTTAATTAATCGGGTTTTAGCTGTTGCTTCTCACAGGT
>CAZCOH010000084.1:0-6018 GCA_964500645.1 uncultured Dehalococcoidia bacterium
TGGCATGGTGCACCAACTGCATCGCGTTCCATAAGACAGTGTTTTCTATAGAGGAGAGTAATCGATTTATTTCCGATTCACTTGTCGACTCAGAAGATAATAGAGTAGCCATGTACTGTTCCTCATGCGTAAACGCATACTAACCCAGCTCACTAATTTCCTGAGTATAGCACTACACCATAACTATTCAATTTAAATTGGAAATCTTATGACTGTCACTCTAGAGGTAGTCTGTAGCCCAGCTCAGTCCTTCCTCTGTGTTTCCTGCTGGAATATATTCACAACCGATCCAACCGCTGTAGCCAAGCCCATCTATAAATGAAAACAGATATGGGTAGTTGATTTCACCGGTTCCAGGCTCGTGCCTTCCAGGGTTATCTGCCAATTGCATGTGACTAATAAGAGGTAGATTGGCCTCTACAGTTCGGGCCAGATCCCCTTCCATTATTTGCATGTGATACAAATCGTGCTGAAGTGTCAGGTTATCTGAACTCACATCTTCCAGTACTTTCTTAGCCTGTTCAGTATGGTTCAGGAAAAATCCTGGCATGTCGATAGTGTTGATACTTTCGATTATGAGCTTAACACCTGCATCTTTTAATATGGGAGCTGCATATTTAAGGTTCGCGATCAGTGTTTCCCTGGCTGCTTCATCAGATACGCTTTCGGGTTTAATACCTGCAAGACAATTTACTTGCGGGCATCCCAATGCTGAAGCGTACTCTGCTGCGATACCAACACTTTCCTGGAATTCACTGACCCTATCTGGAAGGCATGCTAATCCTCGTTCTCCTGCATCCCAGTTGCCTGCTGGGAGGTTGTGCAGAACCTGGGAGAGGGAATTTTCCCCAAGTAGATTAATTAATTGATCCTTACCGTAGTCATATGGAAAAAGATATTCGACTCCTTTGAAGCCGGCCTTGGACGCTGAACTAAATCTCTCAAGGAAATCGACTTCGTTGAACATCATGCTTAAATTTGCTGCAAGTTTTACCATTATCTATTTAACTCCACACACATATAGTTTTTAACATTGAATTGTGACCTGATTTTATATTTGGGTTTATCAATCATAAAGTTATCAAGTGGGGAATACAAAAATCTATGCTAGGATTCTTTAACAATTTAATATGGGGACGCGCGGATTCGACAGTGGATGTCACCGCGGGATTGCAGGTCGGGGCGCCTTCCACCTCGTTAACAAGATGGCAAAAAAAGTAACTGGCGATAAAGAGCTAGCACTAGCCGCTTAAGCGGCTACGTCAACCACGCCCGATCCCCGAAGGGGGTGAATTGGCGCCAATAGACGGGGTGCAGCCAGTTGGACGCCGATAATGCTGGCTAAAGATCATCGGCTAGTCTGGTCCTAGTGTGCGCCGGTCGGCGCTGGATCTTACGAATTTAAAGATCGGCTAAGCCTGTAGTATATCTCGGTCGGGGTGTCTTCTGGACGGGGAGTTCGACCCTCCCCCGTCTCCACCAGATTTATAGACCTTCTGTTTATTGCAGAGGGTCTTTTTATTTATTGGGTGAGGTAGTCTTAAGAGTTCCATGAACCTTCGAAGATTCTTTCAAAAGCCCAGCCCCATGGAGGTCGAAGGAATCCTAAAGCTCTAACATCCTCAAGCCAAAATCCATAAGGAGTGTTCCTAGAATAAGCTCCACCTCCGATGACTTTACTGATTCGCAACAGGATTGATTCTGCGAGTTGAGCAACGGCCTCTTTTGCCAGCAGTGAATTTCTACCACCCGACTTGTTTTTCTCTATTTCACTGAGCATTCCCTCGTATGCCTGCTGTACCAACCAGGATTCGATTTCCACTCTGGCCCACTCAACTTCCTCGTAAGAACGCATTCGATTGTGTTTAGACTCTAATTGTTGCCGGGCTGTATCAACGGCGGTTTCGATAATTCCAGTAATAACGGCAACGAACAAAGCTCCTTGTGGTCTATTCATACCCGACAGGATTTTCCGTCGGTCGTCTCCTGGAAATGCGACTCTTGTGGCTGGGAAATTATCAAAACTCATTCCATGACTTTGTGTAGCAGTCATACCGTGTCCATCCCACGGGGCAATGAGTTTCACTCCTGAAGACCCGTCCCATAATGTTTCACGCATGTCCAGGATAAACGTGTCCGGAGTATCTTCCCCTTCAGGAACAGCATGAGTGACCATGTAAGAAGTCATACCTGAACCACTTCCAAAGTGTTTTTGACCACTCAATAAGTACTGAAAATTGCCACTACCTGGTTTTGCTATCGAACTGGATTTGGTATTGTCTCCTCCGCTACCGGGTTCAGACATGATAGTTCCCCAGAAATGCCCTTCTTGAACCGTTTTAAAAACCCATTGACGTTGTTCCTCCCATGCAGAAGTGTAAGGTTCTGGGGCTTCTGAGATAGATAACCATCCCGCAGATCCAATCACAGCGGGATGCATAGCGGATACGAGGGCGATAGACGAATCTCCGTGGGCCAGGGTTCTAAGAATTTCGCAGACTCTTCTGGTTCCGGTTTTATCTCCGTCCCAGATTCCTCCGAACTCAGTAGGTACAGCTACCATTAGATAACCGGATTCACGTAGTCTGTCGAAATCTTCTTTTAGTAATTCACGTCTTCGCTGTCTTTCCGATCGTTCGGAAGCGAAATCATTTGCTATATTACGAACGTTGTTCAAAATCGACTGGGCATCATCAGCTGGTCGACCAGTCATTTCATACATTGATATTTCTCCGAGTATTAGTTTTCCTGAACAAGTGCAATCGTGGATTCACCGATTATTTGAAGGTTCATTTGATTTTAGAAAACGGCGGGCATGCTCTACAACTTCGTCAATGTGCTCCTGAGAATCTTTCCAGGGAAAAATTGTCGTTTCTGAGTTTGGGGCTAAGCTTGCTACTTCCATTGCGGCTGCGTATGGATGAGCGGGTACATCATCCGGAGCAATCAGAAGTGGTGTTTTAAGAGACTTTACAAAATCCCTGGAAACCGTAAAAACAAAATCTGCGCGATTTGTATACATATTATTTAGAAATGCATCTACCTTATCCATCGTAACTTCGGGGCGCTTTTCACAGAGTGGGGGGCCCCAGCGCTCTGTGTTGTTTCGGTAAAATATGTTCGGATGCTCTGGACTGAAACCACTTGGTTGCATCAATGCTGCTGCAATTATCCTGTCAGGGGCCAGCCTGAGGAGGTTGTGAATCATTGGTCCTCCAATGCAGAAACCCATGACCAGGAATTTATCGATTCCAAGATGATCCATCAGGCCCAGTTGATCCTCAGAATAGGCATCCCATGGCCTATCTGCTTCAAGGGGTCCGGAGGATTTTCCATCGGCTGCGTTTCTGAGATCAGCAGATATACAGTGGAAATCGTCTTTGTATGTCTTCATTGGATTGAACGGAACATCTCCGTCCAGTGACTCTATGGATGAGTTTAATCCACCACCCGGAATGATTAACAAAGGGAATCCTGATCCGGATTCTTCGTAATAGATGCTTACAGATCCTTTTTCATAATACGGCATCGAAAATACCCTCCAAAACTAATTCGATCAACAAGTGGGAGACAGATTATCTTATTTGTTTTACATAAGCAGACTTTTTAAGCTTTTATTACATGAGAAACGTAACAGATTCGTCTTCTATTTTAGAAATCTACATGCTTTCAGCAGTAAATTCTTGTCTAAACCTACTTTTTGATACCTGTTATTTTTTTGCTGCCGCATCTGGAACTTTAGGGATAAGTGAGACAGAGCTTAGAGCCGCACTTGGCATTGAATAAAATCGTGACTTGGTTCGATTCTGTTTTAATTACTTCCCAATCCTATAAGTACGACCCCGAAAATAACCAGTCCTGCACCTAAAATCACTCTGGGTGTGACTTTCTCTACATTGCGCAGAAAAATAGCAGTCAGGAAAATGGTAACAAGTGGGTTTGCTGCTATAACAGGTGTAACTATTACAACAGGTGCTATTGTCAGGGCCAGGTACCAACAGGAGACTCCAAATGCTGAAGCACATCCCGCACCCAGTACGAATATCCAGGATTTTTTTTGAGCATTGGCTCCATCATTGATTGCATTCTTGCCAAAAATTGCCGCTGTTATTAGAAACCCAAACAGTAAGGAGAAACTTGTAGCTACCATAGGTGATGCAAAGTCAGTTGCTATCTTTTTCGCAAGTACAGCCATGGCACCGTAAATTGCAGCTGCGATAATCGCACATATATATCCTGCATATGGCGCAAGAGTCTTGGAGAATTTGTTAGGGTCGATAATCGACGTTACAGAGTTCATTTTTGACTCACTACCACCATCACACCGGCCATAATCAAAAGTGTGCCTGCTGCAATCAGAAAATTGAGTGATTCGCCCGTAAATATGATCGCAAAAGCTGTTGCGAACAACGGTGTTGTAGATATGACCACTGTTGCTCTAGAGGCCCCAATCAGGCGAATGGAAGTGAAATTCATCAATCTTCCTCCGGGAAAATTGAGTGCTCCCGCCATGAGAAACCACAGAAAAACCCCGGCCGGTAAAGCAAGAATTTCGGGGGTATGAAAAATGAATGCCACTGACATAGTTATAACGGTGGATGAAATCAATGACACCACTGTCGCACTTGTGGCTCCGACGGTTCTCATGCCCAGTCGTGCCAGGACCGCACTAGTGCCAAATCCCAGGGACGCGCCTATAGCAAGGATTATCCCGGTTAACAATGTGCGTATTTAGTCATAAAAAAGGTTGGTAGTTACGAAAGAATTTGGTGTCGTTCGCAAACAAGACTAGTCTATATCAATGCTAAATTCAAAGTTAAGAATATGTTCGTCCTCATTTTGCTAACATTACAGATATTAGCTTTAGGGAAGGATGTTAAATAATTGACAGAATAAAAGTGTCTAAAATAGGGGGTCGTAATGGGTAGATTAGATGGAAAAGTTGCGTTGATTTCAGGTGGTGCAAGAGGGCAGGGTGCAGATGAGGCACGATTGTTTAGTTCAGAAGGTGCTTCGGTTGTTATCGGAGATATATTGGATGAAGAGGGTATCAAGGTTCAGTCTGAAATAAATGAATCTGGAGGTAGGGCAACCTATGTTCATTTGGATGTAACGAGTGAGGTTGACTGGGAGAACGCGATAGATACAGCTACTTCGAAGTATGGGCTTCTAAATATCCTCGTCAACAACGCCGGGATATTAATAATGAAAGGACTTGAGGAAACTTCTTCCGCTGAATGGGACACGATTCAGGGCGTGAATTCCAAGGGTGTATTTTTGGGTACAAAATATGTGATTCCAGCTATGAGGGAATTCGGTGGAGGTTCTATCATAAATATCTCGTCTGTAGCGGGTTTAATTGGGTCAAAATATACGGCATACGGCGCAAGTAAAGGCGCTGTTAGATTGTTGACCAAGTCTACAGCGGTTGAATACGGTCCTGTCGGTATTAGGTGTAATTCGGTACACCCCGGAATAATTGCTACTGATATGACAAAAAATATGCTAACTACAGATGATGATGTGCAGTATCAAATTGATAGGACTCCCCTTGAATATATAGCTAATGCTCGGGACGTTTCATACGGGGTTCTATTTCTTGCATCAGATGAATCAAGGTATGTCACTGGATCCGAATTGGTCATTGATGGTGGAATCACAGCGAAATAGAGGTTTTAGTTGAGATCTGCAAAACGTAAATATTCTTTACTGCTGATTCTTTCAATAGTGATATTTGGATCTGTGTTCTGCACAAATTCTGAAATAGCTGTTGAAAATCAAATAGCTATTGAAACAGCGGTGGTTCCATATCCCACATATACTCCGCAACCTACCTACACTCCTTATCCGACCTACACTCCTGTGCCTAGACCTAAGCCTCAGGTAAGAATTAAAGCTGTGCAAGAAACTGCTACGCCCGTTAATTTTTCTGATGCAAAAACTGATGGCGCTGCTGAGTTCAGTGCTTACAAAGATCCTGATTTTTATTTGAATGTCGAAGTAGATATAGAAGGATGG
>CAZCOH010000085.1:0-5883 GCA_964500645.1 uncultured Dehalococcoidia bacterium
CATACGTCACTTTTGAAATGGATAAGCTGTGGTTTGAGCAATACAAGCTGCACAAGTGGTCCGTTGAATTTAGTCGATTCAGTGAAGAGTTACAGAGCTGGCAACCGGTTGTGGCAAAATTTGTAAAAGAAGATGATGAGTTTGCCTATTTTTCTGTTCCGGTATCAGGATTTTCGATCTGGTCTCTGTCAGGTTCAGAAAACCCGGTTCCTGTATCTGTTGAAGTCACAGCTTTAACCATCGGTGCAGGCAACATTTATGAGAATGAAACTTTTGATGTTTCAGTACAGGTTAAAAACACCGGGGATAGAGAAGTAGAAAAGACCATATCTCTGTGGGTTAATTCCAGCGTGGATTCTACGAGAACCATTTCTATGGCTCCATCAGAGACGAAAACATTCAATTTCAGAACGTCTCTTCCTGCTGGAAATCACTCCCTGAGAATAGATAATCGCCAGTCCAATATAGAAGTGGTAAAACGCAGCAATATTCAATTGCCCTCTGTGCCTCAACCGTCAGCATCGCAACCAACGCCTGCTACACAACCGGTCGCCACGCCAGAACCCACGCCTTTGCCCACACCAGAACCCACGCCTTTACCTACACCAGAACCTACTCCCGTACCGACTCCCAAGCCTGTTGAAGAGAAAGTTTCAGAGGAAGAAAAATCAGATAAAGACGCGACATCTGATCAAAACAATGTGACTAAACCTGGAGTGTCATCAACACCTGAACCTTCTGATTCAATCAAGGGAGAGGCAGTTGAATCTGCGACGTCCACTCAAGAAGTTAAGGAACTTATAGAAGAAAAGTCGGACGGTGGAGATATAAAGGTAGATACGGAACAGAAAGGAGTGATTGATTTTGTCCAGGACAAGGATGAGTGGAAGTTCAGAGCGTCTGCAGGAGACAGGATAACGATCACTATGATCCATGGTGAAGGGAACGAACTTGACCCATATATACAGTTGATTAACCCGAAAGGACTTCTTGTAAAAGAGGATGACGATTCAGGCGGAAAACTTAATTCTTCCATTACCGACTTTGAAATAGGTTCACCTGGAACATACGTAGTTGTTGCGACTACCCTTGCCAAGGGTCTCGGGGAGTACGTAATTTCGGTCTCTAAGATAGATACTTCAAAGCCAAAGCCACCTTCAAAACCTGATCTTTCAGCTGAATCGGATACAGGTACCGCAAAATTTGACAATATAACTTCTAATCCATCTCCTGTTTTTGTGGGGAGTGCCCCACCAAACATGTCGGTTGAACTATTCAGGGACAAAACTATTTCCCTGGGAGTCGTAGAATCTGACAAGTCTGGAGAATGGTCATTGAAGTCGTCAGGACTACCGGACGGTGAATTTGGTATAACGGCCATAGCTACAAGCCGTGCAGGTGTCCAAAGTTCACGTTCCGGAACATTAACCATTACTATCGATTCGGCAATCAGTTCCCCGTCCAGGCCTGATCTGACAAGTTCTAGTGACACGGGAACCTCACAGACTGACAACCTGACCTCTGACTCAACTCCAACTTTTAAAGGTATAGCTGAGCCCGGGGCATATGTTGAGATTTTCAGTGCTGGTGACGTAATGGGAGGAAGCGGTGAAGCAGATTCCAGGGGACACTGGCAAATCACGGTCTCGAGAATTGGCGACGGGGTACACGCTATTACTGCGAGGGCGACTGACAAGGCAGGCAATGTCAGTAATTCGTCGGATCCTCTAACTATGATTATTGGATCGGATCTTGTTGCTCCTTCAGCACTGGATTTAACAGAAAAGAGTGATAGCGGAATATCGAGTACAGACGATATAACCTCCGACACTACCCCGACTTTTACGGGAACAGGCCAGTCAGGCGCCAAGATTGAATTGTTCAGGGGTGGGACTACCAAGATAGGTAGTGGAATTGTGTCTACCAACGGTACCTGGACTATAACGTCCGACACACTAAAATCGGGTACTTATTCAATCACTGTAAGGGCGACTGATGCGGCAGGTAATAAAAAGACTGGCTCTAAGAAACTCTCATTAACCATCGATAATTTAATCGTTGCTCCCGATGCCCCAGACCTTGACACCAAGAGTGACAGTGGTTCTTCATCCACCGATGACATAACTTCAGATACAACTCCTGACTTCAAGGGAAGGGCAGAGGCAAAGTCTACGGTCACCGTTCTTCGTGATGGTGACACAGTTCTCGGGTCTGTGACATCTGATTCGAGAGGTAACTGGTCGGTTACATCCAGCGGATTAAAAGATGGAGTCCACAGAATTACGGTTACCGCAATAGATGCCGCAGGTAACCACAGTGTCGCCTCAAAAAGTCTTTTAATAACTGTGGACACCAGTATTACAGCGCCTGCATCTCCTGATATGAGTGCATCAAGTGATCTGGGTGAATCAGACTCTGACAACATTACCTTGTTAACAACCCCAACATTCACAGGTACGGCTGAAGCCAATTCTGAGGTCAAGCTGTATAGAGCAGGGAAAACACTCATTGGATCAACTGACGCAAGTTCCAGTGGAAAGTGGGAAATTAAATCATCCAGGTTGTCGTCCGGCGATCACATCATTACTGCACGGGGAACAGATAAGGCAGGAAATGCGAGCAGTGCCTCATCGCCGATCAATGTAACTATTGATTCATCTGTTAAGTCTCCTTCAGTTCCGGATTTGGATAGTGAAAGTGACACGGGTATTGATACCACGGATAATTTGACGTCGGATACCACTCCTACATTCACAGGTACTGCGGAAGCTTTCGCCTCAGTGGAAATATTCCGTTCAGGAACAATATCACTGGGTGTTACTAAATCTGGTGAAGATGGAGCATGGAGTATCACATCTTCTGTCTTAAAAGACGGACCTCATTCAATTACATCAAAAGCCACTGACAGAGCGGGCAACGTAAGTACAGCATCAAGATCTCTCAAGATCACTGTAGATGCATCGGTGCCGGATGCTCCATCTGAACTGAATCTTGCTACAAAAAGTGATACGGGTCTTTCTAACATGGATGACATAACATCCGAGAAAACACTTTCTTTCACTGGAAGGGCTGCACCTAATTCAAGTATAAAACTATTTAGGAATAGTACGATTTCAATTGGGTCGACCAAGGCAGATACTAACGGGGACTGGTCTGTAGATGTATCTAACCTTTCTGAAGGGAAACATTCGATATCGGTAGAGGCTACTAATGTTGCTGGTAGCGTAAGTAAAGGCACATCGGCCCTTACTATTACCGTGGACAGGAAGGCCCCGGCAAAGCCTAATGCTCCTGATCTAATGCCTGAATCTGATAGCGGGATATCTGAGGCGGACAATATCACCTTTAAGGGCAATCTCAAGTTGACCGGAAAGGTAGAGGCTGGATCATCTGTAAAAGTTTACAGAGATCAAGCACTCATTGGTGAAACCACGTCAGATAACACGGGTGACTGGACATACGAAGTCTCCTCATTATCCGATGGAATACATCCGTTAAAAATAAAATCAGTAGATTTGGCGGGTAATGAAAGTTCGATTTCGTCCCCACTTTCAGTGGAAGTAGACACCAAAGGACCTTCTGCTATTTCAAAACCTGATCTGGAAACATCGAGTGACAAGGGTGAATCAAGCACCGACAATATTACCTCTGTTGCGACTCCGGCATTAAAAGGGACCGCTGAAAAGGGATCAATCGTTAAGCTCTATGTAAATGGTATCGATCTAATAGGGAGTGCTTCTGTGTCGTCTTCAGCGACTTGGCAGATCACTTCTACTTCATTGCCAGATGGCGCTCATGAAATAGTTGCCAGGGCGACTGATAAGGCAGGTAATACAGGTAATGATTCTTCTCCATTGTCTCTGACGATAGACTCTTCTATTAGTGCGCCATCGAAACCGCATCTGGATCCAGCGAGTGATACGGGGTCTTCAGTTGACGATAAGCTGACTTCAGATCAGACTCCCACATTTTCGGGTACAGCAGAGTCAAATTCTTCTGTTAAATTATATCGAGACGCATCAAAAACTAAGCTGGTGGGATCTGGCAGTGCCGATGCGTCTGGTAACTGGACTATCACGACGGGAACCCTGGAAGATAACACCTACTCTATTTACGCTTCAGCGACTGATAAGGCAGGTAACATAAGTGGGAATTCTGAACCATCTAATTTAATTGTTGATTCGGAGGCTACTAAACCTTCTACACCTGATCTAGATAGTGGCTACGACACGGGTTCCTCAGATTCTGATAATAAGACTTCACTTGGAATCCTCGTTTTTTCAGGTACGTCCGAATCTGGATCCACGATTGAGTTGTATGGATCTGCGGGAGAGATGATAGGTTCGACACAGTCGAGTAGTGCAGGAGTTTGGACTATTACTTCAGGTGCACTGTCAGATGGTGTTCATGAAATATCTGCGAAGGCTACTGATAATGCAGGGAACGTGAGTGCTGCCTCTGGCAAACTATACATTACTGTTGATGCGAACCCTCCGGAACAACCTTCCATTCCGGATTTGAAGTCTCAATACGATACCGGCGAATCTGACTCGGATAATAAAACGTCGATTAATATAGTCGAATTTACCGGGACTGCTGAACCAAATTCGCAGGTGGAATTGTTGCTTTCCAATCCGATTGGTTCGGACAATGTCGTATATACAACTGGAAATTCCAATGCTGCTGGCACTTGGTCCATAAGCGCTGACCTTTTTGATGGAGTGCATCTTGTTGCTGTAGTTGCCATAGATGACTTGGGTAACAGGAGTATCAAGTCTCCTGAACTCAGTCTAACGATAGATTCATCTCCTCCGATTTCA
This sequence comes from uncultured Dehalococcoidia bacterium, assembly GCA_964500645.1. Taxonomy (GTDB): domain Bacteria; phylum Chloroflexota; class Dehalococcoidia; order Lucifugimonadales; family UBA826; genus CAYFIW01. Next base: position 4,821 of record CAZCOH010000085.1, read on the forward strand.
CCATCAGTACCTGATCTTGAATCCTCAAGCGATACCGGGGCATCAAGCATTGACGACATAACATCTGATTCAAGCCCTGTATTTTCGGGCACTGCAGAACCTGGTTCCACCGTATATCTCTTTAGATCTTCTGTGATATCAATTGGGACGGGAGTTGCCAATGCCTATGGTTTCTGGCAGATATCTGTAAGTTCTGGGTTGCCTGACGGTACTCATATGATTACAGCTTCTTCTAAAGATGAGTTTGGGAATGAAAGTATTTTGTCAGAGCCACTGAACTTAATCGTTGATTCGATGCCGGCTACAACTCCTTCTGGGTTAACCCTATTGCCGGAAAGTGATACAGGCAGGACTACCCAGGAGTTAAGTGATGGAATAACTTCTATAAACAGTCCGACTATTGGTGGGACTGCGGATCCGGGTTCTAAGATCCAAATATTTGCTTCGGGAGTATTGATTGCAACCTATACTATGACCGATGCGACCGATTATTGGACGGTAACTATCCCGGGATTACAGGATGGATCACACTCAATAACGGCAAAGGCTATGGATTCAACTGATAATTTAAGCGGAGAGTCTGCGCCATTATTATTGGTAATTGATACCTCGCCTCCAAGCTCACCGTCGAAGCCGGATCTTGTGTCTACTGACGATACAGGAGCTTCGTCTTTCGATAATGTGACATCTGCTCAGGATCTAAGTTTCTCAGGTACTGCAACTTCCGGGGATCTTGTCAGGTTGTATGACTCGGCAGGGACGATAATTGGCGATAGTTATGCAAATGCAACAGGATCCTGGAATATAGAAACTGTTCTGACAGTAGGGACTCACTCTATCAATGCAAGGTCACTAGATTCAGCAGGAAATGAAAGTGCACCTTCGACGAGCTTAACTGTGGTTATATATATGGAGGTTCCCACACCCGACGCGCCGGATCTTCAGGCAGGTTTTGATAACGGGGAATCGAGTACAGATAACCTTACAACCCTTTCTACTCTCAGGTTCGACCTATCGGGGTTTATTAATACATGGAAGTTGTATCGCAACGGTGAAGAGGTCA
>CAZCOH010000086.1:0-5882 GCA_964500645.1 uncultured Dehalococcoidia bacterium
TTCTAATCGTTGACTTTGGATCTCAATTTACTCAACTTATAGCAAGGAGAATAAGAGAGCTAGGAGTATACTCAGAAATTATAAGCCATAAAAAGACAAATAAAATAAATCAAATTAAAAATATCAAAGGGATAATACTTTCGGGTGGTCCATTGAATGTTTATCAAACAAAAAAAATTAAATTTAACAAAGACTTAATTAAATTTGGAATTCCAATATTAGGAATTTGTTTTGGACATCAAATAATTTCTAAAGAATTAGGTGGCAAAGTTAAAAAATCAAAAGTTAGAGAATTTGGCTTAGCTAAAATTAAAAAAATTAATAATAGTATTTTAACAAAAGATTTTTTTAATAAAAATGGAATCAATAATGTATGGATGAGTCATGCAGATGAAGTAATAAAGATGCCTAAAAATTTTAAAATTATAGCTTCTAGCGATCATTCAAAACTGTGCATGATTGAAAATAAAATAAAAAAATTTTATGGAATACAATTTCATCCTGAAGTTACTCATACGCAAAAAGGAAAAATTATTTTGAAAAATTTTGTTTTTTCAATTTGCGGTATAAAGAAAAATTGGTCTTCCAAACATCACGTAGATTATTTCCATTCACGCCTTCTATATTTATACGGTCATAACTACCAGTAATGGCATTGAAACCTGTGGCATAGATAATGTAGTCAAATTCATATATACCTTCTGTAGTTTCGATACCTTCCTTACATATTTTTATTATTGGAGTTTCGTTTATATTTACAAGATCAACGTTGGACTGGTTATATGTTTCATAATAATGTGTTTCTAAAGGTACTCGCCTTGTACCGAACCCGTGATCTTTTGGGATCAGCATCTCCGCAATTTGTGGGTCATTGACTCGTTCACGTATCTTTCCTGCTATGAATTCAGACATTTCCTTGTTTGCCTTTGGATCTGTCAGGATATCTTTGAAATTACCCTGCCATATTCCGAACCCAGGACTATCATAGAGCTGTTGCCAGAAAGAAAGCCTAACTTCCTCAGAAACCTCAAATGTTCCCCGCGGATCTACAGTGTGGATAAATCCAGCTTGTGTCTCTTTGCATCTGGCGAAGATATCGGGATAGTTATCTCTAATTTCGAGCATCTCTTTTGGGTCTATTTTTCGGTTATGAAGAGGGGCACACCAATTCGGTCTTCTCTGAAATACGGTTAGATGTCCGACTGTTTTGGCGACCTCTTGTATGGTTTGAATTCCTGATGCACCTGTTCCAATAATCGCCACTTTTTTATTATTGAAATCCACCTTTTCATGGGGCCATCGAGATGTGTGAAATGAACGGCCCTCGAAATCATCGATTCCTTCAATTTTTGGCAAAGTGGGCTCTGATAGCAATCCTATTCCAGTAATTAGGAATCTGGCTTTGTGAATGCTGCCATCTGACAGTTCGATATCCCAATGGCTATCCTCTTCTCTGAAAATCGCCTTTTCCACCATACTGTCAAATTGGATGTCTTTTGTGAGATCAAATTTATCTGCCACGTATTCGAGATAACGCAACGTTTCTGGTTGAGATGAGAAATGTTCAGTCCAATCCCATTCTTCCAAGAGCTCTTGTGAAAAGGAATAACCATATGAGTAGCTTTCTGAGTCGAAACGAGCCCCTGGATAACGATTCCAATACCAGGTTCCACCGACTCCGTTTCCTGCCTCAAAAACTTTGACACTTAGGCCTAAGTTTCTTAGTTTGTAGAGTTGATATAATCCAGAAATTCCGGCACCAACTATTATGGCGTCGTGATCTATTCCTGTTTTACTTAAGTGAGACGTTACAGGTTTCAATTTATAGCTTATCCTCAATCTCGATGCTGATTTAAATGGTGAATTTCCCAGCGAGAAGTTGTTTAAATTTTATTTTTAACATTCTTTTTAATAGCAGAATGGACAGACAATTATTGTGCTGTGACTCCTCCATCTATGACTAGTTCTGATCCTGTGACGTATCGGGATTCGTCTGATGCCAAATAAAGCACAGCGTAGGCAACATCTTCTGCTTCAGCAAAAAATTGTAAAGGGGTATTTGCCATTCGTTTTTTTCTATCTTCTTCACTCCAAGTATCATTCATTTCCGTTTCTATAAATCCGGGGTGGACAGAATTACACCGTATATTTTCTGGACCGTATTCTACTGCAGTGGATTTTGTCAGCAATCTCACAGCTCCTTTGCTTGCACCGTAAGCACCTAGGCCTCCTGGGCGTCCTACTAAACCTGCTATTGAAGAAATATTAATTATTGATCCTCCACCCGCTTTACGCATTTCGGGAATCGAGTATTTTGTGCCCAAAAAGACTCCCTTTGCGTTGACGTCTTGTATTTGATCCCATTCCTCTACGGAAGTATCTTCTATGGTTTTGTGAGGGGCAATTCCAGCGTTGTTTACCAAAATATCAAGCTTTCCATATTGGGTTACTACTTCATTTAAAACCCTAATCCAATCTGATTCATTGGTGACGTCTAAGTGAATATATTTAGCTTCTCCTCCAGTTTCATTTATTTCAGCTTCTACTTGTTGGCCCTGTTCATCAAGGATGTCACCGAAGATAACGATGGCGCCTTCTTTAGCGAATAGTTTTGCTTCTGCAGCACCTTGTCCTCTTGCACCACCTGATATTAATGCGATTTTCCCCTGAAGTCTTCCCATGTCTGATCCTCCGATTATGTCGATAAGAAATCTTATTTATTATCTCTGATATGGTCTGCAATTTTTTCCGCAATCATTATTGTGGTGACGTTGGTATTTGCCCGTGGACAATCTGGCATAATGGACGCGTCGACAACACGTAGAGAATCCAATCCGTGTACCTGGCCATACTGATCGACTACACTCATATGATCTGTCGAAATTCCCATTTTACATGTACCTGATATGTGGTGGCCTGTGTTCACCGTTTGTTTCATCCATTTATCCAGTTCTTCATCGTCATCCACTATTTTTTCTGACGGGGAAACCAGGGATTTTATTATTTCCTTAAAGTTATCGCTATATCCCATTTCTACGCATATACGCACTGTTTCTCTAAGTCTCCGTAGATCTTCGGGATGATCTAGAAAGTTATAATACAGATTAGGCTGTTGATAAGGGTTGGAGGTTTGCAACTTTATCTCCCCTGAACTAAGCGCCAAATTTATCACACCAATCATTCTGATGATTCCTGGTATATCCCTGTTTTTGGACGCCATTAAAACACACATGTCATTTTTCATATCTGATCCGCTGGCAGTATATCTAAGTGCCATTTGAGAAAATGGTTCTATTTTTTCTTGGATTTGACGGTAATTATCCTGTACCTTCCAGTCTATCCATACATTGGGATGATCTCTTAAGTTCTGGCCGACTCCCGGAAGATCATTGATTATAGGTATATTAAGAGATTCCAGATGACTAGCTGGTCCGATACCTGACAGCATTAGTATTTGTGGAGACCCAATTGAACCACCACTTAAAATTATTTCTTCCCCAAATACTTCAAAAATTTCTCCAGAACTTTCTACTCTAACCCCAATAGCTCGCATTCCCTGAAAGATTAGAGATAAGGCATGGCAATTTGGCTTGATAGTTAGATTAAGACGATGTCTAGCAATACTAAGGTAGGCTATTGATGTGCTCCATCTCACGCCATCTATGTTATTGAATGCTAATGACCCCACTCCGGTGGTATCAGGATTATTATGATCATGACAATCTGGGAACCCATATTCTCGTGAAGATTCATAGAATGCTTTTTGATCTGGATTCCAATCCTGTGGTTGCCACCTTCTAGCAACCATCGGCCCTTCGTTTCCGTGAAAGTCGTCGACGTAATCTAGATCATTTTCAAGTTTTCTGAAATAGGGGAGGCATTGTTCGTACGACCATTGGTCGTTTCCTGCAGATTTCCAGGAGTCGTAGTCTTCCGGTATTCCTCTTATGAACATTTGGGCATTGATCGCTGATGTGCCCCCAGTAACCTTACCTCTAGGGACTCTCATAGGTGCTATAGCTGTTTCCGTTGACACACCGGTAAATTGCCAGTTGTGGCTGCTTGTCCATATGTCTATGTTTGATCCGTATCCCTGTTTAACTTCAGGAGGTAATTGCTCTATTTTTGGGTAGTCGGGGCCTGCTTCTAAAAGTAATACGGACCTATTGCTATCTTCACTCAGACGAGTTGCAATTGTTGCCCCAGCAGAACCGGCTCCAACCACAATATGATCGTATTTCATTTAATTCCATCCTTGTTAAATCTGAGATTAACGTAGTGCATTTAATATTTGAAATTATTGAGTATTTGGATTCCAAGTGATCAAACAAACAGATCTTTGACCTGATCCAGTCAATTCAACCTCATCTTTGTTATCGGGATTTGTATTTACTAATATTTTTTTTGTTATATCTTCAATAATTTTGTGCTCTTTTGTGCCTTTGTTTATGTAGAGTCGGGACATAAGATCGGCCATGGCTGATTCTCTATTTTCATATCGGTGAGCGCCATATGTTTCAAGGATCGATAGTTCTGGTTCAAGACCCATTTCCCATAGTACGTCCATGAGCTGGGGAGTCGCTGGTAAATGAATTCGTTTTTCTCCATGAACAGCATTCCATATGTCACCTAAATGGCCTTGTGGAGATTCCATGAAAGCTATTATGACTGCTCTCTTATTTGTGACAGTATTGATAGCTGTTATGAATGTTTCGATATCTTCTATCCCGTAGATTACATGAGAACATAGTGACCCGTCGTGGGATTCTATTGAATCAAATTTTTTCTCCCATAATCCATAGATAGAGGACACGTTCTTTATGTTTAATTCAGCAGAGATGTTTTTTAATTCATTAAGCATAGCCTGTGAGGAATCTATGACAGTTACGTGATCCTTTCTTAGCGCCAAAGGAAGCGCTAATCTTCCAGCACCTCCTCCAATATCAATAATACTGTTGCACTCATCATATTCCTTTATAAGACGATCAACTACTAGGTCATTTTTCCTAAATGGATCGTCGCGGAACATGTGGGCAGAACCTTCCCAAAAATCTTGATTCGGATCAAAATTCTTTTGGGCTGATATGGATTGATTGTGATGAGTGGTTACTTGCGTTTGCCAACGGCTTATTCCACCTTTGTATCTGTTTGTAAGTCTCTTATGGACTTCATTAATTTTCATGAATGTGGTTGGTTCCTAATTATGTGATTCGCATTTTGCGAAAGTATATATCAGCAATGGCATCTTGAAAGCCATGTGCTTGAATGTAATTATAGGCTGAGGATGGGGCATTATTTATTTGCGCAGTTAATACGAAATAGGTTTTAAAAATGAAAAATCAGTCACTTAGGGTAGGGGTTATTGGAACTGGCGTTATGGGAGCACGGCACTGTGAGAATTTATTTAATAAGATCACAGAGGCACACTTAGAGGCTGTTTCTGATTTAAAGGTTGGTAGGGCTGAACGAATTGGTCGATTATTTGGCGATGCCAAAGTGTTTGAGACCCCGAAAGATCTAATCAATAGTAATGATGTTGATGCTGTTCTGATAGCCACTTCAGATGATGTTCATTCCTCACTTATTTTAGATTGCATAAAAGTAAACAAACCAGTTCTATGCGAAAAACCGATGTCGATAAATCTTGATGAAGGTTGGCAAATCATTGAATCTGAAATCACAATCGGTCGCAAACTTGTGCAGATTGGATTTTGTAGAAGATACGATGATCAACATCTAGAGGTGAAACGAAAATTTGATTCCGGGGATCTTGGGCGGTCGATTTTTTATAAGGGCTGGCATAGAAATCGGTCAACTGATAATAGGAAATTAACTAATGAACAGATTTTGCTGAACTCTGCCATTCATGAGTTTGATTCTAT
>CAZCOH010000087.1:0-5826 GCA_964500645.1 uncultured Dehalococcoidia bacterium
ATCGCCAAAGGGATCACTTAAAGGGCCTTCGTACATTACGACTCCACTAACAGAAATGGCTGAAAGAACCGAGGGAGTTGCAGTCGGTACGGGCGTCATCGTCGCTACAGGGGTCGCAGTGGGGACCGCCGTAGGGGTTGGGATAGGAGTCTGAGTCGGAGTTGCTGTCGGCTCGGGGGTCGGAGTCGGCAAAGCAGGGAAAGTTAAATCAAATCCCCCCATAATCCTAAACGAAGGAGAAATAATAAATCTATCCATCTGGGAAGCAACCACAAGCCCATCATAATAAAAGACAACGTCCTGTCCCACATAAGTAGAATTAGGAGGACCCACGGTTACCGTATAGTTACCATTGAGTACTATTCCACCATCTGAAACGAAGTCCCCTATCCTCACGGTAATACACCCCGAAAGACAACGATTCCTAACTCCTTCCTGCTTAATCACACTGTCGCCGGGTACGCTCCCACCGACCGAGATCGCACCAGAATACAATGAGGGATTAGGGGGCGGTGAACCTCCCGTTGCCTCCACCACGTTTCCTATACCCACTAACATCACAAAAGCCAAAGAAGCAAAAACAATCAAACTGGCTCTACGCATAAAGACTCCCTACTCCTACATTAAAAAAGAAGGCCCCCCTCTCCAGGTATTGGAGAGGAGGGCCCACCACATCGGCATCAGAGCTAAAGTAGCTCTACGGTACTAATGTACCTGCCTTGCTGAGGAATACCCAGTAACCTCTACCAATAACTATGCTGGTATCAGCGCCAGTTGTAGGTATGAAACTACTGAAGGCATCGCTTGCTGTATCGAACCCATAGGCCCTTGTCCAATCCAGTCCAGTGAAGTAGGTATCGCTATCTAGCGTACTAGCTACCGCACCACCCGTAATCGAAACCGCAGGTACTAAGTTCCAACCCTTGACCAATGCGATCGCGGGAGGTAGTTGCTGAGACCCACCGGCATAGCCAGGGATATCAACCTTGATTGGGTCGTCATTTGTGGTGTGAACCCAGTAGCCTCTGTCTGCATCAATCGCAGCCAAAGTACCAACCAAATCTCCACCAGAATCCCTGACAGCCGTCAACCATCCACCTGGAACAGTTGGGTCATAGGTTAAGACTGTATCCACCTGCGCATTTGTTATCACAGAGTTGATAGCAGTATCGGAAGGTGTCCCTGGCAAGGAAACAAGGTTCCAACCCGGTAACAAACTGATACTTGTCTTAGACCTTTCCTTAATCGTGAACTTCGCCGACTGATCTGTCTTCTCGTTTCCTGCAGCATCCTGTGCGCTCACCTTAAAGGTGTAATCGCCGAAAGCAAGGTCTGAGGCAGGCCTGTAGAAGAAATCCTTATTATCGGTTGTGCTCATATTAGCAAGTATGTCGGTAACTGTTCCGTCCGGATCCTCTAAGGTAGCAGCAGTCAGCGTGACTGTTGTATTAGTGTCTCCGGCGTACTCATCTTCATCCCAGGTCACGCTTATGAAAGGTGTCCTGTTCTCGGTACTTGAACCATCTGAAGGTGTGAAAGCCGACGCTGTAGGTTTGCTTACGTCTACCTCGACAACCTGAGAGGCATCAACATAGTAGTAAGTAAACTTGACCGTGTCTGACGCTAGAACAGTCGAAGCTGCCCCCGTGAAAGCCACCGTAACTTCCTCCGTCTCACTCCAGTCGACAGCAGAAACGGTGATGTCAACGGCCGTGCCATTTACAGTTGCAGTAATGGAGTCTGTAACAGTCCCATCTGCATCATGATCAGCCAAAGGCCATTTCTTCAAACCAATTGTTGCTGTTGTCGAAGTAGCAGCTAAGTTCGCAGCGATCTCAGCCGAGACATCTTCGTTTGTGACCTTTACTCCACCAGAATTACCTTCATTGTTGTTAACGTCTTTTGCCTGTACAACAAGTCCGTAGATACCAGTTGAAGAATAATCTGCCTGCTTTAAGGTCGCTTTACCTGCCGTTGGGCTCGTTAGAGTCACCGCTAGCTTGGCGCTGGTCACTGCTCCGCCAGAAGCACCGCCACCCGTAACAACCACACATGTGCAGCCATTCGCTACAGTCTCGCCGTTATCTTTCATGTTTTCATCAGCAGAGAAAGTAAGTATTGCACTATCTTTCTCGGCCAGTAGAGCTACATCCACGGCTACCCCGGAAACTGTTGGATTTACTCCATCAGTTGTGTTGGTCACACTGTCAGCGATCGCGTCCGTAGCAGATCCACTTCTGTCGGTGCCACTACCGGTGTAACCAGAAGGTGCGTCGACTAATTCGTTACCTTGAACGTCCGTGACACTGCCGACAAGCTTAATGTCAGGCTTGGCAGAAGGAGCAAGATCCGTGGCCATATTTAGATAGACCAATCTATCAGTAAATTCTTTCTTACCGCCAAAACTTACGGAAGCAGGGGTCACCCCTCCGACCGTGAAGTCACTGGCCGTAACGCTAGCCTGGTCTAAAGACTCATCGAACACTAGCTTCACACTGTTGGCTGCCGCAACATCCCCGCTTGTTAGCGAAGCGGTTCCCGTCTTGTCAGCATCCCAGCCCTTACCTGCCAATGCAGACTGAAGGTCAGGGGCAGTGGTGTCTATTGTTACTTCGGCATCTGTACCGTCAACCGTCTTGCTGTTACCAGCCTTGTCGGTCGCGGTTATTGAGTAGGAGAACTTGGTGCCGTGCCAAGTACCCGAGGTACTTGTAGATACGGTAGTCCCCACTACGTTGAATCCACCGCCTGTCCTGGTAGCTGCGCTACAATCTGAGTTAGGCGTGGAAGCATCAGTCCATTTAGCAGTCAGACTTCCTAACTGAACAGTAAAGCCCATTTCTGAGCTTGTAAGTCCAGTGTAAGCATGCTCAGCCGCTGCAACCGCACAACCATTTACCAAAACTGTCACATGCGACAGAGGCGTGGTTGAAGTGAAGCCTGACGCCGAGTCAGAGACCGAGAAGGACATTGACGGAGTTGTATCGTTGGTCTTCGTCCCATCTGCAGGAGATGTAACCGTGATCGTAGGATCAGAGTAATCAATCGTTGCAGTAGTGGAATCTATTACCGTTGCACTGTCCGTAGTGTCTGTACAACTGTCACCACAACCATAGTAAGTAACAGTCAAGGTGTCTCCGTCCTGTACCCATACAGAAGAGTCTCCAGAGGCGGTGGCACCTGCATCATCACTAATGATCACAGAACCAGTGTAGAAGTCTGCCTGGTCATCTGGAGTCGAATTACCTGAAGCTGTTACCTCAGAAATCGATATCCATTCCCCAGCGCTATCGGAGCTACTGGTGACTTTGGCTATCTTCTGTCCAGTCGTAGAACCGTCATAGGTGTCAATGACATGGTAGTCATATGTAGCTACAACCTTTGAACCATTAGCGACATCGAACAGGTTGCTGAATGAACCTGTGTCTGCGCCAAGAGACACAAACATGGAGGCAGCGTCATCTGTTGCTGTTAGCGACGAAATGGTTGTGCTGGCCTTGTTTGTCGTACTAAAAGTAGAACCGGTGGAAGTCGCAACCACCCCGGCTGTTCCAGCGGACAATGTACCGGCATGGATACTCCATGTGGTACCAGCTGAAATTGTCGACCCGACAGCATTCCAAGTAGTGGAAGCAGTTGGTGTCGTCTCTAGTCCTGTGTCCTTAATCCAGAAGGAGGCAGTTGAGGTGCCGGAACCAGGTGAGTAGTACGTAACTACATCTGCACTGGAGTCCATCCACTCAACCTTGTCTTCAGCCACAGTAGCGGCTTCGACCGGCTTGTCGGCGGTCCACTGCGTCATTAGCAGCATAACCATCACCAAACCGATGCTGATGAACTTAATTGAATTCTTCACTATCTTACCCCCTTAATGGTGCGGGTTCTATTTTATAAATACCTATATACCGAATAAATCAAAATCTATTTACCCTTACAACGGACAGGAAATAAATCCCCAATAGTAGTTTTGCAACGAGCAACACTACCCTCCGTGCAAAGGGCCCTATGTTTTGTACACTACGCCTCTTCCTATTGTCAAGGCTAAATCACCCTTTTCTAGTCAGTTTACCGACAGTAATCCAACTTTACTTTCTGCAGATCCACGCATGTAAACGTCCCAACCCCATCGACTATAAGAAATGTCACGGAAAATATAATGTAGACAATTTTTTGTTGTCAATAAGAATTTACACCATAATTTGTTAACTGCTTTTAAAATCACCATCAATTATCTCAAATTTACGACTCTTTACCAAGTGCGCTCAAAAACTCGCCATTATTTTTAGTCTTCCTCATTCGCTCAAGCAGTTTTTCAATAGCTTCCGACGCATTGGATGAGTCAGAATCGATCATACTGATCATCCTTCTGAGAAGCCAAACTTGCTTTAAGGTCCCCTCGCCAAGCAGAAGCTCCTCTCTCCGAGTTCCACTTTTATATATATCTAACGCTGGAAATGTCCGACGTTCTGCCATTCGCCTATCCAGATGAACTTCCATGTTCCCCGTGCCCTTAAACTCTTCATAGACAACATCGTCCAGCCGGCTCCCTGTATCGACCAAGCAAGCTGCCAGTATTGTTAAACTTCCACTTTCCTCCGTGTTTCTTGCCGCTCCGAAGAATTTCTTAGGCGGATACAGGGCAAGAGGATCCATACCTCCTGACAAGGTTCTACCGCTACTAGGGACAGCCAAATTGTAGGCTCGCGTAAGTCTAGTGATGCTATCCAGGAGTATGACAACGTCTTCCCCTGCTTCAACGAGGCGTTTTGACCTCTCGAGAACGAGCTCTGCAACTCGACAATGATCTTCAACAGGTTCATCAAAAGTAGAGCTATAAACCTCCCCCTTGATTGAACGCTTCATATCCGTTACTTCTTCAGGTCTTTCACCTATCAAAGCAACCATAATATGTATATCTGGAGCATTTTCCGTTATGCCATGAGCTATCTGTTTCAGTAAAGTAGTTTTGCCGGCCTTGGGCGGAGAAACAATCAGACCGCGTTGACCCCTCCCAACAGGTGACATGATATCCATAAGACGTGTCGATAACTCTTTCGCCTCAGTTTCAAGTATTATCATTTCTTCCGGAAATATTGGGGTCAGGCTTTCAAATTTAGGTCTATTTCGGGAAGAGTCTGCGTCTATATCATTTACTTTCTCCACCTTCACCAACCCAAAATACCTCTCCCCTTCCTTTGGGGGGCGAACATTCCCTAAAACGTAGTCTCCTGTTCTAAGACTGAATCTTCTTATCTGAGATTGAGACACATATACGTCCCCAGAACCACGCTGGTCTCCATTTTGCCTAAGAAATCCATATCCTTCATTTAGAATCGAAAGTATTCCAGTGGCATCAACGACCTCTTCATTATCTGTGTACACTTTAAACATCTTGCGGAGCAAATCCATTCTGCGGGGATTAGCCCCTTCATCTACAGCACCAGCTTCCACCGCAATATCCAACAGTTCCTGGTCACTTTTTTCTTGAAGTTCTGCTAATCTCATTTTTTACCCTCAACACCTTGACCAATGACTAAAAAGCTCATGTTTCACCCCTGAAGCCGTGTAGATTCAGATCGTTTAAACAGTTTTCTGATGGACATATATAACGAGTCGAAATAATACTTGAATACATTGTTTGGAGATTAGACTATCTATTCTAAATGATGGCCATGACTAAAAGGGCATATAACCTGAAACTTAACTAACATAGATGACGCAACAAATTGCCTCAGCACTAAATTTACATGGGAAGCGCGCAGCGATTTGTGCACAACATGATTTTACCACATTCGAATCCGTTCTGCCATAAACGACAATATCGAA
>CAZCOH010000088.1:0-5767 GCA_964500645.1 uncultured Dehalococcoidia bacterium
TCCACGCCAATAACCCGGTGTGGTACGACCCGAACTCAATATCTGGTTGGTCTCAGGAAATTTCCGGCGGTTACAATTCACTTGAAACCATCACACTACTGACAGAAGGTTTTGAGAATGAACAAAAAAGATTCAGAGGAACCATGCAAAAAGAGGATTGCAAACCCACTGCGGCTACCAAGTGTGAATAAATAAATCCTGGATCACAGCAACACATGTGAACAGGGCCCTCTATGTCTTAATCGGTATAGAGGGCCCTTCGTAATTGGAAAATAAGTCCAGCACCCATTAGATGACTAAAACCACCATCATAACCACTATTGCCCTAATTGGCGTTGCCGCCTTGATAATGTTCATTGGATCAAGGTCAAGCAAAGTCGGAGACCCTTGGGAAGGATATGAATTTACTCAATATCCTGAAAGGTTTGTAACCCCCACACCAGTAACATATCCTCATGTTCTCACAAAGGATATAGATTGTTCAGTTTGGTCCGAAGGAATCACTTATGACATTAGTAATGTAAATAGTGAATTACCAGGGAAAATATTATTGCAAGTGAAAAGACATCCAAATGACAGTCTCACTGAAGTCTGGTCGGTGAATGATGATGGAACTGGCCTAACAAACCTGTCATATCTTAACGGCCTTGAAACTTCTGGAATAATTGGAATGGATAACATTTCTGTCTCAAGAGATGGAAATAGAATAGCCTTCACCCACGACGGGACTCAGTCCAGACTTTATGGGTCTAGCGCAATTAGAAGTGTCAATACCGGATACGTTGAAGGGACTGAAATACGGAAATTACGCGACCGAAAAGTTGAAAAACATGTATCCGTAATTTTACCCAATGGCGAAAATCTGCAAAGGGTATTAGACATAGATAAAGACCACACTCCAGTGATGTTCACAAGATTTGGAACAAGTACTTCATATGAATTTCAAGAAAACCCAAACGAGGTCAAGTCATTTCAAAAAAATCCGAACCCTATGTGGCATCCAAATGGCAAGGAAATAAGCGCCTTACTCAATAATTCTCTCGACGCACAGACTTATTTAATAGCAACAGACAAACCTTCTACTCTAACTCCTAAAGAACTGGTCCCCGGCGTCAAGGTCATAGGACATGGCATATGGTCAGCTGATGGTGAACATCTTGCATTTGTTGGCATAAATAAAGATTCCGACAAAATATATACAGGGATTAAGAATGAAACTACAGGAGTCACAACAATAGTATTTGATGGTTTAAGCGCCAAGTTAATAGATTGGAGTCCGAATGGGTCCATGATTACCGTCGAAGCGGAAGAAGATCTATTCGTATTAAGTTCGGATGGCTCATGTTATATAAGCGTCGGGGCCATAATAAAACAATCTGGGAACAATTTTGAACCTTCAGACATAATGAAAGTTGTTGCATGGTCTCCAAACAGTGAAAGACTAATAGTTGGTTCGGGAAATTACGGGTTTTTCGTAATCAACATTAAAACTGAAACAGTTATTAAAATTCCTCGTACTAGTGACCTGATACTAGACTCATTGAGCTGGGATTCTGAAAACTACAATCATAACCAGTTCTGGAACCCATGGGACAAAAGCAGCTCAAAGATACTATTTAGTAGAACGATGCCTGGTGGGGGTATGGCCATTGCCCTCTACGATGTCGACAATAACGAAATGCAGATAATAGTTCCACCTGACTCCAATTCAAGTTTTTATTATTATCCATCGTGGTCACCTAATCGGGACAAAATTTTATTTGTCAGAGGAGGGCAACTTATGACCGTGAACGAAGACGGATCAAATTTAAATTCCATTACAGAAGAACTGGGCCTAGAATCCATTGCTCCTGTGTGGATAAGACAAAACCTCAACAATTAAAATAAAAAAATCCCTTAAAACTCCTTCTCCATTTTGGGACCAAATTTATGTTTCGGATTAACTTAGACACAGATCTAAAAAAGCGACGACTAATTGGGATCGTCATTATATTAATTGCTCTAACATTCTTTTTGAGCCTGAATCGTTTTCCGAAAATTGATACTATTAACGCAGATCTTGCTGTTGTTAGTTCTCCATCTAGCGAATGCTTTCAAGGTTTCTGTATTGACAATCCTGAAAGAAAACCATTTCTAGAACGGTGGTGGACATTTTCAATCACATACCTGCAAAATGTGTCAATAGGAATGTTATTCGCCTTCGTAATGGCCGGCCTCACAGAGGCTTTTTTGTTCCCTCCAAATGTCACTGAACGATTCACCGGGACAGGAGCAAGAGGTGTCTTGAAGGGGTTAATTATTGGCCCTATTGTCAACTTATGCTCCGCATGTATAGTCCCTATAGCTAATGGTTTCCGTAACCGAGGTGCGAGCCTTGAAACAACTGTTGCAATAACACAAAGTTCATCGACTTTAAATTTATTTGCCCTTGTTATGGCTGTGTTGGTTTTCAGTCCTTTAATTGGGGCCACGAGAATTGTTCTAAGCGTAATAGGAGTACTACTACTTGGCCCCCTAGTTGCTTGGATTGTGAGAAGAAGTAATACGGGCTCAGAAACTGTGGATGATAATCCGATCTTAGCAGAGCTGGACAATATACCTGACGGCGTAACTTGGTATGAGTCGATAAGTACTGGATTTCTTCAGTTCTTTAGAGCCACATTTATTTATTTTCTAAAGCTAGGTCCAATCATGGTTGTTGCGGGGTTTGGCAGCGGTTTAGTAATTCAATGGATCAGCCCCGATACAGTGACTGCATGGGTTGGTGATGATGTACTCGGTATACTTATAGCTTCGACATTAGGAATACTGATTAATGTTCCACTAATGTTTGAAATTCCACTAGTAGCGGCCATGCTGTTGTCAGGAATGGGCACGGCACCTGCAGGCGCACTTTTATTTACCGCGGCTGCGGGAGGTCCAATTACATTCTGGGGCCTATCTAAAGTTATGCCTTTAAAAGGGGTAGTGGCATTGACAATTGGTACGTGGGCCTTTGGGGTTATAGGTGGAACCGTGTTACTGGCCTTCACTTCGATAACAGAAGAAGATAGAGAATTTTCCTTCAGGGCAGATTATTCTTCCCAAACCACACAACCCATTACTTCATCACGTTTAGACTCAGAAGCGAACGCTGTACCAGTAAAAACAGATGCCAATATGGATCGTGTGTTCGATGTTGACCCTTTTAAAAGTATTGGAACAACATCAAATGGCCAAAAGTTAGAAATATGGAACGATAGGCCAGGGATTGTTGTTTTCGACTACGATCGAGACAATGACCAAGACATCTATATCACCTCGGAAAGAGGCTACCCAAATAAGTTATATGAGAACAACGGATTGGGAGGGTTCACAGACGTCGCTGCAAAATCAGGAACGGCATTGACACATAAACACAGCACGGGCGCTATTGCATGCGACATAGACAATGATGGATTCCAAGATCTTTATGTGGGCTCATGGGGTGATCCTGACGATGGATTAGGATTCAGGTCAACCCAGGAAGGTAATGTAGATAGCCTACTCAGAAACAATGGTGATGGAACCTTTCAAGACATAACTGAGAATGCATTTGGAGACTCCGCAAATCATAGATCGGCTACTAGCATCGCATGTGGAGATTTAAACAACGACGGATATGTTGATTTTTATGTAGGTAATTTACTAGACGAAGACTTTAGAGAATTTGAATACTTTCACCATGCGGGACATTACAACCTCTTGTTCGAGAATCAAAAAGATTTAACTTTCATAGAACGAGGTTTTGATCTCCAGGTGCAAGGATCTGAAATTGATATGGTGTATCCGGACGGTACACCTGTAAAGCACACAGATAAAGTCACCTCGAAAGAATATCAAGGATACGATCCTAATCTGTTGGATGCCGACGGTAATAGAATAGGTGAACCAACAGGACAAACGCATGCAGTTTTGCTATTCGATCATGACAATGACGGGGATCAAGACTTATGGGTTGCAAATGATGGTGATCGTATCCGAGTGTACGAAAACATATCCGCAGGCGGCAACTTGGATTTTATTGAGGTGGGATCCGAACTCGGAGTAGATCAAATGGGAAGTTGGATGGGGTTCGCAGTTGGAGATTATGACTCCGATCGTGACTTAGATTTATTTGTTACTAACATAGGATTTCACTCATTGACACAGCCTCTTAAAGAAGATCCCAGAGGAACATGTGACTATTTCACAAGGTTTGTCTGGGGTACATGTTTACACATGCTTCTCTCTAATGACGGGAAAGGTGCTTTTATAGATTTAGCAGCAGATACTGAAGTGGAACCGAGCCCATGGGTTCCGCCAATTTCACTAGTCGCAGAAAATCTTCATGCAGACCATGAACAACCCACCGGATTAGCAGCATATGATTTCGGTTTCGGAACCACTTTTTTTGATTTTGATAATGACACCGATCAAGACCTTTACTGGCTGGGTTCCACCTTAGCAAGAGGTGAGGCCCCATTGGGAGGTATCTTCCCAAGTGCGGGCAGGATGCTACGTAACAATGGCGATGGGTCGTTTCAGGACATAACCGTTCAGTCTCAACTCCTAGATATAGTAAATGTCGATTATAGAGAACTGGAAGAAAAATTTTATGCCAGAGGTAACCTGCAATTCCTCCGATCAAAAAGAATAAGCAGGCGTTTTCATGAAAACGGAAAAGGTGTCGCCCATGGAGATTTAAATGGAGATGGTTTCGTAGACCTGATCGGCACAAACAGTAGTGGTGCCATTTTTACCGGACCATACGATCCGAGTATTGGCAAAGCCCCTACAGAACTTGCTCCTGGACCAACCTTCATATGGCTGAATGCGGGCGGCACAAATAACTGGGTCAACATAAGATTGATCGGGAGGATGAGCATAGATAAAACCGGCAGTAATGCTGATGGAATCGGGGCAAAGGTATATTTAACCTCGAAGAGCATTAGAAATGGAGATTCTCTCACTCAGGTTCAGGAAGTAAGAGCTGGATCTAGTTATTTATCAATGGACAGTCTGAACCTAGAATTCGGTCTTGGCACTGCAGCTGTGGTAGATAAAATCCTAATTTTATGGCCTAGCGGGACCGAACAAATCCTAGAGAACATCCCAATCAACCAGCTATTGGAAATAAAAGAACCTGAATTATGTGAATGCGATTGAGAATCCAAAAAACTTTAAGCCAGTGTCTCTAATTACTCTTTAACAACATCCATAATTTTTGTTTTTCCCTATCATTCAGATTATTCTTGTAATAATTATTTTTATTTAGTATAAATTTATACTTGCATATTGACTATTACGCTATAAGATGTTGAAATCAGAGCGCTACCGCCTTCAGGTCTCCCTGAAAGGAACCCTGGGTGGACATAGGTGGCGTTATAAAAGCAGAAGCTTAGATCCAATTAAGCTTCAAAAGTTAGAGGAGGATTCATATGAAAAGTCGGTATGGAATCATATTCGTACTGATGGCCATGGTTGCAGTTTTCTCGATCGCGTGTAGCGCAGACGAAGAAGAGGAAACGGCAGCGCCTGCGGCAGCACCAGCGGCAGCTCCTGCGGCCACCGCAGCACCGGCATCAGCACCAGCACCAGCGACAAGCGGTGGTGGACAACTTAAAGTAGCCATGAAGACATTGGGTAACGCTCAGGGTCTACCAGGAGTCGCTTCCGGCGGAACCGGTGACACTATTCCTTATAGTTTGGGAATGATGGAGAAGATGGTTGAGAGAAAGGCATCAGACCTTTCCTACAAGCCTCATCT
>CAZCOH010000089.1:0-5297 GCA_964500645.1 uncultured Dehalococcoidia bacterium
GAATCCATATTCAACCAAGGTCTCTTTTCTCGATTGATCTCCTTTATACATACCTCTTATTTGAGGTAGAGTCATGTGTGATTCATCCACAAAAAGAAGGAAATCATCGGGTACATAGTCTAAAAGAGTGTGGGGAGTACTACCTGGTTCTCTTTGAGAAAGATGCCTCGAATAATTTTCTACTCCTCCGCAATATCCTGCCATTTCTAACATTTCTAAATCATAATGAGTTCGTGATTCAAGGCGTTGAGCTTCAAGTAGCTTGCCTTCAGCTTTTAATTTTTTTAGATGAGTGGTTAATTCCTCTTGAATATCTTTAATTGCCAAATCGAGTTTTTCTTCTGATGTTACGAAATGTTTGGCTGGATATATTTCGACGAAGTCTTTTTCTGAGAGTATTTCACCGGTTAGTGGGTCTATCTGGATAATTCTCTCAATTTCGTCTCCCCAGAATTCTATTCTTACTCCAAGTTCTTCATAGGCTGGCATTATTTCTAAAGTGTCGCCCTTAACTCTAAATTTACCTCTTGAGAGATCAAAGTCATTTCTTTCGTATTGCATGTCGATGAGTTGCCTTGAGAGGTTACTCCGATTTCTAGATTCTCCTTTTTGAATAGACGCCACGAACCCCTGATATTCCTCTGGCGAGCCAAGTCCGAATATGCAAGACACTGAAGCTACAATCAATACGTCTCTTCTCGTCAATAGGGCTCTTGTCGCAGAATGTCGTAGCTTATCTAGTTGATCATTAATATCAGCATCTTTTTCTATGTATGTGTCTGTACGTGGCACATAGGCTTCTGGTTGGTAGTAATCGTAGTAGCTCACAAAGTATTCAACGGCATTATTAGGAAAAAACTCCTTAAATTCTGTCGCTAATTGTGCAGCCAATGTTTTATTGTGGGCTATAACCAGTGTGGGTTTTTGCACCTCTTCAACTATGCACGCCATAGTAAAAGTTTTACCACTTCCAGTAACTCCTAAAAGAGTTTGATCTGTAAGACCCTCTTTTATTCCAGATGAAAGTAACTCTATTGCATGAGGCTGATCACCAGTGGGCTGAAAGTCAGACGCTATTTTGAATGGGGGCATATCATTACTTTGTAGGTTCGAGTGTCCAAATCATATCTTCGCTATCCTGAGTAAATTCCCCTCCACTGTAGTTTCCGATCAAATCCACTGTTTTGTAACCGTTATTTTGGAAAAGATATTTTGCTTCCATTGGATATAAATACCTTAATTGGAAATTTAACCAATGAGAACTGATAATTTGTGTCGTGGTTGAATTCTCTATGTTAATAGATGATCTAATGATTTGGTTGTTTTTATTGAAAGTAGTTCTATGTTTGATAGATAAGGTTCGATCATGGGTTTGGTCTGCTACATCTTTTACTAAATAGTTAATGTTTTCTTTTTGGTCGAACATATTGCGACTTGGTACAAATAGGTTTATGAGCAGCCGTCCATTGCTAGATAGAACATTTTTTATCGATTTAAGGCATTGGTCTTGTTCTATGACGGTTAAAAGAGACTGAAATCCCCTAAAGGGAATTATTACAAGATCGAATTTCTTGTCAAATTTAAAATTGGTCATGTCTTTTAATGTCAGTTTCGGAGTACAGTCATATGAACTCATTTTATTTCTTAGTTTTTCCAGCATATGTTTTGAGTTATCCATACCAGTAACGTCGCTACCTATTTGTGAAAGCGGAAGAGTTATTCTTCCTGTACCACAGCCAATCTCAAGGACAGAGATTGAAGGATCATTACTCAATAGATTCAAATAGAAAGGAATATCTTCGGTTAGGTCCCTGTAGATATCATCATAATAGGTTGCCCAACTTTTTGATAATTTTTGCACTGATGTCAAACCTGATGTGGTCACCTTGAGGTTAGAAATTGAAGGGCATGTCTCAACTTGTCTTCTGTTGTTAATTCTGTTTCACTGGGCAAAGATGCTATGGCTTCTCTTGTTTCTGGTACTGAATACCCAAGGGCCGTTAAAGAATCAAAAACATCGTCGGCTGCAGATTCAGTAGGTAAGGACCATACGTTATCCATTTTACCTTTCAATTCAAGAACTATTCTGCTGGCAGTTCTTTTACCAACTCCACTTACTCTTGTAAATGCATTAATATCCTCTGCTTGTACTGCAGCTGCTAGGGTGCCAGCATCAAATGTTGATAATATGGAAATAGCCAGTCTGGGACCAACTCCAGATATGTTGTTTATTAATGTCTCGAAGGCGGTTCGATCTGCTTCAGTTGAGAACCCATATAGAGTGATGTTGTCTTGCCGAAATTGTAGAGAAGTCAGTAGTTTTACAGAGTCACCTATACTACCTATATCTTCTATAGTATTCATCGGCGCGATCAGCCTAAATGTGATGCCGGAAACATTAATGTCCACGTATTCAGTGCTTTTCGTATCCAAGATACCTGTGATTGATGAAATCAAAGTCGAAACCATTCATTTACCTAAATACTAATTTATCTAACATTGTCGCATTATGATGACAAATTGCCACAGCAAGGGCATCACTTACATCGTCTGATCCTTTTATAATTATATTGCCAAGTAATATGCTAACCATTGAACTAACCTGATCTTTTGTACTGCCACCGTAGTCAGTTACAGATTTCTTGATCTCTGAAGGTGAGTATCTAGCAATTGGAATGCCTTTCAAGGAAGCACTAATTAGCACTGCCGCTTGAGCCTGTCCGATTGCAATGGCTGTTTTGGGGTTTTTTGATACAAAAGGTTGTTCTACAGCTATATAGTCTGGGGAAAATTCTAATATTGTATCTTCCAAAGTGCGAAATATGGTCGCGAGTCTTTTTTCTATAGGATCCTTTGGCTTCGGTGAAATGCAAGAGTGATATGGTGAAGATAGATCACCAGAAGCTGAATCCACGACGCCAATTCCCATTTTTAAGGTTCCGGGGTCTACTCCCATGACTCTCATTAGCAATTATCCCGCTTGGAAAGTCACCAAGGCGTCTTCTGGGAAGTCTGCGTTAGAATAAACTTTTTGGACATCTTCCAGTTCTTCCAGGGTGTCTAAAAGCCTCAACGTTTGAATCGCTTTAGAACTTTCCAACATTATGGTGCTGCTGGGGATTAAAGATAGTTCTGTGGAGGATATTTCAGCTTCACTTTCATTTAAAGTCGTTCTGATTCCTTCGAGGCTGCCCGGCTCTGAATATATGTGCAGTGTGCCATCATAGGTTTCAAAGTCATCTGCCCCAGCATCTATGGCAATTAAAGCCATATCTTCAGCTTCTTCTTCAGGTACATCTACAACGATTACTCCTTTTTGCTCAAATTGCCAGGCCACCGCTCCTGACTCTGCCATGTTTCCGCCTGCCCTCGTTAAGGTGGATCTTATGTCGGATACCGTACGGTTTTTGTTGTCAGTTAATGTTTCCAACATGATACCGACCCCACCAGGGCCATACCCCTCATATGTTATTTCTAACATGACTTCGCCGTCTGATGATTCCCCAGACCCTTTTTTGACCGCCCGGTCTATATTGTCAGCAGGCATGTTGGCGTCTTTCGCTATTTGGATCGCCATTCTTAGCCTGAAGTTCATTTCTGGATCGCCACCACCTTGCTTGGCTGCGACGATTATCTCCTTAGATAGCTTTGTGAATAACTTCCCACGCTTGGCATCGGTAGCAGCTTTTTTATGTTTTATCGTTGACCATTTAGAATGTCCAGACACGGATTTTCACCCCCAATGTATGGTTGTATATATAAATTACACGTGACTTACATACGACCATTCGTATTTTATTATGTCAAATTGGATTCTACCATTACAAAAACTTAGTATAGCTTTTCTAATTGGGTTTTATTCATCTGGTTTAAATTTTATTCTGATTAGCATGTTGTATAAAGGTTAAAATATAGCTTTAAATCATGTAAGTGGAAGTCTTTAAATGGTTGCAAGTGTTTATCAATGTAATTAAATCTGCTAGACCTGGTCAGTGGACTAAGAGTCTTTTTGTGTTTTTTCCTTTCTTTTTTTCTATTAATGAAGCTTGGTCGTGGGATGAATACGAAACGGTTTTTTCGATACTTTCAAATTTAATTGTAGCCTTGGTGGGGTTTACTCTAGCGAGCTCTTCAATATATTTATTGAACGACGTATTAGATCGTGATAAAGATAGATTACATCCACAAAAAAGATTTAGACCTATCGCTTCTGGGGCTTTGGGGACGAAAGCTGCATTGACATCTTCCGTAATTATTGGTGCTTTAGCCTTGACTCTAAGCATGATCGTTAATCTGGCTTTATTCATTACGCTTTTATCATATTTAACTTTGATGATTGGCTATGGATTTCTTTTCCGTAATATTTTCTTGGTTGATGTAATTACAATATCAGTTGGGTTTGTAATGAGAGTGTTAGGAGGAGGAGTTGCTATTGATGTTCCGGTGTCAGATTGGTTGTATCTGTGCATGGCGTTTGGAGCCTTATTTATTGCTTTCTCTAAAAGATTTTCGGAAGGATCCAAACACGGGTACCAAGAATATGCTTCCAGAAAAACTTTGCGTTTCTATAATTCAAATATTCTTAAAATGACGCTTTTCACAGTACTTTTTTGCACCCTTTTATCCTACAGTTTATACACATACACTGCCCCTAACCTACCTTCAAATAATGCAATGATGCTTACTGTTCCGTTTGTAGGCTATGGTATGGCGAGGTATATATACCTCGTACTTAGAAAAGGTAGAGGAGAGAAACCTGAAGAGGTCATTGTCAAAGACATTCCGCTTATCGTATGTGTATTACTTTGGCTAGTTTCAGTTATTACGATTTTAAATCTGTATCGCTGAGGTAGCTAGATAACCATTCTCTAAATTCGTCTTTAAGGTCATTTCGATTTAGACCCATATGAATGGAAGCTTTAAGCATACCGATTGGCGTGCCAACATCGAAATGTAAATCAGGGAATTCGTATCCCAAACAAGGAATATCTCCAAGTAAGGATGCGATTGCGTCAGTCAGTTGGATCTCTCCGAGTGCGCCCGGAGTCGAATTTTCAATGGCCGTAAAGATTTTGTGACTGAGAATGTATCGTCCTATCACGGCAAGGTTAGATGGAGATAATTCCTTTGAAGGTTTTTCTACGAGCCCCAGAATATTCGATATTCGATCATTTTTCTCCCCCAACTTTGCAATCCCATAGCTTGAAACCTCATCCGGTTTCACTTTTTTTAACGCAATCACCATACCTCCATGATTGGAATCGGATATTTCGATCATATTTCGGATAATAGAAGAT
>CAZCOH010000090.1:0-5083 GCA_964500645.1 uncultured Dehalococcoidia bacterium
AGGAAACAGTACAGAATTAATTGATTTCATATAAAAATATGGCCAAATGAACTACCAGTCAGATACTTATGGTTCCTTTACAAATCATTACGCTATATCCACCTAGATTTACCTCAGTAACAGTGCCTCCAATTTTTTGCGCTCTCCCGTGCAATACACTAGGTCTACCAATCTCGGACCCCTGTGATATTTTCCACTTATCTTCCAGGTCTGATCGTTGGTCACAATGGCTCAATAGAGCAATAAGTGCAGCATTTGCACTTCCTGTAGCCGGGTCTTCAGGTACCCCATCAAGAGGAGCGAACATTCGGCATCTTATATCAAAATCCTTTACATCCCTACAGTAAATATGAATATATGAGGGAAAACCTTCCTGTAGTAATCGCTGAAGCTTACTTAGATCTATCTGTGCCTGACTCAAGGCTTCTAAAGACTGAAGTTCTACAAAAAGAAATGGTAAACCTACGGACGCTACCTGTGGATAATGAGTAGTTACATTAATGTCTCTCGCTTCTATGGATAAAACCTCGGAAGCGAGATCCACAGTTGCGACTTTTCCCAAAGAGAGAGGTGCTGGGGCAGAAAGTTCACACCAAATATAACCAGAATGATCCTTATTGATCTTAATTGGAACGTTACCTGCCTTTTCTTCAAACACGACATCTATTGATTGAGCAAAATCACCAAAGATTCCGGTTTCAGCCAATATAAATGCTGTTCCTATGTTTGGGTGACCGGCAAAGGGAACCTCAGATCTAGGTGTAAATATTCTTACTTTCCTTGTATTTTCTTTCTCAGATGGAAATACAAATGTACTTTCAGAAAAATTAAACTCTCGTGCGATATTTTGCATATCATGGTCGGATAAACCTTCCGCATCTGGTATGACAGCAAGTTGATTACCGCTAAATTTTTGTTGAGTGAAGACATCACAAATGTAGTACTCGTACTTCGACACATGACCCTCATACAACTGAAATACAATCGTCTAAATATATGTTTAATTATCCAACGAAAGTCTAAAGATTAAACTGAGGTTCCATGTAATCCTGCAGTTTGTTATATATTTGGATCCTTCCTCTTTGGGTATCTGCAACCATTAACCGATTCTTATCCTTGTCAAATTCCACGGAGGTAGGCATAGCAAATCGCCATTCAGGCTCAAGGGAGTAGGCCCTTCGACGAGCCTTAATCACATCTATATTTGAGTCAACTTGAAGCTTGTGCCATTTCGCTAGTTCTTGCGCATCACCAATAAATTTAGTCAGGAAGTCTCCTTCAGGCCCATATACATTCACACGGTCATTGGCCCAATCGCAAACATAAACGTCACCGTCCGGGTCCACGGTTACATCAGAAGGGCGTGTCAACTCACCACGACCAACCCCTTCAGATCCGAAACTCATAAGATACTCACCTTCAGAGGTAAATTTTTGAACCCTGTGATTTTTATGATCAGCTATATAGACATTGTTATCGCCATCTAGACCAAGTCCCCAAGGAGAATCAAATTCTCCCTCAGCACTTCCAAAATCTCCCCAATTGGATAGAAATTGTCCTTCTTTGGTAAATTTTTGAACTCTATGATTCAAGCTATCAACAACAAAAACATTCTCTTCATTGTCGATGGCTATTCCAGAAGGCTTATTGAATTGTCCTTCACCATTTCCTTCTTGCCCCCAGCACCTCAAAAAATTACCTTGAGAGTCAAATATAGAAACCCTATTCATCCACTCATCCGTAACAAATATATTTTCGTCTGTGTCTAAAGCAATGCCAGCAGGCCAGATAAACTCGCCCTCATCGTCCCCGTATTTACCAATGTTAAGTAAATGTTCCTCATCACCTGGGACATTTCCTATTTTAAGTTTTACTACTTTGGCATCCACACCGGTTTTGTTCCATTCCACTCCGGATATAGCATCTGTGGGTCTACTAATCGTATACACACTGTCGCCCTTCCCAAACGTGATACCAACAACCTGGGGTATGTATGTTCCCCCTACAGCGTGGCTGTAATCAAAAACTCGTCCCAATACTGTTTGCGTTAGCATTTTTACCTTCTTATTCTCAGTACCCAGTAATACTAAATTTATGTATTTTCCACAAATGACAGCTTTTCAAAAGTGCCACCTACGATTGGTTTAGCATCCATATGCAACCAGTCTTCTAGAATGGTCGAGTACACCCCTCTAAAGTCAGTATCCGGAACTAGATCACCTTGTTGAAGGTCTTCACGTTTAATTGATGGATATTCGCCATACTCTCCTCCATTTACCCTGTCTCCTATAACAAATGTTACTCCTGCAGCACCATGATCAGTACCAGAGCCATTGTCATGAGTCCGACGCCCAAATTCGGAAAAAATAAACATCAAAACGTTTTCGGAAGCGTTATGTTCCTTAAGGTCGTCAAAAAAGTCTTGAACTGCAACGGATACTTGATTCCATAAATTACCATGCATACCAACCTGATTAGAATGGCTGTCGAAACTACCATGGTCAGAGTAAAAAATTCGTGTACCAAGATCCGCTAGATGTATCTGTGCAATTCCTTTAAGTTTTTGTGCAATAGGGTTGTCAGCATATTCGACCGTAGAGGAATAATTCACTGGTGCCTCTCCCAGGACATCCGCACCTTTTAGTGCGTCTAATCCTGTCTGTCCCAGAAATTCCATAACTGGCCCTCTACCAATGCTCTGTGAATACAGATTCTTATAGCGCTCCAAAATACGATCCCTTTGCAACTGCTCGGATATCCCGGTTAACAAACCATAATTACTCAGGTCATCAACTGTCGCAACCGGAACACCTGGAACGGCCATAGCTCTAAACATACTTGGACCAAAACTAACCCCAGTAACCACATTTTCCTTATTGGGATCAATCTCACGTATCACCTTTCCCAACCAACCTTCAGTACCTAAGGTATCTGGTTCACATGTATGCCAAATATCCATAGAACGAAAATGGGAACGGGGAGAGTTTTCGTAACCTACCCCATGTACGACAGCAACATTACCCTGTTCATACATTTGTTTAATAGGCCCCATATTCGGATGGAATCCAACATCATGCGATATGGACAACACCTGGTCATCGGGAATTCCAACAGTTGGACGGTAATCATGATACAAAGGCTCAGTGAACGGTATCACCGTGTTCAGGTAATCATTACCCCCTGAAAGTTGTAAAACTACAAGTACTGGATCTTTTTGAGCCGTGGTCATTTAGGCCTCCTTCAAGATAGTATCTCTATCTAAGTGAATTTCGTGATTATCTAAGCCTTAAGCAAATTGGTAATCCCTAAGAGAGACTATCAACTGGAGCATTTGACCGACTCGTTTCTCAGAAATTTCATTATGTTCCCATCTTAAGGAACCGTCCTCAGAAGCGTAGCTAATTAGTTCATCCCTGGAATCCTTCTCAACAACCATTGGCCCCATTAAGTCCAGGCATTCGTCAACAAAATCCTCGGGTGACAAGTCACCTTTTAGCCTAAGGTTCTCTATGATTTTCCTAATTCCAGGTCTTTCTACCTCACCAACCAAATCAGCAAAAAAATTAGTCCGTCTCATCAATGATCCGGAATTAATCCACTCCGCTCCAGTGTGCCAACCTTCGACGCTGGGTGGGTTCATAAGATCCTGTCCCATATAACCTGTTTGTCTAGCTAGGTTACCCAGACCGGGACCCGGAAACTCCGAGCCCCCAGCCAGTCTCAGAGTACCTATAACAACCTCCGCCGGACTCTTCAAGCGGGCAAATCTGGCTTCTTTGAAAAACTCTGAATTGAACAATGTGCGGAGCACTGATCTCATATCATAGTTAGATTCAACGAATACCCTTGCGAGAGTATCTACCGCCTCTTGATCTACAGGAGGAGTAACAGACCAGGCCGGAACCGGGGGTTCATCAGCAACGAAGAAATTGTATAAATGCCTGGAAATAAATTGGGCTGTCGCCGGTTGCTTAACAATAATGTCAATAATATCCTCACCATTGAACTTCCCTTTCTGTCCCAGGAAAGTTTTCTCCCCATCATCATGGTCCTCATCTTTGTATTCAAAAAACCAATCAAACCTACCCATTGGGAATCTAGGTAACTTCGGTGTGATGGTCCAGCCAGTGAAAGCTCTTGAACACTCTAGAACATCATCTTCTGTGTAGTTTCCAACTCCCATGCTGAAAAGCTCAAGAAGTTCACGTCCCCAGTTCTCGTTAACAGCATGGGCATGATTTTCATTGTTGTCCAACCAATAAATCATGGCGGGATTTTGTGCCACCTTTAAGAGAATATCCCGGTAGCTCCCCATACCACTTTCTCTAAGCATATCCACTAGATCTGTGATTTCATCCCAATGGTCAACTTTGGAAACACCGGTCGCAAAAACACCATGCCAAAACAAAGCCATCTTTTCCTGTAATGGGGCATTTGTGTTAAGCATTCTATAAATCCAACTAGCGTGTCCCATACCCTGTATAGTTCCGGGTTTCCATGTCCATGGTTGGTATCTAAACAGGTCATACAAATTAACAGACGACTGAGAATCTGGATCTAATAATTCCTCAACAGTAGCCTCATAACCAACACTCATCCGATTTTCAAGTAATTCACGAGATTCACCAAATCCCGCGCGTCTCATCAAATGGGCCATCAAAGCAATATTTGAGTCTGTCATAAAGGTCCTCCTCAAATGAGCTATTCAACTACATTGAACTGAAGGGTAGTAGGGTATCTATAGTCACTTATAAATGGTCTTGTTTTATATATTGGATAACGGTATCTGACTGGCCGGTGACCCGGCCAGTCAGATACCTATTCGATCGTTATATTAATTTTTACCTTATCACCACTTCCAGACCGTGCGGGTCGGAAGCTGAGACTTCTGATCCATCTTCGAGAGTAATCATCCTGTCTGAGTCTTCCATTGATGCGAGGTCTTCCTCATCCCAACTAAAGCTCTTGCAGTCATCGCTAATGGTGAGTACAGCTACCCCTGGCGTTCGATCCGCGGACGCAAGCGATCCGATAGCCGACAGCGGTTTAGCACCCCGCAAAGCAATAAACATCTTGTTGCCCA
>CAZCOH010000091.1:0-4948 GCA_964500645.1 uncultured Dehalococcoidia bacterium
CGTTGTATTTGGGTAAATCAGCATTTTCTGAAAATGGCTATTCCAATCCCTCATTAACCTATATTTCAGACACGGACCACAATTTACTGTTCCTTAAATTGTTGGAGTTTCTTATAACTAAAGAAGTAGTAGATATAAAATTATACCCCTAATAACTTTACATAACATTTATAGTACGCAACTCAATCACTTCACCATTTCCACATCTAAGGAACCAACTATATTCTCTATAGAGCGAAGAATTTCCATCTTACCTGCTCCATTAATACCTGCACTAAAAACCACACTGTCAAACATTTCCATGAATCTTCTCAAATCGTCGTCATCGTATGGTTCATATCCTTCTGGAAATTTATCCCATTTATTTAGAATTGTAAGGATAGGTTTTTCAGATAGACCTATGTCGTGCAATATATCGATAACAGAAATAGCCTGTTCCATTCTCTGAGGATGTGTGACATCTAATATATGCAGAATCAAATCCGCGTCATTAGCCTCCTCAAGTGTTGCCCTAAAAGCGGCTATCAGGTCCGTAGGTAGCTTTTGCACAAACCCAACTGTATCAGTCAACAAAATGTGCGTTCCGTTGGAAAGTGGCAATCTTCTAGTAACCGGATCCAATGTTGAAAACATTTTATTTTCAGCTATAACCTTAGAAGAGGTTAGAGAATTAAGAAGAGTGCTTTTTCCAGCGTTGGTATAGCCAACTAATGTCGCAACCTTGCTATTAGTAGTTTTCCTTCTTTCCCTATATCGAGACCTATGCTGCCTAACTTTCTCTATTTCTTTTTTAAGACGTTGTATCCTTGCACGGGCAAGACGCCTATCCGTCTCAATTTGAGACTCTCCCGGGCCCCTGGTACCAATGCCTCCTCCAAGCCTTTCAAGGTGCGTCCATTGCCCGGCTAATCTTGGTAATAAATATTCATGTTGAGCAAGTTCTACTTGTAATCGGCCTTCCCTAGAGAGAGCATTAGCTGCGAATATGTCAAGAATTAGCATAGTTCTGTCGATAACTTTCACGTCACCTAATGCCATCTCCAGGTTTAGCTGTTGGTTTGGAGTTAACTCATCGTCACAAATAACTGTACTTACGCCTAATGACTTCACAGTTGTTTTTATTTCTTCAATTTTTCCCCTGCCAACGTAAGTGTTGGAATATTTGGAAATATTTTGCGTGACTTCCCCAACGACTTCGGCCCCAGCGCTGGAAGCGAGTTCCCCCAATTCTTTGACCGAATCCTTCATGTCCCAAGCGTCGAATTTTGAACGATCCTTGACACCGACTAGAACAACTCGTTCAGGAGATGCCTTTGTTTTAATCAGTTTCCTAGCTATTTAACTTATTCCTCTTTTAGTGATCTACGAGGCCACCATTAATTCTTCTGAGGCACTTTCCATCCGGATAACCGGCTCAGCCCTTCAAGAAGGTCTTCTTCCGTTATCGTGAGAGACAATCTTATATAACCTTCACCACTAGGTCCGTAACCATTCCCGGCCGTAACCACGACATCTTTTTCTTCTAGTAATAATTCTGCAAACTCCGCCGAAGTATAATGGTCGGGTATTTTAGCCCACACAAACAGACTGGCCTTAGGAGGTATCACCTCTAGGCCCATACCTATAAGCGTCTCTACAACTCTGTCCCTTCGACTTTGGTAAATATCATTTCTTTTGTCAGTCTCACTTTCTGGCGTGTTAAAAGCCTCTATTCCCATGTACTGAACAGCGTTAGGTATACCTGAATCCAAATTACTCTTTACAACCATGAGAGCATCGATCATCTCTCTGTTTCCGGCAGCAGAACCAACCCTCCATCCTGTCATGTTGTAGCTTTTGGAGAGTGAATGAAATTCAAGGCCCACATCTATTGCACCAGGTATTTCAAGAAAACTGATCGGGCGGTACCCATCAAAAGCAACTTCAGTGTAAGCAGCATCATGAAGAACCGCTATTTGTTTCTCCTTGGCATATTGCACAACATCTTGCAAATACCCGGCATCAACAACAGCTCCTGTCGGATTATTTGGGTAATTGAGCCACATCACCTTAGCTCGATCAGCGACATTGTCAGGTATAGCATCCAAATCAGGAAGCCAGCCATTCTCTTCTTTTAAGGGCATCCAGTGGCATTCTCCGCCACAAAACCATGTTCCAACAGAGTAAACCGGGTATCCCGGATCAGGAACCAGGGCCACGTCTCCAGGATTAATGAAACAAAGAGAAGCATGTCCTATGCCCTCTTTTGCGCCAATAAGTGGAAGGATTTCCTTGTCCGAGTCAAGAGTTACCGAAAATCGCTTGCTGTACCAATCTGCAATCGCTTTCCTGAACTCAGGTAACCCATCTGTTTCTGGGTATCTATGGTTTGGCGCATCCAATGCGGTATTTCTGAGCTCTTGAATTATATTATCTGGTGTCGGTATATCGGGATCCCCTATACCAAATGAGATCACATTTATACCTTTAGATTTTTTTTCAGCTATCTTTCTGCTTATTTCTACAAATAAATATGGTGGTACTTTATCTAGCCTTTGGGCGAACTCCATTTTTCCTCCAGTAAAAGCATCTAACCTATCGTTTTTAATATTTGATTTAAAGTCGACTATTCAACTCGCCATGAAACACAGTTTCAACCGGACCTGTCATATAGACGTCCCCTACCCCATCCCAATTAATCTTTAATGAACCACCAGGTAAGTCTACGAACACCTCATCGTCAACCATACCTCTTTGGTGCGCAATGGCAACCACAGCACAAGCACCTGTCCCGCACGCCATAGTCAATCCAGATCCACGCTCCCATACTCTTGTCTTTATGCGATCTCTTCCCAAAACATTATTTATTTCAAAATTAATTCTATTGGGAAATATCGGATTATTTTCAATCAACGGACCTACTGAATCCAATGGGAAATCATCCACATCTTCCTCCATAAATGCAACCGCATGGGGATTACCCATTGATACAAATCCAAGCTGAATCCTCTGTGAGTCCACAACTAATTCATGGCCTAGAACAGGGTTGGGATTGTCATCAAGACTAACAGGGATGTTAGAAGGCACAAAATCAGGAATTCCCATACTGACTCTTGCACCTACCATTTGGCCTGCTGAAAACTCTGGAGTTACTCCCAATATACCTGACTTTGTTTCAATCTTTTTGACATCGGTGTCGTTGCTCAAAATATTCTGTTCTATACCAAAAGCCACCAAACACCTTATACCATTGCCACACATATCCCCTTCAGACCCATCAGCATTGAACATTCTCATACGCACATCGGCAGTAATGGAAGGTAAAGCAACAATTAGGCCATCTGAACCAATACCCGTATGCCTATCACTGACAAATTCTGAAAGCTTGGACCAATCTGACTCATAGTCGAATCCATTTACATACACATAGTCGTTTCCCGCACCATGCATCTTTGTGAATTTCATTAATCAACCCCTAATAAAAGTCCTAGGATAATAACAGGATCACTCAGTGAATAACTACCAGATGATTTACTAGGAAAGTTCACTTAGGAATTTATTGTATTCTTCCACAATAATATGAGCAGAATCTTCAATTCCATTGTCCTGCGTTTCTATCCATCTGATTCGTTCGTCACTCATTTTAAACCAATTAGCCTGAGTCCTTACTAATCTATGTGTCCTAGATTTTATGCTTGCAAGGCATTCCGACCAAGTAAGTTGTCCTTCCAAAAAATAATATATTTCCTGGTATCCAATACCACTCATGGATGCATGATCCAAGGTGTATCCCTGATATCTCAATCTAGATACTTCATTGATCCAACCTGACTTCACCATTTTGTCTATGCGAGTATCCAATTTCCCGTACAAAGAGGATCGGGGCATTGTCAATCCGAAAATTTTCAAACCTTTAAGTAATTCCGGCCTATATTTCCTAGGCACATTGGCCGACAATCCACTATCAAGCCTCTCAAGGGCCCTAATCACTCTCACATGATTCTTTATATCAATATTTTGAGCATCCTCAGGGGCCTTGCAGATCAATTCTTCAACCAAACTATCAAGGCCCTCTACAGAAAGCCTTTCCTCTAAAATTTTTCTGTAATCCAAAGTTAAATCTTTATATTCATCTTTGAATTTCCATTGTTCAGCATAAGCCCATATGTATTGGCCAGTTCCCCCAACTATGATGGGAATTGACTTCCTATTTCTAATTTCAGTAACAAGTTTGTTTGTATCCCGGACAAACGATTGTACGTTGTATCTTTCATCTGGAGGAATCAAATTAAAGAGATGATGCGGAACTACATCAAACATATCTGATTCAGGCTTTGCTGTGCCGATATCCATACCCTGATATATCTGCCTACTATCAGCATTTATAATCTCTCCGCCAAGCATACTCGCACACTTGACAGCTAATTCAGTTTTTCCTACCCCTGTAGGGCCAACTATCGCTAACATTTACTAACAAGTTCCATGGGCATCAAAACAATAAAATCAATTTATTAACGACGAAATAACACCTTTAAAATCTTGTGCTTTCAAGCTAGCAGATCCCACTAGCAATCCACTAACCTTGCCTTCAACGACATAATCTGCGGCATTTGTGTGGTCTACGCTACCCCCATAAAAAACCATGTATGGATTCATAGGTGACTGATCAATACCGGAAATCTCTTCCAAAATATGGCTAATTATCAAATTCCTCTCCTTAACCATAGATACCTCAGCAGCTATACCACTACCTATTGCCCATACTGGTTCATAGGCCAACATTAGATTATTGCTTGATATCCCGGAAATACCTGCTATAGCCGAGCCGATTTTTTGCACCATTTCATCATAGAATACATTAGAGTTTTCATTTAATTCCTCCTCACCTATGCACAGAACAGCTTTTTTGCCGGATTCAATAATTGTAGCTATTTTTCTGTTTATGTTTGGTTCCGTATCATTGAAATAA
>CAZCOH010000092.1:0-4921 GCA_964500645.1 uncultured Dehalococcoidia bacterium
CGGTTAGGCACGGTGGCTCAGAAAAAGTCACAGGTAGAGCGAAGTATAGTGCGGATTCCCATCCAACGGGATTTTTACATGGAAAGATTCTTCGAAGTCCCTATGCTCATGCAAGAATTATATCCATAGACACTTCAAAGGCTCTGGCTCATCCGGGGGTACGTTCAGTTATGACGGCCTCAGATCTACCAGAAGTATCTGCCGAGATAGCGGATCTTGAGGAAGGAGCGGCTGTTAACTATGGATTTTACAGTCGGAATTCCATGGCAAGAGAAAAAGCCCTGTATAAAGGACATGCCGTAGCGGCTGTTGCGGCTATAAGTCAGCACGTTGCTGAAGAAGCTTTAGAATTGATTGATGTGGAATACGAAGTTCTGCAGCCCGTTTTAAATGCTGAAGAGGCTTTAGCAGAAAATGCTCCCGTTCTTCACGATCGTTTATCTACTCAATCGAGCGTTCTATTTAGAGTTGGTGGATGGGGTGAAGGAGGAGAGTCTGAGGTCAGCAATTTGGCCTTGAAGGTGATTTCTGAGGAAGGGGATGTTGCAAAAGCATTCAGCGAGTCCGACTTAGTTGTTGAGAGAAAATTTAAAACGAGCGCGGTTCATCAAGGATATATAGAACCCCAAGCTACAACTGCTTTTTGGAATCAGGATGGAAAACTTACGGTTTGGTGTAGCACACAACAGTTATTTGCCTTTAGGGACCACATTTCGGCCATCCTAGAAGTGCCATTAGGTGATGTAACCGTGGTTCCTCTAGAAATAGGCGGCGGTTTTGGAGGAAAAGGGCAAGGGGGCGTTTATTTGGAACCTGTAGCTGCTATTTTGTCTAGGAAATCGGGGTTACCTGTCAAGATCACCATGACTAGGGCAGAGGTTTTTACGGGTACAGGACCAACTTCCGGAACAGAAATGTCGGTGAAAATGTCTGCTACGTCTGATGGGAAATTGACAGGTGTTAAGGCACGTCTTGTATTTGAAGCAGGGGCTTTCCCAGGGTCTCCTGTGGCAGGAGGAAGTCGTACCATGCTGGGCCCATATGTTATTCCCAACGCCTATGTTGAAGGTCTAGACGTTGTAACTAATGTACAAAAGTCATCAGCTTACAGGGCGCCTGGTTCTCCCGCCTGCGCTTTTGCTGTGGAGACAGTTATTGACGAATTAGCAGAGAAAGTTGGTATGGACCCGATTGAATTCAGACTTATCAACGCTGCAAAAGAGGGCACCAGGCAACCTGCGAATGGGCCTGCTTATAGGAAGATTGGGCTAATAGAAACTTTAGAGGCGGCAAAAAACCATCCCCACTATAGAGAAAATCTCGAAGGTAAATCAATGGGAAGAGGAGTAGCTGCTGGAGCATGGTTCAATGGTAGTGGTCCGGCTAGTGCTGTCGCTAGTGTTAATGCTGACGGCACGGTAAATCTTGTAGAGGGATCTCCTGATGTAGGTGGAAGCAGGGCGGCGATGGCGATGCAGGTTGCGGATACATTGGGATTAAGGTCTGATGATGTTAATCCTTCTATTGGAGATACGGATTCAATAGGCTACAGCTCGGGGGCTGGTGGGAGTGGTGTAACTTTTAAAACGGGAACAGCCTGTGTTGAAGCTGCGATAGATATTAAGAACCAGATGATGGAAAGGGCTTCAAAGATATGGGATGTTGAATCCCAGGACATAGTATACGAAAAAGGAGTCATATCTCATATAAGTGACTCGGAATTGAAATTTACTTTTTCTGAACTGGCTTCATTATTAAATGGTACGGGAGGCCCAATTGTCGGTAGAGCGACTGTAAATCCTGGTGGCGTGGGAAATGCATTTGCTGTTCATATTGTTGATGTGTCAGTTGATGAAGAGACAGGGAAAGTTGATGTTTTAAGATTTACCTCAATTCAGGACGTAGGGAAGGCTATACATCCAAGTTACGTAGAAGGTCAAATGCAAGGAGGGGCAGTTCAGGGTATAGGTTGGGCCTTAAATGAAGAATATATATTTGATGATGATGGCACAATGGTGAACCCGACATTTTTAGATTATCGTATGCCCGTTTCTTTAGATTTACCAATGATTGATACGGTACTTGTTGAGGTTGCTAATCCAGGTCATCCATTTGGTCTTAGAGGTGTTGGAGAGGCATGTTTAGTGCCTCCAATGGCAGCTATTGCCAACGCCATTCATGACGCTGTGGGTGTTAGGATGGACGAACTTCCTATGTCTCCGGGCCGAGTGGCTAGGTCTCTAGGACAATTCTAGGCTTTTAGGAGTGTATCTCTATAA
The DNA here is from genome assembly GCA_964500645.1 of uncultured Dehalococcoidia bacterium. Taxonomy (GTDB): domain Bacteria; phylum Chloroflexota; class Dehalococcoidia; order Lucifugimonadales; family UBA826; genus CAYFIW01. Next base: position 2,280 of record CAZCOH010000092.1, read on the forward strand.
TATCGCCGTCTATAAGCTCGTGATTCCTTCCCACGTGCTGTCCGTCAAATTTTCCTGATTGACCCCACAGGACGGCGTATTTTAGACCTCTACTCAAGTCCTTATGGACTTGGTGGGCGGCTTCCCCTACAGAACTTCCAATTGAAAGAACGATAGGATCTTTCTTTTCGAAATCCTGTAGACGTTCTCTGGGTGATTTTGTATATACTCTCATGATGTTTAAGGCGGAAAATATTTCTTCGCCGAGTTCATCTAGTCCAACATTTTCTTCAGCGCTGCACATTATGACAGGGAATTTATTTGAAAATTTATGTTCCATTTCCTGAAATTGATCCAATGCGCCTGGGATGTCAGCTTTGTTGCAGACAATGATCGTTGGTTTGGTAGTATATAAATTGGTGGTTTCAGTTATTTTTGTGTTGATGTCCAGAAGATCAAATCCCCATTCAGAGAGTTCTGAAAACGATTCTTCCGTTTGGGCGATAGGATTGTTTGTTAAATCGGCTACGAATACAAAAACGTCACTAGTTCTTAGCAAACCGTACAATCTACTTTGAGTCGATCTATTTGTTATAGGTGGGGTGTCAACCATTTGTATGTATATGTCTTCGTAGGGATACATGCCTGGAACAGGCTCTTGAGTGCTTAATTCATAAGATCCAACCCTTGTTTTAGCGCCAGTAGAAGCCGTTGTTATTAATGACTTACCTACATTGGTTGGTCCAATAAGTGTTACCCGCCCAGCACCTTCTTTAGGAAGTGAAAATGGTTCTGTTCTACCCCCTTTTCCACCGGAGGAGGTTTCGAGGTCTGTCATAAGACGTGATAGACGCGATCTAAGCTGAGCCTTCAAGTGGTCAGTTCCCTTATGCTTCGGCATGATTTGAAGCATTTCTTGCAGGGCAGCTATTTTGCCTTGAATAGACACAGCCTCACGGAATCTTTGTTCAGCGTCTCGGTATTGTGGTGGTACGTTTGTGGGCATGTCTGATTTAAATATGTTCTAAAGAATTAAATTGCCTAAAATATTCGAACTCAGTTGATATTATTATGAATTTCACATGTAAATATATATGGTTTCAGGAAATTATAAAGGGCTGCTCACACATGTGTATGGGCAGCCCTTTATTTCTAGGAAAAATCCTATCAATTCGCTAGATAGCGGAATCTCCGGACTCCCCAGTTCTCACTCTTATGACGTCATCTATTTTACTCACAAATATTTTACCGTCTCCGATTTCACCACTACGTGTTGCGGAGATAATCGCCTCAATAATCGCATCTTTTTTGGCGTCTTCTATTACAGTTACGAGAATGGTTTTTGACACTGCTGACCTTGTTGTTGTTGCACCACCACGTCCTGTAACTACCTCTATGCCTGCCTGTTGTCCTTGGCCTGTAACGTTTTGATAATGGAATCCATTTACTCCTTCCTCTACCAAGGCGTCACATACGGCATTAACTCTCTCTGGTCTAAAAATAGCCTCTATCTTAAGCATCAGCATACCTCCATATTAAGGATTGTTTCTTAGAAGTTATTAATCGGCTCCGTCTCGTACAGTAGCTTGTTCACCGTGTGTGGCTAAGTCCAGTCCGAGATCTTCGTCAGATTCGCTTGCCCTAAGACCAAGTCCAGGAATTTTGTCGAGGACAAATAATATAATGACGCTCACTACCCCCGAGTATATTAGAGTAGCCACCACGCCGACTGCCTGGATGCCTACTTGCTCAATATTTCCCTCAATTAGACCTTTGGTTCCCGAGATCGCTTCCAAGGCAAAAATACCGGTAGCGATAGCACCCCATATTCCTCCTATGCCATGAACCGCAAACACATCCAAAGCGTCGTCCATATTGGTCTTGTGAATAAATTCGACAGCAAAGAAGCATATTAGGCCCGCTCCGAACCCAATTGCTAATGAACCCATTGCGTCTACAGCTCCAGCTGCAGGAGTGATCGCTACAAGTCCAGCGACAGCACCCGTAGCAACTCCTACAGCGCCCATTTTCCCTGTTTTCAAGTGCGATATCACGCCCCAAGTAAGAGCAGCTGTAGAGGCAGCTAAGCTTGTTACTAGAAATGCGTTGGCTGCTGAGTCGTTGGCTGCTAAGGCGGATCCAGCGTTAAATCCAAACCAACCAAGCCAGAGTATTGCTGCTCCAAGCACAACGTATGGGACGTTGTTCGGTTGAAGACCAGGGTTTCTTCGTTTCCCTACTAGAAGTGCTGCGACAACTGCAGCAATTCCTGCATTTATATGGATAACGGTACCACCTGCAAAATCTAAAGCACCTAACTCAAGTAGCCAACCTTCTTCCGCCCATACCCAGTGTGTTATGGGAGAGTAGACTAAAGTACTCCAGAGCACCAGGAATATCAGGTAGGTGCTAAATTTGAATCTTTCTGCAAACGCTCCGGTAATAAGAGCAGGAGTGATTATTGCAAACATCATTTGAAAAGCCACAAAAAGTAGTGGTGGTATGTCGTCACCTTCAGATGACGTAAATGAAACCCCAGATAACCCGAAATGACTAAGATCACCAATGAATGCATTACCTGTGCCGAAAGCTAAACTGTATCCCCACAAAACCCATACTATGCTCACTATAGCTATCGACATGAAACTCATCATTATAGTGTT
>CAZCOH010000093.1:0-4885 GCA_964500645.1 uncultured Dehalococcoidia bacterium
ATTACTATGCAATAGGAGACATCCAAGCTCCAATAGCAAGTGGAACTTACCCTTCACTGGGTATGGCAATAGTTCCATCAAGTATGGCAACAGTCTCTGCAATAGCCAATGGGATATCCGACAACCTAATAAGGAGGGCTGCAGATGTCTGTCTAAAGGAGAAAAGACCGCTGGTTATAGTACCTAGAGAGACTCCTTTAAATGCGATCCACTTAAATAACATGTCAAAACTAGCGAGCTACGGCGCTTCGATCATCCCTTCTGATCCACCTTTTTATTTGCCAATATCGACACTTGAGACCTCCGCTGAATTTACAGCTATGCGAATATTAATGGGTTTGGATCTAATAGACCAACTACCCGACAAAATGCAATACAAAGGTCCAAGTTGAAAAAAGCTATCTGATTGATACTATTATTCAGCACACTGACCAAGATAATCGGGGTATATATGTACGATTTTCATACACATACATTTCTTAGTGACGGAGTATTGTCACCCATAGAACTGATTAGAAGAGCAAAACATATCGGGTATGAAGTCATGGCGATAACTGACCACGTAGGTCCTGGAAATCTAGAATTTGTGTTAACCATATTAAAAAAAGACTGCGAGCTTGCAGAAAAACGATGGGATATTAGGGTCTTTCCTGGAGTCGAAATTACTCATACTCCAAAAGAAGACATTGACCGAATTGCAAGAGAGGCTCGTAGACTTGGGGCGAAAGTTGTAAATGTGCATGGTGAGACAATAATGGAGCCAGTCGAACCGGGGACTAATCTCGCGGCAGTATCTTCACCCAATGTTGATATTCTGGCTCACCCTGGGTTAATCACTATAGAAGAAGCATCAATAGCAGCAAGGAATGGCATTTTCCTGGAGTTATCTGGAAGAAAGGGTCATGGATTAGCTAACGGCCACGTTGCCAGTATGGCCAAACAATCGGGTGCGGAAATCATACTAGATTCAGACGCACACGAACCAGATGACCTGATGACGAGAGACTACGCTGAAAAAGTCGCACTCGGCGCAGGTTTAGAACCTGCGGAGATGCGCCATACCTTAAACGAATCTCCACAGGCACTACTAAATCAAATTTCGAAGCACTCCGAATAACGGTTAATCGTCAGGTAGTACTACGGACTCCGCCTCTTTCCCATTACTAACATTTGAACAATTGTACATAGCGAAAGCCCTACTTTTTTCCCCAGCCTCTTGAGTAAATGCAGCTAAGTGAGGGGTTATCAGTACGTTGTCCATATCAATCAAAGGATTGTCGGCCGGGGTGGGTTCAACTTCAAGCACGTCGACACCAGCGGCCATAATCTTACCGGCTCCCATCGCCCTGATAAAAGCTGCCTCATCTACAACTGGTCCCCTGCAAGCATTAATTAATACCGCTGAATCCTTCATTAAATCAAACTCTCTGTCGCTGATCATGCCCCTTGTTTGATTATTTAAAGGAACGTGTAAAGTAACAATATCTGAAGTCTCTAGAAGCTCATCAAACTCTACTTTCCTCAATCCCACTTTTTCAACCAACTCAGGATCGGGAGAAACGATATCACTGTATATAAGGTCACATTCCCAACCCTGTAGTCTCAGGGCGACCCTAGAGCCTATCCGTCCAAGACCAACGATACCAACTGTTTTGCCCGTCAACTCATGAGCCTGTGAAAACCAGTCAGATCTAATATCACCCATCCATTTACGGTCTTTAACATTCTCAAATTGCAGTTGAAATTTCCTGTAAGTCCCCACTATGAGCGAAATCGTGTGTTCAGCAACCGCTACCGCATTCCCTCCTCCGTTGTTGGACACCCGTATACCTAACTCACCTAGAGCAGTTTTGTCTAGATAATCAGTTCCCGCACTCACTGTCTGGATAAGACGTAATTCGGAACATTTTGCAGCGAGCTTAAGATCCACATGGGTGTGACCAGTCAAGATCATAGCCCTGGTATCCTTAAGAATTTCCGCAGCTTCGTCGATTGGTAGATTAGAGTCTACCCATTCAATTTCTGCCCCGTCTTGAGAGGCAGCCCTGAGTGATTCTAAAGTTGAGTCATCAGGATTATAAAGAACTATTTTAGGGCTCATGGTTTCACGACTCCTTGGTCAAAACTTGTTTATCTAAACGAGATTATATTTATCTATGCTCCAGTCCTCAAGGTAATCATTTTTGCAAAATAAATAAACTTACTCCACGTAAAGCTTTATGGATAGGAATAATTGTGGCAACCTTACACAAATGATGAATCAAGTTGCTATAGACGGACCCGCAGCATCCGGAAAAACTACCATCGGAAAACGGTTAGCCGAAAATTTACATTATGTATTTTTAGATACCGGTTTGATGTACAGGGCCGCAACGTGGTTAGCCATAAGTCATGCCATATCTCTTGAAAATGAAGACGCAATAACACAGAAGATTTTTGAAGCACAAATACATCTGACTATAAACAATGGTTCCCAAAGAATAATAGTAAATTCAAAAGATATAACCGATATGCTTCATACTAGTGCTATAAACAAATTGGTTTCTAATGTTTCAAAAATTAAGGGAGTTCGTGATTCACTAATCCAACAGCAACGTGAAATAGCGAAGTCAGACTCAATCGTCATGGTAGGAAGAGATATAGGTACGGTTGTGTTACCTGACGCGACCTTCAAATTTTTTCTACTTGCTTCGCTGGAAGTAAGAGCCCAACGAAGGCTCCGGGAAATGTTGTTAAAAGATGTTAACGTAAATCTCAAAGATGTATTAGAAGAGATACAAAACAGAGACAAACTTGATTCGGAAAGGGAATTATCTCCCCTAAAACCAGCAGAAGAGTCCATATGCATTAATACGGACTCGTTAACAATAGAGGGAGTGGTGACTGATATTTTACAAATCATAAAGGCGTAACAATGGAAGTTTTGTATCCACTATGCAAATTTTTACAAGGACTAACTTTAAAGATTTTCTCTAATTACGAAGTAGTTGGTAGAGAAAATGTACCCCCTATGGGACCTCTCGTGATCGTATGTAATCACATGAGCAACATCGATCCATCTATATTGAGTTGTTCTTTACCTAGACGGCTTAGGTTTCTAGCAAAGAAAAGTCTTTTTTCAGGTTTTCCAATTTCCCAAATGTTGAAATCATATGGTGCACATCCTATAAACAGAAATAGTGCGGACATTGCAGCGATTAAATGGTCAACAGATATTCTTTCTCGAGACGGAGCACTTGTTGTATTTCCAGAGGGAACCCGAAATGGTGGGAAGCTTATAAAAGGCAAGAATGGGGTATCACGATTAATACAAATGACAGGAGCAACGATTTTACCAGTCGGCATGACCGGGACACAAAATCTAGATTCCCTATTTAGAGTCGTCAATCCAACTGGTAAAATCACTGTGAATATAGGAACGGCATTTTCATTGCCACCAATTGAAGGGAAAATTGACAAACCACTTTTAGAATCAATGACTAGTATGATTATGGAACGAATTTCCGCCTTACTCCCAGACGAGTACAGGGGTGTATATAATCTAAATCAACAAAGGCCATAGGCTGAATAATTTATGTGTGGAATAGTAGGCTACGTTGGTCATCATAAAGCTACTGGCATATTGATTGATGGCCTACAAAAATTGGAATACCGAGGATACGACAGCGCTGGCATATGCGTTTCCAACGGTGAAAATAGACTTCAGGTGTATCGGAAAGCAGGTAAGTTAACAAACCTGAAAACCGAAGTAGATAGAACTTCAGATGAAGTTCTCAACGTTGCGACATCCGGTATCGGGCACACAAGATGGGCGACACATGGTAGTCCGTCCGATACAAACGCGCATCCACATGCTAATTCTTCCTCTGACATTGTCGCCGTTCACAACGGAATAATTGAAAATTTTTCTAGTATAAAAGAAAAGCTTATACGTGACGGGTACACCTTCAAATCTGACACGGACTCTGAGGTAATTCCTCACCTAGTTGAATTTCATATGAAGTCAGGTTACTCAATTGAAGAATCAGTTCTAAAAATGGCAAATGACCTACAAGGATCAAACGCTATAGTTCTAATGTTTTCCAGTAATCCTAACCAGATATTTGCAGTCAGAATTGGCAATGCTGGAGGAATAACTGTTGGTTACGGTAAAGATGAAATGTTCATTGCCAGTGATCTCCCTGCCCTACTTCCCCACACTAACGTAGTGAGCTATTTGAATGACCAAGAAATGGTTATTGTTAATAAACATTCAGCTATATACACAGATCTAAATGGTAATCCTGTAGAAAATCCGCCAAGTAAGGTTGACTACAATCCTTTATCAGCTACGAAAGGGGAATATCCCAATTTCATGTTAAAAGAGATATATGAACAACCTGAGGCTATATCAAATTCGCTTAAAGGCAGAGTAACCGAAAATCGCGATGAAATATATTTTGAAAATTTCCCTCTAAGTGTAGGTGAAATACTGAACCTAAAACGAATTATTTTAATAGGAATGGGGACAAGTCTTCACGCAGGGATGGTTGCTAAACATTGGTTTGAACGAATTTCTGGAATTCCCTCAGAATGGGATAATTCGTCCGAATTTAGATACAGGGATCCAATATTGACTAGAGGTTCCCTAATGTTATCAATATCTCAATCAGGTGAGACGGCTGACACTCTGGCGGCAATGGAAGAAGGTATACGTAAAAAAACGCCACAACTGACTCTATGCAACTACCCTGGTACACAAGCTTCCAGGTTGTCAGAAGGCACTTTGCAAATTGGAGCAGGCCTAGAAATTGGAGTCGCTGCAACTAAATCATTTACATGCACACTTACTCCGCTCTATATGCTCGCCATTCATCTGGGAACTCTGCGGAAGTTTATAGACGAT
>CAZCOH010000094.1:0-4828 GCA_964500645.1 uncultured Dehalococcoidia bacterium
ATCGTCCTATCACGGCATAGTTAGATGGAGATGATTCTTTTGAAGGTTTTTCTACGAGCCCCAGAATATTTGATATTCGATCATTTTTTAACCCCAACTTTGCAATACCATAGCTTGAAACCTCAGTCGGTTTCACTTTTTTTAACGCAATCACCATACTTCCATGATTGGAATCGGATATTTCGATCATATTTCGGATAATAGAAGATTCACCCAGTATTAAATTATCTGGAAGAAATACGGCAAATGGCTCACTTCCAACCATTTCTTTGGCCATCAGAACGGCATGCCCCAGTCCTAGCTGTTTTTCTTGTGTGACGACGCTTATGTCAGCCAGATCAGAGATTTCGCGCAGACTTTCAGACAATTCTTGGTTTCCTCTATTTGCTACAGATATTTCCAGATCGGTTCTTCTTTTAAAATATGTAGGTACCGATTCTTGCCCTTGGGAGGCTACGAATATGACATGGTCGATACCAGCTCGAGAAGCTTCCTCCACACAAAAATGAATTGGAGGTTTATCCACGACTGGGATCATTACTTTAGGTATTGTTAATGTAGAAGGTAAAAATCTCGTTCCTAGCCCGGCTACAGGAATCACAGCTTTCGTTATTGTCATGAACCTCTCCTACATTGTGACTTTACTGATATGTGAGTGTTTAATCTTTATGTGGTTGCAAGAGAGATGGAATCTCCTCGATATACTCTCCTGAGGATAGGGTCTACTAGGCTTATCGAGCTATAGGCTATAAAAAATATTAAACCGGTTACTATTAGTATTTCAGTGGCCCCAAAAAGGTCGGCTAAATTTCCATATCCTAAATTTGCAAAAGCCATTATTCCTCCAGCATGAAGTATGTATAGACTTGAAATTCTGCCTCTCATTTTGTCGGGGGCCAAAATCTGCACATAGGTCATGGATAGTGCCATGAAACTTGACTGTGATGCCCCCATCAAGAATTTGGCAATGAATGAAGGAAAAATTTCCGAAGAAAAGCCGAGAGCAACAAGAGAAAGCGCACTGATGACACCAGATACTAAAAATAGGGTTCCTTTTCTTTTATCACTTTGAATTCCCGCGATAAGAAAAGTTCCTATAACAGACCCGAATCCGAAGGCTAAAACTAACAAGGCCAGCAAAAATTCATCATTGGATCCAAGCGTGTCTCTCGATAGAACAGGTAGTATTGAATCAAAGGACATCACTAGCGCACAATGAAAACTCACAAGAATTATAAAAACACCCACGGGCCTGTTTGAATAAATGAATTTCATGCCGTCTAAAATACCTTGAATTATGCCAGTGGTTGGTTCAGGTTCGCCTATTGACTTGGTCTTGACTATAGAAATTGCTATAAGAGAACCCGCACCAAATACCGCACTGGCAAATAAAAATTGTGCGGTGGAAAAATCATCTATTGATGGAACCCTCGAAGATAGCAAGACACACATGCCAATTACACGAGATCCATGTCTTATGGCTGAATTTAATGTTATGGCGTTAAGTAAATCCTTTGGCGGGACTATATTAGTTACTAAAGAAACTAATGCTACTTCTTGAGTAGCTCTAAAACTTCCTGATAGAAATGCGAGTATGCAGAGTTGCCACAGCTCTAAAACGCCTGTTATTGCTAAGGCCGTTGCTGTTGCAATAACGATAAACCCGCCAGCCATAGTCAATAATGTTAGATTCTTTCTTTCGAATCTGTCAGAAAGTATCCCTGCAAATGGCGATATAAGTAAAAATGGGAGCATCGAAGCAAATGTGAACAATCCTACCAGTCCAGATTTATCTGAATCAGCGAGAACATACCATTGGCTGGCTATCAAAAATGTCCAGGCGCTTGCTCCTCCAAGGGCATTTGAGGCCCACGCATACCTGTAATCTCTATGACTAAAAGATCTGAAATGTGAGATTTCAATCAAGTTTTACCGCACTTATTTTTTTCGTGTTGTTTATAAAAAACCGCGTTATAGCTATTTGAATTGGGGTATCAAGCACGGATCAAATCAAATAGATATTATGGTGGAGATAGGGGGACTCGAACCCCCAACCTCGGCATTGCGAACGCCGCGCTCTCCCAGTTGAGCTATATCCCCAGTCAAAATTGGTCGTGAAAATCGTAGCAATCGTGGTTATCGAGTGTCAATGAATGTACTGATTATATTAGATTGATAAAGGTGTATTGGAAACTGCTATAATCGGCCAAAACTGGACTAAGATCTCTTGTCTGGTTGATGATTTTAGATTTGTCATTGGAATGAGAGTAAGTGAGGATTATAGGTATGGTATATGACAAGGTAAACCGGGATTCTCTTCTTTGGATGTATCAAACGATGGTCACCATTAGAAGGTTTGAGGAACAATCAAAGAGAGAAGCTGATGCTGGGAAGCTTAGGGGAATGCATTCTTCTGTTGGTCAGGAAGCCGTCCCAACGGGTATCTGCGCTCATTTAGATGAAAAAGATTACGTCCTTGGAACCCATAGAAGTCATCATCACTGTATAGCCAAAGGCTTGGACTTAGATCAAATGATGGCTGAATTGTTGGGCAAATCTACAGGGACAGGGAAAGGGAAAGGGGGCACGATGCATATTGCTGATATAGAACGGGGAATGTTAGGAGCGAATGGAGTTGTTGGCTCAAATATACCTGTAGCAACTGGTGTGGCATTAACCGCTAAGGTTAAAGGAACGAATCAGGTTAGCGTTGTGTTTTTTGGGGACGGTGCCTCAAGCCAAGGCGTACTTCATGAGTCAATGAATCTAGCCAGCATATGGAAATTACCCGTGATTTTTGTTTGTGAAAATAATAGGTATGCAGAATCTACCCCATTTGAATATTCTGTGGCTGGAGGATCAGTTTCAAGCCGAGCAGATGGCTATGGAATGCCAGGGGTGACCGTTGATGGGCAATCTGTGCTCGATATTTATGAAGTTGGAAAAGAAGCAGTATCCAGGGCAAGATCCGGTGACGGTCCTACTTTGATAGAAGCGCAGACATATCGGTATATGGGGCATTTCGGAGCAGACAATCCATTAGGATATCGAAGTGAAGAAGAACAAAAATTTTACATGGATCGTGATTGTATAGTTCAGGCAAGGGCATATATTCTGGATGGATCATATGCTGATGAGGAAGAACTAGATCAGATAGATTCTGATTGCCTGGAGGCTGTTTCAAAAGCTACCAAATTTGCTAACGATAGCCCGTTTCCAGATCCAGATGAACTGACGGAAAATGTTTATGTTTCTTATTAATGATTTAAGAATCGTGTAGGGGGAGATTAAATATGGCTCAAGCAGAAGCTACAAGGCAGATTTCTTTCATACAGGCTATCAATGAGGCCCTGAGACAGGAATTGGAGAGAGACCCGAGTGTCATTGTAATGGGAGAAGATATAGCAGGTGGAGGTGAAAGAGAAGATTTTCAAGATGCATGGGGAGGCCCCATGCGCCTTACGAAAGGATTAGTAAATGATTTTGGTAGGACACGTATAAGAGATACACCTATATCAGAGGCAGGGTTTGTGGGTGCCGGAGTAGGAGCAGCGGCTTCGGGTCTTCGGCCAGTTGTTGATCTTATGTACGTAAGCTTTTACGGGGTCTGTGCCGACCAAATTACCAATAATGCTGCAAAAATGCATTACATGTTTGGTGGTAAAGTCAAGGTTCCTTTGACAATCATGACGGGTATCGGCGCTGGGACGAATTCAGCGGCTCAACATTCGGAGACCCTATATTCCATATTCACGCATTTTCCGGGATTAAAGTGCGTAGTTCCTTCTAACCCGTATAACGCCAAAGGCTTGATGACTGCTGCTATTAGAGATGATGATCCGGTTATCGTATTTAATAACCGTCAATTGATGGGGTTGCGATTTGATGACATTGTCCCGGAAGATTCTTACACAGTAGAGATTGGTAAGTCAGATATCAAACAGCAAGGTGATGACATAACCCTGATAGGGATAGGGTTCACTACACGTGTTTGTATGGAGGCGGCAGCTGAGTTAGAAGAGCAGGGATTCTCAGTAGAGGTTCTCGATTTACTTTCACTGTCCCCGATGGATAATGAGGCCATAGTATCGTCGGTCCAGAAAACAAGAAAGGTAGTGATTGTTGATGAAGATTATCCAAGGTGCAGCATCGCTTCTGATATTGCGGCACTTGTTGCTGAGGAGGCTTTTGACTACTTAGATGCGCCCCCAAAGCGTGTAACGCCCCCGCACGCATCTGTGCCTTACAGTAAGCCTTTGGAGGCTTTGTTTGTCCCAAACAAAGAAAGGGTCGTGGTTGCGGCGCTGGAAATACTAGAATAGGAGTGTTTTTGATTTCATGGCAACACCAATAGTTATGCCACGACTCGGTGATTTTATGACCGAAGGGGTGGTGACAAAGTTTACAAAATCTAAGGGTGACAGTGTTACCCGAGGTGAGGTTGTTGCAGAAATAGAGACTGAGAAAGTGAATTACGATTTGGAGGCTACTGAATCTGGCTTGTTCCATCCAGTTGTGGATGAGGGATCCACTGTAGCTGTGGACGGAGTTATGGGCTTTCTATTAGATGAGGGAGAATCAGTCCCGGAGATAGAGAAAACCCAATCAACATCATCAAAAAATACTAAGGAGAGGACTAGGAGAGGTATGGACGGTGCTAATAGAGCATCTTCTGGGGCTTCTAAAAAATCTCCTGTACCTTCCACCCCAGGGGCAAGAAAACTTGCTTCACGATTAGGTGTCTCACTAGATTCTGTTATCCCGACAGGACCTAGAGGAAGAATTGTTGAGGCCGATGTTAGAGCTGCATCAGAAAAAGTTAGTGATG
>CAZCOH010000095.1:0-4811 GCA_964500645.1 uncultured Dehalococcoidia bacterium
CTGGGGCTCCCGGACTGGCCAAAGATACGGTGATTTACGACATTTTTGGAATCCACATTGAAGGAGCTAAATCAACTGACATAGCAGCGGTTCACACCACCGCATATATTGATAAATCATGGATGACAAAAAACTCCATACACAAATGGTCAATACAGCTCAACAGGCTGGATACAGAAAATAATAAATGGGTATCTTTTGACTCAAAGAGATTATATGAAACTGATGAAAGAATATATTATTCTGTTGTGGTTCCAGGATTTTCAACAGTGTCAATATCAGGAAGTGAAACCCTTCCCGGAAAATCCTTTGAATTATCTCAATTAAGGATTCGGCCGGTTATTCCTGTTGTTGGAGAACCCGTGACAATATCAGCAACTGTCAAAAATGTGAGTTCATCTGATTTAACCTATCCGGCTAACTTATGGATAGATGAGACTATACACAGCTCGCTGTACGTAGATGTGGCATCAGGAGAATCAGAAACTTTTACATTCACAGTCGATAAGCCTCAAGGTAAATATGACGCAAGAATCGACAAATTGATGGGGAATTTTTCCGTTTCAGGAGTATCAGCTACCCCTGAAAAAGTTACAGTTGAAAAGGCTGTACCGAGTGTCGCAGCGGCAGCTCCTACAGCTACTCCTCAACCATTTGTACCTCAACCCACAGCTGTCCCAGAAAAAGTGGTCTCCGCACCAATCCCAACAGAAACACCCAAGGCTATACCAGCTACAGCGATACCGACTAAGGTCGTTATAGAAGCTACAGCCACTCCAGTTATAACCGCGCCAGATCCCACAGCGACTCCTGTTGTACAACCAACTCCTACACCTGAAATAACCACTCCTCCTTCTGAGGAAGGTGGTGGTAGTATGGGCTTAATAATTGCAATCGTAGTTGTGGCAGTAGTAGTCATTGGTGGTGGGGTCGGATTTATGATGATGAAAAACAAAAGTTAACTGAATTAATAAGTTGAAATTTCTATAGGGAGGAGCGTGGAAATGCTCCTCCCTTGTTTTTCTAATATATAATTTCAGTAATGATTGCTCACTCATACAAAAGAGTATGTACACGATGAACGAGAAACTCGAATGTACTATTTCACGGATCCATGATTCAAATGTGAAGGTAGTGCTTTGCGTGTCAGGCGTTGGAACCAAAGCGATAGCGTGGCTGTTAGAGATACCCGGTGCATCAAATACAATTCTCGAAGGAATAATTCCCTATTCACAATCCTCTTTGATAAATTTCATGGGAAGCATTCCCAGTAATTCTGTCTCCGAAAAAACATCCCAAGAAATGGCTAGGGCATCCTATAAAAGAGCTATCAAGTTAAGAGAAGAAAACTCTGAAGTGATCGGTATAGGCTGCACCGGCGCAATCAGCACAAACCGTGAACGAAGAGGCGCCAATCACGCCTATATTTCCATATGTAGCCAAAATTCGATTTCATCAACCCACATAGAACTCAAAAAGGGATTACGCACCCGAGTCGAAGAAGAAACAATTATAAGTCATGCAATATTGGATTCCATATCCAAGTTCTTATGGAAGGAAAGCCGCGTTACAATATGCTTGGAATATTCCGAAAATATCAATACAACCTACAAAACATATCCTTCATCGATTGAGGCTCTATTAGACGGTCATATAGATTCCTTCATATTAAATTCAAATGGGTTGATAATTCACGATCCCAATTTTAAAGGAACGATTCTGTCAGGATCTTTCAATCCTTTGCACGAAGGACATAAATTATTAGCAGAGACCGCAAAAAATATCACTGGTGATAAAACTGTATTTGAAATATCGGCTACCAATGTTGACAAACCTTCCCTATCAGCGAACGAAGTGACTGATAGAGCGAGACAATTCAAAAAATTGAATCTACTAATCACAAGTGCGCCTCTTTTCTCTGAAAAAGCAAAATTATTTCCCGGATCAACGTTTGTAATTGGATACGACACAGCTGTCAGATTGATCGACAAAAAATACTATAACGGCGATGAAATCGAAATGTATCGTTCACTGGAAACAATTGATTATTACAATTGCTCCTTCCTAGTAGCAGGACGACTGATAAACAACGCGTTTAGTAATCTATCTGACATCGCCATCCCAAAACGATTTGGACACTTATTGCGAGAAATTCCAGAAAATCAATTCAGAGTTGACCAATCGTCTTCAAAGATACGACAGAAAGGTGACAATTAATGCCTTATTCAGACCTAAGGGAATTTATTGAATTTCTAGAATCTAAAAACGATATACGTCATATAAAGACTAGAGTTAGCAGAGATTTGGAGATATCCGAAATCACCGACCGCACCATAAAATCAGGAGGTCCTGCATTATTATTTGAAAACGTGGAAGGACACAAAACCCCAATTATCACAAATATTTTTGGCACACATCAAAGAACGGCCTGGGCATTGGGGGTAAGTAAAGCTGATGATCTTACCTCAAAAGTACGCGATATTATGGGACTCGTCCAAAATCCTCCATCTTCCATGATAGATAAGTTGAAAACACTTAAAGATCTGGTAGGTATGGCTAGGACACAACCCAAGACCGTCCGTAATGCAAAATGCCAACAACTAGTTTATACAGGTGATGACGTCGACCTAGAAAGCATCCCCCATATCAAGTGTTGGCCTATGGACGGAGGTAGATACATAACACTACCGCTAGTAATTTCAAAAGACCCACAGTCAGGTCGCAGAAATGTGGGGATATATCGAATGCAGATAAGAGATAAGAAATCTGCGGGTATGCATTGGCAAACCCATAAAGTAGGGGCAAAGCACTATAGATCTAGTGAAGAAAACCACCTACCTAAATTAGAAGTGGCCGTAGCCATAGGAGGAGATCCCGCAACAATTTGGAGTGGCGCATTACCACTTCCGCCTGATATGGATGAAATTGCTGTCGCAGGTGTAATACGCGACAGGCCTGTAGAAATGGTTCAATGTAAGACCGTGGATTTACAGGTTCCAGCCAACTCAGAATACATACTTGAAGGATATGTCGTTCCAGGCGAATTATCACCTGAAGGTCCATTTGGGGATCACACCGGCTACTACTCACTTCAAGATGACTACCCTGTCTTCCATGTGACAGCAATAACTCAACGCGAAGACCCGATATACCCTGCAACTGTTGTTGGACGCCCCCCTTCAGAAGATTATTTTATGGGAAAAGCCATTGAGAGACTTATGCTACCAGCACTCCAATTGACCCTCCCCGAAATAACTGATGTGAATATGCCTGCTGAAGGGGTCTTTCATAACCTTGTAATTGTTTCCATGAAAAAGGAATATCCTGGTCACACCAGAAAAGTCATGAACGCTCTCTGGGGACTGGGGCTAATGATGCTTGCTAAAACAATTGTCATTGTTGACGACTATGTAGACGTTCAAGATCTTTCAGAGGTAGCGTGGCGTGTAACAAGCAATATAGACCCAAGCAACGACATAGTTTTTGTTGATGGACCAGTAGACGATCTAGACCATGCAAGTAAAACACCTAAGCTAGGAAGTAAAATGGGTATAGATGCGACCGCAAAAAATTCCCTGGATGGCAGAACCAGGGAATGGCCTCCAGACGTTGTTATGTCAGAAGCCATAAAAGACTTGGTTACTGAAAAGTGGGATCAATACGAAATATGATCGAAATTAAAAGAGCGAGGGGAATAAATCTCCTACCTACTTTTCTCGATGCAATTAAATTCCAAGAGAGTATTTTTGCTCTCCCATTCGCTTATATTGGAATGATACTCGCTTCTCAGGGACTTCCGACTTTAAAAAACTTTATCTTGATTACGATAGCCATGGTATCGGCAAGAACAATAGGAATGATCGCAAATAGAATCATAGATAGGAAGATAGATAGTCAGAATCCCAGAACCTCGATGAGGCATCTACCATCAGGTATTTTGAAAATAAATGACTTTATAATACCTGGAATTATCTCGTGTATTGTCCTATTCACATGCGCATTTATGTTGAATCCGATGGCATTTTGGTTATCACCAATCGCCCTTGCCTATTTGGTATTTTACCCATACACGAAGCGATTCACCTGGGCTGCTAACTTACTCCTAGGATGGGCTCTTGCTATAGCTCCATCCGCTGCATGGATAGGGGTAAAAGGTACGTTAACATGGGAACCTTTTTTATTGTCTCTGGCGGTAGCTTTATGGGCAGGTAGTTTCGATATAATTTATCATTGTCAGGACATAGAATTTCAAACTAAAAATGGGCTTCATTCTGTTGGCCAGAAGTTTGGCATTATAAAGGCTTTTTTGATGAGTAAAGTTTTGGACATTGGATCAATCATTTGCTTAATTTCATTGGGCTTCATAATGGATTTATCAATCTTTTATTTCGGGGCATGCCTTATAGCCGGATCAATATTGGTATATAAATACATCCTAGTAAAACCTGATGATTTATCAAAGATTGGTATGGCATTCATGCGTATTAATGCGCTTGTATCACTCACTATGTTTATTGGCACCTCACTAGCAGTCTTGGTATAAGTATGAATAAAGAAGGTCTAAAAAAAAGTGTAGTTGTCGGCATTACTGGAGCCAGTGGTTCCATACTAGCCTCTAAGACCATAGATGCTTTGATTTATAAGGGTATTCCGACCACTATTGTCGCCTCAAATGCTGCAAGAATAGTATGGAAACAAGAAATGGCTGAGACATTTGGGGAATCTATAGAAAGATGGTCTGATTTTAAGTATTTCAATTACTATGCAATAGGAGACATCCAAGCTCCAATAGCAAGTGGAACTTACCCTTC
>CAZCOH010000096.1:0-4734 GCA_964500645.1 uncultured Dehalococcoidia bacterium
AAACCCATACTATGCTCACTATAGCTATCGACATGAAACTCATCATTATAGTGTTAACAAGATTTTTAGCTCGGACTAATCCACCGTAGAAGAAAGCCAATCCAGGTGTCATGAAGAATACTAGTGCAGTTGCAACCAACATCCATGAAGTATGTCCTGAGTCCATTTTTCCCTCCTGTTTTAAAATGCAGATTCTTAATTCGTTAGCGACGAACCACTATCCACACAATTCTTTGATTTGTCCTTTATATTAAGGAGGATCTGTTACTCAAATGTTGCCCATTTGTAAACTTAGTATTGCTCATTTGTTACATATGTATTTCCTGCATCGGGCATTGTCTTTGTAATGTATATAACATATTTAAAACGCCAAATTACACTACATGTTGCGACTTATACGTTAGTAACGCTACACAATATGTAGTGTAAAAGGCTTGATTTGATGATATAAATATGATTATTATATGAATCGCTTGCAGGCAGCTTGCCTGTAGAGGTTAAAACCTCGGCGTATTAGTAAGTCCTCACTAAGGAGGGAATAAATGGAAGCGTATTGCGTCAAGTGCCGGGCTAAAAGAGAAATTAAAAGTCCCGAGCAAACTACCCTCAAGAACGGACGGCCCGCAACTCGCGGAACGTGTCCGGTCTGCGGAACAAACGTTTTCAGGATTGGTAAAGCTAGTTAGAATTACCATTTCCTAACGATTAGGGGCGGTCGATCTGTCTGCCCCTATGAAACGGTATAGTCCATAGTTTTCAGCAACTTGAGACTTTGGTTAATTTTGCCTAAAAATTGTCTTATGTAAATCTTTATTCTTTGTCTTTCACCCCTGATGCGAAATCTCGTTTAACTTTACCGCAAGGCAAGTTTGAGATGATGAGCCTATTTCCCTATAAGTTTTTCAACCTCAGCGACTTCCTTGTCACCAAGTATTCTAAACACTTTAGATGATGGATCTTCAGCTGCAACACCCTGTACGGCTTTTCTACCATTTTTCATTGTCACGATCTCAGGATTTGCTATTTCTACTTTTTTTCTCAATTTAACGCTATAAGCTGTTAATTCCATACTACGTGCTCCCTATAATTACTTACCTTAATCAGCGACCTCATAGATTAATTTAAGAATGAGAATCATTCCTTAAAATTAATCTATTACTATTAAAGAAGTATGTCAATACATTTTTACTATGGAATGAATTAATCATGCATGTAGAATGATGTAGAAAGTTTCATGTTAGTAAATTCAGGAAAAGTAGATATGGTCTCAGGATGACAAGTACATTTGCAGCCCTTAGTAATCGGAATTACCGATTGTTTTGGGGTGCTAATTTCAGTATGTATATTGCTCGATGGATGCAAATGACGACTCTCTCGTGGTTTGTTCTCGAGAGGACGAATTCTGCTTTTAATGTAGGCCTGATAGGTTTTTTTGGTATGGTGCCTTTTCTGGTGTTAGGTGTATTCGGAGGGTTTTTGGCCGATAATCTTAATCGAAAGCGTCTCATTGTCATCACTCAATTCTTGACTTTTATTTCTGCACTTATTTTCTTAATCCTTTTGATATTTGATTCAGTAAATTATTGGTATGCGTATATAGCGATAATCATCCCCGGTATTGGTTGGGCTCTTGATATGCCGTCCCGTAGGTCCGTTATTATGGATATTATTGGACCTTCAGCGACAACTAACGGAGTTGCACTGGATTCTGTTGGGATGCACTTTAGTAAAATGATTGGTCCTGCTGCTGCGGGAGCTCTGATTGCATTTCAGGGCGTTTTAGGCTCATATTTATTACTTTCTTTTGTAATGATGCTGGGATGTATTCTTGTCCTTATGGTTAACCAACCAACCAGCATCGTTGATTCTGTGGCAAAGGCTCAGACGGCGACTGAGTCGGTCGTTGGTCAAGTTCTAGGGAATCTTTTAGAAGGTTTCAAATATGCCATATCGAATCAGGCTATAGTCGGAGTTATTGTCATAACAGTATTTATGAATTTACTTTTGTTTCCATATATGCAGATGGTGACAGTAGTAGCAAAAGAAGTTCTCTCAGTCGGGCCGCTACTTATGGGGATTTTAATGTCGAGTGACGGCTTAGGAGCCTTAATAGGGTCGACTTATATTGCGTCGAGATCTGACACAAAATATCAGGGAAGATTTTTCTTATATGGATCTCTGTTGTCTCTAGTAGCTCTACTCGTATTTGCTATGTCTAAATGGTATCTGGTGTCACTTCCTTTGCTTCTAATCCTCGGGATGGGAACATCAGGCTTTGGAACAATGCAATCTACTATCGTGTTACTTGTGTCAAAACTTGAGTTAAGGGGCAGAGCCCTTGGTATAGTAACTCTGGCAATTGGGGCGGGTCCCATAGGGGCTTTGATTTTAGGGGCAGTGTCTGAGTCAATAGGGCCTTCGAAAGGGATATTTATAAATGCTCTAATCGGATTATTTTTGGTAGGTGCATCGGGGTTTTTAATTCCGGCCATCAGAGGTCGAATCGAGCCAAATCAAATATAATATAGTTGTAAATTTACATATATATTTTTATTTTGTTTCAGTCTTCTAACCGACTATATCACTACCGTCTATTAGCATCAGGTAAGGTTCGCCGTGCTCAGAATCATTATCAATTGCCCAATTTCCCTCACAATCTTCAGACCTCAACCTAATTCCCCAGTCCCCTCCGTAAACCAGATAGACTACTGCCTGGCCCGAATCTGAGACTGGTGCAAATAATGCAGGACAAGGTGTACCGCCACGATCGCTACTCCAGCCACAAACTTCATATAAGCCATGAGGATAATTTGGGTCTTCCAATTTGATTAAATGTACAGGTTGAGATTCTTCATGGCTCTCGTAAACCTGCAACGGCATCCATTCACAGTTTGGATTTTCTTCCGTTTCTATCCATATCGAATCTGGCACTATAGGATCCTAATTCTAGGCTAGTTTATATTCCCATAACGTGATATCCGGTATCCACATGGATAACCTCACCGGTTATACCTGTGGACATTTCACTTGACAAAAACAAAGCCGTATTGGCGACTTCATTATGGGTAATATTACGCCTCATAGGTGCCCTGTCAGAGTGAGCTTTTTTCATGTCTCGGTATCCACTAATTACTCTCGAAGATAATGTGTCCAGTGGCCCTGCCGATATAGCGTTTACCCGGATTTCATCTGGTCCAAGGTCATGGGCCAGCTGTCTTACCTCGTTTTCTAACGCAGCCTTGGCCGTACTCATTACGTTGTATCCGGGGAAAACCTTTTCGGCTGCCATAAATGACATAGTTAAAATAGATCCGCCGTCAGTCATCATTGGGAATGCATTTCTTGTTATTGAGACTAGTGAATATGCACTGATGTCTAAGGCCACCCTAAATCCTTCTCTGTCAGTGTCTACAAATTTGCCGCCCAGATCTTCTCTCTGGGCAAATGCTATGGAATGTACGACTATATCTAATTTACCAGTTAGTTTCTTAATACTGTCAAAAGTTTTTTCCACATTCCGGTCGTCGCTAACATCACATTCAACAGTGCTAATTCGCTCTAATTCAGACGTAAGTTTATCTACCGAAGGTTTGACTCTTTCATTTTGGTAAGCCGCGATGATACTTGCACCGGCATCATGAAGAGATTTTGTTATTGACCATGCAATGCTACGCTGATTTGCAATCCCGAATACCAAGGCTGTTTTGCCGGACAGATCGATTGTGTACATAAAAATTCCTATATGGAAATTAAGAGATTGACAAGATTTTATGTTTTGAATTGAAGAACGGCAAGGATAATTTGAAGCTGTTTCTTGTATAGGATATGTTGCTTTGCTAGAATTTTTGCACTATGGGGATTCGTCTAATGGCAGGACGACGGACTCTGACTCCGTAAGTATAGGTTCGAATCCTATATCCCCAGGTTTCGTATTGCTATATGGTGGCATATTTGTCATGAGGCCTAGATATGTTCTCAATCGTTTGTTCGTAACCTTATATAACAGGGAAGCTTAATTCGCCCACAATGCTAATTTGAAATGAAGTCATTTATTAGATAAATAGCACTCCCTGTTATAAAACTTTTTTGGTTACTAACCAGTTGACTCTGATCTCCTCATGGTGAATATTCCTAAGATAACCAAAACCAGGCTATTAAGCATCCATAATGGCGGCACAATGTTGTCACCATTGGTTGATAATTGCTCGGGAGTCAAGATAGCGACAAAAGAGAAAAACGCTAAGGAGACAACTGATAATAAACCCGATAGCCATTTAGGGAAAAGGTTGGTTCGTAAATATCCTATTCCAGTTATAAATATTCCAAGATACATAATAGACCAAGCTGTCATCCCAATCGCTTCTGCAAGTAAGTCAGATTCGGCACTTATTTCTGCACTGTTTGTAGCATCTGCCACCAGTCCCATGGTCAAACCAACAACTATTATTAGTAACCCGGCGTCGATATAAGTATTTCTTTGAATATTCCTTGTCATTAAAAATGCTAGAGGAATAGTAATTAATGCATAAGCTGCAATTTTTTCTGTATGCCCTTTGTCCAGGATTCCAGTTTCTCCCAGGGCAAGATAAACTACAATTGAACCGAGACCGGCTATTATAAACAATATGCCATTGATCATTTTATCTGTCATGAATCACCTCCATAATTTCTACATCATTTCACAATCGTATATGGGTAGCACGCTGTATGGCATAAATCAGTAGATTTACCAAA
>CAZCOH010000097.1:0-4627 GCA_964500645.1 uncultured Dehalococcoidia bacterium
TTTTTATGGTTTCAATATATATTTTGCCCCACCGCCCGGTCCCAGCGAGAGCTAATTTGACGGAATTTCTAGTGGTTGGATTCAACTGCTTATTGATATTGAACTGACGCCCATTTGATAGATCTTCTGAGGCCCTCGTCCAAAGAGATTTGAGGCTCATATTCTAAATGTGCTTTTGCCTTTGTGAGATCCGGGCATCGTCTTATAGGTTCGTCACTAGGATATGCATCTGGATATTCAACAAATGATTTTTGGATCGGGCTACCTAATATATCTTCAAGCTTTGAAGCTAGATCAGTTATCGTTATTTCAGGGTGAGAGTTGCCAATGTTGTAAGGTTCTCCGGGTCTTCCCTTTACCAGGGCCCGTAAAAATCCATTCAAAGCGTCAGTGGAATAGCAAAATGTTCTTGTTTGGGTTCCGGGACGATATATGTTCAATGGTTTGTTTGAAAGCGCTCTATTTACGAAATCAGGCATGACTCGATAGTCGTTCTTTTTCATACCTGGGCCATAAATATTAAAGGGTCTTACAATTTTTGTAGGGACTCCGTAATGGCTTTGGAATACTTTGCAATATGTCTCACCGAGCCTCTTTGACTCGTCGTAACAAGCTCTTGGACCGACCGTTGATACATTGCCATAGTAGGTTTCCAGTGTGGGAACGTGATTAGTATCTGGATCCCCATATATCTCACTGGAGCTAAAAAATAAGAATCCTTCGACATTTTTCTTTATAGCTAAATTAAGAAGATTCTTAGTCCCAGTAGTGGCGACTTCAATCGTCTCAAGAGGGAACTTTGCATAATAGAACGGACTAGCGATTCCAGCAGCATGAATTATGAAGTCGACAGGATCTTCTATATTGAAATCATTATTGATATCAAGATCTCTATAGATAATGGAGTCTTCCTTATTTCGTTTATCGTTTCTCTCTTGCGGCTGAGTAATCCAGTTATCCAGTGCAATAATTTTTATGGGGTCATCAGGGTGTATTTGGTTTATATATGACATCAATTCAATCAAGTACCTACCAATGAACCCTGCCGCACCACTTATAAGTATAGATTTGCCAGTTAAGGCTTTAACATTGGCCGGACCTAGAAAAGAATAGATTTCTTCAATGTCTTCTTTAATCAAATAATTGCTTTTCATGAATACACCGATAAATCAGGTAACGGAACTATAAAATTCCCTCCGTTTTCCCGATACATTTTATTATTTGCCATAATAGGTTCTGCGAAATTCCAGGCCAGAATCACCATATAATCAGTCGGATTCACTCTCATTGTATTAGAGTCAACTACTGGTATGTGAGCGCCTGGTGTGTAAGTTCCTTGCTTCAGAGGACTGTCATCAACTATGTATGATATGTGGTGGTGTAGATCCAGTTCGTACAACAAAGTCGTTGCTTTCGCAGGAGCTCCATATCCAGAGATTGTTAATCCTGCTTTGTCAGCTTTGTTCAATATATTAGACAGATTCGATTTTATGTTAGATATTTTTGATCCGAGTGATTCTACGAATCCATAATGTTTCATACCTGAAGATTGTTCATTCAAAATCATAGTATTCACAGACTGCCTGACCTCATGAGTACCATCTTTTTTCTTAACGGAAACTCTAATCGACCCACCATGAGCAGGCACCTTGATTGCGTCGATAACCTCCATTTCAAATTTTTGAAAGAATGAGATTAAAGGTGTGAGAGAATGATAGGAAAGATGTTCATGATAAATCGTATCGAACAAGTTCTTTGATACTACATCTTTCAAATATGAAACTTCGAATATAAAAACACCTTCTTCCGTTAGTAAATCTTCAATAGCAATTGTTGCTTCATCCAAATCGTCTATATGAGCAAATACATTATTTGCAACAACTAGGTCTGCTTTTCCATATTGATATTGAATCTGATTTGAGACGTCATTATCAAAAAACCTGTTTAATGTCGGTATGCCATTTTGATTAGCGTCGTCGGATATGTTTTTCGCGGGGTCAACACCTAATACTTTTAGTCCATGTTCTTTAAAGGATTTCAACAGAGTGCCGTCATTGCTACCTATATCTACTACGAAGGCTTCATTATCTAAATCGAATTCTTGTATAGCGTAATTAGCATATTCTTCAAAATGCCTGACGAAGGTATTAGACGTTCCAGAGACATAAATATAGTTTTCGTAAAGTAATGTTGGATCTACAACATCTTTCAATTGTGTATGGTAGCAATTATTGCAAAATGATAGTTTTAGCGGAAAGATAGGTTGCTTTTCATTTAATCTTGTAGAATCAACGAAGTCATTTGCAAGAGGGGTAGATGACAGATGTAATACGTCTTTCAAATCATGGCTGCTGCACAGTCGGCAACGCTTTTTTCTTGTAATAATTTGCTTATAATCCTTACTATGCGAGATTTACTCTCACGACGTCTGACTCGTAACTTTCTTGATCTCGGTGTCTTTTAGCAAAAACGTAGAACTTGGAATCCTCCAAGAATCTCATCGTATGTTCAACCATTGGGGGACTATAAAACATCTGACCGGGTTCGATTATAGCTACGTTAGGATCTTCTGAACTTCCAGCGGTCCTATAGAAGTACTCGATTCTTCCTGACTCTAGGTACGAATAATGATCGTCTTCCAAATGGTAATGGTTTCCCCGGGTAGTTCCCTTTTTTGAAGTAATGACGAGAGCGCTTCCAATAGGGAAGTCTATTAGCATCTGTATTATTCCTCTGTCTTCAACAATGGCTTTTTGTAGTTGAACGATGACTGGATCATTTTCCAATTTATCTTCTCCGCAAAAATATGTTTCCAAAACCTTTCATGATGGATATGATCGATCATGTATGGTCAAATTGGAAGCCTTTTATTGTTACGAGAGAAGGTAGAAATAAAGTTTTGTTTAAGGAGTTGTCTTAGTGACCAATAGATTATCCAAGGAATCTAGCCCATATTTGCTTCAACACGCCAATAATCCAGTGGAATGGTATCCCTGGGGCCAAGAAGCATTGAATGCGGCAAAAGAAAAAGATTTACCCATTTTATTAAGTGTTGGGTACAGCTCCTGCCACTGGTGCCATGTTATGGAAAAAGAATCTTTCGAAAACAACAACATTGCTGAACAAATGAATGAGAATTTCATAAATATCAAGGTTGATAGAGAAGAGAGGCCTGATATAGATGAAATTTATATGTCTGCTGTGCAGTCGATGACAGGTCAGGGGGGATGGCCGTTAACAGTATTTTTGACCCCTGAATGTAGACCTTTTTTTGGGGGTACATATTTTCCTCCTGTTGCTAAAGGGGGACATGTTGGATTTCCTCAATTATTAAATGCAGTGACAGATGCATTTAGGAACCGTCGTGACCAGCTGGAAACATCTAGCGTGCACATAGTTGAACATATACAAAACCTAAATGATTCTTCTGGTGAAAAACTTGCAGAGCTGAAAATGGAAGATTTGGATAAAGCTTTTGAGGCAATTGCTGCGCAATTTGACTGGGAGCTTGGCGGATTTGGTTCAAATATAAAATTCCCACATGCTCTAGCCTTAGAATTTCTGATGGTCTATTACTACTCCAATCCTGATTCGTCTGCACTCGATATGGTTGAAATAGCATTAAAAAAGATGTACGAAGGTGGGATTTATGACCACATAGGATCAGGGTTTCACAGATATTCTACGGACAAGGAGTGGCTAGTGCCACACTTTGAAAAGATGCTGTATGACAACGCCCTACTATCAAGATTGTATGTACATGCCTATCAAGCAACGGGAAATGACTTCTACATGGATGTTGCTAAAGATATATTTAGTTTTATTGAGAGAGAGATGACTAGTGAAGATGGATTGTTTTACTCAGCACAAGATGCGGATTCCGAAGGAGAAGAAGGTACTTTTTACACGTGGTCATTAGACGAATTAAGGGATTTACTTGGAAGTGACTACAAGGATTCATTCTTTGAAAAAATCGGAGTCACTCAACGAGGTAATTTCGAGGGACGAAACATTATCCACCTACCCAATGGCGTTTCTACCTACCAAGAAATTTGGGAAGATACGGAATCCAAACCAAGTCCCAAATCGATAATGCTCAAAAAACGTAACTCTAGAGTTAGACCTTTTAAGGATGAAAAAGCGATAGTTTTCTGGAACTCTCTTATGACGCAAGCTTTATGTGAAGGATATTTTGCCACAGGCGATATTACTTACAGGATAAAAGCAATCCAAAACATTAAAACGTTACTAAAACTAGAATCCGATTATGGAAGATTACCACGTCTAAAAATTAATGATTCTATAGTTGGAAGTGGCTTTTTAGAGGATTATGCGGGTCTTGCAATGGCATGTATCAGTGTTTATGAAATAACTTTTGATGAGACTTGGTTAAATGAGGCAAAAAGGCTACAAGATAATCTCGTACAGATGTTTTGGGACGATAAAACTGCCAGGTTCTACGATGTGTCAGCAAGGGAAGATCAACTAGTTGTACGTCCCAGTACTGAATATGACAATGTGACACCTAGTGGGACTTCTATGGCCTTGGCATTATTGATAAAAATGCAAAACCTTACAGGTGAGAGTGAATATAATAATATAATTATATCTAATATACACACGAATG
>CAZCOH010000098.1:0-4578 GCA_964500645.1 uncultured Dehalococcoidia bacterium
GATAATACTTCTATATTGTTAATTAATTATTTATGGAATGCAATTGATTTATTTCTTATGAGGGGCGACTAAATATTTTTCACCAGTAGCTTGTTTTGCATAGGCCCTAATAGTGTCTGGTTGCAACATTTCTTCAAAAGATATCTCCTGGGTGTAGTGACTAGCAAAAGTAGTCTTGATTTCTTTGACCACACGTTCTCGCATCTGCTGGAATATTTCCGTACCAAATTTCTTTATCATTGGGGTTAAAAGCCATCCTCCAAGTCCCCACTGCATACCATACGATCTATTCAGGATTGTAGGAGACCGATCCAGTCCGCCGTATATGTAAACCTGTTTATAGGTATCTGAACCGTACCGACTGTATTCTTTAGAAATTTTGTTAGCAGCTATTTCCATTGCTGAAAGTATTTGCCCTGGAAGTTTTCCTTCATTTCCCCCTCCTGTCGCATCGAACCCTAAAGTTGCACCAGTTATTACTAGAGCATCCACCAAGCTTTCCATGAAGTCTGGGTCGCTAGTGTTACATATATGTTTTGCACCAATATTTCTAAGAAGCTGCACCTGTTCAGATCTCCTAACGATATTTACGAGAGGAATAGAATCGGATTCACAGATTTTTACAAGCATTTGTCCCAGATTTGATGCAGCAGCTGTATGTACAATAGCGCTGTGATTTTCTAGGTGCATAGTTTCAATAAATCCTAATGCAGTTAATGGATTTACAAATGAAGAGGCGGCTTCAGAAGAAGTTATGTCGCGATCCATCACCAAACAGCTGGTTGCCGGAACACATCTGTAATGAGAATACATAGATCCTCCAGCGACACCAACTGTTTTCCCGATGAGTTGTTTCACTTCCGTACCAGCGTCTACAATCACTCCACCACCTTCGTTACCTACTTTCATAGGCAGATCAATTCTTGAAGTCATTGTTTGCATCAAACTTTCGTGAATCTTCATCTTTGCCACTGTGTTATCACCGGTACCTGAAACACTTAGTGTTTCAAGATCGGCTGCAAAACTTATAAGGAGTCCTAAATCTGATGGATTAATGGGAGAGGCTTCTACTTTGATCAATACTTCATTTTCTTTCGGTATTGGTTTTTCTGCGGTGGCGATGGAAATTTCTACATAGCCATTACTGGTGACAACGGATCTTATTTCTTTTGAAGTTTGATCTGACATTATTTTGTCCTTTTTAATGTGTTTCTAGTTCACACGGTTTGTTATTTGAAATACTACTATTTCCTTAAATTAATGAGTTGTTAAAAATATTTAGTCAATAGAGTGACTAGATGGTATGCGATTTCTCAATATGACGATTTTCTCTTTCCTTTACACTGCGGTAGGTTTTGTGTTCATCTGTGGCTCTAGAGGGTTGGTTCTTATTAGGCTAAATGGCGTATTTGTCGGAAAAAGTAGTGCCTACCTTTGTTCGCGGCTGCCGGTTTTATGCGGACTATGTGGTAACCCTTACACCGCAACCTGATTAGCTATTTGCAGATTCTCATTTCCGTTACTAATTATGGCTGCTACAGTATGATATCGATATTGAAAAACTAAGTTAAATGAGTTTACTAAATTTGCTATAAGGGTTGAGAACAGATATATGATTCACAAAGACTTTAACTGCGAAATATATTTCATACGTCATGGGCAATCAGAGTCAAACGCTACTCCTGGTATTGCGGCCGGTATTAATTTTGATGCCCCACTCACTAAATTGGGTCATCATCAAGCCAAATTATTGGGGGAGAGATTTAAGAGTGACGAAATAAATTTCGACAAAATTTATTGTTCTACTTTGATCAGAGCCATACAAACTACGGAGAACATGTTGATGGGCATGGATAATCCAAATCAGCCAGTTCTAAAGGTCGCCGACATAATAGAACAACAAATTCCGGGATGGCGGGGTGTTCCAGTTGAGGAAGCGTATACCAACGACATGATGACTTACATAATGGAAAAGGGTAGAGACTTCGTGGGTCCAGACGGGGAAAGTATAAGGGAAGTACAAAAAAGAGCGACTAATTGGCTAGAAGATGAACTGATTTACAACCGTGAACTGTGTAGTGAACCAAAATCCTTAAGAGTAGCAATTATTGGGCATGGTAATACTATGAGGTCGATATTCCATTACATTATGGGTTTCGATCAAAGATTGATATACAAAATAGGCGTCGATAACACTTCAATTTCCAGATTCACATTTAACAGTAAGGGATGGTCTGTTATGTGTTTGAATGATAATGCTCACTTAAAAACAAACTCTTCTGGAACCTTCGAGACTAGAAGCTAAATCTCCAACTGTTAGTAAATATTTTTGTAGATTAGGAAAACTATTGAACTTGTATTCTGAGCTGCATAAAAACCGAGTTTAAAGTGCCGCATTATGGCATTCGTATTTCTGCATACTCAGCCATTACTTGTGACCATTCTGGAGCGCAATATGTGACAGTCGGGATGTTACTATCGCACTATATCCAACAACCATAATTTATATGCCAAAAGGAGTAGAAGATGAAGGTGGGATTTATAGGCCTTGGAGGTATAGGTAAGCCGATGGCAATAAACATTGCTAGATCAGGGTTCGATCTATCTGTCACTGATCTCAGGAAAGAACCGCTGAATGATCTTGCAGAGCATGGTGCAACAATCTTGGCAAGCCCTAAGGAAGTCGCTGAGTCATCCGATATTGTATTTGCTAGCTTGCCCTCTAACAAAGCTAGCGAGCAAGTGGCTCTCGCAAAAGACGGTGTATTGAACGGTGCTAAAAGCGGCGATATTTATGTTGAGCTAAGTACTATCAGTCCTGAAGTTGTACACAATATTTCGAAGCAGGCAACAAGGAGAGGTGTATCTGTGTTGGATGCGCCGGTAAGTGGAGGTTTGGATCAACGCGAGGAAGGGACATTGTCAATCATGGTGGGTGGAGACTCAGAAACTTTAGCTAAAGCCATGCCAGTTCTAAAAGCTTTTGGGGATAAAGTTTTTCACGCTGGCGAAAGCGGTACAGGAGCATCTGCCAAGCTAATCAACAACATGCTAAGTGGGATTAATATGGTCGCAACAATGGAAGCTCTTGTATTGGGTAAGAAAGCGGGATTGAACGTGCAAACGCTGAAGGATATCGTAGGTGCCAGCAGCGGTAATAGTAACGTGTTTAAAGGCTTGGTAGATAAAATCTGCACGGTAAGTCCTGAGCCTCCTGTTGGCCAGACAGCCCGGCAGGGCTTGCACACAATGGGCAAGGATCTTAGGCTAGCCAGTGAGATGGCCCAAAATCTGTCGGTGCCTCTGTCGCTCGGTTCAAGTGCTTTGCAACCCTTTCTCGCTGGATTAGCTAACGATTGGGCAGACAAGGAATATTGGGTCATTATGGAATTTTTTGAACAAATGAGTGGGGTCAGGGTGCGACCAGCAGAGTTGACCCATATAGAAGGATAAAAGGCACGGAACCATTAAACGGTTCATTATCAATAATGATCATTAATTTGAAATGCCTCCAGTAAGTCATATTTAATTTTCACTGCCTGCTTCAAACTCACGTATATCCTAGGGTTAATTTTAAGGAGCTATCGATATGGAGACTAGTATTCTAGGGAAAACAGGTCTCAATGTAAGCCGAATAGGATTTGGCGTAGCATCCTTTGCTTCTGGTCCATCGCGAGGCAAGGATGTTTCCGAAGCGGGTAAGGCTCTTAATCTTGTGCTAGATTACGGTATTAACATCGTCGATACGGCGGCTAGTTACGGAGACACTGAGGAACTTATAGGTGACTCAATATCTCACCGCCGTAACGAATTTATACTAGCAACTAAGTTCGGTGTGCACGGAGATGTCTCAGTCAGGAAAGAGAAAATTGAGGAAAGTATAGATCGTTCTCTTGTTAGGTTGAAAATGGATTATGTGGATATACTGCAACTTCACTCACCTGAACCTAACCAAGATTTGCTCACCATGGATCGTGAAACCATCGTAGATACTATGCTTCGAGCAAAAGAGGCTGGTAAGACCAGATTCATTGGATACAGTGGAGACAACGAGGCTGCTAGTTGGGCTGTCAGTACAGGGGCATTCGATACCCTTCAAACAAGCTTCAATCTTTTAGATCAAAATCCAAGGAAGGGCTTGTTTGAGGAGGCCAAATCCAAGGACATGGGCATAATAATTAAAAGGACGTTGGCAATGGGTATGTGGGGTAAATGTAATGGGACACCTACGTACAATAACCCTCCGCACATGGCCTACCTGGAACGCACGATTGCTATGCATGAAAATGGTCCGATTGGTGACGGAACAGATGACCCAATCTTGTTGGCGATGGGATTTGTTTTACATCATTCCCAAGTGGATTCGGGCCTAATTTCAACTACTAATATGTCCCACTTAATGTCAAATATAGAAATGGCTCAAAAAGGTGCTCCTATTAAGTTGGAAACAGTTGATGAGCTTTACAGGCGTTATGACAAATTCGGATGGCGCCAAATGACCTGAGGTTAATAGATATTTTGAGATGGTTTTATTCCTTATCAAATAGGTTAAAATCCACTTATATGTACAAATCGACT
>CAZCOH010000099.1:0-4542 GCA_964500645.1 uncultured Dehalococcoidia bacterium
CCTGTGTAATTTCGAAGAGAATAGGTATATGGATTCCTAACGTCAAGTTAGCACATGCAAATATATCAGCGGGATGTTTACTTTTTTTGAGGTCCAACTATGCCAAAAGCACTTGTGTATCCGTGTATATAAGTCGTGTCTCGTACTGGTCCTATTTCTCCATTGCAGAAAAATCCAGTTAATGGGATTTCTCCAACCTTGTCTTTAAATAAATTTGTATCATGATCTGCCGTGCCATACAGGTAGGAGCCTCTACCAAGGCATGAAAACAACAAGGCTCCTGTTCCCTCCATT
Source organism: uncultured Dehalococcoidia bacterium (assembly GCA_964500645.1). GTDB lineage: Bacteria > Chloroflexota > Dehalococcoidia > Lucifugimonadales > UBA826 > CAYFIW01. The sequence continues at coordinate 295 of CAZCOH010000099.1, forward strand.
GTTTCTTGCTTGTTATATTGATCTAACATTTCACCTAAGTTTTCTATGGAAGTTTGAGAGTCTCTCAGGTGAAATTGAACAATTTGGCCCTCTCTGAGCATTTCTCCTACGGATATGATTCCTTTTTCTTGGTCAGCTCCGATTACATTCCTTATCAAGAAATCCCCTATACCAGGGGTTTCTTCAAAAGGATCCATAACTACCCCTAGAAATAAGGAGTTTTGAAATAGGGATTGGTCTTTTTCGGAAAGAGAAGAATATATTTCCGTAAGGACGTCAAATGGCCTGTTTCCATCCAGTTGCTCTAAAATGTTGCGGTCACATTTGGTCACTCTCATAGGGCTTCCAATGGGTTTACATCCTTGAGCAACGACTGTATCTATTTGCACATCCCCGGATAACGATATTCCAACAATTCCCTCGGTTATATATTGGTCATTTAGGTATAAAGCATTTGTGCCAGGTTGGTTACCTCCGCTTGATATACCGCCGATTATAGTTGAGCCCGGATATGCGTAATCTAGGCCACTAATCAAATTTTGTACTCTCATACTGAAGGGGTCGGAAAGTATTACGAAATCAGGGTGACTTGAAGCTTGGACTCCAATCAAGGATTCCCATTTTTGTGGAGAGTCATCTCCGTCTGGTAAATCTTTATCCATTAAATGGAATGGTGAAATGAACACCCCAGGCATACTGGCGAAAGTTAGGGCAAATCCAGGTCTTTGTTCAATTTCTTTACCGTCACCGATGATTCCATTTCCAGAACATCCTAAAAAGACAGCATTTGGAAATTGTTCATTCACTAATTGTGGTATTAGATCATAAGATTCGGAAAAATCGGAACCTACAAATGCTATCACTAGATCTGTGCTGTCGAATACTTCTTGTTGCAACCTTGAAGTACATTCTTTAAAAGCGTCTTTAAGTACTATGTTTTCTGATACCGCTGAATACCATTTCATTGATGAAATCCTATCTGATTATATATAGGCCCTGATCCTAAACTGGAAATTTTCGTTTCATTTCAAAAATTGCTTCTCTAACTGCGAAAGTGGCGTCTACTGACTCCATCACATCTTCATTACGAAATTTGCCAGCAGCATGTATTTTGGCGGTTCCTTCATCAGTGACTCTAATACATTCAGGGTGCTCAGGCTGCCCCGGATGTCCCATTGACTGGGCCAGATCATTGGGCCCTCCCGCAAATACTTTAATAGAATCGACCTTAAGTATATCTTCTAAATTGCCGTAGGCTTTTATGTCCTCAATTTGCGGCATGATCAATAAATCTTCATTGGTTTGGGCCATCATGCCTTTTAAGTCATCAACTAAACCGAATCTCATAACTCTTTTACTGGTATAGCTACGATGTCCAATGGGAGAAAAATAACAACAATCAATAACGGCTTCTAGCTCTTCTCGAGTGTTAACAAATGGAACAGTTATAGCTTTGATTCCTCTGTCAATATAATTGAGGATATTACTTGGGATTTGGTCAGGTACTCTCATAGTAGGAGTTAAGCCCCAACCGTCACAAAGCCTACAGAATCTATCGATTGTTTCTGGTGTGATCGGGGCGTGTTGGCCATCGTAATTAACAAAGTCTAATTCCATGGCACCGGCCAATTCAATTAATTCGTCAGAATAAAAACTTAGTGATATACCAAGAGCTTTTTGCCCTTTGTTCATCTTTGTAATGATTTTGTTTGCCATATGATCCTCTCTATATCATTTGGTTGATGTGACAGGTTTCTCCTAAATAAAATCTACAGGCAAGCTTCATTAGGGCTGTTTTTGAGATATAACCATGGATAACTAAATCATCGATTTAAGCTTTTTTGTTTCCATGTCTATAGGGTCTCGATTCATTAAACGACATCTTGGTTTCCAGAGCCTTTTCAAGATCCAAGTCGAATCCCCCACATAGATCAGCAATTCTAATGATTGCGTCAGCAAGCTCAATGGTGAATCCCTCAGGCTTTCCGTCCGCTTCTAACCAGGTTTTGGTTAGTCCCTCTACACCATAGTCTCTATATACTTCTAGGGCTTCACTGATTTCACTATGTACTAATGCGAGTAGTTCCCCTACATTTTTATCCGGGTTCTCCCACCATCCTTTTGACCTAGCTATTCTATGAGATTCTGATACCAAGGATGCTACAGTCATGCTCATTTTTCTTTCACCTGTTGTGTTTAAATAAAAGGAGCCATCGATTCGATAATGTTTCTATATCCCTCTGCGTCCGGCTCGTTGAATACTAGCCTGATTTCATCGACGCCGTCATCAAAATATTTTTTCATTTGACTGCTGCATTCCTCGGGGGTCCCTATAAGAGCAGTAGCAGCTACCATTTCATCTGTTACCAAATCTGCCGCACCCTGCCTATCTCTATTCAGGTATTTTTCCCTTATGGCATCTGACTCTACTCCAAATCCAATTTTGTGCATATATTCGTGGTAAAAAGTGCCCATTCCACCTATATAAAAAGCAATATGGGGGCGCTCACGCTTGTATGCGTCGGTCTTGTTGTCCGTAACATAAATTGACACTTGAGGAGACACTGTGATGTCATCAAGAGTCCTGCCTGCTAGATCGGTACCCTCTTTTAGTTTTGCGTAGGAGTCACTCATCCTTCCAGGAGCGTAATATATCGGTAGCCAACCATCTGCCAATTCACCGGTCATTTTCAGGCTAGCTGGTGTCAAGGAAGCTATATATATTGGCAAATTTTCTCTGTAGGCAGGAAATCTGATTTTGAAACGTTTTGTGTTAAAAAATTGACCGTCATGATCCAGTGTTTCGCCTCTTGAAGCTTTTCGTAAAAAGGTTATATATTCTCGCATTCGGGATAGAGGCTTTCTAAATTCCTCGCCATGGAAGTCTTCTATTACTAGTTTGCCGCTTGAACCCAAGCCCAAAAAGAACCTACCGTTAGACATAACATCCATATTCAGGGCCGTCATAGCGAGATTGGCAGGGGTTCTGGCATACACTGGAACTATGCTGGTGCCGATTCTTATTTTATTAGTTACTGCAGATATTTGTGCAAGTGAAGTAAATGCGTCTTCTGCCCACGATTCCCCCATCGTTATATTGTCGTATCCGAGCTCTTCAGCAAGGATTGCTAATTCTTTTGTTGTTTCCCAGTTACTGCCAGGGGGACGAAGTCCCATAAGTCCTACTTTTCCCATTTTTTCTCCACTTCTTGGTGATTATTGAATTTTATAATCTCGATGGTAGCTGTAACTCAGCACTTATGCTTTTGAACCATTCAATAACTTCAGGATGATACGGAATTCCTTTTTCCATTCTTTCCTTCTCTTCTTCGTGTTCTGGTAATCCGGCATATGTGACCTTGTCATGACCAGGAGCAGGTTTAGATTCTGTGAGAGTTTTCATGTACTGATCTAGATCGTCCTTGAATCCGTCTATATCAGTAAAAGCGTCTATTTTGTATGCGACAAAATGGTGTGATACTCCTCTTCTTCTATGTGGTCCAGCAGCTCCGCCGGATAGAACTCCAGTCAGTATTTCAATCATCACTGCTAAGCTGTACCCTTTATGGGAACCTACTTCTCTCGTGCCTCCCAGAGGAAGTATCATGTAGTCATCTGGGATAGCAGATTCGTTCATAATAGGTGTCCCGTCAGCTTCTGATATCCATCCGGGCATGGTCTCTACCCCTAATCTTTTGGCAAGAGTAATTTTGTTTCCTGCTACTGAACTCATCGAGGCATCAAATATGAAGGGAGGTTCATTTCTTGTTGGAGCGGCTATAGCTATTGGGTTAAGCCCTACCATACGTTCGGCTCCGTGGGTAGGCACAACAGTGACCCCGCCGGTCGTCATAGCTATTCCTATCATGTCGTGTTCAAGGGCCATTGCGGCGTGGTAACCTGCAGCGCCGAAGTGACGAGCGTTAGTTACTGATACGGAACCAATACCGTATTTCTCTGCACGTTCAATAGCCTCAGTCATGGCGGCTGGGCCCACTACTAATCCGAGTCCTTGGTCGCTGTCTATTGTGCATACAGCGGCGGCTTCTCTTATTATTTTTGTTTTAGGATTTGGATTTATTGTACCTTCCTGAAATCCTGCGACATATGACCGAACCATGTTGCTGACTCCATGGGATTCAACCCCTCTTATGTCTGCATACATTAGTACGTCCGCAGATAACTCGGCATCTAAAAGTGGCATATTTAACTTTGTGAACAGGTCGACAAGAGTGGCCCTCATATTTT
>CAZCOH010000100.1:0-4534 GCA_964500645.1 uncultured Dehalococcoidia bacterium
TGTTAGGTTAAATGGTTGAAATGACATAATTCCTTCCTTTTATTAGGTTTTTTTATGGGAAATCTAGAAAATACGATGAGGCATATTAGGTTCCTCTTTCGTTACAACTTCCAAAACAGCAGGTTTACCAGAGCGGACCATATCGACACACCTCTTCATAGCCTCTCCTAACATTTCTGGTTGGCTAATTCGTTCGTTATAGCTTCCCATGGCTTCAGCGACCTTAGAAAAATCACCACCTGTGTATTTTGTACCATATAAATCATTCGCAGTAGGGAAATTTTCCGGGCGATATATACCCATGGCAGAATTATTTAATATTATGGTAAGAATCGGGATTTTTTCTCTTACAGCGGTCTCTATGTCTAATCCGACCATTCCGAATCCATAGTCCCCAATTAGGTTAACGGCAACTTTATCTGGCGCTGCCATTTTTGCTCCCATCGCAAGGCCCAAACTATATCCCAGTTGAGTAGATTTACCCCATGCAATAAATCCGTTTGGATTTACTGCGTTATAAAAGGGCATAATTTGATCCCTAGGACTCCCGGAGTCATGTGTAACAATTGTCTGGTTTGGATCTGTATTCTGCATCAACTCCCAAATAACTCTATATGGACTTATGGGTATCTCGTCAGAAGTGAGGTGAGGCATCCATTCTGAAAACCAATCGCTTTTAACACCCTCTATTTCCTGGACAAAATTGAACTTAGAATAATCCCCACCTTGAAGGAGGAGCTTTTCTATTTCAATTATTAGTTCGTCCAATATGAGTTTAGCGTCGCCTAATACAGCGTGGTCGATATTGTAATCCTTGTTTAGATCATCTGAAGAATTGGTGATCTGAACTAAAACCTTCTCATCTAATTGGTTCATTCCGTAGTGAATTCTTGTAAAGCTGCAACCAATTCCAAAAACGAGATCTGAGTGTTCTAAAAAATGAACCACCATGTCCGTGGTGGTACTACTCCGTGTACCAAGGGAAAGTTCATGAGTTTCAGGGAAAGCACTTTTACCAGCCATTGTGGTCATAACCGGTGCACCGGTTAATTCAGCCAGTTTTTTGAGTTGGTCAGATGCCTCCGCATATAAAACACCTTGGCCAGCTTGTAGTATTGGTCTCTCTGCCTCTAGTAACATTTTTGCGGCAGTTTTTATATCATCTGGATCTCCTCCAGATTTTCTCGGTACTACATTTTTGTAATCATAATCGAAGTCATTGGGTAATTCCTGTCTTAGAATATCACTAGGAATTTCTAATAAAACCGGGCCAGGTCGACCCGTCCGTAATTGTGTAAAGCAACGCCTTAGCATGTCCGGTATGGCCTCTATTACAGAAACATTTCCAGACCACTTTGTTACGGTTCTATAGGTCTCATTAGGTCGAAATGTGGGATGAACGTCATGACGAGCCCTAGGACTTGACGCGGGAACGAGTAGAATGGGGACTGAATCGGCAAAGGCGGTAGCAACACCAGCGAAGGCATTTTCCGCACCTGGACCAGCCTGCATAGCAAATACCCCTGTCTTGCGTCCATTTGTTATCCGGCTATATCCGTCTGCAAGGTTTACACCAACCCTCTCCTGCCTAAAGATTAACGGCCTTATTCCAGCCTTTGCTCCGGCCTCTTCAAGAGTGTTGAAAGGTATAACACCCATAAAATCAACGCCTTCTTGCTTCAATATCCTTGCTATGAGGTCGGCTCCCGTCATTGAATTGCCTCCGTACTTGTTATTGTCCTAGTGACGTTGTGAGATTGCCACCATATTTGTAGTTTTGTATATCGTATATTAAAGCAACAAATCAAAACGACAAGTCAGATTTAACTATCTGACCATGCTATACTTTGTCCCGCAGTTTTTAGACGCATGTGGCGTCTGGAAAGTCGTTATTCTTGATCGATAGAACAAAAACGTCAGGTGAAGTAATGCCAATTTTCGAAGACTTACGAGTTTTCTCGGGCAACTCTCATCCCCGACTAACCGAGGATATATGTAATTACCTTGGGATTAGTGTTGGTGAATGCGATGTATTTAAGTTTAGCAACGATAATACATTCGTGAGTTTTAAGGAAAATATACGGGAGAGAGATGTATTTCTCGTTCAATCATTTTCTAGTCCCGTAAACGATCATATTATGGAACTTTTGGTGATGATTGATGCCGCTAAAAGAGCTTCAGCCGGCCGTATAACCGCGGTCATACCCCATTATTCTTATGGCAGAAGCGACAAAAAGGATCAGCCAAGAGTACCAATAACAGCCCGGCTTGTTGCTAATTTATTGACTGTCGCTGGGGCTGAGAGGGTTTTAACAGTCGACCTTCATGCCGGTCAAATTCAAGGATTCTTCAATATACCAGTGGATGAATTGACAGCTGTGGAAATGTTGGCTGGTCATTTTAAAGAAATTGGGATACCGGTGGAGGTGGCTTCAGCAACCGATGCCGGTGACGTAAAACGAACAAGGGATACGGGAAGATTTTTGAACGTTCCAATCTCAATAGTTGAGAAACATAGATTAGGTAATAAAGACAGGGTTGAGGCCTTAAGTCTAATTGGCGAAGTGGCCGGGAAACCAGCTCTAATCGTGGATGATGAAATTGGTACAGGCGGTACAGTTGTCGCGACAGCCAATGCTTTGAAGGAGCACGGAGCAACAAATATCTATTGTGCCGTGACGCATCCTGTCTTAGCAGGTGACGCCTGTCAAATCCTCGAAGATAGTGTCGTAGAAAAAATAGTGGTCACTGACACTATGCCTGTCCCTATTGAAAAAAGAACCCCTAAAATGAGTGTTTTATCCATGGCTCCGATGTTAGGGGAGGCAATCCACCGTATCCATAGTGGGTTATCGGTCGGTGCAATGTTTGACTCAAATGAATACACCTGAGAAAGACTTTTTAGGATATTAACTCAACTGTATAATTGAGCAATCACATCGTGGTGCGTTTCATATGGGCTTTTTAGATAAAATCACAAATTTGCTTGGTAACTCTGATGAGAAAGCCGTCTCCAAAATCCAGCCGTTAGTGGACGAAATCAATTCTTTTGAGGATCAGATGGAACTCTTAACCGATCTGCAACTCGCCCAGAAAACGGAGGAATTCAAAACCAGGCTTTCAGAAGGAGAAAATTTGGATTCGCTTCTTACTGAGGCCTTTGCTGTCGTTCGAGAAGCTGCGAAACGAACGTTAGGGCAAAGACACTATGATGTCCAATTGATTGGCGGTATAACTCTTCATCAAGGCAAAATTGCTGAAATGAGAACTGGCGAAGGTAAAACATTGGTCGCCACACTGGCAGCGTATTTGAATTCATTGAGTGGCGAAGGTGTTCACGTTGTGACAGTAAATGATTATCTCGCAAAAAGGGATGCTGAGTGGATGGGTTCAGTATACGCAAAGCTGGGAATTTCCGTAGGAGCTCTACAAAACAACGGTGCGCTACTACTAACGTACAGCGAAAGTGGTTGGAGCTTGACAGATTGCGAACGTTCTGCAGCCTACAGGGCAGAAATCACGTATGGTACCAATAATGAATTCGGATTTGATTTCTTACGGGATAATATGGCCGATTCCTCGGCTGAAATGGTTCAAGGTTCTAGGAGTTTTGCCATCGTTGATGAGGTAGACAACATACTAATTGATGAGGCTCGCACACCATTAATTATCAGCGGACCGTCTCAGCAAAATCCAACTGAATATGCCAAATTCTCTAAATTGGTCCCGGGTTTGAAAGAAGAGGAAGATTTTACTATTGATGAGAAATTAAGAGCTGTATCTCTAACGGTCCCTGGGATTGAAAAGATAGAAAAAAGCCTCCGTGTAGACAATCTTTATGATGTGGCTAATTTTGGACTGGTCCATTTCATAGAAAACGCTCTGAGAGCCGATGTACTTTATCAAAGAGACAAGGAATATGTAGTCCGAAATGGTGAAGTTATTATTGTAGATGAGTTTACAGGTCGGCTTATGGAAGGCCGACGCTATTCTGATGGATTACATCAGGCAATTGAAGCAAAGGAAAATGTCACTATTCAAAGAGAATCAGTGACTTATGCGACGATTACACTTCAGAACTTCTTTCGCCTATATGGAAAATTGTCTGGTATGACTGGAACTGCCGCCACCGAGGCAGAGGAATTTTGGAAGATTTACAAGCTTGAGGTTGTAGCTATTCCCACAAATAAACCTGTTAAACGAGTAGATAACCAAGACCTGATCTACCGAGATCAAAAAACTAAATACGCCGCTGTGGTGGAGGAAATTGAAGAAAGAATATTAAGTGGCCAACCTGTCCTCGTAGGGACAACAGATATAGACAGGTCTGAGATTATTAGCAAGTTATTAAAGACCAAAGGAATCAAGCATGAAGTTTTAAACGCGAAACAACATGAACGTGAGGCCATCATCGTTTCCCAGGCAGGTCGTCCTGGATCTGTAACAGTTGCCACCAACATGGCTGGAAGGGGCACAGACATTGTACTTGGAGGCGTTCAGGAACCTGGAGAAGAGATTGAATCTTGGCAACAAA
>CAZCOH010000101.1:0-4378 GCA_964500645.1 uncultured Dehalococcoidia bacterium
CCCTATCGATTATCCTCTGACCCCCGACATCTTCCCAGGCTTTATCCCTTCCTAATCTCCTACTTTTACCCCCCGCTAGTATGATTCCGGTGACTCTTTGTGAATTATTCATTACACGCTCTCAAAAACCTATACATTCACGATTGACGGTAATATACCTACCCATTTCTGAAACGTCATACCCGCCAAGGGCATCAATTTTAGCTTTCAGTTTCTCAGACTTAAGACATTCGATTAACCGATACACATTCGGGTTATTTTCTAATTGCTCTTCAAGAATAACGAGCTGATATTGCTCTTCACCCAACGGTATAAATTCCAAATCATTTGATATGGCTGCCGCCTCTATCCCCACCCCGACATCGGCGTATCCACCCGATATAGCCGCCGCTACAGTCCAATGAGTGTACTCCTCATTGTCATACCCCCGGATTGCTTCTCGGCTTATATTCAATTCATCTAGCTTGTAATCAACGAAAAGCCGTGTCCCAGATCCTTTTTGTCGGTTTATAAACAAGCAATCATTTTCAACAATAGACTTAAGCCCAGATATCTCTTTGTGATTATTCTTTGAAAAAATAAGTCCCTGGGTACGACCAACAAAATCATACAATCTGACCTTTTGATCGGGCAAAAATCTAGTCACAGCTGACTGATTGTATACACCAGTTTTAGTATCCAATAAATGACTGCCAGCAAGATGAGCATATCCCTTGCTTAGGGCAATCAATCCCCCGACACTCCCAACACTTGAAGTAATCAGCCTCAAATCCTTGTATAAATCTGATATTTCTTCGGCGAGAAGATGCAATGCTATATCGTCACTTCCAGAGAGAATTATCGTATTCTCAATACTCTGCCTTTCTCTCGTAAGTTCTACTAATATATTCTCTCCTTCGTCCAACCCTTCTTTTTGTGAAGGAATATGACCAATACCATCTGAGCGAGACATAGATAATGTCATAGCTGCCCCTCTGGGAGATGGTGTTGCAATGAAATCCCCTCCAACTTTCCCTAAATTCACCCTCATAAATTCATCTTCACCCATTGGTGACATTGTTTTCCTAGATATTTTTGCATTCACGAAATCACTAAGCTGGGTAGTTTGTCCCAACATATTTAACACAATTTTTTTTACAAATAATTGTGATGTGATGAAAGTAGAGGATGGATATCCGGGTAACCCAAATATTGGGGTTCCGTCCACCTCCCCAAATATGACTGGATGGCCGGGACGAATTGCTACCCCATGAAAATGGACTTTACCAATAGAATCAATGGATCCTGAAGTGTAATCTTCCGAGCCAGCTGAAGAGCCAGCAATTAAGATGATTAAATCAAATTTTGTCGTTATTTCTTTAAGTTTATCTTGTATCCTTTGGGATTGATCAGGTAGGAATTCCAACACTTCAGGAACTCCACCCCATCCATGAACCTGCGCACTGATCATCAATGAATTGAACTCTATTACTTCACCTGGTTTAGGTATAGACCCAATTGGAACCAGTTCATTACCTGTGGGAATAATAGCTACACTAGGTTTCCGTACTACCGAAATAGAACTGTATCCTCCTGCGGCAAGACAGGGTATATCTGAAACTCTTATCTCAGTACCTTTTTGTAACAAGACTTCTGTAGTGGCTATGTCTTCTGCAATTTTCCTAATATGTTGGTATGGATATACTGACGCTCTTATTTGAACTTCATTCTCTGATACCTTTAAAACATCTTCGATCATGACAACCGAATCCATACCGTCTGGCATTGGATCACCTGTATCTATCCAAATGTAATCAGAACCATGTTTTAGAAACACTGGCGTGTTGTCAGTAGCACCAATAGTTTTCGAGGAATCAGTGGCAATCCCATCCATTGCAGCAGTGTTTGTTATAGGAGAAGAGATCTTGGCGTATATTGTCTCCGATACCACCCTGCCCACTGAATCCTCCAAATGAATCAATTCATTTTCTATTTTAAATGAGGATCCGGTCGCCAAAATCCACTCATCTAAAATCGAGACGGCCTTGTTAAGAGGAATATCCTTTAAGTAATAATTTCTATTTCCATCCCCAAAACTCAAAAATAATCCTCAATCCAAAAAGACCTGAACCGCAGTTCCAGCATATAAGCCTGAAACATCGGACGGGATTTCTATATATCCATCAGATTTCAATATCGTAGATATGGAATTCGACATACCTAGAATAGGCTGAACATTAACTTCATTGTTCTTTTCGACTAACCTGACTCTTATGTAATCAGTTCTCCCTGTCAAAGATGCGACGTTCTCTACCAGATTTCCTGAGGCGCTAGGCCGGTGAAAAGTATCTGATAATCCTGCTAGCCCTAGAATTATTGGCTTGGCGACGATATCAAAAATCGTTAATGCGGACACTGGATTACCAGGTAATCCAATGATTGGTTTATTGGAAACTAAGCCCAGAACAGTAGGCTTACCAGGTTTTACTGTTAATCCGTGGATTAGCACTCCAGGTTCACCAAGAGATTCAACAACTTTTGAGGTCAAATCCCTACTGCTTACAGAACTACCTGAAGTAAATATAAGTACATCACATTCATCGATAGAATTTTTGGCAACTTCAAGCTGTTGATGGAAATCATCTTTTTGACGGGGATATAACTTAATCTCGACTGGCAAGGTCTCGCATGCTGCTGCAATAGTATACAAATTTATATCTCTGACCTGACCTAGTTGAGGGTTCACTGCAGGGTCCACAAGTTCATCACCTGCAGAACATATACCCACAACTGGTTTCTTATAGACATTGCAATTGGTGATTCCATTAGTCAGTAAAGAGCCAATAATACCTTCATCCACCATTTGTCCTTTTGATACGACATCACTGCCTTTTAAAAAATCGTCTCCTATCGGAACGATATTTTCACCAACAGACACCGGCTTAAAAACTTCTAATAATCCATTCCCCGTGACCTCGGTCTGCTCAAGCATAACCACGGCATCGGCATTCTTAGCGATCATACCTCCAGTGTGGGAAATGGCACACTCGCCAGATTTAATAGCAATAGTTGCGAGGGTACCCATAGGTATTTCCCCAATTACCTCCAGATAAGCAGGTAATGAGTCTGAAGCTCCATACGTATCTGAGGCACGTACGGAATAACCATCCATAGATGAACGGGCGTAGGGTGGTAAATTATCGGAAGATTCATAATCTCTAGAAATAATACGCCCGTATGATTTTTCGGTGTCGACTATTTCATCGCTTATAACGGCGAGTTGACCAATCATATATTTAGAAGCCGAGGCCGGACTAGTCAGGTTAAAAAATTCTGACATATAGATCACCTTAGTAAGGTGATCTATATTACCAGACCATTTTTTTACAGACCTAGTATATTTCCCTCATCGTCGACATCGAGCTGTCTAGGCGAACCTGGCAGCCCAGGCATAGTCATTATATTCCCTGCTATCGGATAGACGAATCCCGCTCCTCTAGAAACACGTACGTCTGAAACCCTGAAGGTATAATTAGATGGTAATCCCTTCAGGGACCTATTATGAGATAAAGAAAGGTGGGTTTTAGCCATACAAATGGGCATGTCACCCCAACCATTAGATTCGTATTGGCGGAGGGTTCTTCTAGCTGTAGCGGTATAAGACACATCATTAGCGTTGTACATTTTAGTTGCAAGATTGTAGATCTTATCTTCTAGGGAGCTGGTCTCTTTATACATGTAAGTTATCTTGGGTTTATTCCCTTCGGTCGCAGAAACCACAGCTTCTGCAAGTCCTATCGCTCCGTTTCCACCATTTTCATAGACATTGATTTCAACAGCAGCAAATGCACCTGATGACTCTGATTCGGATTTTATAACTTCGATTTCTGCATTTGTGTCGGTAGAAAATCTATTTATAGCAACTACGACCTCCAACCCAAACCCTTTGATGGCGGAAATCAAGTGTGTCAGGTTAGGCATTCCCTTGGAGACTGCTGCAGGATCTGGTAGTCCAAGATCTTTTTGCGTTACTCCACCATGAGATTTGAGAGCTCTGGATGACGCGACTATCACTGCTGCATGTGGTTCTAAGTCATTAAATCGAGCCTTTATGTGCATGAATTTTTCAAAACCGAGGTCCGCTCCAAAACCAGCCTCTGTAAGAACATAGTCAGCATGTCCAATTGCTACTCTATCTGCGATAACAGAACAACACCCATGAGCAATATTACCGAATGGACCAGCGTGAACTAAAACTGGTTGTCCCTCTGTAGTCTGTACAAGATTCGGTTGGATAGCTGTCCTAAGTAATGACATCATTGATCCAACAGCGCCTATATCAGATGCAGTTACCGGTTGCCCAGTCTTCAGATATCCAACAACCATTTTAGAAAGTCGC
>CAZCOH010000102.1:0-4235 GCA_964500645.1 uncultured Dehalococcoidia bacterium
AGTATATAACCACTATAAACGAGTATGGGCTAACCAAAATGAAGCCTCTACCGTAGAACTCCAAAAGGCCAATGTTTTAATGTACGGTCCATCCGGCTCTGGCAAGACCCACCTCGCACAGACATTGGCAAGAATTCTTGATGTCCCATTTGCCATAGCAGATGCAACTTCTCTCACAGAAGCCGGATATGTTGGTGAAGATGTAGAAAACATACTTTTAAGGCTTATACAGGCAGCTGACTATGACATATCAAGGGCAGAACACGGAATCATATATATTGACGAGATCGATAAAATCGCGAGAAAGAACCCTAACCCATCCATAACTAGGGATGTGTCGGGAGAAGGTGTCCAGCAGGCGTTACTGAAAATCATTGAAGGCTGTCTTGCAAACGTTCCACCACAGGGAGGGAGGAAACATCCTCATCAGGAATTTATGCAGATCCGGACCGATGATATTCTATTCATGGTAGGAGGAGCCTTTGAGGGAATGAACGAGATCATTGAAAAAAGAGCATTTCAAGATCACTACACTATAGGCTTTAATAAAGACGAAAATACTTCAAAAGAAAAGATAGAAGATAGTTCAGTACGCCATCTAATGGGTCCCGATGATCTTATGGAATATGGTTTTATCCCAGAATTTGTTGGTAGACTGCCCGTTTCCGTAACTCTAGATGACCTTGGTAAAGAAGAATTGGTAAGAGTCCTAACAGAACCCAAAAACGCCTTTGTGAAACAATATGAAGCCTTATTCGGAATGGACAACGTAACTTTGAAATTTACGGAAAGTGCTCTATCTGCAGCGGCTGATAAAGCGATAGCACAGAAAACAGGAGCTAGAGGGCTACGGACTATACTGGAAACCACATTACTAGACGTAATGTACGAAATCCCTAGTCTTAAGGGCGTCACGCAATGCTCTGTGGATGACAGCGCAATAAAGGGAGAAGGGCCCGTAATTGTGTCCAAAGACGGTGGTGAACTTATTCAATTACCTGAAATCAAGAAGAAATCGGCATAAATATGCCAAGATTTGGGTCATAGTCTGTAATATATTATCAACTTAATTCAGTCTGAATTAATCCTATATTCAACTCATCTAGTTGGGCCTGTTCAACAACCGATGGTGCTCCGAACAAAGGATCTTGCTGACTTTGAGTCTTGGGAAAAGCTATAACGTCCCTTATAGATGTTCTTCCTAAAAGAACCATAACCAGTCTGTCGATACCTGGAGCTATCCCGCCATGTGGGGGAGCACCATATTCAAACGCATCCAAAATCTGGGCAAATCTCTCTGCTACATCGTCTTTTGAATATCCCAAAATCTTAAATATTTTTTCCTGAATAGATCTTTGATGAACACGGATGCTACCACTAGCCATTTCCAAACCATTACATATCAAGTCATAAGATTGTGCGATAATCTTTGAAGGATCAGTATCTAAATAATCTAGGTACCCGTCTTTCGGCATACAAAATGCGTGATGAGTTGCGTCCCATCGAGAATCATCCTCGTTCCATTCAAAAAGAGGAAAATCTGTCACAAAAGCAAAATGCATCATATTTGGATCGGCGAGGTTTAAGGTCTCCCCTAAATGGTGCCTAAGCAATCCAAGTGCCTGATTAGTATTTTTTGCGTCACCTGCAATTATAAGGATTAGGTCCCCAGACTTAGCTCCTGTTTTACTAGCAAAGTCAGCTACGTTGTCAACAGACAAAAACCTGGCTATATTTGACCTCACCTCAGACATGTCAATCGTCGACAAATCATCATCAATATATTTAATACCTATAGATATGAGTCCGCTTGCACCCATACCTTTCACAAATTCAGTCAAATCGTCTATCTGTCCCCTAGTGTAATCTGAACATCCTGGTACTGAGAATCCTTTGACGATCCCTCCACCCTCAACAACATTCTTGAAAACTTTAAATTCCGTATTAACAGCGATGTCATTCAATTCGGTCAACTTCAGCCCATAACGTAAGTCAGGTTTATCGATGCCATAATCTCTTATCGCATCATGATAGGTTATTCTAGGAAATGGACTGACCACATATTTTTCAGGGAAAAGTTGCTCCATCATCGATATGAATAGATCTTCTGTTAGAGATAGAACATCTTCTTCGTTTACAAAACTCATCTCCAGATCAAGTTGTGTGAATTCTGGCTGGCGATCCGATCTTGAATCTTCATCCCTAAAGCAACGAGCGATCTGAAAATACCTTTCAACACCTCCAACCATTAATAATTGTTTTAACTGTTGGGGTGATTGGGGAAGAGCAAAAAATTGACCCGGATATAGGCGGCTGGGAACGATGTGATCCCTCGCTCCTTCAGGGGTACTTTTTATAAGAATTGGAGTCTCAACCTCGATAAAATCCTTACCATCCAAAAAGTCCCTAATGAACTTTACTACTCTGTGCCTGACAATGAGAGCATTTTTCATACTCTCTCTTCTCAAATCTACATACCTATATTTAAGCCTCACATTTTCATCCACTTCGCTTTCTTCATTGACGTAAAAGGGTGGGGTAAGAGATTCATTCAGGACAACTATGTTTGAAGCATGTAATTCAACATAACCAGTCTGTAGATCTGAATTTATAGTCTCCTCTGATCGAGCTATAACCTCTCCTTTCACCTGTATAACCCATTCATTTCTCAACGACTCAGAAATCTCGTGGGAGTTCCTGTCAATATCAGGATCAAACACTACTTGAACGATACCTGACCTGTCACGGACATCGATAAAAACTAAATTCCCATGGTCTCGACGTCTGTGAACCCAGCCCGCCAAGGTTACAGTTTCACCGACTCTGTCAAGGTTGAGCTCACCACAACCTACGTTTTTAAGCAAATTGATTCCTCCATATAATCCGACAGACGAAATTAATTTAATCGAATGTGGAAATTTGACTACAGGCGTTTGCCTATAGCTTTTTCTTGAGCAAATTCATAAAAGTCTCTGTTTTCCTAACGCCTGGTATAGTAGCAACTTCATTACGCAAGAAAAATCCCTATTGTTCAGCAAATTGCACAGTAACCCACGCAAACATATCAAAAGACCAGGTTGTAATACTGACCATGGAAAATATAATTCTACTTTTAAGAATAATAATGTAGGATGCGACATTATGAGCCAGATCGAGGAAATTCGCGCGTTTGTGATGGTTGTGGAGACTGGCAGTCTTACGCAGGCAGCAGAGCGTCTTGGTATTGCTGTATCGGCCGTCAGCCGCCGGTTGAAAGATCTGGAATTGCGCCTCGGCGCGCCGCTGATCCAGCGTACAACACGCCGAATGTATTTGAACGAAGTGGGGCAGGGCTTTTATGAGCGCTGCAAGGCTGTTCTTGATGAGCTGGAGGCCGCACAGCAGGAAGTGCTGAATTCAGGTGGCGGGCTTGGCGGGGTTCTGCGAATCAGTGCACCGCTGTCTTTTGGTGTGTCGCACATGTCGTCGGCAATTTCGCAATTCATGCATGCGCATCCAGATGTGCGGATTGATATGGATTTGTCTGACAAGCGGGTTGATCTGGTTGCCGAGGGGTTTGATCTGGCGATCCGTATCGGGGTGCTGTCGGATTCCAGCCTGATCGCCAAGAAAATCTCGACCGTGCGCAATATTCCCTGTGCCTCGCCGGATTTTGTCTCGCGTCACCCGCCTTTCAAGAAGCCCGAAGATTTGGAACAATTGCCCGCACTGGTCTATTCGAATGAGAAGACCCCGAATGACTGGCGCTATCGCGGGCCAGATGGAAAGACCGGTGTCCTGCGCGTGAAGCCGCGCCTGTCAGCCAGCAATGGCGATGTGCTGCGTGAGGCTGCGATCGCCGGTCTTGGCATCACATGCCTTCCGAATTTTCTTCATTATGATGCGATCAATAACGGGTTGCTGCAGCCTGTTCTGCCTGACTATGAATGGGCAGAGCTTGATGTTTATGCCGTTTATCCCAAGACAACAATTCTGCCAAAACGCACCCGTGCGTTTGTTGACTTCATCTCCACCCGGTACGGCAAAGATCCCTACTGGAACAAGATTCACGCCTGAAAGACGGTGTGAAACGCCGGGTCCCGACGCACCCTGATCATGCGTGTTGCGAATTCGTGAAAAGCCGTCCTCCAATCACATTCCATTATTCTATTTGATGGAAAGATCTTTTCCGGCAGTTTGACTTTATTGCGCTGTCTTCTGTCGCTAGCCTTAATTCTAGTGACGTGAGGAAAGTT
>CAZCOH010000103.1:0-4135 GCA_964500645.1 uncultured Dehalococcoidia bacterium
TTACTGCTTATGACTTCTTCTATGAAAATAGGTGCTTTTTTCTTGTTTTCAAGAGGTGCCGAATTGGGTTCAATAGGGATCGTATCAGTTGCTCACACGACATACCCTGTGATACCAATTATTGCTGGAGTATTGTTATTTAAGGAAAGGCTTTCCTATACTCAAGTTGCAGGTATAGTTCTGCTTTTAAGTTCGTTGGCAATTTTATCCGTGGTGTGACAGATTTAACCATCGGTAGCGAATTAAAATTATATGCTCTCTAAATTTTTACCCTGTTACCTTCAGATGATGATTTGTATGCGGCATCTATAACCTTTGATACTATCAATCCATCTGTTCCAGATATGTGCATTCGATTTCCGTTTTCCAAGCCAGTGGCAAATGCGTCTAGCATTTGAACGTGGGTGCTACTTTCATATTTGTATTCAGTTTCCTGATTGTTTTTCAAAATCTTTAGCGACCCATTAGAAAATTTGTCAGCCATAGGGGTGGATATTATTGTCCCCTCAGTACCATAGATAGTTAGTACCGAGGCTTCTTCAGGGCTTGGTATTAATGTGCTCCAATGTGTACTTACTACAGCATGAACTGAATCAGTTAGCTCTAATAACATGGTAGCTGTGTCATCAACTTCGTATTGGAAAGCGAGAGTGTTAACTAGCGCGTTTACTGATAAAACATCGCCAAACAAATATCTAAGTAGGTCAACGCAGTGACTCCCGACGTCCATGATATTGCCACCCCCGCTTATTGCGGGGTCCTGGCGCCAAGAATCAGGTGAATCTGGTAACAGACCAGAGTTAGTCAATCGTACAGCAGTTATTCGACCTATTTCTTGTTTTTGAATGAGTTCTCGTATTTTTTGATGTCGTTTGTTGAACCTCTGGTAATAACAAATCATCAGGCCCACGTTATTGGTGCTGCAGGCATTGATCATTTCCTGGCATTCGTTAGGATTCATTGCCATAGGCTTTTCGCAGAGAATGTGTTTTCCTTTTTGTGCCGCTTGAATTGTCTGGTCCTTATGGGCATTGACGGGCGTCGCTATATAAACGGCGTCTAAATCTGAATCATTTAAAAGATCTTCCACACGTGTGTAGGTCTTCTGTACTCCGTGTTTTTCGGCAAGTTCACTAAGTTCGTACTCGTTTCTACGCATAATTGCAATTAATTCGTGGTCTTTGGAGGAGTGCATAGCCGGCGCCATCACTTTATCGGCAATGTCACCCATTCCTATAATTCCCCATTTTAATGACATGCTTTCTCTCCTGTAACATTCTGTAAGAACAAATACTTTGATGTTTTGGTCAAGATAATTGAGATCTTATCCCCTAGCAACGAAAGTTCGCAATTATCAGGAGTATCTATATTGGAAGTCGTAATTTTCTGTAGGGTTAAACTTGGGTAGAACAGGTTAAGATCCTACCCAAGTCCATTGAGTTGACACTATATATTGGGTTGAGGTGTCGTTCTTAGATATTCTTTTATGATGGTGTGCCCTTTGGGGAATTTACCTGGGATATCCTCAGTGGCAACAGCAGGTACAACAATACAATCGTCACCGTTAGTCCAATCCGCTGGAGTTGCAACTTGATGGTTTGCGGTCAGTTGTAGGGAATCCAGAACCCTCATAATCTCGATAAAATTGCGCCCCGTCGAGGCCGGGTATGAAATAATCAGTTTCACTGCTTTATCGGGTCCAATTATGAATACAGATCGTACAGTAAGAGTGTCATTTGCGTTGGGATGTATCATGCCATATGCATTAGCAATTTCTTTGTTAGGATCTTCTACCAGTGGAAATTCAACGTTCGCGTTTTGAGTTTCATTAACGTCTTTTATCCATTCAGTGTGGGATTCAATTGGAGTAAGTCCCTCTTTCGTTCCTACACTTACTACTAGAGGTTTTGCGTTCCTCTTTTCAAACTCAGATTTTAAATTTGCCACCCTTCCTATTTCGGTGGTACATACGGGTGTGAAGTCAGCAGGATGCGACATAAATACTCCCCAACTATCACCTAACCATTCATGAAAATCTATTTTTCCAATTGTCGTATTCGCAGTGAAATTTGGTGCCTGGTCTCCTATTTGTAATGCCATATTTATCTCCGTAAAATAAAAAAACCCCCTCTCGGGGGTACTTGTTTTAATGATCTGGTAAGTCTACCGCCCCGACAAAATTTTAATGTGGGCTACAACAACAAATTTGGTTAAATCCGACGATGAACTTCATGAAGGAATAGTAGTGCAAGCAATAGACATTTTGCAACATTAGAGAAGAATATTAGTATCATCGATAGTACTGGATATTTTTATTTGATCTTGTGCCTGCTTCATAACGCACAGAATCATCAAGTGTTTTTAGATTGAACTAGGCCTTAACTTAATACAAAATGCCTAATAAAGACTTATTTAAGGATTTATTAATGGGCGCTAAAACTGCGCGAGGGACTGATTAATGGCTTCTATACAGCCGAATATAGCGCATAGTTTCACTGTTAGGGCTGAGTATGCAAACGAAATCGGCATGCTGGCTCAGATAACTTCTGTTATTGGGTTTGCCGGCGGTGACCTTGGTGCTATGGACATCGCCGATGCGGCGAGAGACGTTATGGTTCGTGATATTACGATTAATGCCCGTGACGAGGAACACTCAAAAGAGATAGTAAAAGCCATTACAGAGATCGATGGCGTGAGAATAATTAATGTTTCTGACGAAGTGTTCTTAAGGCATCTTGGTGGGAAGATAGAGATGAATAGCAAGATGCCCATTAAAACACGTAACGATATTTCTATCGTATATACCCCTGGTGTCGCACGGGTAAGTTCCGCTATTTACGAAAATCCTGATTCTCTTTGGACGCTGACGAGTAAAGGTAATACGGTTGCCGTAGTAACTGATGGGTCCGCGGTGTTGGGGCTGGGAGATATTGGTCCCGGTGCTGCTCTTCCTGTAATGGAAGGCAAAGCTCAATTGTTGAAAGAACTAGCCGGTATTGACGCTTGGCCAATAGTATTGGACACGAATGATACAGATGAAATCGTAAAAACTGTAAAGTATTTGTCCCCCGGATTTGGAGGGATAAATTTGGAAGATATAGCTGCTCCACGTTGCTTTGAAATTGAAAAACGATTGACCGATGAATTAGATATTCCGGTATTTCATGACGATCAACATGGGACAGCGGTAGTTGTTTTAGCTGCTTTGCTTAATGCATTAAAAGTTGTCGAAAAAGATATGGATGATATAAAGATTGTGATTGTTGGGATAGGGGCCGCAGGGATTGCTACAACTAACTTGCTAATTAAATCAGGTGCGACCAATATTATCGGGGTCGATAAAGATGGGGTTATACATCGCGATAAGGATTATGGGGATCAAACAGCGTGGGCTGCCTATGCCAACCGGACCAATCCCACAAATTTAAAGGGTGGAATAAAGGAAGCTATTGCACACGCTGATGTTTTCATAGGTCTGTCTGCCCCTGGTGTTATATCCGTCGATAACATTAGAACTATGAAAAAGGATTCTATTGTTTTAGCGATGTCTAATCCTGATCCGGAAGTTTGGCCAGAAGAGGCTCAGCCATATGTAAAAGTTATGGCTACGGGTCGTTCTGATTATCCTAACCAGGTAAATAATGCTTTGTGTTTTCCGGGGATGTTTAAAGGGGTACTTCAATCCAGGGCTAAAGAGATTAACGACGAAATGAAGATTGCTGCTGCTGAGGCGATAGCTTCGCGAGTTCCGGATAGATTGCTGAGTAGTGAATACGTCGTGCCTTCAATATTTGATAAGACTGTCGTCAGAGCTGTTGCTAGGGGCGTCTCTGTAGCAGCTCGAACATCTGGTGTCTCACGAAGATAGTTACAGTAATATACCAAGAAGATTTGGCAGGAGCGGCAGGGTTCGAACCCGCGACCTTTGGTTTTGGAGACCAATGCTCTACCAACTGAGCTACGCTCCTGCGTGGTAAAACTAGTCATGAATTGTAACAAATTTGAGTTTCTTTGCCAGTAGGACTTTTAGTCTTTAAAACAGAGATTATTGAAACCTTTCCGTATTATCAGGTGGAGTTTATACGGAAAGGTTTCAATAATCTTAGGACATATTTCTATAGGTTATTCTGCCGAG
>CAZCOH010000104.1:0-4103 GCA_964500645.1 uncultured Dehalococcoidia bacterium
TCTGCAGTGGCTCGCTGTCCTGCTCGCTTCCCGAGAAAAGCTTTACCAAGAGGAGAGGCATCCGATATTTTTCCTTGCAGTGGGCTTGCTTCCGATGGACTAACAAGAGTGTATTTGAACTTTTTCTTTGCCGATATTTCCTCTATCTGAATAGTGACACCCACTCGGACTCTTTTTGTACCTTTTCCGCTAGAATCCACAATTATTGCAGTTCTCAGCATGTTGTCTATTTCTTTTATTCTGGCCTCTTCACGTCCCTGTTGTTCACGAGCAGCTTCTAATGGAGCGTTTTCCCTTACGTCTCCATCCGATGCGGCTTTGTGTATGGCTTCACTGATGCTCATTCTGTTCGATTCAAGAGTGTCTTTCTCTGTGACAAGCTGCTCATAACCATCTTGAGTCATTTCTTGTCCGCCACTAGAGTGTGAGATCTCATCTGATTTGGAGCCTGCTGATGTCTTTGGCTTTCTTATTCTGAAGTGTGTTGCCAGGTTTACTTCAGTCCTACTTCCTTTGTAGGCAAAAGTGAGGAATTTTCTGACTGCTTGCAAACCTTCAATAGTTTCTGAGGATGATCCGTTTTTGCATGCCTCTTCAGCATAAGTTCCTATTTGAGAAGGAGTTATTGATGACAGATCAGTTTCTCCCCTGAAATATTTCACAAATCTGTTTAGCTCTCTGACAGCGGCCGTGGTTTTGTCTTTTTCTTTTAGTTCTTCAGTGTATGCGCCAACGGCAGATAGAAGCCTAGTAGATTGATCGTTTTCCAAAGAAATCCTCCTCTTTGAGCCAACTGGACACGAACCATGTTAGCAAACACCTCTTATTGAGTGTCAACGGTAAGGTAGTTGGAAAATTATATTAAATTGAATATTATTGTGCTTATTCAGGTATGACTTGACAGTCAAATAGACGAATTTACGGTCGTATAAATTTGAAAAACACAAGATGGATATAGCGGCTGCGGCTAGTTGGTGATAAATTACACTGCGTACTTTTTTTATGGGAGTTGAGTCCGGGTATGAATACGTCGGAATTTTTGAATATTACAAGTCTTATTGTTCCAGATCGTACCGCAATTATTTTTGACGGTAAAAGGATCAGCTATGCTTCATTGACTGAAAGGGTTAATAGGCTGGCGAACGCTCTTTCAGAATTGGGGGTTGGGTCTGGTGATCGTATTTCAACTATGCAGGTTAATTGTAATGAACATATAGAGGCATATTTTGCAGCTTCAAAATTAGATGCTGTGTATGTTCCGCTGAATTTTCGTTCTACTCCTGAAGAGATTCAATATATGCTTAGTGATTGTTCACCAAAGGTGATATTCGCTGGCGCAAGATATACGACTATGATTGACCAAGTGACTGAGGATCTTGATTCTCTATCAGCAAAGGTCGTTATTGATGGCACTTCGTCCGGATGGCTTAGCTATGAAACGATTTTGGATTCTAGTGTTTCTGATGAACGTTATCCTGTTGGGGATGCAGATGAACTAACGATGTTGATGTTCACTGCTGGCACCACAGGATCGCCCAAAGGAGTAATGCTTAGTCACGATAGCTTCTCTTCGTATATCTTAAACAATGTTTCGCCCGCTGACCTTGATATTGAGGAGAAAAACATACTTACCGTCCCTCTGTATCACATTGCAGGCGTTCAGGCTGTAATGGCTGCGATATATGGAGGGAGGACACTGATTATTCAGAGGCAGTTCGAACCGGGGGAGTGGATGAAGCTAGTGGAAACAGAAAGAGCAAATAGGGCCATGATGGTTCCAACAATGTTGAAAATGCTATTGGATCATGAGGAATTTGATAATCATGATCTAAGTAGTCTAGAGGTCATAACATATGGTGCTGCCCCGATGCCTTTAGAAGTGATAAGGAGGGCGATAGAAAAATTGCCTGGTACCTACTTCATTAATGCTTTTGGTCAAACAGAGACGGCGGCCACCATAACTATGTTGCCCCCAGAAGATCATGTTTTGGAGGGTAGTAGTGAAGAGATAGAGATTAAATTAAAGCGCTTGACATCTATAGGCAAGCCACTTAGTGATGTTGAAGTGCGTATAGTGGATGAAAATGGCGACATTGTTAGTACTGGTGAAAATGGAGAGATCGTTGCTAGAGGTTCTCGTTTGATGAAAGGATATTGGAATCAGGAAGAGGCGACCGCGGAGGCGCTGAGGGGAGGATGGTTATACACTGGTGATTTGGGGTATTTTGACGACGATGGGTATATATTCTTGTCTGGAAGAGCGAAAGATTTCATAAAGAGAGGTGGAGAGATGGTTTCTCCCGAAGAGGTCGAGCAAGTTCTTCATTCCCATCCTGATATTGATGAAGCTGCCATCATAGGTGTTCCAGATTTAGATTGGGGTGAAAGGGTTAGGGCGATTGTAGTGGAGAAGCCAGGACGTTCTGTTAATGAATCCGAAGTAATAGAATATTGCCGATCTAAATTGTCGAGTTTTAAGAAACCCGAATCTGTAGTGATAGTTGGAGAACTTCCGAGAAATCCTCTTGGTAAAGTTCTAAAAAGGGTTCTTAGGGAACAATTTAGTAGCCCCATTCAAGATTAGTTCGTGAGGATGTGTATCAATTATAGAAGTATGCGTAAGGATGAAGTAGATGAAGATCACTAATATAGAATCTTTCATAGTCGATGCAGGGTGGAGACCATGGGGATTCGTTAAAGTAGAGACCGATGAAGGCATAACAGGATGGGGTGAGTGCAGTGATGGTAGATCTCCTCGTGGCGTAGACGGTACTATAGAGGATTTGAAGCCTGTTTTGATTGGTAAGGACCCTCGAGAATTTGAAACAAGATTTTGGGATATGTTGAGGGCTACTAGACAAAGTCCTGGAGGGATTGCCGCTAAGGCAATAGCCGGTCTAGACTGCGCTTTCATTGACATTAAGGCCAAAAGTCTAGGTATATCTGTTACAGAGTTGTTTGGCGGACCTACACGAGATAAGGTCCGAGTTTATTGGTCTCACTGTGGGAGTTCCAGGGTTCGCAATTATGATCTGATTGGTGTTCCACCTCTTCGCACATGGGATGATATAACGGCATTAGGTAAAGAAGTTGTGAATAGAGGATTTACCGCTTTTAAAACAAACGTCATAGGGCCAGGGGATCCAGCGATGCACTTTGGAGGTGGCTTCGGTGGAGGCAGAGGAAGTACTGATCAAGTTGCTACAAAGGGTGTTTTAAAACACATAGAAAAGCTTATAGGTACGTTTAGAGACGCTGTTGGTCCAGACGTTGACATAAACCTAGATCTAAATTTCCATTTCAAAACTGAGGCTTGTCTCAGAATAGCGAAAGTCTTAGAGCAGTTCGATATGCTTTGGCTGGAGATAGATATGTATCAGCCTGAAAGTATAAGACAGATAAAGGATTCTACGACTACGAGGATATGTACTGGTGAAAACCTATTTTATATGAGAGATTATTTACCATATTTCCAGCAACATGCGGCAGACATGTTTATGATTGATGTTCCGTGGAATGGATTCAGTCAATCTAAAAAAGTCGGAGACCTAGCTGAAGTTTTCCAACACAATGTTGCACCCCATAATTATTACAGCCATCTCTCATCTTTTGTAAGTGCATCCCTTTGCGCTTCATTGCCCAATGTTCGGATTATGGAGATAGATATTGATGATGTGCCGTGGAAGGATGAATTGACCACTGCTCAACCCGATATAGTGGATGGATATATGAAAGTGCCGACCGGACCGGGATGGGGCGCAGATATCAATGAAGAAGTTGCGAGGGCACATCCGTGGAACGGACCTAATATTGTTGGGTATGATAGCCCTGCATATGCTGGAGAAACCCCCCCTGACTTACTGTATGGTCTTCCGAGCTATTAGATCTTAGATCTCTCCTGGTACCGGATATTCTTCACAAAACATTGATATAAGTGCTGATATTGCGTCCGGTCTTTCCATGTACATATTGTGCCCGGTATTTCTGACTACACAATAAGATAGAGAAGAAAGTTTATGTGAAAGGGTTTTTGCCATTTGAAAAATAGTTTCTCTACCTGAACTGGAAATAAAAAGTGTTTCGCAGAGAGATTTTTCAAGAAT
>CAZCOH010000105.1:0-3892 GCA_964500645.1 uncultured Dehalococcoidia bacterium
CCCTCATAAAAAATAAATGGCACCACCCTAAACTTAAATATTTGTTTAAAACGAAGGAATTATATGAAAAAACCATTGATGGAATTTGGGTACAATCCTCCCGCTGGAGAGCGAGGATATGAGGTGATAACACCAAGGAACTATTTGTACGATCTCCACAGAGCTCTTGATGTAGCTTCACAAAGTTTTGGCTCAATATGGTCGTCAGACCACCTGAATTACGAGTCAGAATTCAGAGTGGAGTGTTGGACCATGCTTACCTGGATGGCGGCTAGATATCCGGGCCCTATGTTGGGCACGGTAGTAATGTGTAACTCCTTTAGAAATCCGTCTCTATTAGCCAAAATGTCCGCTAGCTTACAAGAAATGAGCATGGGACGCCTGATACTTGGATATGGTGCAGGTTGGTATGAAGAAGAATATAGATCATATGGATTTGACTATCCATCACCTGGAGTAAGGGTAGACATGTTTGAAGAAGGAGTAAAAATCATAAAACAAATGTGGGTGGACAGTCCTGCCAACTTCACAGGCAAGTACTATCGCATCGAAAACGTATATTGCGAGCCTAGACCATCCCCACGACCGATTTTAATGTTGGGAGGAGGCGGAGAGAAAAAAACTTTAAAAGTGGTAGCCCAACATGCCGACTGGTGGAACGATGTAATGAGACCCATACCTGACTTAGCTCAAAAGTTAAAAATACTGAGACAACATTGTGAGGCAGTCGGAAGAGATTATAACGACATACGAAAGACTCTGGCACCAAGGTTTTATATCGATAAAGATCATAAGAAAGCTTTGAGGATGGCTGAAGGCAAAAATGGCACAGGCCAAGTGATCTGCGGTGACCCGGATTCAGTCTGCGACCAGCTACACGAATTAGTAGAAATGGGATTCGACATGGTAGTGACTACTTTTCCTCAATTTCAAGAATTGAATGATATGAAACTATTTGTCGATAAGGTAATTCCTCAATTCAGTTAATTCCGAAAAATATAGACAAGATATAGGTGATGCTGGAACATGCCTAGAATAATCTTGGAGTACTCTACAAATGACAGGCAATTTTGTTAATGGAAATCCTATAGGAAACCGCATTAGCTATAAATGGTTGGTTCTTTTCGCTGTCTCCATCGGGTTGTTTACTTCAGTATTTGAACACGGTGGGATAAATGTAGCGCTTCCTTCAATTGCTGATCACTTCAATACTGATTTACCCACCACACAATGGATTGTTATTGGATATGGATTGACAATTTCAGCTCTACTATTACCAATGGGGCGTCTTTCTGACATTCTAGGAAGAAAAATAATATATCTTCTTGGATTCATAGTATTTACGGCAGGAGGATTCCTTTCGGCGATGTCTCCAAACATTGAATTATTGATAAGTGCCAAAATACTTCAAGGTGTTGGTTCAGCGATGACTCAAGGTACCTCAATGGCAATGGTAATATCTGCTTTTGGTGACAAAGAAAGAGGAAGAGCCCTTGGCCTAACCATGAGTGTAGTTGGTATAGGCGCAGTTGCAGGACCGGCCATAGGGGGTTTTTTAGTCGATTCCCTAGGTTGGGAGTCTGTTCTCTACACGACCGCTGGATTAGGCGTAGTGTCCTTAATAGCAGCTGTGCTTATTTTGGATACCGCCCGCAGTGGGGGAGGGGACAGTGTAAATGAACCATTCGACTGGTTAGGCGCTACATTTTCTGCAATCATATTGATTTCACTACTACTGGCCATAACTTTTGGATCTCGTTATGGGTGGAATTCATCGTTTGTGATTACGGCTTTCGGGATATTTTGGGCATCAATAGGGGTTTTCGTTTGGTGGGAGATATCCGTTGAATCCCCATTGTTAGATTTAAAATTGTTTGGTAATCGACTATTCTCCACTGGAGTTTTAGCAAGCTGGTTATCATTTTTGGGAACTCAACCCGTCAGGTTTCTCATCCCGTTCTATATTCAATTCGTTCTTGGTTTTAACGCGTCAACAATGGGTTGGATAATCGTTCCCAGCGCATTTTGTATGGTAATAGCAGGGCCTGTAAGCGGGCGGTTTTCTGATAAGTACGGCTGGGGAATTTTTAATGTCGGAGGAATGATAGTTACTGCCATAGGGTTACTCATACTGGTCAATCTCGACGTGGAAAAACCTCTTATCTTAATTATAGTAGGAATGGTTGTTCAAACCCTTGGTTCAGGATCTTTTTGGCCTTCAAACAATAGTTCCATATTGAGCGTCGTTTCCCCTACTAATTATGGGGTTATCTCATCATTTACTAATTTAGTTAGAAACTCTGGACATGTTGTCGGTATCGCAATATCTACCGCAATTGTGACAGGGACCATGGGATCCCTAGGACACCCTCCAACTCTTTCCGCGATAAACGAAGCAAGTAGTCTACCTATACTAAGCGCGTTCACAATAGGCTTGCAAAATACTTTCTGGGTTTGTGTTGCTTTAAGTCTAATGGCGGCTGTGGCGTCCCTTATCGGAACTTCTTGGAAGAATAACGATGTAAAGACTCTAATGATCAAAGGAGACATCAATGGGGAGGCTTGAAGGAAAGGTTGCTTTAATATCTGGTGGTGCACGTGGCCAAGGTGAATCGGAGGCAAGGTTGTTTGCGAAGGAGGGGGCAAGAATCGTTTTTGGGGACATCCTTGATGCGAAAGGTAAGAAAGTTGAGGCTGAGATAAAGGAGGCTGGAGGTGTGGCGAAATATGTTCACTTGGATGTTACAAATGAAGACGATTGGAATTCAGCGACAAAATTACTCTCTAACCTCTATGGCAAATTAAACATACTGGTTAACAACGCAGGAATAGCCATGACTGGTAAGAATCTTGAAGAGGTGACCACTGAGGAATGGGATCGTATTCAGGAGGTTAACTCAAAAGGAGTTTTCCTAGGCGCTAAAACCGCTATACCATATATGAAGGCCTCAGGTGGAGGCTCCATCGTTAACATATCCTCCATGGCAGGCCTTGTCGGAGTACCAGGAATCTCTGCTTATACTGCTAGTAAAGGAGCTGTAAGGCTTTTGACAAAGTCTATAGCCGTTGAATATGGGCCGCACAACATTAGGTGTAATTCAGTTCACCCGGGCTACATTGAAACTGAAATGATATCTGGATTGCTAGCTAACAGTGAAGCAATGACTAATCGACTGGCCATCACTCCCTTAGGGATATTTGCAACAGCTCATGATGTGGCTTTATCTGTTTTATATTTGGCATCTGACGAATCCCGTTACGTTACGGGGTCTGAATTGGTTATTGATGGAGGGATAACAGCTCAATAGCCTTCTAATAAAAAGGATATACAAACACTAGGGTAGGGAAAAAAGTGGTGCATAGGCAGGGACTCCAAGTAGAAAACTAGTATTGACGCATAAATCACGGTTAAGAAGAATATGGCCTAAATCTATTCGATATGAGTCTGGATATGTAAGAGAATGCTATAAGAATTAATCTACTAATTAGATTACGGAAAGATTATATGTCGATGCCAAGCAGCTTGATAAGAGACTTTTTTGGCTCTTCGCTGCCACAGGAATTCCTCCAACCTGTTGATTTAGTGAAAATAAATCCATATTGTTTTGCCGGTTTTTTATTTTAATGGCTATGTTAATATCGTTGCCTTAAATCACTTAACATTGTAAAAAATAGTATAAAATGGAGACCAAAATGGCAGTCAGTGTGATACTTGAGGGTACTTTAAAAGAGGGGGAAAGAGATGGGTTTACTGGGATTTGTAAAGACGCCTTCAAAGCTACGAGGGCTTTTGAAGGGTGCCAAGGCATTGATTTAACTTACAATACGGAAAGCCCAAATAATTGGATTTTTACTGAAGTCTGGGATACTAAAGAACATTATGAGAAATATC
>CAZCOH010000106.1:0-3810 GCA_964500645.1 uncultured Dehalococcoidia bacterium
TTATGGCCCAGGTAACAGATGGAGTTGAAAAAACGTTAGGAAAAAAATTTGAGATAAATATTTTATTGAAAGGTCATGGCACAGGGAGCCAAGGGAAACCGGCATCCCAAAGAAGTCACTTGGTAAGAGCTGCTCAATCCTTAGGGGCTCGTATAGTTGAAGAGAGAGAGAGGTAAAGAAATATGATGAACAAAAACATGATGAGACAAGCACAGCAGCTCCAGAAGCAAATGGTTAAATTGCAGGAAGAAATTGAAGCATCAACGGTAGAACATTCCTCTGGTGGAGGTGTTGTAAAAGTAGTTGTAACTGGAAAAATGGTTGTCCAAAGTATTGAAATAGATCCTTCGGCGGTAGATCCCGACGACGTGGAGATGTTACAGGATTTGGTTCAAGCGGCCGTAAATGGTGCGATAGAGAAGGCTCAAGAGCTTGCCTCATCAAAAATGGGAGCTTTAACAGGCGGACTTAATATTCCTGGTCTTATGTAGAATGAGAATCGTATTAGGAAATAGGGTTGTTTTGAATGGTTAGAGGACCTCAGGGGGGTAGCCCTCAAGTTCAAAGATTGGTTGATGAGCTAGGGAGGCTTCCTGGTATAGGTCCAAAGTCGGCTCAGCGCTTAACTTACTACTTAATTAAGATGCCTAGAGAACAGGCTGTGAGTTTGTCTGATGCAATTCTGTCTGTGAAAAACAATATTGGACTATGTTCAAAATGTTTTCATATTACCGAAACTGATCCTTGTAGAATTTGTTCTGACATATCAAGAAATTTTGGTTTGCTATGTGTCGTGGAACAACCACTAGATGTAGTTGCTCTTGAAAAGGCATCATCATTTAACGGCACATACCATGTTCTCCATGGATCCATATCACCTATCAATGGTGTGGGACCTGAACACCTGAGGATCAAGGAATTATTGATGAGGATAGATTCAGAAAACATTTCTGAAGTGGTGTTGGCTACTAATCCAAATTTGGAAGGTGAAGCGACTTCCATGTATATATACAAATTGATAGAAGGTCTTGGCGTTAGCATTACTAGGCCGGCTCGAGGCTTACCAGTCGGTGGTGACTTGGAATACGCCGATGAGGCTACTCTTGGTAGAGCGTTTGAAGGTAGGCAAAATTTCGATTGAGTTTTTCCTAGCTATATATATTAGAGATTGCGGGCGAAGTCTAGGTTGAAATGACCAGAAGTAGAATTTACCAAACAACAGCCGTAGTTTTAAGATATAGACCTCTGGGTGAAACTGACAGACTTATCAATTTTTACACAAAATCATTGGGCCGGGTCACTGCTGTTGCTAAGGGAGTCAGGCGACCTGGGAGTCGCTTTGGGGGTACTCTAGAGCCCTTAAATCTGGTTCAGTTGTCTTTGGCCAGAGGCAGAAACCTTGATAATGTTAATGAGTGTGTAACTATAAATTCATTTGAAGGATTGAAGGCTGATCTGACCACAATAGCGCAGGGTATTTATCTGGCAGAGTTGGTGGATGCATTTTCTGATGACTGGGCAGCCAATGTTGATTTATTCTCACTTTTGGTTGATTCCTTGAATCATATGAACCTACACAAGGGTATGGATTTATTTATTAGGATTTTCGAATTAAAACTTTTAAACTGTAGTGGATTTGGACCCGAATTTGAAAAATGTGTTGGATGTGGTAAAGCTCTTGAACCAGGTCCGTATGGATTCCACTTCGAATACGGAGGAGCTTTATGTGTAGATTGTGAATCTGAAGAAGAGATATTTCTGACTAAAATTTCACTCGATGCTATGAAATTGCTTCGCTGGATTCAGAGACAAAATGCAAATATATCTGAGATCAATATCCCCTCTGTTTCTGAAAAGTCTCTTCGTGAGATTTCTGTGGTTATGAGAGATTATTTAAAATATGTTGTTGAACGTGACCTTAGAGCTACTAGCTTTCTAGATGAAATGCGATTTAAGTCAACGTGAAAGTTTTGGTCAAACTTTCTCACATAAGGTCTTTTCAATATATTATCTGTAATTCGAGTTCCAACACTGCACTATCTGGTACAATTTTGTGCCTGAGATTCCTTTTGCCCCTATAACTCAGGAGGATAGAGTACCGGTTTCCTAAACCGGGTGCGCAGGTTCGAGTCCTGCTAGGGGCACCACTCTTTTTAGTCACGAAACCGTCACGAATTTTCAACAAATTCTAGATGGAGCGAGTCGTTAATTTGTCTTGCGGCAGATTCTTCTAAGCCAGGCACAATATGAGAATGAGCGTAAAGATATTATTTACACCGCAAATTTTGCAAAGATGAATAAAATGGCCTTACTCACCCAATATCAAACTTCCACTCATTTCAAATATATGTAGAATAGCAACTTCAATATATTTAGTAGGATGCCTATGCAAATCGTAATACCCATGTCCGGTTTCGGAGAAAGGTTCAGGCGTGCAGGATATTCAGTTCCAAAGCCTCTTATAGAAATTGAAGGAAAGCCCATAATTAGTCATGTGATTGATATGTTCCCTGGAGAAGTTTCTTTTTTCTTTATTTGCAATCAGGATCATCTTGATTCCGATGAATACAAAATGGAGGAGATTATTAGAACCTATTGCCCTACAGGGGAAATCATAGGAATCAAACCACACAAATTGGGCCCGGTGCATGCGGTATTGGAAATACAGCATTTGCTAGATCCGGATGATGAGGTTGTGGTTAATTATTGTGACTTCACCTGCTACTGGGATTGGGATCATTTCAAGGAGTTTGTTGGGAAATTAAATTGCAATGGAGCCATACCAGCTTACAAGGGATTCCACCCACACTCTCTAGGCAACACAAACTATGCATATATGCTTGAAAAAGATGGATGGGTTCAAGATATACAAGAAAAAGAACCGTATACAAACGATAGAATGAATGAATTCGCATCGAGTGGGACGTATTATTTCTCCTCAGCAAGAATCATGATCGAATCATTTAATGTTGTAATTGATAAAAACATGAATGTTTCGGGCGAATTTTATGTGAGTTTGGCATACAAAACTTTGATAAACAAAGACCAATCTGTGGCCGTATACCCGCTACAACACTTTATGCAGTGGGGCACTCCAGAAGACGTTCACGAATATAACATCTGGTCCGATGCCTTTAAAGGTTTAATTGATGAAGCAATCATAGAGCATGATTCGAAAAATTATATAGTTATGCCCATGGGTGGACTTGGATCAAGATTCGCTACAGATGGTTATAAAAAAACAAAACCCCTTATACCAGTTTCTGGATTGCCAATGGTTATTCAAGCAGCAAATCACCTACCCCCCTCAAAATTTTCTGTGTTTGTTCTAAGGAAAGATATGGATGGATACCAAGAAGTGATAAATGAGATAAGGGATACTTTCCCCAAAGCAGCCATCAAAACCATTGATCATGTAACAGAAGGCCAGGCTTGCACGGCACTATTAGGTTTGGACGTAATGGACAATAGGACCTACATTGATGGGCCTCTAACTATTGGAGCATGCGACAACGGCGCTATTTACGACGCGCATGAATTGCAACGTATGCTGGATGACACCAATATAGATGTAGTAGTTTGGGGAATTAAAGGGTATCCCAATGCTATTCGCAACCCCAATATGTACGGCTGGCTGAACATGGACGGTAACACTATCAAATCAGTGTCAGTTAAAACCCCATTAGAATCAACCGCGAAGGATCCTATAATCATCGGGACCTTCACCTTTAAAAAATCTTCAGACTTTCGACTCGCCGTTGATAGCTTGATTAAGCGAGATGGTAAGGTCAATGGAGAATTCTATATTGA
>CAZCOH010000107.1:0-3788 GCA_964500645.1 uncultured Dehalococcoidia bacterium
ATTCGTGCCATGGTCAATGAATTACCGGATACCATAGGTGCTCGCCGCTAGTTATTCAAAATTGACCGGCCGACATTTTTTACGAGAACTACCAAAAATTCGGGTGAATGACGTATCTGTCTGAATAAAGGCGTTAATGGACGATGCTGTTCAAATGAAGGTTTATCCTGACAACTTGCATTTATTGGCCAGTAAATGGCAACGTAATATGTGTCTAAATTCGTTAGTTTGTTGCCGGTTCCCTAGAATCTAACATTATGAGTGGAAAAATAAGATCTATGCATATACGGGATGCCGAGAAAATCCTATTGGAAATCTGGCAACTGCTAACCGATATAAATATTGTTTTCTTTCTACGGCACGGAACTTGCCTAGGGGCGGTTAGAGACGGGAAACTAATTCATTGGGACGACGATATTGATATTGGTTCAATAATAGGTATGCATAATCTTGATGAATCCGATATTTATAGGGCCGTCAAAAGATTTGAAGCAGCAAATTTTGAAGTGAAGGTATTGAAGACAAATTTACATATCGGGGTAGAACTTTCTAAATTTGGCATACCTGTAGATTGGACTTGTTACCGGGTTTTAGATGAGAGCATATTTCAATATCCGGGTGTAAAAATACCTGTCCATCTTTATCAAGAATTAAGCTCTGTTTCCCTGCTGAGCAAACCCTTCCTTATACCCAATCCTCCCGAAGAATATTTAACCCTCAAATATGGTCCCAACTGGAGGATCCCCAAAAGAACGGGATTTGAAGCTGACATAATAGATTCGATACCGGAATCTATAAACCTTGAAAAAACTCCTGTTTTCACTCGAATACGAAAATTTTTCTTTCCTAAACATTACATTACGGGAATCGAGGTACTAACGCCTGATTTACAACCTATTTCAAATATGGAAGTAACCATCGTAGGTATTGGTAGAAAAACAACTGATGACAATGGATACGCTACATTTGAAGTGGTGAATGAAGACTATTACGCCGTGGATATAGGCAGCGGTGAGGATAGGGAAATCTTATATGAAGAGTTTCTTAAGCCTGGTAGAAACTATTTCTATACAGCAGACCCAAATGAGAGACATGGCCGTATTCACGTACTTCAAGAAAAGAACTAACCTTCATCCGATAACTATATATAAAGTTGGGAACCATAATTGGGAGACTGATAATGACAAGGGTCTATGTGGATATGGTGGCTGATTTATTTCACTATGGACACGCTAATTTTCTTAGACAAGCTAAACAATTTGGGGATCATTTAATTGTAGGAATTCATTCTGACGAAGTTGTTAAAGAATACAAACGAACTCCGATACTGAGCATGAGAGAACGTGTGGATACGGTATCTTCTTGCCGTTATGTGGATGAGGTAATTTCTGATGCTCCATTAGTAGTAGATCTAAAATGGTTGAATACCCATAGAATAGATTTGGTTGTCCACGGTGACGATTTTTCTGAACATATGAAGCAACTTTGCTACAAGGTCCCAATCGATTTGGGGATTTTACGTCTTGTCTCCTACACTGCACGGATTTCTACTACGGAGATTATCCAAAGAATAGAAAGACATATTAGGAAATCTGATATCTAAAAATATTAATTTAAATCTACAGTGGTTGTAACTTAGTACACTAAGGCTTATCCGCTTGTCTTCTGTGATCTCTTATTCTGCAAACCTAGGTCATTATGGACTAGGTATCTATTGCTAACGGTAACCCACGAAATTACAATTTTTTTTGCTGTAAGTAGGCTTCCTTTTCGCAACAAATAATGAGGTAAACATGCGTCCTACAGGACCAATTACGATAATTCTCCTCACCCTTTTATTAAGTCTGGTTGTAGCATCGTGTTCCTATCAATTTAAAGAGGCTCCTTTTGAGGATTCCAAACTCGTTAACATCACAGAGACTAAATTTGGTCAAGAACTTTTACCATTATTAGAAGACATTGCAGATACTGACCAAACTTCCGACATTAAAGAAGACGTAACTGATGATTCTTTTGTTCTTGAAATCAGCGAAGATTTCTTAATACAACAACAGCTTAGTGAAGAAACTAATGGATGGGAACTCACTGTTATAACAAAAAACAAACATCACATAATGTTTTGTTCCATCCTGCAAGAGGAGGAAGACGGTGAAGTGGCTGTCACATTTCCTGCAAATGTTGAATTCAAGAAGGATGACGAAGGTCAGATTTGGCTTTGGGGAGACAAAATAGCTGTAGCCGAATTTGCACTAGAACTTTCCCTATCTAGCTCTAAGTTATGTCTAGCAATTCCATATTTGGACGCCTCTGCAATAGTTTCAGACACACTGGTATCAAAACAAGGGCGCGCGGTTAAGGAAGTTCCCGTTGAAGTAATTGTAGAGAAGGAAGTCATTAAAGAGGTTCCCGTTGAAGTAATTGTAGAGAAGGAAGTCATTAAAGAGGTTCCTGTTGAAACTAGCGGTGGCTGCAACCGCGCTAACTCGGTATCTGCACTAACTGGGTCGACAAATAGCTTAATGTTATTTGGACCTCTTTTATTAATTGCGGGCTACAAAGGGTATAGAAGACGACGCAGATAATGAATAGATGAATCTAAAATATCTGTTCTCTTGATTTACATAGATAGAGTGGATGGACGATTCTTTTATCGGGCACCATTTTTTTCTTCCCTGCCTTGTTGTTTGTAGGTCCTTTTGTGGGTGTTTTAAATCTAAAGTGGAGCCAATGTTTGAAGCTTTAAAATTTCGGGAATACAGAATTTTCTGGATCGGTAACTCAACGTCAAATATTGGAATATTCATGCTAATGGCTGGAAGCCTTTGGCTAATGCACGAATTAACAAATGCAGAGCTTTATTTGGGAATATTGACCTTTACAGGCTTGGGTCCAATATTAGTTTTATCTATGTGGGGGGGTGTTATAGCCGATCGAGTCAACAGGGTTCGATTAGTCACAATAACACGAGGTTGCTTTGCAGCCACCGCTTTAATAATCGGCTTGCTAGTAGCCTTCGATCTAATAGAGCCTTGGCACCTAATATCCATTTCCTTGATTAATGGGATATTACTCTCTTTCGATATCCCTTCCAGGCAGGCTATGGTTCCAAATTTATTGCCCCGCGAACATTTAGTTAACGCCTTCGCGTTGCAATCTATGTTGGGAACCGGATCAGCAATCATCGGCCCCGTTTTCTTGCCACTCATAGAGAGAATATGGGGAATTGAAGGAGTGTTTATGATCATTGGTGTTGCATATGCCTTCACAACAGTCATGTTCAGCAAGCTCTCAAGACAGGAAATTTACGCCAGGGGAAAGGCCCAGAAACCTTGGGTAGATCTTATTGAAGGGTTTTCCTACATAAAACAACACGGGGTTATGATAGCTTTAATCTCGATAGGTATCGTAGCCGGAGTTTTTACTTCTTCCTACACTACTTTATTGCCGGTGTTCGCTGAAGACATTTTTGGGGGTGATGTCCAAAGTTATGGATATCTGTTACTGAGCAGCGGAGTCGGAGGTATGGTTGGTGCAATCGCAATGGCACAATTTGCAAAATCTAGAGATTCAGACTTAATCCAGACGACTAGTGGTGTTGGTTTAAGTCTTGCATTAATCGTTTTTGCCCTAAATAGTAATTTCGTAATCGCTGTTGTCACAATTGCTATTGTTGGCACCTTTGGGGTGGTATTTTCAACAATTAACAACACTTTTTTACAAAATATGATTGCCGATGAATACAGAGGCCGGGTTTCAAGCATCCATCAATTAGGCTGGGGAGCTTCCGC
>CAZCOH010000108.1:0-3780 GCA_964500645.1 uncultured Dehalococcoidia bacterium
CCTATTGATGGCTCATCACAGACATATAGGTCCCCCCTCAATCCTCATCCTATCTGTGTGGCAAGCCTTATTCTCTGAGACTCTCCACCACTAAGAGTCGATGCCGTTCGACTGAGTGTCAAATAATCTAAACCAATATTCAGTAGAAACGTAAGACGTTCACTTATCTCTTTAATGATTTGGGCTGCTATCACCATATTACGGGTAGATAACACCCCGTCATTTTCTAGTTGAGATATCCATACCGATGTGTCTCTAACTGACATATCGCTAACAGCCATAATATTTGCATTTGCAATTTTAACTCCCAAGGCCTCGGGCTTAAGCCTTCTACCATTGCATTTTTGGCAGGGTAGGGAAGTCATATATCTCTCAATATCCTTTCGGACTGCGTCTGATTCAGTTTCGATGTGTCTCCTTTGTAAATTATTGATAACTCCTTCGAATTTTGTGTTCCATCTATACCTTCTGCCTCGTCTGGTTTTATGAGTTACTTGAATCCTTTTTCCTTGAGATCCATACAAAACGACATCCAGATCTTCTTGTTGCATAGAATCTATTGGTAGCGATGGGTCAAATCCTCGAGAATCTGCTAAGGAGATAAGTTGACTTGTATACCAAGGAGATAGTGATCCTGAACTTGACCAAGCCTGTATACCTCCTTCCATTATGGATATTGTGGTATCTGGGATTACTAGGGATGGGTCGACAACCATTTTGTACCCGAGGCCTGTGCACGTATCACATGCTCCATGAGGATTGTTAAAACTAAAAGTCCTGGGTTCGATTTCTCCCAGACTTATGTCGCAGAAAGTGCAGGCGAATGATTCTGAGAAGGTTAGGTCCTCTTTTCCTTGAACATCTACTAATACGATTCCTTCTGCGTGATTAAGTGCAGTTTCAGTAGAGTCGGTTAACCTGACTTTATCCATAGTTGGTTTAATTACTAAGCGGTCAACTACAACATCGATATCGTGCCATTTTTGTTTGTCCAAATCGAATGTTTCAGAAAGATCCCGTACTTCACCATTAACTCTGATTCTTACAAAGCCCGCCTTACGTGCTTTTTCAAATACATCTTTGTGTTCGCCTTTTCTTCTGCGCACGACCGGAGCCAAAATTTGGATGCGGGTATTCTCTGGTAGGTTTGTTATGGAGTCTACGATTTGCTGTGCGGTTTGCTTTTGAATCACACGTCCACATTTATAACAATGTGCCGTTCCTACTCGTGCGTAGAGCAATCTCAGATAGTCATAGATTTCTGTGACTGTGCCAACAGTAGATCTAGGATTGTGTGAAACTCCCTTTTGGTCTATTGAGATAGAGGGGGATAAACCTTCTATGTAGTCCACGTCCGGCTTTTCCATCCGGCCGAGAAATTGTCTTGCATAAGAAGACAAAGACTCTACATATCTTCTTTGACCTTCTGCATAAATCGTGTCAAATGCCAAGGAGCTTTTTCCTGAACCAGAAACTCCTGTGATTACTACGAGTTTATTTCTGGGTATCGAAACATTAACATTTTTCAGGTTGTGTTCTCTCGCACCTTTTACGGTAATGTTTTTAATAGTTTTGGAAGCTGGCATGATACTACTGCTCACTGAAGATGCTAGCTAAATTCTAACATTGTGTGATGACCAAAAGGGTATATAGAAATTTACAATGAGAAAATTGACCAAATTTGTTTTTAGCTAATAGAATCCCACTGTCTGGGGTACCTACTTAGTGTGATTATATCCTATACATAAAACTTATATGGATATCAAAAAATAGAGAAAGCGATAGTTTAAATCGTTTAGCGATCATGACTTAACGGTAAGCAAAAACAGGAGAAAA
The DNA here is from genome assembly GCA_964500645.1 of uncultured Dehalococcoidia bacterium. Lineage (GTDB taxonomy): Bacteria > Chloroflexota > Dehalococcoidia > Lucifugimonadales > UBA826 > CAYFIW01. The sequence continues at coordinate 1,837 of CAZCOH010000108.1, forward strand.
TAATGGTTCTAGATTTCAAAGATATTTTTGCAGATAATATTCCTTTGAGAGGTAGAGTTACGAGAGCTAGAAGGGGCAAATATGATTTTGCCGTAGCTTATCCTGACCCTGTTTCGCTGCCACACAACGACATCGTTAGGTGTTTAGAGGAGGCCCTGTCGGAGACTGGGGATGATCTGGCAGTTTATCCGCATCCACAAGGTAATACACCACTTAGAGAATATGTGGCTGAAAAATTACGTGACGAGAGAGATATAGATGCTTCGTTAGACGACATCATATTAGGTAATGGTTCTGGACATCCTATCGATATGATCTCTACGATACTTGTGAATCGAGGAGACGTAGTTATTACTGATGAGTGGGTGTATGGTGGCACCCTAAACACTCTTCGGAGACATTTAGCAGACATACGAGGGGTGAAATGTGACCACGAAGGTATGGATCCCGAAGCGCTTGAATTTGAAATCACACGTGCCATATCAGAAGGCCGAAAGCCTAAATTTGTTTATTTAATAGCGACTTTTCAGAATCCCCAAGGTTTTACTATCACTGAATCAAGGAGGAAATCACTTTTAAACGTTACGCAAAAGTTCGGTGTACCTATTCTTGAAGATGATTGCTATGCAGACAATCGGTACGATGGTGATCCAGTTACGTCTATTTACAATCTCGACGATCAGAAAAGTGTTATGTATGTGGGATCATTTTCTAAAACCATAGCGCCTGGAATAAGCTTGGGATATATGACGGCCCCCAAAAGCGTATTAGATGCGGCAATGGTTGTGAAAAGTGGTCGCATAAGTGAATTTGCTGCTATGGCAGTAGAGAAATATGCCAGAAGGTATTTATCAGAGCATATAAGAGAGATTAATGGTATTCAGCGTCAGAAAAGGGATGCAATGCTTTCAGCACTAGGAGAATATTTTGGTACTAGTGCTGAATGGAGTGAACCACAGGGAGGACTTTATATCTGGGTGAAGATGAAAGATGGAGTTGATACAGTGGAACTCAGTAAAAAGTCTCTTGATGAAATAGATGTAGGATTTCACCCAGGAACTAATTATGCTCCAGATGGAAAAACTGGAACAAACTACATGCGTCTTTGCTTTGGATACAATGATACCGAACAAATTGATGAGGGAGTTTCGAAGTTAGCAGAATTTTTTGAAAAAGAAGGGGCTCTATAGTCTATTTTAGGCGGACAATACTATTGACGGCAGAATTTTAATAAAATTTCAATTTTTGAACGAACGGCTGTTTTTTCAGATTGGTCCTCTAGGTATTGTCGAGATGTATTGAGTCGCATTTCGCAACTGTCCATTTCGAGTAGTTTTTGTCTTTCAGATACCTTAAGTTGAAGAATCTGAGATATAAAATATGAGAATTGTATTGGGTCGGAAGGTACGTATGGAGAGGATACCCAGCTACCCTTCATGCTTAGCAAGTTATTGAAATGTTTGGCCATGCTGAGATGTGATAATTCCAGTGTCTCATCTTTCACATCATCTATTTCAAGATTCTTGCCAGTGCGAACCAAGGCCCTCAAAAATGGGGATTCTGAAATAATTTCGATTATTTCAAATTTTTCTTGACCAATGCATGTTATATGTATTCTTCCATCTGGTATGTTCTTATGATCAGCGAGCCTTGCTATAGTGCCAATTTCATAGGGGATTGCCGGGCCACCGACCTCTTTTCCTTCGCGAATCAATGCCACACCAAATCTTGTGTTTTTTTCAATACATTCGTTAATCATTAATTTGTATCGGTCTTCAAAAATCTGTAAGGGTATGGTCTCACCCGGAAACAAAACGGTGTTTAAAGGGAAAATAGGTAATTCTTGAGTATCTACATCCATGATTTAAGGCCTGTTGTTATGTTTCTTGATATGGTATCCGTGAGTATAGTTAAAATTGTCCGTAGTTTCCAATTTAGTAAGGA
>CAZCOH010000109.1:0-3766 GCA_964500645.1 uncultured Dehalococcoidia bacterium
CAGATAAATCGTATGAATACTCCTCATCAAATGCGCCCAGGCGATAAAACTGTAAATAAATCGAGGGTTGATCTAGTACCTTCTCTATCGTTCGATGTCGACGAGGGGAGCATTAAAAATAAGTCTGGAACTTCTCCTCTGACAATAGTCAGTTTAGTTTTCATCTTTCTGATAGCTTTGGGAACTTTATTTTTAATGCTTCCTGTAGCACATTATGGTGAAGGTTTGTCTGATCCACTGATTGCTTTGTTCACCGCAACTTCAGCTGTGACTGTAACGGGTTTAATTGTTGTGGATACAGCCTCTCATTGGACGACTTTTGGTCAAGGCGTGATTTTGTTTTTAATGTTTATCGGTGGTCTGGGTTTCATGTCAATAGCGGCATTTTTGCTCGCAGTTTTAGGACAAAGAGTTTCAATGAGGCAGCGGTTACTGATTAGGGAGACATTGAGCACAGAGCGATTAGGGGGATTGCAGAAGCTAAGTGTTGCTATTGTCTTAACTGCGATTACGATTCAGATTTTGGGTTTCGTTCTGTTGCTACCTAATTTTTATTTTGAGTATGATATTCAAAATGCAGTTTGGCAATCTTTGTTTCATTCTGTTTCGGGATTCAATAACGCAGGGTTTGTCATTCTTCCAGAGGATGGCGGGTTAGTTCATCATCAGGATGATTGGCGTATATTATCGATTTTGGCATTTTTGATATTTATTGGGTCACTCAGTTTTTGGGTTGTTTCAGACATAGTATTGAAGAGAAGATTTTTTAGATTTTCTCTTGTCTCCAAGATAGTACTCTTAATGACAATTTCTTTAATCATTATCGGGTCAATTCTCTTGTTCTTTTTGGAAGGAACTAATCCAAATACGATGGCTGATTTGCCCATTGGAACGAAGATAGTTGTGTCAATTTTTGAAAGCGTGAGTGGACGTACCGCTGGTTTTTCAACATTAAATTATTCAGATACAAGAATCGCAACAAACTTAATAATTATGTCTTTAATGTTTGTAGGTGGGGCAACAGCATCCGTTGCTGGAGGTATCAAGGTCAGCACATTATTTGTTATCCTCCTTTCAATCTATGCGATTGTGAGAGAAAAAGCTCACGTTTCTGCATTTGGTCGTGAAATCGACGATTCCATTATCAAGAGATCTTATGCGATCTTGATAGTTTGCTTAGTATTCTCATTTTCATGTTCCATCGTTTTAGCAATCACAAACCCTCAAATTTCTATGGAAGTACTGACTTTTGAGGCTGTTTCTGCGTTTGGGACTGTGGGATTAAGTGCTGGAGCAACTACTGATTTAAATCAAATTGGCAAAATAATCATCGTTTTGACAATGTTTGCTGGACGTATAGGTCCGTTGCTGATCGGCCTTAAAATGGTGCCTTCTCAAGACGTAAGTGAGTTTCGATACCCTTCTGAAAACGTTACAATTGGCTGATAGATTTTTATGTTTTGGCTCAGGTAAAAGTAGTATATGGATAAGAAACAAGTAGCAGTAATAGGCCTTGGTCGGTTTGGGATAAGTACTATCAGGACCCTTTATAATTTAGGACATGATGTACTGGCCATAGATCGAGATGATGAAAGAGTTCAATCAGTTATAGGCCAAGTCACTTATGCAATCAGTGCTGATTGTACAAACGAGAATGCTTTAAGGGAATTGGGTGTTCAGGACTACGATGCTGCGGTCGTAGCAATTGGAACAGATATTGTTTCGAGCGTAATGGCATCTGTTCTGTTGAAGACTATGGGAGTCAATATGGTTATGGCAAGGGCTAGAGACTCTTTGCATGCCAATACTTTAAGAAGGATAGGTGTTGACCGAGTCGTACAGCCTGAGGAAGAAATGGGCACTCGGCTAGCACACAGTTTTTTCAATACTAGTGTAGAGGAGTATTTGGAATTGACTCCGAACTATGGAGTGAGCCGCTTTCGGGTACCAGAACGATTTGGAGGCATAACTTTAAATGAGCTTGGGTTTTCCAGTCATCGCGATAGTTATGGCCTAACCCCACTGGCTATATGCAGGAAAAGAAGAGTGACTCTTAATCCGGATCTTGAACTAAAGCTCGAATCAGGAGATCTAGTTGTGGTAGCCGCACATGATAGTGACTTAGAGTCTCTGGATGTAGTTTCAGAAGAAGAGTTTAACGATTAGAATGTTTTCCTGTGATTCACCACTTGCACCACTGAGCAAAAGGAATTTTGGAGGATCATGATACTAGCTGCTTTGAATGGTAGTGATACCGATGGTGACGTGGCTACAACTGCTTGTCATATATCTATGGGATCTAAGTCAAGGATAACCTTGATGTTCGTAATTGAAATACCTAGGAAATACCCCATCGATATAGAGTTGGCTCAAATGACTTCCAAAGCGGAGGAGACTCTGGACAAAATGGATAAACTTTGTCGAAAGATGAAAGTGAAGCCAAACACCGTTATAGTTCAAGCGCGATCTACGGGCACTGCTATTGTCGCACATAGTAGAGAACAAACAGCAGAAACAATCATCTTGGGAATAGATAAAATGGCCACTAATAACATTCATACCATCTCCGATGATGTAGCCTATGTATTAGAGAATGCGAATTGTAAGGTTGTGGCTTGCAAGTCTCCAGTTCCTTAATTTTGAGGTTTAGTGTTTTACCAATGAATGAAAAACTTGATGAAGAAAACCAGTCTTTTAAAAGGCCTATCTATAGAGCAAAAAGAGTGTTAGTAGTTGGTTGTGGTGAAACGGGTATTCGTGTAACAAACAAACTTTCAGATTCGGGGAACATTATAAAAATAATGGATCTTAACTCGGATGTATTCGTGAAGCTGCCTCAAAAAAGAATAGAGACAACACGAATAGTCCCAATAGTGGGTGATGGAACACTTGAAAGAGATCTAAGAAGAGCAGCTGCTCAAGAGTCGGATATTCTGATTGCGGCTACGGGGTCTACTACAGTTAATTTAATGTCTTGCCAGATAGCAATGCATTTATTCCAAATTCCGAAAGTTGTATGTTTGTCAGATTATGATTACATCAAAGATGTTTTTGAATCTTTAGGAGTTGAAGTCATAGTACGTAATCAATCTAATGTTGATTCAATGTTCGACTATGCGATGACGTGAATATGTTTGTAGTAATTGCTGGAGCAGGAAAAGTAGGATCAAGCCTCGCAACTTGGATTTTAGATGCGGGGTATGAGGTTGCTGTAATTGATATCGATGACAATAAGCTGAAAACTTTAAGCAGCAGGCTAGGGGATGTGGTGGTATTAGGCGACACTATTTCGCCAAATGATCTGGAAAAGTGTGGTATTTCAAGGGCTGATATATTTATTGCAGCCACTGATGTTGAAGATGTGAACTTGATCTCGTGTCAGGTAGTAAAGTCCAGATATGAAGTAACTACGACTGCAGCCGTGGTATTTAATTCTGAAAGTGAGGAACTTTTTGACTTACTTGGGGTGGATATAACTCTGAAAGTGCCAGACATGATAGTTCAAGGGTTACAAGAACGATTATCAGAATCGTTCGCAGTAGATTTGTGAGGCTTTGATTTGAAGAGCGTAGCATATTTAGGTCCCCCTGGCTCATATAGTGAGCAGGCGGCAAAGGATTGGGAACAAGAAGGTGACTTAGTTCCTGCAGAGTCTATCCCGGCTGTCGCTGAGCTAGTAACTCTAAGAAAGGCAGATCAAGGCGTTATACCCATTGAAAATAGTATTGAAGGTGGCGTGACTTTTACCCTTGATTTACTTATCCAA
>CAZCOH010000110.1:0-3641 GCA_964500645.1 uncultured Dehalococcoidia bacterium
GATTTTTTTACTCGGATCGAAAGACGATCACTCAATAAACTAATAATTGGAAATGATCGTCCCCGTATAACAAAAGTCCTACAAAAAAATAGGGACTTGTGAAAATGTAGCTTTGACTACATTTAGATAGATGTACTTATCAAAGTCTTTTAAATTTCACCTAGCGCTGTCAATTTTTCTACACACATTTGACCAACTACCTCGTCCTCAACGGCCGGATCTAAAGAATATCCATGAGATCGTTCCATTTCATGGCCCATCTCATTGCTGCTTCTATACTGTCAGCTTCAAGTATAGCCACACCAGAAGTGGACGCCGCATTGTGCCATCTCCCAACTAATTTTGCCCCATCAGGCATTTCCTCTGACGGGTCTCCACTGGTAAACCTCTTCATCGCTTCAACTATATTCTCTGGCTGTATGTCGTAATACGAAATAAAAAGCATTTTGAAACTCCTATATTTTCTTGACTACCTTCTTAGATTATTTTTTATCCTACCTCATTCAAAATATTTTCTTTTTAAGATTCTAAGAGACCTACATTAAGGATTTATCCGAGACAGCAGATACGCTTTTTAAATCTATACTCGCTTTCTCTTTCTCGTCTTATCCCAGGATTTAAGTGTGGATAATCAAAAATATAGCCCAAGTTTTATATATTTTACTCTCTTAACATATATTCTTATAAATAAAGCTCAATTTATAAATTTTACAAACGATATAAAGTAATTTACTATCGTTTCGCCTTAATGTGGCTAACATTCATATTAGAATCTGACTTTTCACAACTGGGTCAGCTTAAATATTTTAGGAGTGGAAACATGACAACCGCAGTCAAATGGAACCTTAATGGCACATATTTTGAATCATGTGATTGTGAGATAGCCTGCCCGTGTATATTTTTAAGACCCCCTAATACCGAAAACGGGGACTGCAATGTTTTGATCACTTGGAGCATAGATAGCGGCGCTTTGGGCGATACTGATTTATCTGGTTTAAAGGTTGCGATGGCAACTCACTCACCAGGATTGATGACTGACGGAAACTGGAAGGTGGCATTGTACTTGGACGAAAATGCAACTGAATCACAGCAAGCTGCGTTAGGACAGATATTCGGCGGCCAAGTAGGTGGTGTCTTTGAAATATTCGCTGGTTTTATCGGTGAAATACTCGGGATAAGCACAGCCTCAATTGAATACAGCGCTAAAGGGAAAAATCGAACAGTAAAAGTGGGCAATATTGGCGAGGCATCAATTACGGCAATAGAGGGTCTTGATGGCGCTGAGGTAAAAATATCAGGAAATCCATTGGGAGTATCCGTCGGTGTACCTCCTGTAGTAGCCGAGTCTACTACGAACATATTTAAGGACCTAGGACTAGAATGGGATGTTACGGGCAAAAACGGCTACTACTCTGACTTCAACTACGAGGTCTAGTCGAAGTAACTGACGCACTTCTCAAACAGAATAGACCCTTAGACTAGGTTTTCCAATTAAACAACCAATAAGATAGCTTGTTTTCTGCGTTCTAATTTATTCTAGAGACAACAGACGCTGGTTTAGGGCTGAAATATGCTTAACAGAAAAACCACAACACGCCCCTAATAAACTACATTCCGGAAAATTTCTTCCCCACTTCGTAGAATAATCACAAAATACATCCACAGGATCGTCTCCATGCAACCCTTTTAGGGTATCAGGATTCCAGCCTCTGACATCATCAGGGTAGGCCATTAAGGGACCTGACCAGCCATTATCTTGAATTGCACGTAACACATGCTCAATAACAACTGGTTTACAATGCATCGCACCAATTACATCGGCGCCGCTATCTCCTTTACGTTGGTATTCCCCATTTTCACCTTCCATGGCCCTCCGTATTAACCCAGGCAAAGCAACGTCAAGTGATGTCGCCTCGTTGTCATACACGCAAACACCTCTGCCATCCGAATTATCAAAAGCAGAAAATCCCACCCAATAAGGTTTTCCACTAGCCTGGGCAGCTCTCAATAGAGGCCTGGTAAAGGTAGGGCCACCAACCATCTCTAAAATCAGGACATCTATTCCATTTTTTTCTAGTAGATGAACCAAATGATTCATCTCACCTTCCCATACAATAGGATCTTCATCTGGATCATATTTACCCGGACCTTTAGCCGTGTGGTATGCAAGACTGCCTGCTATAAGTACAGTATCTTCTGTGTTGGTTCTACGTCGTGCCTCCAAAGCGCAGTTGACGGCTCCCTCAATTAGAAGATCAAACTCTTCCGCCATTGTTGCCCTACCCGCTCCAAAAGTGTGTGTGGTTACAATACGAGCGCCAGCGTTAATATAGTCAGCATGTAATTGGATGAGAGCTTCTGGTTCGTCAATCGGTGATCTTCTGGACCTTCCAGATGACATTGTTACACCTCTAGAATCCAACTCTGTGGATATAGGTCCATCTAGCAATAATGGTCGTGACCGTCTCCCCAACTCGGACATGAAATTTCTATATCTTATTGAACGATCTACCGATTTCATATCATCTCCCACCGCAAGAATTTAACGTGATCATAACATCCCTAATGATGACAATTATTCACCAACCGGGTTACGATTAAATGCTAAGAATTCAACCAACACATTGCGAGGAAATTGAGACAACCAAAATGTCATTAAAAGCAATTGCTCACTTTTGTGCGATACGTCCTTTCTACGTCATCACAACTTGGATTATTTTAATGATTTTGGCTGGATTCTTATCTCAACAATATCTGGATGATGCTCTTGACGGAGGACAAGGGCCCACGCGGGACCTTGAGTTCGCATTAGCTAAGAAAATGAAAGATACAAAGCTATCTATGCCAAATGCCAGAATGGATGGCCTTACCGACGAAGAATTTTTAGCCTCCCAACAGAATACACAAAGTAAAGATACTTCAAGAGACATCATATTAGTTATCACTTCTGATAATTACCTATACCCTTCCGAAGGATATGTTGATGCTATCGATAAATTTTTAGACGAAATTCAATCAGCCGTAGACCAAACTGACATTACCTTTGATGTTGGAACTTATAAAGATTATCCGATAACGCCTTCAGAAGACGGTACAACGGTCATGATGCCAGCTCCATTTATGGAAGAAGCATTACTGTCAGAACTTGTCCATATCTCTGAAAAGTATTCAAATCCAGATTTTGGATATTATTTCGTTGGACTTCCAACCCTGGAACTTGCGTTCGAAGAACTGGCAGAAAAAGACCTGGTCACCGGAGAAACCATAGGTATATCCGTCGCAATAATTATTTTGGCGATAGTTTTTGGATCCGTTATTTCCGCAATCATACCTATCATACTAGCTATAGTTTCTATATTTGTGGCTGTCGGCCTAACAACAATAGTAGGTCAATTTGTGGATTTAAATGATTTCGTACCTAATATTATGACAATGATGGGTCTAGCAGTCGGTATAGATTACTGTTTATTTATCCTGTCTAGGTACAGAGAAGAAAGAGCGGACGGCGTCGAAAAAATCGAAGCAATTGAAAGGACTGGAAGTTCAGCAGGCAAAGCAGTTATGTTTAGCGGATTAACGGTAGTACTCGCTTTACTTGGAATGTTTGTAATTCCGGAGAAAACATTTCAGGCATTTGGAGT
>CAZCOH010000111.1:0-3636 GCA_964500645.1 uncultured Dehalococcoidia bacterium
AGAGATATACACGGTAATCCGTAAGTTTGAGCCCAATGCATTACATATTGTTCTCCAAGATATTTTGTAAGTGCATATGGGTACATTGGCATAATGCGGGAAGATTCTGGCGTTGGATATTCCTCTGGGATGCCGTAACAGGAGGACGAGGCAGCGTAAACCAACTTTTTTACTTCACAGTGTCGCGCTGCTTCTAAAACAGACAATGTCCCTGATACATTGGTTAAATGGTATGGCAAGGGGTTTTCAATTGACGGGACTATGTCCGCCAATGCTGCTAAATGGAATACCCAGTCTACGTTGTTGAATATTTGCTTTAACGCGTCTACATTTGTGATGTCGACATCGTGTATCTTGAGATTTTCGTTATCTGAGACACTTTGCAAATTCGAGAGCCTCCCTGTGGCTAGGTTGTCAATAACGTGTACATGGTGACCTTCCTTTAAGAGTTGTTCTACTAAATGGCTCCCTATGAATCCTGATCCTCCTGTTACTACAACTTTCATTGTTTTGTAAGAATCTCCTTGGATAATTGGGGTTCTTATGACTTATGGTATTTAATATCAAAGCGGCATTATACGTGTTTGGAAAATTTATTTTGAGATAGCTCCGCCATAATCATCTCTTAGTAAGAGTGATTTTCGTGATTCTGTTCAAGCAATATTTTCCTGGAGCTGTGGCTACGACAAGAAAATGATGCCGTTAGTGGGTGAATCCCATAATCACTCGTGCGTGTTATGGGTTTTAATTTTCCTACCTTTGCCTCGAGTTCGTCTTGGTATGCGAATCCGCTCACGGGCAGTAATTTCTACGTAGCGTTTTGATACTTGTGCTTGTGCAGTGGTATTTATTAACTCTAGTGTTACTCGGACATTATCGCTATTCGGTTTGGCAGTTTCTATCACTTCACCGGGTATTTTTACATCTTTAAGTTGGACTGTTACTTTGTCGCCACGCGCAAATTGTTTAGGTAATTTTGATTGGTAGTTCAAAGTTTCTGTGTATCTTTTAATTAGAGATACATCGTCGTCTGATATGGAAGGTATTTCATCTCCAAAAATCACCCAGCTAGATGCATGGGGAGATGTTTGTAATGATGGTCGCATTTCTTGTGAGACACTGCATTTTAGGAAAATATACCCTGGGAATAAAGGCATTTCTTTGTATGCATTTTTCTGATTGCAATATGATGTTATGCAAGGCGAATAGACTTCTAACCCTTCCTGCTTAAGCTCTTTTGTAGCAGAAGCGTCGCCGTTAGGACTAGTTTTGATTACATGCCAACTAGCGTGCTTCTCAGTGTTGAGTTTTTCGGAAATATACGTCATATGCATGTATAAATTATGCTTTATACCCATCTGAATGAATTGCAATTTTTATTGTTTTAATTGACTATGTAAACGTTTGATCGGAGGATGAGTATGTGGAGCGATCTGGTTTTGTTTCAGATGTCCGGACGCTTCCGTCCAGCAATACCGGCTTGTTAGCTTTTACTAACTGTTGCTGGCGGTTACCAAGAAGCTATGTTAGAAGAACCATGGTTTTACCCTCGCCCTACCCTTCATCATCGACTATAACATTATAGACAAAATGAGTTGTGTAATCAATAATTTGCTGAGCGCGTAATCCATAGTTTTGATTTGTTGATGTATCGTACATACGGAAGTCATGAGAAATTATAGGTTCCACGTATCTCAGATGCTATATAATGCTATAACTTGCTGTTGAGGAGTTTTTATGCAGAGTGGCGACGTAAGGCTTACCGAACTTTCCCATTGTGCTGGTTGAGCCGCAAAATTAAGCTTGGAAGATCTGGTCGAGATCTTAAAGAATGTGCCAGTTTTGCAGCACCCCAACTTGTTGGTGGGCACTGAAACCGGGGACGATGCCGCAGTCTATAAAATAAACGATGAAACTGCCCTTATTTTGACAGTGGATTTCTTCCCGCCGATAACAGACGATCCTTTTGAATATGGTGAAATAGCAGCGGCTAACTCTCTAAGCGATATTTATGCTATGGGCGGGAAGCCGCTAGTGGCCCTAAATATTGTAGGATTTCCTGCTAGTTTGGATAAAAGCATTCTTGGAGAAATGTTAAGAGGAGGCTATTCAAAAGCTAATGAAGCCGATTGTTTGATAGCCGGAGGCCATACTGTAGATGATCCGGAACCAAAGTATGGGTTATCAGTAGTTGGGATTGTCGAACCTGGCAAGCAAGTTACTAATGCTGGAGCTAAACCAGGTGATGTGCTGATTCTAACGAAACCTTTAGGTACTGGAATAATTACTACGGCAGGCAAACAAGGTAAAGTAGCCGCTGATGTTATGCAAGGTGCTGTAAAAACTATGGCTACGCTTAATAAAAGTGCTTCTGTAGCTATGATGAGGGTCGGAGTAAATTCCGCTACAGATGTGACTGGGTTTGGGCTCATGGGGCATTTGCAGTCTATGGTTAGAGGAAGCAAAGTAACAGCAGAGGTTACTCTAGGCAGTGTTCCAGTGCTGCCGGGTGCATGGGATTTGTTAGATGCTGGAATTGCTCCTGGTGGGACTCACCGTAATGTACAAAGTGTGAGTGATACTGTTATATGGGAAAGCTCTCTAAAAGAGAGAGAGCAATTACTTTTATGTGATGCACAAACATCAGGAGGATTGTTGATCTCGGTCCCCGAAGACAGAAAGAATGAATTAATGGCTGAACTCATAAATGAAGGGGTTTTTGGTGCGGCGGAAATAGGCAAAGTGACTGAATCGTCAGCAGGGGTCATCAAAGCAGGTCCCTAAGATTGAAGTGTAGAATGCAACGTATGTTGAATCATCCAATTAGAGTTTACATGTCTCTATGCGATAGGAGTTAGTTGTGATACCGGAATATGGTCTGAAACGCCCTGATCAAGTAAAAAATGCGCCTGACCAAGGACATGGAGATAGAGTTCCACCTGGCCAATTTGTCAGCGACAAGTTTCCTGTTCTAACTCATGGCACCGCTCCTGATATAGCTATAGACGCGTGGACGATGAAAGTATTTGGTTTAGTTGAGCAAGAGATAGAGCTTAATTGGGATGGTTTTAAGACTCTCAACTGGGAAGTAGTAGCTTCGGATTTTCATTGTGTCACTCAATGGAGTTCGCTAGACAATACTTGGGAAGGAGTGCGTTTCTCAACATTAGTTGAAATTGCCAAACCCATGAATACGGCAGCCTATGTTATGGCGCATTGTTATGGTGATTACACTACAAACATTCCGCTAGATGTTTGTTTGTCTGAGGGATTTCTAGCACATAAGCGAAATGGCGAAGAATTAGGTAAAGATCACGGGGGCCCTCTACGGCTTATTATTCCAAGTAGATATGCTTGGAAAAGCGCGAAATGGATTAATGGTATTGAATTGTTGGCCGAAGATAACCCTGGATTTTGGGAGCAAAGAGGCTACAGTAATAATGCTGATCCCTGGAATGAAGAGCGGTTCTGGCCAGAACTGAAAAAGTGATTGCTGGCTGAGTGTTAAATATAAAATGAGTCGGTTCTCAGACAGAACCGACTCATTTTATTTGTACATTCTCTCGAGCTGTTGTTGGCTAACGAGCTTTATCGGATAAATATTTTAGATATCCGCATTGTATGCAGTCCAAATAT
>CAZCOH010000112.1:0-3609 GCA_964500645.1 uncultured Dehalococcoidia bacterium
AATCATCTTTTATGACTGGGAGCGAACTTGTTGTCGATGGTGGCTGGACAGCGCGATAGATCAGGTTATCAATTTAAAGTACCTTGTTTTTCCTATCTGAATACTTCTTTTTTCCTTGGCATGGCCAACATTATGAGCTGACTAAGATAGAACTATTCTTGACGCTTTTACAAAACTGTTTACATGTGTATATATGCCGTATATACTATACAGATACAAAAGATATGGAGCATATATATGTCAAGTGTAAATTATGATGAACAACATATAAATGAAAGAAATAACTTGCTTGCTCAGATTGAAAAAGACCAAGAACAGTTGCTTGAACTACAAGACAGGTATCAAAAGAACGTTAAAAAACTCGAACTGTTGAATCAATTGATAAATGTAGACCAGGGTAAGGAATCAAAGAAATTTGAAGAATATCTAGCCGAAATTATCAAGACTTCTTCGGTTCCTATGCACATAAACGAGATATATAAGGAATTGATACAGAGAAAAGTACCCATTCCAGGAAGAGGATCATTGGAAAACGTTGTCACAAGACTTACGAGGGCAAAGGAGATGTTTGTAAGGGAAGGAACAGGTACCTACAGTTTGGTGGAAAAAGGAAGCGAAAACATTTCAAAAGCCGGTAGTAAGTTGGTTGAAAAAGGTGGAGATTCTATATCAAAAGCGAGGACCCGGTTTTCAAAAGCTAGAAAAGAAGACAGCGAAGAATAAGACAGCATGGAGGTAATTTCAGTATGACAAAAGCGTTACTGGCAATAGGTGTGGGACTCGGAGTAACTGCGGTAGGTGTAGCCTCGGCAGGGTTGTACAAATATGGATGGAAGGCCGGATCTACATGGGACAAATTTTCTGAACTTGTGGACCTTCGATCAAATCCTGAAAAAGAATTGGACGATTATTCAGAGGGCTTAAGAAATATTCAGATTGGAATCAATCCTACCAAGGGGGTCGCATAGTCTTAAATACGGACTACAATTTTGGTTTGTGGATAACGTCGGTACTTATTAGATAGGTTTTGTGGTTACCGGCGTCTATCCCATACTTGAGAAGTTCATGGCATAGCAACAGGCAGGAAATCATCTTTACTTCAAAGGTTAGCGATGATGACGACCAACTTTCCTTTTAATTCCGTTGTGCTTGCCCCATTCCTTGTGTTGATTCATGCGCTCAACAAATTCTGCCGTGGTTTCCTCTGGCTTTTCTTTTTTTGATTTTGATTTAGCCATTGTAGGTCCTCCATTTTTCGGTAGCATTAACGATATCGCCGCTTCATATCATTCTGTATTCGTGGCGAATCTATATTATTTCAAAATATTCATACAACATTATAAGGCACAGATTAAGTTTTTATCTGATTGATGCTGTCTTCACATAAATAGGACAGGGATATATTGGTTAAGATCCACGTTAAGAGTTGATACCTATGATGTCTTCCCAGTTTGTTGAATGTTGGTAGGCGTAAGCAGTTCTCATAACCAATCCGTCGTCAAAGAATTTACCAACTAACTGCATGCTTACGGGAAGCCCGGAAGATGATTTTCCAACGGGAACAGCAATGGCTGGATGACCGGTGTAATTGAATGGTTGTGTGTTTCTGGTAACGTCTACGTTTTGGGATATTATATTGTCTTCTACAGACTCCAGGTAATTTTCTGGAGGTTGGTTCTTAGGCGCTGTCATAATGCAAGTAGGCATCACGAGGATGTCTATATTTTCCAGAACAGAGTCATATGCTTTAATGAACGTAGGTCTCACGTTCTGAGCCTTGGAATACACTCTTCCATGATAGTTTTTGCGGTTCATCTCACCGGTTATCAGGGATAATTTGGTCCTCGGTGTAAGTAGGTCAGCTTGCGATGCCCAAAATTTATTAATAGCTGTTGTCACTGAAGTTGGATAGTGGGTCCTCGCGAAAGCTCCGAAAAATCCAGTTTTAAACAATGCCAACGAACCTTCATAATTTAAGGCAGCCAAGACGGGTCCTATTTCTCGGTGTTCAGGAATCGAAACATGGGTTATCGTCGCTCCCGAATTTGAAAGAACTTCTATCCCGTTCATAACAAGTTCGCGAACATCCTTTTCGGCATCATCGAATCCTTCTTTGAGTACACCGATCCTTAAACCAGACACGCCTTTTTTCAAGTCTCCAAGAAGGTTAATTTTTTCGGGAACCTCTCGTGTTTGACGGGGATCATAAGGGTCGTGTCCTGCGGTGGACTGTAGCGCGGCTGCCGCGTCTTCCACGTAGCGTGTCATTGGACCTGTGTAGTCAATGCTTGGTTCCGACCCGAATCCAATTCCGAAATGACTCAATAGCCCAAAAGTAGGTTTGTGGCCCACTATGCCAGAAAAGGCTGCGGGAATCCGAATAGATCCACCCTGGTCTCCACCAAATGAAATATCTACATCCCCAATTGATACGGCCACTGCTGATCCTGATGAAGAGGCACCCGTTACGTGGTCGTGATTGTGTGGGTTTAGAGGTCGTCCATAATCTCCAATTCCTCCTCCGGTTCCAAAACCTCCGCTTAAACCGTTCATCATATTTTTACCAATGATTGTCCCACCCTCTTTCAGTACTCGAGTGACTATTGTGGCATCGAAGTCAGGTATAAATCCCTCGAGGGCAAAGGATCCAAAACTCATTGGCATACCGGCAACGGCAGTATGATCTTTGAAACTTACTGTTTTCCCCGCCAACAAGCCTTCATTGGAACCTTCTATGAAACATTTCCACATCCAGGCGTTGAGTGGGTCCTCTTCGGGAGTTGGACGGTTTCCGGGATTACGTTTAGGGCAAATCATTGGGGGTTTTGATTCTTCTATGTTGGATTGAACGAAAGAGTCTACCTGTTCCATTTGTTTTATCAGGTGTTTTTGATATAAAGCAGCTTCGTTCCGTTCCAAGTTGATCCCTAGATTTTTGGCCACGTCTATAACTTCTTCTATTCCGGGAACTTTGAACATTTTAGACCTCCCCTACCCTGTTATTGGATCTATGTTTTTGTGAAGACGATATTACTCCTGGTTAACTAAGCGTTTCCTCGTTTGATCGTACAATAAATGTCGCTCCCCTGAAGACAAAATACAGGCCAATTGCTTGCACGACGTGATACAAGGCATTATGGCCAAAATATTTATCGTTCAAACCTATTTCCAATTGTTGAACGGCCGCCGCTATAAATGTCAAAATCAATCCCGTCACGGCATAAAAGGCCAATTTATGTAAAGTTTGTCGGTAAATTTTGACGAATGCGATCAGAAGGAATACAGCTGAGGGCAGGTAGTTTACAACTGCCACAAGGAAGTCATGATTGAAAAATAATATGTAGCCAAAATAGATAACGAAATTCACTGTTGAAAGGGCGGAAACGATCTTTTGGCCTGTAATACTTAAAATGATTCGTGCTCCAATCATCCATGCACTTAGAGCTGATACTCCAATGCAGATTAGGGACCCTCTCCAGAATATCGAATGAGATAAATTATCTTCATGTAAAAACCCGTGAATAGTCCCTCCCATCGCGGCGGCTAATCCAACCGATGCAAATAGTATTGTGAACCAGATGGATAAGACGCGATCGTGAGAAATGCTTC
>CAZCOH010000113.1:0-3586 GCA_964500645.1 uncultured Dehalococcoidia bacterium
TACGGGACCTTGATTATGCTGGTTACTGGGGACCTAGATTCAGTAAATGACGAAGTTGGAGTAAAGATTTTAAAAGGCATTAGACAGAAGGTTAACAGTTTAAATTGTTCTTTGACTTATGAACGCATTCCTACCGAATGGAAGCGGATTTTGAGTGTATGGGATACCGACTATATTGACTCTATGAAACAGATGGATTCCTTGAAAAAAGTATACGATCCCAATGACACCTTGAACTCGGGGAGATTTATTTTTAATTGATGATTTCTAAGAACGTATCTTCTGAAAAACCGGATCATCGGCTAGGTCCATTTGTCAACGAAGATGAACTTTATAAATGTGTTCATTGTGGGTTTTGTTTGCAGGCATGTCCAACATATTTGCAAACGGGTCTCGAAACGGAGTCTCCCCGTGGGCGCTTGGCATTAATGAAAGCTGTGAATGAAGATAGGATAGCCGTAGATGAGACAGTGACTAGACATTGGGACCTGTGCATTCAATGTCGAGCCTGTGAGGCGGCTTGTCCGTCAGGCGTGCCATATGGCAGCCTTATTGAATCAGTAATGTTCAAGGTACAAGATCAAAGAAAAAATTCGATTCTCAAGAAATTGTCTTATGAGATTTTATTAAAGAGATTAATACCAAGAAAAAGACTTTTGAATTTTTTGGGATTACTTACTGTTTTGTATGTTTCATTTGGGCTTCAAAAGGCTGTGAGGTATTCCAAAATACTGTTCATGATGCCCAAATTACTTAGAAGTCTAGATGATCAGATACCTAAGATTTATGGTAAATCGTTTAAGGCGAAGAACCAGGTCTACATATCACAAGATGAACAATCTAAGGATTTGTATTTTTTATCTGGTTGTATAATGCCGATTTTCCAAGGGGATCAAATGCGATCAGCGGTTAGTGTACTTAACCGTAATGGATTTGACGTGATAGTGCCGTCGAATCAAGTTTGCTGCGGTGCAATAAACTCTCATGCTGGAGATTTAGAGACGGCCTCAAATTTGGCTAAAAAAAACATCGATGCTTTCGGTCTTAATGAAGAAATACCAATAGTAACGATGTCTGCTGGGTGTGGGGCGAGGCTGAAGGGATATCATGAGTTACTTAGAGATGATCTGGAGTATTCTGAAAGATCTTTAGATTTTGTTGCGAGAATCAAGGATGTGCACGAATTGTTAGGAAGTATTAAAGGGGTTGAGCCATTATCAGATCTTAAACTTAAGGTAACCTACCAAGATTCATGCCACTTGGCTAATGTTCAAGGCATTAAACAAGAACCCAGAGACCTGATAAACGGAATAGGCGGTGTTGAATTTGTAGAGTTACCTAATTCCGGAATTTGTTGTGGCGCAGGTGGGACTTATATGATTACAGAGCAACAGATGTCAGGACTGGTCTTGAAATCGAAGATAAAAGATATTAAGAGCACTGGAGCAACTGTTGTAGCTACGGCGAACCCAGGTTGTTTTATGCAGCTGGAAAACGGAATTAGACAAGAAGGTTTAGACGTAGAGGTTAAATACATAACCGACCTACTAGAAGAAGGGTATAGAAAAGAATGAAGCTAGGGAGAAAGACATGGATTTAGGATTAAAAGGCAAGGTTGCATTGATAACGGGAGGAAGCGATGGCATAGGATATGCCTCTGCGTGGGAGTTAGCTAATGAGGGTGCTTCTGTTGTAATTTGCGCCCGAGGTCAGGATGCCTTGGACGAGGCTGTTAATAAAATAGAGTCAGAAACAAATGGAAATATTTCGTCTATCAGTTGCGATGTCACTCAAATTGATCAAGTTGATGCAATGTTTAGCGCATTGATAGAAAAACATGGAAGTATCGATATATTGGTAAATAACGCAGGCACATCTTCTGCAAATCCATTTGATGAAACCAGTGATGAAGTTTGGGACTATGATATTAATTTAAAAGTATATGGAGCCATCAGATGTTCGCGCATTGCGGTGAAACACATGAAGAAACAAGGGGGAGGTAGGATCATAAACATCACAACCCCTGGTGGTAAAGCCCCGGGACCATCATCTGTACCCACTTCGGTGAGCAGGGCTGCTGGCATAGCCTTGACTAAAGCTATGTCTAAAGATTTGGCATCAGATAATATTCTAGTAAATACAGTTGGGGTTGGTCTTATCAAAAGTGGTCAACATCGTAAAAGGTGGGAGAGCTCTCAAAATGGTTCTTTAGATGACTTTTATGAGAATATGGGACAGAGGGTGCCGATGGGTAGAGTGGGAGAGGCTAGTGAAGTAGGTGGTGTGGTCGCTTTTCTTGCATCTGAGAGAAGTAGCTACGTTACGGGCGCCTCGGTCAATGTCGATGGTGGTACCTCCCCTGTCGTTTAGCGGTGCATTTCATAGGAGGGGTATTATCACCTCTCCTATGAACCCACCTGTCCCCTATGCCTTAGTGCATGGTCTGCTAAGACAAGGGCAGCCATAGACTCAACTATCGGAACAGCTCGAGGAAGGACGCACGGATCGTGTCTTCCCCTACCCTTCATCTCTACATCGTTTCCAAACACATCCACGGTTTTTTGGGGACTCATTATTGTTGCAGTTGGTTTGAAAGCAGCTCTGAAAACAATATTTTCTCCATTGCTTATACCGCCCTGAATTCCACCAGAATTATTCGTCTCGGTCCTTACTGAACCGTCTTTCATGTAAAAAGGATCATTATGCTCAGACCCTGTTGAATAGGTACCAGAAAACCCTGACCCAACTTCAAATCCCTTACATGCAGGAAGTGACAGCATTCCCTTGGCAAGGTCTGCATCTAGCTTATCAAAAACAGGTTCTCCCAGCCCTAATGGCGTATTTTTTACGATGCATTCGACCACGCCACCTAATGAGTCTCCGTTTTTGCGAGCCTCTTTTATGGCGTCGGTCATAATGGTTGCAATATTCTGGTCCGGGCATCTGACCATATTAGCCTCTATATTGTTTGCCGTAACATTATCGACTTCAATATCACATTCGATATCATGGACTCTCTTTACATATCCAATGATTTCGGTCCCATATTGCTTGGACAGGAAATGTTTGGCTATTGCACCTGCTGCCACCCTACCTATTGTTTCTCTGGCTGAGGATCGTCCACCACCTTTCCAATTACGTATGCCATATTTGGCCTGATATGTGTAATCCGCATGAGACGGCCTGTAAAGAGATTTCATTTCCTCGTAGTCTTTACTTCTTGCATCGGAATTCCACACTGCTATAGATATTGGGGTTCCCAGGGTCATGCCATCAAAAACACCGGATAATATCTCAGCTTTGTCTCCTTCTTTTCGTTGTGTTGAAATCTCACTTTGACCAGGCTTTCGTCGGTCTAGTTCTGTTTGAATAAGATCTATGTCGATTGCTAGACCCGGAGGGCAGCCATCTACTATCACACCGACAGCGTCTCCGTGTGATTCCCCCCAAGTAGTTACACTAAATGATGTCCCAAATGTGTTTCCCAAAAAACGTCCTCAATATAGAAAAATTCGACTTTGCTAAACCTCAACACATATTATAAGTCACGCAATATTATAATTTTATCAATTTGATTTTATCGGGT
>CAZCOH010000114.1:0-3406 GCA_964500645.1 uncultured Dehalococcoidia bacterium
ATCAGAAAAAGTAATGATAACCCCCCATGATCTTACGTTATTACCATATTGCATGCGTATGACACATTAAATCACTGCGAAGGTGGATTATAGGAGTACTATTAAACATTCAATTAGTACTCCTATAATGTTTCATGATAGTGCTTCAACAAAAATGTTTTGCCAAACTTGTAAAATAAAAATATTCAACGATAGTGGTTAAATAATCTCATTATATAAATGTATAACAAGACAGAACATATATTGGTAGTAGACGATGAATGGGAGTCCCCTATTGTTGGTGCCGTTCTAAGAACTTTAGAACAAGAGGGATGGAAAACCTCGGTGATCAAACCGAAATTTTCAGTTGACGTTGGCAATGATTTTGAAACTGAGACTTTGTATGCTATAGAAACTATCCAGCCGACCGGGGTTTTGCTAGATGTACGGCTTGGAGAATATCGGGAAGATCAATTCAAGGGTCTGGAAATATTGCACAAAATAGTTGAACGATATCCGAATACGCCAGTTTTAATGTTTACCCAGTATACACAAGGCCCAGAGCGCGATACGGCTGTCAGAAGTAGTCTGCAGTTGGATTCGCCAGTGGATTTTATCGATAAATTGGCCAGCCCTCAGGAAGTTGTATTGCGGCTGAGAAGACTGATTGGGCGTCCACCGAGTCATATTATTATGGGAGAAAAAATTCTTCTAGATGTCGACGCAAGTTTAGTTCAGATTAAACATGGGGATGATGTAGAGACGGTGAATGACATTCAAGGAATGAAGTTCGAAATATTCAGAGAGTTAGCTGCGACATGGTATGAGAGTCCAGGGCAGTTAGTCCCTTTCAGCAAGTTAGAGAGATATTCCGATGGCGAGGAAGCACGTGCTTCTCTTCGGGTTCGTATCAGGGAAATAAAAATTTCTCTAGGGAACGCTTTGGGAGTTAAATTCGGAGCAGGCGATTTTATTATCAATGTCAGGGACCAGGGTTATAGGTTGGTTCCTCCCAAGACGTTTTAGAATTTGTGATTCCATTGATTCATATTGCCAGCATAGTTTTCGGAGCCGTAGCGTGTCTAGTTGGTGTGATACTAATTTTTAGTGCGCCTATATTAGGGGAGCGTGTATCCGATAATCTGTGGGCAGTAGAACCAGTTAGTTATGTTGCTACGATAATTATAATCTCAGGGCTAGTAATTATTACTACGGCTTATATTACCTCGGCATTATTGCGTCGTAAAATAGCTCCATATGATTCAGGTGATGAACTAATCACTAGCTGGGCTAGTCTGACGCAGCAGTATTTTGAGTTGTTCCAGCATGATCTAGGTAGACCACTTAGGCGTATATTGGGTAAAGAAAGGGAAGTAAGATCCACTATTGATCTGTCTAATCAGGAATTGTATGGAGATGTGCTTGAACTCCTTGATGAAATAGAAGGTCAGGCTCCAAATTTTAGGCTTATGATGTCGAATGTGCAGGTCCTCATACAGATGGAGACACCTGTAGAAGATTTAGTGCTCGAGCCCGTAGAGCCTTTAGAGATCGTTAGGAGAATCGTTGATCGCTACACTTTTGCTGCGACCGATGGTAACAAAGAAATTACGTGGTGGTCGGACCCAGACGATTTCGGTATTGTTTATTGTGATGCTTCTGCTATAGAACATATAGTCACAAATGTTGTAGATAATGCGGTTCGCTTTGCTGACAAGCGCATCGAGATCAAACTGGCTCGTGAGGGGTCTGTATTCAGTATAAAGGTGTGGGATGATGGTTTTGGAATTCCGGAAGAATATCGAAGCCATATATTTGATAGAGGATGGACTCCTCAATTGGCTAAGAGAGAAGAAAGAACGACGTCCGGGCTCGGCATGTTCATAGCTAAGACCTTGTCTAAACGATATGGTGGTGATCTCAGCGTTCACAGCTTGGTCGGGGATAAAGTTAAACATTACACGGAATTCACTCTCATGCTTCCGATAAAAGAGTTCTCTGGGTAATGCTAAGATTGAATAGTAGAAACATACCGATATATTTTTTAGTTATATCTATGCTATTCCTATGTTTGAGCTGCGTAAGGCCAGTACCCAGAGTTCAGTCGGTGCCCGCAGATAAACCAACTGTGATTATAGTCACACCAACTATTGCCCCGACTCCTACACCGGTTCCAGTACCAGTCCAGCCAACTAAAACACCTGAACCTGAAATCATGGTTATTCCTACTCCAAGTCCTATACCTGTTATGATTCCTACGGTTACACCTACTCCCGTGCCTGAGTTATTCTTGAAAATAACAGACCCTGACCCCAATATTGCAGTATCTAGTAATACCATACTAGTCTCTGGGGCTACGTTGCCTTCCGCTATTGTTACGATCAACTCCATTAGAACGACCGTAGATATTCGCGGCGAATTTGTTAAAAATATTCCCCTGAACCTTGGCCAAAACGTGGTGGAATTCATTGTCGAGGGTCAAAACGGGGATAAGATAAGAGATTTTCGTATTATTAGATATGACCCGCCGCTCCCGTTTGAATTTTTTCTGTTGGTAGAAACTCCGAATAATGATCTTCGGGTGGCTAAGCAGATTATGCAAGTATCTGGAACTACTTCCCCTGTAGCTACAGTTAAGGTAAACGGGGAAAACGTTATAGTCGATCCATCGGGATATTTTTTAACTTATGTACAGCTGCAGCCGGGTAACAATAATGTGAAGGTCTCCGCTTCAAGCGAGGATGGGAAGCTATTGACAGACACTAGAAAGGTTTTCTTTGCTCCTTGATGTAATGTTTAGCCTGTTGATAATGAGTTTTTCTGAAACTCGTTGAATTGGTTTTTAATTACGCTTGACATGAATTGAAAGCTTCTCTATAGTGCTCTGGAACTGGCGAAATGCGCAGAGATCTTTGTGTCGTTTTGACAGAGAACTACGAAAAACTTTGGACACCAAGGAGGGCTTTATATAGGAAAACGACTAGCACTTAGTTTAGGAAACTGTAGTTGGAAAAGTTTTAGGTCCTGAGAGTGTCCATACGTTGTAACTTATGGTAACACTTTGGTAATACTTAGAGGATATAATTCCTCTGTATATGTTCTAGTAGTATAGGAAGTGCTAAATCTATGTCGAATTGGGAGAGTAGTGCATGAAGTGAAGTTTAAAAAGAATTTTCTTCAAGGAAACTTAATTCCGGTGACTACCGAAAGGAGAAACCTAATAAATGGATAAAAAAATCGTAATACCCGCTGGTTTAGCAGTGTTAGTAGTAATGGCAGTAGTAGGGATGCTGAGCATCTTTAACTTCACGTCAACTAATGTTGTAGAAGCTAGCTTGGAAAACCCGACTGTAACGACAGTCAATAGTATAGGAACAATGGCGGCGACCGACAGGGTAACCACAGTTACCTTAGCTGCTAGTCCTAC
>CAZCOH010000115.1:0-3391 GCA_964500645.1 uncultured Dehalococcoidia bacterium
AAAATAAGCCCATTGGTCAATATGAACAATACCCCGACCTAATCCCCGCATAATGGAAATATTCACCAGCACAATCGCACGTAGAAATAGATTGAAAAGATTAGAAAAGTAAAAGAAATGTATGAAAAGCCATTGACACTGCCACATGCTGTCTTTAACATTCTTGGACGTTGAGCACCCCAAACGGAGGGAATAATGGCAACAAGAAAAACAAGAAAGATGCTAGCGGTAGAAGAGAGATTCAGGAAGCCGCTTGAGAAAATACTGCCGGAAATGGTGACGGAGCAGGGTTTAACTGCCACAGCTGATTACTTAGGCGTCAGCAAAGCGACTTTAGGTTATTGGTTACTCAAATTTAGAATTGACGTCCGTAGAGTTGCGTTAGCGCCCGGTGATTCTTTAGAAATTACGCGTCTCGGTAGGTAACTTAACCTATCCAAGCAATTAAAAATGGCAGGCCATAATAAAGCCTGCCATTTTTAATTAGTGCAAGTGTTCAAAACACCTCAATTTACTACTGAATCCTTCTTTCCGCCTCCTTCACTTCTCTTCTACGATCTCGATCCTGGATTGCACGTCTTTTATCATGCCTGCGTCTGCCCACCCCTATTCCGAGCTCTATCTTCGCAAAATGGCCGTATAAATAAAGCCGCAACGGAACTAAAGTATGTCCTTTTTGCTGCGCCGCCTGAGAAAACCTTCTAAGTTGATCCTTTCTCAACAGTAATTTCCTGGGTCGTAATGGCTCATGATTGTCTCTAACTGCTGAAGGGTAGGGGGCTATATGAGCATTCTGTAGCCATAATTCGCCATTCGTAGGGTAAGCATATGACCCAGCCAAATTAACCCGATTATCTCTTATAGACTTAATCTCTGTTGCAAGAAGAACTAACCCCGCTTCAACCCTGTCTAGTATTTCATAGTCATACGAAGCCCTTCGATTTACAGAAATGGTTTTACCATGAGCCATAAAATCTCACTTTGCATCTACTCTGATCAAATTTTCCAACAGTTCAGTTGCCTTCTCAACTTGCAAAATATCTGCTGTCTGTGGATCAGGATCACTGACTTCAAAATCTGGGATCAGGCCCTCACCTTCAATTTGTCTTTTCAGAGGAGTGTACCAGCGCCCTACAGACATATACAGACCACCCCCATTGCTGAGTTCTCTAAAAATGTTTACCGTACCTTTTCCAAAAGTCTTCTCTCCAACGGCTTGACTCCTCCCAGAATCCTGAAAAGCTCCCATCAAAATTTCACTTCCACTGGCACTATACGAATTCACCATTAAAACCACTGGCAAATCCGTCCCTAAGCCTCCATCTTTTGACTCCCATATGACTTCCTTATCCTGCCTTTCCTCCACTAGGATAACTTCTTCATCCAGAAACATATCTGCAATCTCGAACACTTGTTGTAAATATCCTCCTGGATTACTTCTAAGATCAAGTATCAACCCTTTCGATCCAGTATCTATTTCCTGAATTAGAACCTCTTCTAGTCTTTCCGGGGTATCAGCTTTAAACTCCGTGATTCTGATATGAGTTATATCTGCGCCTGGTTCAGAACGCAACAGGACACTAGGCAGCGCGATAACATCACGTATGACATCTATGTCGGTGGTTTGAAGTTGGCCCAACCTTTTTATCGTCAAAACTACCAAGCTCCCCCTTGGGCCTCTAATCTTTGATACTGCTTCAAGAAGCGGTAACCCTCCAATTTCCTCGCCATCAACCGCCACTATAATGTCTCCTGAAAGTATTCCAGCTGATTCAGCTGGACCACCCTCTATGGGACTTATAATTTGGATTGCTCCATCCTCTCTTCTCCTTACATGGGCTCCTATTCCCTCAAACTCACCAGATAAATCTTGCTGCTCGATCTTCATAACCGCAGGCTCAATATATGATGTATGAGGATCGTCAACGGCAGCAATCATGCCCTTGATAGCAAATTCTTCAAAGTCATCGGCATCGAACAATTCACGATCAACATGATCTCGATTAAGAAGCGCCCAAGCCTCCCAAACTGCCCCTAATTCTTCTGGTGTCCCCTTGGAAGACCCCAACCTAGCCTCTAGCGGTGTTACTGAAGCGGAAAATGGTGCGCTGCTATTATCAGATTCATCTTCGGAATTTCTTAAACTAGAAGACGGTTGTATTTTTTCTGATCTTTGCTCATTCCCGGGTGTCAGATCACATCCGGATATGATTGCCAGACTGACCGCAACACAAAACGAAATTCCAAGAGTTTTCCAGTATTTTGACTTTAAGCTGATGTAATCCAATATTCATAATCCTTTTCATGTTATTAACTAATTGTAACAACTCGAAGAAAAACTCCTAAAACGGGGTAATTGAAAAAAACTTCACAGCTGAAATAAATGCTATATTTATTTCAAATTCATTTCAATTTCATTTCAAAAACAATCCATGAGAGAAGTGTCCTATGAACAACACAGGTAATAAAAGGCGTAGATTAATAAGAAAATACCCAGCATATAGCCTAGCTGACTGTTTAATCCTCCCTAAGATTATATTTTCAGAAAACGCCGGATTGCCATTAAGCCGACTCCTCTTGGCTAAAAAAATAGGGACGAGTCCAAATAGCAGCTCGTTCACAACCAGATTGGCGGCCTGTGAAGAATATGGGATAACTGAAGGACGATATAAAGATGAAACGATACAAATAACGCATTTGGGAACAGCTATAGTAGCTAGTAAGGATAAAAATGAGTACTCTGAGGCTCTATCTACGGCCCTTAACAAGCCAGAAATCTTCAGTAAATTAAATGCTCTTATAGGTGATGCTTCTTTGCCAGAAGAGGAATTACTTAGAAACATTGCAATTAGAGATTTAGGGGTGCATCAAGACCAGACTAAAGAATTCCTGGAAATAGTAAAGCAAAACAGGAACCTTTTTGGAGCTGGTTCCAAATCTACCGAAAAGGATGACACAGCAGAACAAACCGTCGAAAACCACGACCCTGTAGGAAAAGTTCCTGATGAAAACCCAACGTCTAATCTTGCCTCCAAAAATATACTTATCATGGAAGTAGAAAAATTCTCGGAGACAACCCAAAGCCTCATAATGAATTTTGGAAAATTAAATTTGCAAACAATTCTCGCGAACCCTGCAAACTCCCAATCAACTTTGAATGAATACAAGAAAAAACAAATTGCCTGCAGCATAGTTGTCCCAAAATTTAAAGAGCCAAACCAAGATATAGAAAATATATACGCATTGGGATTGGCCGAAGCCTCAACAATCGGACCTACTTTGTATTTGGGTAAATCACCATTTTCTGAAAATGGCTATTCCAATCCCTCATTAACCTATATTCCGGACACGGACCACAATTTGCTGTTCCTTAAATTGTTGGAGTTTCTTA
>CAZCOH010000116.1:0-3372 GCA_964500645.1 uncultured Dehalococcoidia bacterium
TGATTCATTGCGACGAGAAGAGTCGGGTGGGGAATTAGTTATTTCTATGAGTGACTATACTCGGCACGCAATGAATCAGTTGAGAGATTTCATGTTTGAAAATGTTTATCGGCCGGAGGATGTTGGAGATGAAGGTCGGTGCGCAAGAGAGATTATCAGGTTATTGTTCCGTCATTATGATTTGAATAAAGATGAAATACCAAAGGAATATAAAGTGAGAAGTGAGTCAGAAGACCAAGCTGTTGTTGATTATATATCCGGGATGACAGATCAATTTGCCATTAGGGCTGCAGAGACCATCAGACCCGGCGTGGCGAGTCCATTTAAAGACAGGTTTTTCGGGTAGATGTCAAACTTAAAATTGACTCATTTGGGGCTGCTATAATCCGAGGATGACAGAACCACAAAATCCATCTGACATTTTTAAAACTCGATTAATATTGAATAAAGTTGCTCGTATAGAGGAACATTTGGAGGCTATGCAAAGAGATCCTCACGGTCTCGAATATGCTCCCTGGAAGATCGAGGTGGATCACGTTTGGAAACAGGTATTCGAACTTATAAATTCAATGTATGAAGATGCGCAACTGTCCGCACTTGAGTCAATTAAGGAAACTTGGGTTTCTTACATAAGTCATTATGGAATAAGTGACCAAAGCAGTACCTGACTAGGAGAAAACATGCCTTCTGATGATTTTAAGTCTAATGTATTTGCAAATTTGGCTCAGGCTCGACAAAACGCCGAAATGGCACACAGGATACTTGTTAAGTTTAAAGAAATGGATTTACCGGAAAGTTTAGACGAAGAATTGTCTAAACTTTGTACTGACCTGGGTGATATGTGGAGTACACAATTATTGTTTACTGAAAAATTGGATGAGTTACTTAAATCTGAAACAGATTGGAATATGATTGGAGATCATTTGACCGATCTGAAAGCTCATATTGATCATATGTCATGGCACGCGGAAAGTGTCGAGAATCCAATTATTAAAATCGCAGAGTTTGCGTATGCCAAAGACAATTAAGGGAAATTTTGCTTACCTGTTTTCAAGGCCTGTAACTATATTATTATTTATGAACCTATATAGAGAGTGATCTGTTGGCGGATACTGATGAAATAAAATCGAGACTTGATGTAGTTGAAATAGTTTCAGAGCGTGTACAACTACAAAGAGCTGGACGTAACTACAAGGCAAATTGTCCGTTTCATAGTGAAAGAACCCCATCTTTTATAGTTGATCCAGCGAGGCAATCGTGGCGTTGCTTTGGTCAATGTGGGGTCGGCGGTGATGTTTTCAGCTTTTTGATGAAAATAGATCAGATAGATTTTGGAGATGCCCTTCAAATACTTGCACGAAGGGCTGGGGTAGAAGTTACTTTTAGTGATCAATCTCCAGATAGGGATGACTATTTCAGAATTAACCAGATTGCAACTAATTTTTACATGGAGCTGTTATCTTCAGATCAAGCTATATCTGCAAAAAAGTATTTAGATGACCGAGGTCTTGGAGACAGTGTAAGGGAGGATTTTCAAATTGGTTACAGCTCTAAGGACAGAGATTCTTTAAAAAAACACTTGGTTTTTCATGATATTGATCTTTCTAAAGCCGTGGATTGTGGGCTTTTGATCAAGGACGATAATGGTTCAGTAAGAGATTTTTTTTGGGATAGAATCATGTTTCCAATACACAATCGGTCGGGTGATGTTGCGGGATTTGGAGCTCGTGCTCTTGGTGATGTGATGCCCAAATATATAAATACTCCAGCTACATCTATTTTTGATAAAAGACGAATCCTTTATGGGTTTCATAAAGCTAGGGATGTCATTAGGAATGTTGATGAAGGAGTAATTGTAGAAGGGTATATGGATGTTATTGCAGCTCATGAACATGGGTATAAAAATGTGGTGGCTTCAATGGGTACCGCTTTAACCCCTGAACAAGTGAGGCAGCTTAAAAACATTGCTTCTTCATATGTCCTAGCATTAGATCAGGATGCAGCTGGGCAGGAGGCTACTTTAAGAAGTTTAGAGTCTTCATGGCGTCTTTTTGACGAGAAACCGAGACGGGATAACAATCCGCTATTTGCATCTAATCCGATAAAATTAAAAGTTCTTTCTTTGTCTGATGGAAAAGACCCGGATGAGTTTATAAGATCTGAAAATGGTGATTGGGATAAAGCTATTTCAGAAGCACTTCCAGTTATGGAATATGTCATACCTGTAGTATCTCGACGATTTGACTTGCGAATTCCTGGTGGCAAAACTAAGGTGGTAAATGCTCTTGCTCCTTTGTTTCGGGCCATGGATCCATTTGATAGAGATAGGTATTTTAGAACACTTTCTGACGAATTGGATGCCACTTTAGAAACTGTAAGGGAGGCTTTTAGAATAGCCCCTAAAAGAACGTCGTCATCAAATGCAAATGTAGCATCTGGTCAAAGACGTTATTCATCTGACGATATAGAAACCAAATTAGATCGTGACACACTTGCTTTACTGTTTGCCTATCCAAATTTGAGATTTACTACACCAGAAATAAACTCCGAATATTTTCTGATGCCGGAAGATAGAGAACTTTTGCAGCTTTGGAAAGATACTGAGTTAGACGACGAATCAACTTTTGTAGACAAGTTAAATGAGTTCCTAAAAGAAAGATACATTGTGATAACTGAAACAAAGCTTGTTCCTATGAGTGTTTCAGAGGCAGAAAAAGATTTGGATTATCTATTTAATAGATTAGAACGGCGTTTGAATTTGGTGCAAAGAGAAAGTTTTGTTTCATCTAAAGAAAGTGATTATCCTCCTACAGAAGATGAGAACAGTTTTTTGGCGGATATTGATATGAAAATCCGAAGGCCTTTTTGATTATAGGATTGGAGACTCGATCCTACTTGGTCTGTTAGAATGTAGTATCTGAGAAACAATGGAGCGGAGGACGAACAAAGGAGTTTTTCCAAATGGCAACAGATGGACTTAAGTCTTTAGGTGGAGAATCGGAACTTATAGATGGGGCTCTGACAAGTAGTCGATCAAAGGAAGATGGATATCACCCAGAAGATGAAGACGAGCCAAGAGAAAATCTAGTAGCGGATGACGATGACGATGACGATGACGATGATTCTGTTATGGAACTTGGAATGGGAAGGACTCTGTCCAGAGAAGATGAAGACGACATTGTAGACGATGATTCTCCCCCAAGTCTTGAGGACTTAAAGGCTAAGGCCGCTCGGCAGTGGGAAAAAGAGATAGGCACAGTAGAGGTTATTGATGATCCGGTTAGGATGTATCTTAGAGAAATAGGCCGAGTCGACCTGCTCAAAGCGCCACAGGAACGAGAATTGGCCCGTAAATTTGAGGCAAAAAGATAT
>CAZCOH010000117.1:0-3359 GCA_964500645.1 uncultured Dehalococcoidia bacterium
GGGGTCTTTAGTTGGAACAGAAATAATTCTTAGCTGGCTAGGTTTGGGTATACAACCACCTCGGCCAAGTTTAGGAACGATGCTTTTAGAGGCTGGTAGCATTAGCGCATTGCGTGCCGTTCCATGGATGTTGATTGCCCCGGGGTTCGTGGCTTGGTCCCTTGTTCTTTGTTGGAATCTCTTGGGTGACGCCTTGAGCGATGTTCTTAATCCTCATACAAGGTGACGTCTCTGAGTTCTCCGATAAGAGTTATATATTTGTGTTTGGTAGATCACGTCGCTTAAATCCAGATTTAAATTGTATTATTTAAGATAAAGTTAGGTTGGATTTTAATATGCGTATATATCTAGTTGATGGAACATACGAGTTATTTAGATCACATTTTGGACAACCTCCACGGGTGGCTCCAGATGGGATGCAGGTTTCAGCTGTACGTGGCCTAATTCAGAGTCTTCTTTCGCTGATAAGTAGTCGTAATGTGACGCATATTGCGGTTGCTTTTGACAGCGAGGTAAAGTCATTTAGAAACAAACTTTTTGATGGATATAAAGACGGTTCTGACACCCCTGAAGAGCTTCAGATGCAATTTACTCTTGCTGAAAGGGCAGTTGCGGCGCTTGGTATTACTTATTGGCCAATGATGGAATATGAAGCTGATGATGCTCTGGGTACGGCTGCAGTCACTTATTCGGAGAATACTGAAGTTGAGAAGGTTTTTATATGTTCCCCTGATAAAGATTTGTCTCAGGTAGTTTCTGGAGATCGGATCGTATGTTTTGATAGAAGGAAGAATTTAATACTGGGTGAATCAGGAATAAAAGACAAATTTGGTGTTTTACCTAAATCTATCCCGGATTATCTTGGCTTGATGGGGGA
The DNA here is from genome assembly GCA_964500645.1 of uncultured Dehalococcoidia bacterium. Taxonomy (GTDB): domain Bacteria; phylum Chloroflexota; class Dehalococcoidia; order Lucifugimonadales; family UBA826; genus CAYFIW01. The sequence goes on from CAZCOH010000117.1 coordinate 878, forward strand.
TTCATCTGATGGAATACCAGGAATACCAAAATGGGGTGCCAAATCTAGTTCAACTTTGCTCGCGCGTTACATACATACAGAAAAAATTCCTTCAGATCATAGATTTTGGGATGTTAGAGTTCGTGGTGCTTCAGGATTGAGTAAAAGTTTGGAGTCTAACAGAGATAAAGCAGACTTGTATAAAAAATTGGCAACGTTGAAACTGAATGTTCCAATTTCTCAAAGTGTAGACGACTTGGAATGGAGAGGAGCCGACCCTGAAATGTTCCATCAATTTTGTTCAGAACTAGGAATGCCGAATCTGACTCGTCAACCAAAGAAATGGAGGACATAATTATTAGGCGTATCACGTCACTCCTGTGCCTGGTACCCCCGGCGGGAATCGAACCCGCGCCTCTGGCTTCGGAGGCCAGTGCTCTATCCGCTGAGCTACGGGGGTTGGCTTATTTGATGTTTGGAATCGTACAGGATTGTTCTAATAAACAATTCTCATTACCAAATCTATTTTCGTATGCCTTAGTTAAATAACCTCTCATAGCTAGAAAGGTTAGTCGATTCAACTGTGTGAAAATGATAACGTGTATGTAAAATCTGTAAATAGAGAAGGCCAGAATTTTTAGAACAAACTGAAAATTTCAGGTTATGGGTTAAAGGTTTTTAGAAAACATAAATTAATAAAGATCTATACGGCACGTCCATTCAGAGATTCATTGAATTATTTTGGTATAGCGGTGTCATGATTCACCCGTTCTTAAACGAACTTAAGATTCCAAGGTATGTGTTCAACTAAATGCTCCAATTACCCCATTGGAGCCGATACGGGTATTAATTTGAGGAAGTTTTATTCTTGATCACATGAGAAGAGTGCCTGACTCCTGTTGCGAATTTCGTATTATTCCTCTAAACTTTTCAGGTGCTCGAGAGAAATGTAGTAAGTTCCGAGGCTCTAACTGGTGACACTAGCAAACCTAAGTTGATAAAGTGGGTGGACAAACTCCTTGACATCCCCTTCGTAGGGTTACTATGATGACTCGGTCCGTACGATCTTATGGGCAGTGGTGTTGCTTCGCATGAAGTTTCATTGGGTTTTTGGATAGACGAAATTTAAAACTAGATTCTCCATATGTTTATGAAGAGGGGGTCAAATGAGGAAGCTATTTAGCCTGCGAGGAATTACAACATCCCTCGTTTTCTCAGCAATCATTTTCGCATTAGTGGCTTGTGAAGGAGCCTCTGGTGCTGCTGGATTGCCAGGAAATCCAGGAAATCCAGGTGCGCCGGGTCCACAGGGACCACAGGGTGATCCAGGGTTGCCGGGTCTGCCAGGAAATCCAGGAAATCCTGGAGCTCCAGGTGCTCAAGGGCCGGAAGGTCCTGCTGGTGCCGCCGCCGAAGGTTCGGATTCAGCCGGACTGGCCATCAGCAAGTCAACTATGACTATGTCAGAGCCTTTCCAAGTATGGGGTTCTGGGTTCGAGCCAGGTGAAGCAGTGATGCTTAAGTTGGCGATCGATCAAAGTGCTTCACCTGTCGTTGGTGGTGCACGGGGCTCTCAGGTTACCGCGAACGGAGCAGGAGCCTTTAAGGTTTCCTTTGATTTCGTGACTGAGAAGGCAGGATTCATAGAGAGGGCCGGCGGAGTAGCCAGCTTAAATGCTGAGGGATCTGACGGTTCTACGGCAAGCATTCCTGTCTTGATTACATCTAAGTCGCAAGGTACTACTTCCCCGTCCTCAAGCTTGGCTGCTACGCCTGCTGAGCCGGGAGGTACTTCCACAGTTTATGGGTCTGGATTTGGTGCAGGTGAAAGTGTAACCATTACCGGAGGGGGAAAGATCCTCGCTGGAGGTCAGGCTAATGACCATGGGGCTTTCACTATAGAGGTGAATGTTAGCTTAGAGGAAGGTTTGTATTCGTTAGTTGCTACGGGTGCATCTAAATCTGAGGCAACAGCCCCTCTATTAGTAGCAACTAAATAAGTTACAAAAATGATTACTAGATAAACTAATCTGGAGTCATATCGCTAAGATAAAGGACCTCCCTGGCAATGGGGGGTCCTTTTTTTGTGTACTGAAACTTTTGACGCAGGAACAGCGTAGGGTAACTCGAAGCCTTCATACTTAGAAAGATAATGGTTTAGTTAGTTAACTGTGTTTAGGACTCTTTTTCGGTTAAGAGTCTATTTTGCACTTGTGACGATGGTTGCGATTAGTGAGATTTAACAGGTATTTACACAACAAGGGGGATACTTTTTTTGTTGATCCAAATTGGAGACGTTTTGATATGGTCAATCTCCCTGGGAGATAGGGCTTTGGATCGGACTAAATTCTATTAGATACCGAAGCGAGGATTTCTTATAATTCAGATTACGAATCACTACATTGAGGGATTATTTTTTTAATCCTAATCGATTTAAGTCTTCTCCCATTGGTAGAAACAACCTCGATAGAAATTCCATTGTATTCAAATTTGTCACCTGGAC
>CAZCOH010000118.1:0-3288 GCA_964500645.1 uncultured Dehalococcoidia bacterium
TCTTGGATTTCTCGCTCAGACCTTTGGACCTCAATTTGGATTATCTCTGTGTGGAGGTATAGCGACCGTTAGCATATTGGCATTGTGTTTCTATATAAAGAAAACTTCCAGATGTTTGTACGATGGTGAATAAGAATTCAGAATTTTTGCTTTTGATTCCGTTCATAATTGCAGTTTCAAGAAATTTTAAGTTTTTTATAGTCTGAACGTTTTGAGAATAAATGAATGCCGTGACGCTTGGGATCACCTTTTTTTGATCCCCTACCCTAGTGCGTCTTTCTGATATTTTATCTTGCGGGTTTCCATAAAGAGCTAATAAAATCGACTCTGCGAAGAAATCATGGAATATTGTTTAAGAGATTAATAAAGCAAAATGAATGTCTGCTTATAAGATCCCAAATGCAACGGATAAAGGTTCTCCCCGAAAGGTGTTATTTTTCGGGTCTGTGACACACATATGGAGTGACCTGTTTTTTGCGCTCCTGATCCCTCTCCTGCCATATATAAAGAATGATTTGGATCTCAGTTATACGCAAGTAGGATTATTGAGGTCCATCTACAGTGGATCATCTGCTGTTCTTCAAATTCCAGCCGGGTTTCTGGCCGAGAATACGGGGGAATTTTGGATGATTATTTCGGGAAATATGTGGGTATCAGTGGGATTGATCTTTATGGGTATAGTTCCTGGTTTTTACTCCTTACTTACGGCATCTGCGTTGGGAGGGCTTGGCGGTGGAACCCAGCATCCATTGGCCTCAAGTATGGTATCTCGTGCCTATGACACTTCAGGCAGATCATCCGCTGTAGGAACTGTTAATTTTGCTGGAGATATTGGCAAAATGTTCGCTCCCATCGTCGCCGCATTCTTTATGTTTCTAAGCGGTTGGCGTATGGCTATGTGGGCTGTTGGAATAGCCGGCGCAGTCTTTATGTTCATACTTGTGGGTTTCAGGAGAGGTTTCGAGCCAGATGCAAGTGATAAAAGTAATATCCAAGAAGTAGAAAATTCAGTGGAGTGCCAAGAAAAGGGGAATATTTCTGGTTTTGTTGTATTGACAGGTTTGGGAATTCTAGACAGCGCCGTTAGGAATGCCACTTTAATACTCTTTCCTTTTATTCTACTTGAGAGAGGAATGGGGGAAGACCAATTAGTTGTTGCTTTGTTTTTACTCTTCGCTGGAGGAGCGTCCGGCAAATACATATGTGGCTGGATGAACGATAGAACTGGAACCATACCTTTAATATGGCTCACAAAAGGAGGGACAGTATGTATATTGGCGGCCTCTCTTTTTATTTCTCCTATTTTTCTTTGGCCAATCGCAATTGTTTTGGGTATAGGACTAAATGGAACTTCAAGTGTTCTTTATGCCACTGTTGCTAGGTTTATACCAGCGAGCCTAAGACCAAGGTATTATGGATACTTCTACACCACAAACGAGATAGGAACAATTGGGGCTCCCCTTCTATATGGCTTCATAGCTGACTTGATGGGCTTGAGAAGTTCGATTTTAATTATGTCAGTAGTAACTAGTGCGATTTTGCCATCGAGCCTGGCTCTCAAAAAACATATAACTTAGGCTTGATATAAACATTGTTACTTATACAAGTTAGGAAGAATTCCTGAGTGCCGAATAGTATTGACAATAACTGAGAGATACAGTGTGGTTTTAGTTATTGCCTGGTCCGTTTTTAGAAAAAGCTGTTACTTTAAGTATTTTGGATAATGGGTTCGGTATTAAGACTATTTTGTCTGTTTTAGGATTGTGATTACATGCTCTAACAGGACCATAGTCCGTTGAGATTAGCCTGAGCAACACGCTGGTCATTTTGATATTCTGATTTCCGCTGGCTTTCCCCTTCTTCATAAACTCTTGCGTAACCTAATTGAACGAGAGATCTGTTAAAGTCTTTTTTATCCACCTCAACGTAAGCCAGGAGGCGACCATAATACCCACGCAGACCGGCTTCTTCGTCTAAGATCAAAACCACTTCCTTGTGATCAAGTTGTTCTATGGCATAGGAAGTAGCCTTTTGTCCCCATTTAGTGAGACACTCCATATCAGTGATAGTTCCATATTCACCAGGTTTATTTTTAGAATTAGTTTCAGGGGTATCAACACCCAGAAGGCGTACTTTATCTGTCTTTCCGTTGTTAAGATGTACTTCCACAGTATCTCCATCGATTACACGAATAATACGGGCATTGATCTGGTTGTTTTCTAGTGTTCCCTCAACATTTGTGTCTTCAGATGACTGACATGAGAGGGACAACGCCAATATAGTTGCGGGCAGAATCATATATACGAAATTTTTCATTGTTTTCGAATTATTGTCCTAATTAAACTGAGTAACCGGAGACTATTATGTACATTATCGATATTTCGAGCTTGAGAAAAGAGGGTGAGTTTGGGTCTAAAGAGTGGGGCGAGGCCTGCGCGGCTGCAGCTGTAAAAATTCTTAAGGCTGCTGAACTGCCTTCTGATTTTGAATGGGCCTTTACTGAACGCTATACCTATCCGCCAGATCGACTGATGAAAGGCGGACGCGCACAGTGTGGTTACTACATCATGGTAAGGAACGGTGAAATAACTGGTGGTGATGGTGAACCGGAAGAAGCACTAGCGATTCCTGGATTTCACATCCGAGCGCGCTGGGCGGCATTGTGTAACCAGTCTGGTGCCTTTTATGGTGCTGAAGGTAAGTTAAAGCGCGATGACGGTGAAGTTGCAATGCGTGAGGCAATTGAGCGATATTTAGGGCGTGAAGATCCATACGGTGAAGTGCAACCGTCCGAACGCTATTTCCCGGAAACTGTACGTGGCCCATTGATGGCAGGGTCAGAGGAAGGCAATGGACTTCACAATATCGCAGCATCTATGCAGACCTCATCTCCGGAGTTTGCTGATTATCCAGTGACAGAGTTGCTGGTTCCTATTTTCGATGAGATGAGCGAAGAGCAAAAGAAGTCATTTATCAAACTGCTTGGCATCGATATCTAAACCTTATAAAACTCAATTAGCATATCAGGGTCAGCCATGAGATCTTATGAAAATATCATATATTTCTGGATGATTTATGGGAGGCATAGGCTTAAAAACAGCGTTTGAACTACCGTGGGTCATGTGGAGCAAGTGCACGCTATGGGTCTTGCGTTGTTCATTCGCGTGAGAGGGCCATAGCTCTGACTCCCGCCTTGTAGTGTTCTTCAGGTGATACAACTGGGCCAGGCCTGTATATGTATGTCCCTCCCGGTATCAGTTCTTCTGTATAAAGCAGTTCTTCGTGGCC
>CAZCOH010000119.1:0-3094 GCA_964500645.1 uncultured Dehalococcoidia bacterium
TTACCGGCGAAGGATCCTATAATCATAGGGACCTTCACCTTTAAAAAATCTTCAGACTTTAGACTCGTCGTTGATAGCTTGATTAAGCGAGATGGTAAGGTCAATGGAGAATTCTATATTGATTCATGTATCGAGGATGCTATCGCATTAGGCTTAAGGTGTGAGTTATTTGAAATAAACAGTTATTTGTGCTGGGGAACACCTAATGATCTACGTACTTTCGAATATTGGCAGTCATGCTTCGACAAATGGAATGGACATCCCTACAAACTCAATCTAGACCAACATGTTCCGGAAAGTAAAATCGGTACACTTAGGAAACAATATCAGAGAACAACCCCTGAGGTTCCAATAAACTATGGTGATTAGGCGCCAACTGATAATTTTCTTGTTTGTAGGTGCCTGTACGGTAACATTGGACTTTTTAATATATCGTGGCTTGAGCACATTTGATTACATTAATATTGAAGGTGCAAAAGCGGCCGGATTTATAGTGGGCACAATATTTTCTTACTTTGCTAATCGATTCTGGACATTTAGAGCCAAATTACATGCGTCAGACAGTTTTCAGAGATTCCTGATTCTTTATATTTCCACTCTATGTATAAACGTTTCTTTTAATACAATTGGATTGCACTTATTATCTGACTTCCAATATGCCATTCATGTTGCGTTTTTGATAGCGACAGGAACTTCGGCAACATTGAATTTCTTAGGCATGAAATTTTTTGTGTTTAGAACAAGAAAAATATAATAATTATGAATATTTCCCTTGTCATACCATGTTACAACGAAGACAAAAATATCCCTTTGATTTTAGAAAGATGCAAAATCTTTTCTGAATACCCAGATATAGAGGTGATATTGGTAGATAATGGTTCCACAGATCAAACACCAAAAATATTATCTGATTTGCTTCCAATACACCCATATTGTAGGAGCATTAGAGTAGAACAAAATCAAGGGTATGGATTTGGTATCAAGTCGGGTCTCGAATCTGCAACGGGGGATATTTTAGCTTGGACACACGCAGATATGCAGACGGACCCTCAAGATATCATTCACGGTGCCAAATTGTTCGAGAAATTTGGACACCAAATATTCGTTAAAGGTCTTAGATACGGTAGGCCTTGGACTGATGTTGTCTTCACAATAGGTATGGGAATATTTGAAACGATACTTCTTAGAAAACGAATGCAAGACATTAATGCCCAGCCTAATATGTTTTCGAGATCGTTTTATGAGTCTTGGAGCTTCGCTCCTGACGATTTTTCTTTGGATCTATATGTTTATTATGAAGCCAAAAGAAAAAACTTAAGAATTTTGAGATTTCCAGTAAAATTTGGAGAAAGAGCTTATGGTTCCTCTCATTGGAATATAGACATGATGTCGAAATGGAAATTCATAAAAAGGACTATATCGTTTAGCATGGATTTAAAAAGGAAATTACCTAAGTGAATATCATAGTTCATAGGCGTAATAAAGTATCCGAACTTACTGCCACAAACAGAAAATATGGTGTGGAAGTAGACATCCGTAGCAAAGGTAATGACTTATTGATCCATCACGATCCTTTTGTGCAAGGAGAATCTTTCGAAGCATGGATTGAAAAATATCAACACGGTACCTTAATTCTTAATGTCAAAGAAGAAGGTCTTGAAAAAAGGTTGACGGAAATAATGGAATCAAAAAACATTACAGATTATTTTTTTCTGGATCAATCATTTCCATTTTTAATCAAATCAGCTGCATCTGGAGAATCGAGATGTGCTGTCAGAGTGTCGGAGTATGAGTCCATAGAAACCGCCCTCTCATTGTCCGGCAAAATAGAATGGATATGGGTAGATTGTTTTACACATTTCCCATTACTCAAAACGGATGTCGACACATTAAAATCTGCTGGGTTTAAATTATGCGTAGTCTCGCCTGAACTCCAAGGTAGAGGGACTGAAAAAGAAATATATGAACTTGTTAATTTTTTTCAAGGTAGCAAAATCTTAGTTGACGCTGTCTGCACTAAACGTCCTGATATATGGGAAGAATTATGCTAAAAATAATACGAAATATATATCTTGATCCATTATTTATAATAGGTCTGTTGATTAGGATAATAATTGTAGGATTCGTAACCCCTCTGGCAGTTAAGGAATGGTATTCCCCATTTTTAGAGGCCAGTGTCAATACTATTTCAATTGACCCATGGTCCGTTTGGATGTCAAACGGGGGACAAGTCGAAGCTTTTCCATATGGATATGCCATGTGGATTGTATTCTTACCCATGACCCTGCTGTCAGAATTATTAAACATACCCATGCAATACAGCTATGCAATAACACTAATCGCTGCTGACATATGCCTTTTATATACACTAAATCTACTTCTACCCGATAGGAAACGGTTATTGCTACTCGTATATTGGTTATCGCCTATTGTGGTCTTATCTGGTTATATGTTGGGATTCAATGACTTAATACCGGCATTATTGGTAGCAATATCTATTTTTCTTTTACGGCGTGTAAATCTGGTCGCTGCAGGGGTGTTATTTGCTGTAGCTATTTCAGCAAAATTCAGTATGGTTGTGGCGCTACCATTTCTTGGGATTTATCTTTACAACAATAGAAGATTAAGGGGTCATATACCTAGATTCTTTTTGGGATTTGTTTTGGCTCTATTAGCTTTAGGAATCCCTTTCATGATTTCGAAATCTGCAGTCGAAATGTTGGTAAACAACCCTGAAATGGGGAAAATTTACAGTCTAGCATTGGATGTGGGTGGCAGTATAACAATATATCTCCTCCCGTTATTTTATATAATTATGCTTTACATGGTATGGCGTATCAAACGTCTTAATTTTGAATTGTTTCAAGCAACTACAGGGATATCATTTCTAGTCATTGTATTGATGACACCTGCATCTCCAGGTTGGTTTGTGTGGAGTATACCTTTCATAGTATTTCATCAAACTTTAGGAGATAGATTGGGAACGATTCTATTCGCTGGTTTTTCGATACTTTACGTTCTTGACACTCTCATAGTAACCCCTATCCATTTATCAAGTGGATCGGAGATAGCACTAAATGGTGCCTTAAATATT
>CAZCOH010000120.1:0-691 GCA_964500645.1 uncultured Dehalococcoidia bacterium
TAGGATCAGATAGAGTGCGAGAATTTGCTAAGTTAAATGACCTGTTGAATATATCGGTTTTGCCTTACCAACCTTTCGATGACTTCAAGAGTATTTTACTTGAAAGTGACATATGTGTGGTCTCATTATCAGAAGGTATGGAGAGGCTTTCAGTGCCATCACGTGCTTACACATTTATGTCTGCAGGTAAACCGATTGTAGCTATCATGAATTCAAAGTCAGATATTGCCGATTTGGTTACTGAATGGGACTGTGGCTGGGTAGTCTCTGAAATGCATACTTTGGCGGATCTTCTGTCCGACCTAGAGAATGATCGTAGTTCTATAAATCGAAAAGCGGCACAGGCTAGAAATGCCTATACTTCAACCTTAGGTAAAAAAGCTTCTGTCGAAAGTTTTTCTGAGCTTATTTTTAGCGTTACAGAGTCATAGAAGGTGGCTTTGCAATTGTTTCACTAAAAGCCGGTTCAATTGTTGCGGTCAATTAGATCTCTAGTCAAATGAGATTTATATACTTGTGTATAGGGAATATACTAGGGTTACTATGAAAGAACTCATTGATGCCTTGTCAAATGTTGTGGGGACTGATTATGTCTTGTGGAAAGAGCCTGACCTACTTGTTTACGAGTATGATGGGTCTGTGGACCGTTCTCTTCCTGTCATTATAGTCCTGCCTAAATGCACACAACATG
>CAZCOH010000120.1:701-2979 GCA_964500645.1 uncultured Dehalococcoidia bacterium
CCGAGAATGGCGGTGTGGTTCTATCAATGAGTCGTATGACTGAAATTCAGGAAGTTAATGTCGCTGATCGGTATGCGGTTGTTCAGCCTGGGGTCGTTAATTTAGACCTATCAAACCATGTGTCAGAAATGGGGTTGTATTACGCTCCAGATCCTTCAAGTCAAAGGGCGTGTACGATAGGAGGCAATGTTGCGGAAAATTCCGGAGGACCTCATTGTTTAGCTTACGGTGTGACTACGAATCATGTTCTAGGTATGGAAGTTGTGCTCGCGGATGGCTCTGTAACTTGGTTTGGAGGTCCACATAGAGAAAATATTGGTTATGACTTACGGGGTATAACAATAGGGTCTGAAGGTACTCTCGCTATTGTAACTTCGGTAGTTGTCAGGCTTCTTAAAACCCCAGAATCCGTAAAAACCCTCCTAGTAGTATTTGATAATGTTGAAACTGCCAGTGCGGCTGTGTCAGGGATAATTGGGGCCGGGATAGTTCCGTCAGCCGTTGAAATGATGGATCATTTTTGCATAGAAGCAGCAGAATCTGCTGTTGGGGCTGGATATCCAGAAGGGGCTGGAGCAGTTCTGTTGGTTGAGCTAGATGGCCTCGAGGAACTTGTTGAAGAAGAGGCAGATGAAATTCAGTCCATATGTGAAGAATTTGGTCCAATGGAAATTAGAGTAGCAACAGATGAGCAAGAAAGAGAGAGATTGTGGGCGGGGAGGAAAGGGGTTTTAGGGGCTCTGGGAAGGCTTGCACCAAATTATTATCTAGTTGATGGCACTATACCTAGAACAAAGCTGGTTGATGTTTTGAGACAGATAAATGAGCTGTCTGAAAAATCGGGATATCGGATTGCAAATCTATTGCATGCAGGAGATGGGAACCTTCATCCATCGATTTTATTTGATGAGAGAAAACCTGGAGATACTGAAAATATATTAGCTATAGGTGCTGAAATACTGAGAATTTGTGTTGACGCTGGAGGAGTGTTATCGGGAGAACATGGTATTGGGCTGGAGAAACAAAACCAGATGCCGCTCATGTTTACTGATCAAGATATGGCAGCTATGGCTCTGCTAAAAGTTGCCTTCGAAACTGAAGATTCCTTTAATCCCGGTAAAGTTTTTCCTACTGGCGCCGCTTGTGGGGATATATCGCAGGCCAGGGCTATAGCGAGAGTTGGGCCCGGAGCTTATATATAAAGGTGGTAGAGGTATCTAGTTGTCCTTAGAAATTGATGGACTACAGCCACTCAACGGAGTGCTTAAACCTGCTTCAGTAGATGAATTATCTTCGATTCTTTTCGAATCTGACTCGGCTGGTTTGGGTGTGATCCCGTTTGGGGGTGCTACCCGCTTAGAGGTGGGTGATATTCCGAAAAAGTTCGATATTGGAATAGATACTACAGGTCTAAGTGAAATGGTGTCTCATAACCCGGCTGACCTGACATGTACTGTTGAAGCAGGAATGCATCTTGCTCAACTGCAATCTATTTTAGATGAGCACGGACAATTTTTGGCAATTGATGCTCCTCTACCAGGTCAAGCCACGGTTGGAGGAACAATTGCTTCCTTGCCCCCTGGTTATCTGAGATGGCAGCTTGGTCACCCTAGGGACACAGTAATCGGTATGGAGGTTTTACTGGCTAATGGGACAATCACTAAAAGTGGAGGACAAGTAGTAAAAAATGTTTCCGGGTATGATATGTCCCGGTTGCACGTTGGAGGATTTGGCACTTTAGGTGTGATTACAAAAGTGTCATTTAAATTAACTCCCAGTCCTCGAAAAGAAATATCCTTGCAAATGTCTTTTCCAGATTCTGTATCAGCTCACGAATTTGGCCAAAGTATATACAGTAGCTACATGATGCCACTTTCCTTAACTTGTATTAGGGGGGAATTAATTTCAAGCGATATTAATTTTCGTGAAAGGTCGATATGTACCATAAGGCTGGGAGGTAGGGAACGATCTTGTGATAGACAGGTTCAAATTGTTACCGACCTAAGTGCCAATTATGGGGCATATAACATTCAAAGATATGAAGACTTGGAATCAAGAGGTATTTGGGACCAAATCCGTGATTGTACACTGTCGTCTGATGGTGATTTTCCAATTATAGGGCGCATATCCATTATTCCTTCAAAAATGCAGGAACTTGAAAAAATCTTAATTGAGGGTTGGAATAATGAATTGGGACGGATCTCTCTAATATCTCAACCGGGTTACGGGACCTTGATTATGCTGGTTACTGGGGACCTAGATTCAGTAAATGACGAAG
>CAZCOH010000121.1:0-2962 GCA_964500645.1 uncultured Dehalococcoidia bacterium
ACTTGCCATTATCTACCTTACTATATGCGGGTTAACTATTTTTGAAATTTGATAATTCTGTTTGAAATGTTTCGTAGTCTGGTGTAGTTTCGATAGGTGTGACAAAATCGCCCATTGCTTCCATAGTTTTTAATCCATTCCCAGTAATGTATGCAACAGTGACTTCATCTTTTTTGATTTTTTTCTGTTCTACGAGCCTCTTCAGACTAGATATTACAACACCACCAGCAGTTTCTGTAAAAATACCTTCAGTTTCAGCCAATAGTCTGATCCCATCTATTATGGTATTTTCATAGGCCGCTATACCGATTCCATCTGTTTCTTTCAACACCTCTAATGAATATGGACCTGCTGCAGGATTACCTATCGCGAGAGATTTGGCAATTGTATCCGGTTTGACTGGTACTACTTGATTACTTCCTTGCAGATATGCCTCAACTATCGGTGAACAACCTTCTGCTTGTGCGAGGTGCATTCTCGTAGATGGTTTTTCAATTAAGCCGACATCGGCGAATTCTTGTAGGCCCTTCCATATTTTTGTATGTAACTCCCCAGATGCTCCGGGAACCACGCAGTGGTCAGGGGCTTTCCAACCGAGTTGTTCGGCTACTTCGTATCCTAGTGTCTTGCTTCCTTCAGCGTAGAAGGGTCTCATGTTAATGTTTACGAAGGCCCAACGGTGATTATCAGCCAATTCGCTACAAAATCTATTGGCTTGATCATATGTTCCGTCGACAGCCACCATAGTGGGCCCATACACGGCAGCGCCAAGAATCTTGCCTTGCTCAAGATAAGCCGGGTAAAAAACCATCGTTTCCATACCCGCTTTCGCACCGTGTGCCGCTACTGATCCCATAAGGTTACCTGTTGACACACATGCCAAAACCTCGAATTCAAACTCTAGGGCTTTAGTGGTAGTTACTGAAACAGGACGATCTTTAAAAGAATAAGTAGGATTGACGCTATCGTTTTTGATATACAGGTTTTCTAGTCCTAATTTATGGCCAAGATTTTTTGCATGTATCAATGGCGTGTAACCTGTAGATATATCTACCGCAGCTTCCTTAGACACTGGTAGAAAATCATGATATCTCCACATCGAATGTGGTCCATTTTCAATTGTCTTTTTACTTACTGCTTTAGCAATAGATTTGTAATCATATTCAACCTCCAAAGGCCCGAAACAAAACTCACAGGCATTCAAAGGTTCAATTGGATACTCACTTTTGCATTCGCGACATCGTAGGCTCTTTACATGAGTCAAAGGACCACTCCTACAAATAATAGGGGATTTAGGCTACTCCCAAGAGTAGTATCTTTCAGGATACGGGACACGCAGAAAATGGTAGCAATCAGAACTGACGAGTGTCAAGGAAACTTTTAACTGAAACCAGATCCACTTATTCTTAGTGGATTGGTCCCACAAGAGCCAGACTAGCTTTGTTCAAATCTAGAAAATTAGTGGCTGTGTCCCTTAAATCACCCAAAGTCACTATGTTTAACTGTGAGACAATGTCTTCAACGCTGTTATGGCTCTCGTACGACATTTGGTTTGCTAAATTCCACTCTGAAATGGATCTTGTGTCCTCCATTCTGAGTTTGAGTTTACCGGATATAAGACTTTTTGCTTTTTGTAATTCCGTTTCGCTAAGGTCGTTTTTACATCTATTTAGCTCTGATTTTATTATGTCGATGCCTTCTCGGTAATTTTTTCTGTCAAGATCGGCATAGAAGAATATCGACCCTACTTCATAAAGGTGACTTGAGCCACCTCCAACGTCGTAGGCTAGGCCTCGTTTTTCTCTAACTTCATTGAAAAGTCTAGAGCTCATACCATCCCCTAATATGCATGTTAGTAAATTTATTTTGAATCTATCTGGGTCATTGTTCCCCACACTAGGAAAACCCATGCACATGTGTATTTGTTCCGTATCACGTGTTTCGTGTTTGTATCTTTGTGATTTTTGACAGTTTATTATTTCTGGGAATGTGGTTTTTTTACCTGGAGGTATTGTGTATGAGTTCTGGTTTACGATTTCAACTATTTCTTCGTGCGCCACATTACCAGCTATGCTTACCACTATGTTGTTACCCACATAGTTTTTTTCTGTGAACTTAATAATATCTTCTCTCTGTATATGGCTGATACTCTCTATACTTCCTGCTATGTCTCTTCCTAAGGGAGTGTTTGGCCACATGATTTCATCTAGAATCAACTCAGCTCTAGAATTTGGGTAGTCGTTTACGCCTTTTATTTCCTCAGATATAACTTGGCGCTCTAAGTTGATAGATTGTTCAGTGAAAAGTGAATTTTTTACCATGTCAAAAAATACAGTTAGCGCCAATTGAGTATGTTCCGATATGACTTTGCACCAATAGACCGTAGTTTCATAGTCTGTGGCGGCATTAATATATCCTCCCGTTTTCTCAATAGCGCCACTTATATCTAAAGGATCACTTCTTTCCTTAGTTCCTTTGAACAAGAGGTGTTCAATGAAATGTGAGATACCCGAAACTTTGTTTGATTCGTGTCGGGCACCCACTTTTACACCGAGGCTAATTGCAGTTGATATTGAATATGGAATATGTTCTGTGACTACACATATTCCGTTTGGCAACAACGTTTTCTTCATTTATAAAGCACAGAAGACAAGGTGTACAATCAATGTCTAGTTCCCTTCTCGAATTGTGATTCCTGATTTTTCCTCTTGTAGTTTTGCCACAGCTATTGTTGACTCCGAACCTAAACCTTTATTCTGAGCTTCAACATATCTTTGCTGTACGATATTTGAAATTTCCATCGGGACTTTCAAGCTACGGCCTAGCTCAGTTGCTAACCCAACATCTTTTGCTCCTAGATCTAACTTAAATCCAGGTTCGAAATTTCCTTTGAACAGGCTGTTGGGATAACCATGCATGGATCGGGTTTCCCCAGAACTCATAGATACAGCATTGTATAGCG
>CAZCOH010000122.1:0-2808 GCA_964500645.1 uncultured Dehalococcoidia bacterium
AAGTAATTGCGTCACATTCTTGGGAAACCTGTGAAGGGAATTCTAACGATCCATCCCCGATGTCAGAAAGACAAAGATGGGTAGAAGGAAACGAAGAGGTCAAGGTTATAGGGGCTTGGGGAAACCATTTAAGGCATACTCACTTTGCAGTAGTAGAAGCTAATGATTATGATGCTATTCATGAATTATTCCGACCTCAAGGTTTGAAAGGGACAGTAGAAGTTCTTCCTGTTGGAGACTTAATTACGACTAGGAAAGACTCCGGTAATTGGGGTAAATAAATTCGCTAGTATCGGTATGACGGCGTAGTATTTCATCAGTATGAAAGCGATGATCCGAAGTTCTGAAGGGCCAAATTCGTGCTTAAAAGTGGCGGAGGGAGTGGGATTCGAACCCACGATACCCTTGCGGGTATACCGGTTTTCAAGTCTGACACACCACAGATTATCTAGGATTATATAAGGATAGTTTAGGGCTATCTAGTGCGTGAATTCTCCGGTGATTATATTTCCCTAGTCTTAGATAGTCTTATCTATCCAGAAAGTCTGCTTACCAAATGCTTACTTTTGCCGACCCCGTTGGACGTAGCCACCCCTTCATATGTGTTACGTAGTCTCACCGGCGATAATTAGATTTCTATTAGTCTGAGAGTAAATGAAAAATGATGCGTGTCTGTGGATGCGCCCTAGGCGCAGAGGAGGAGACGAATCCGCCTTCAAGGAGACGTCCGCGTATATTACATAGCAACCTATTTTGCGAAGGGTCAGCCTATTTTGCATTGGGTTTGAGTTTCTGCGTCGTCTGTGCGTGAATATTTAACGAATTAATATTAGATATTACGTTTCAATTATAGTCATACGTAATACCATGTGATATATACACACTAGATGACGCATCTTATGACGTTATCAGACTATAGGAGGAAATTTATGTTATTTCATGTTACAGCTCAGCATTCTTGGGAAACTTGCAGAGGTAGAATGAGAGATGAAGGACAATTATCTCCAACCGAGGTTGCGCAAAGGCAGAATTGGATTGAAGGTAACGAGAACGTAAAAGTATTGGCAGTTGGAGGATACCAATCAGCTCACAGATATTACGCGTTTATGGAAGCTGATGATTACAACTCTGTAGTTTTGTTAATGCATTCGGAGATGTGGGTGGGTGAAGTAGAGATATTACCGATAAATGATGCGATAGCGATGCGGAAAGAATCTGGGGCGTGGGGGAAATAACCTCCGATCAACAGAGCTCTGATTGTTAAGGGTCGTAGTTGATATTCCACTATTTAGGAGGAGATTTAATGCGTTTTCATATATCGTCACATCATACTCCGGACAATTGTGCCGTTCACAGGGGAGACGGAACCCCACCAGTTACAGATTGGCCTCGGAGGTGTAATGACATCGGGGTCAAATTTATATCAGGAGGCAGCCTTCCGACTTCGCACCTTCACTTTATGTTTGTAGAAACAGATGACGTCGCAAAGATCACGGAGCTTATGGAACCGGTTATCGGATATTGGGATGTTGAAGTGACTCCAGTTAGAGCTATTTCATAATAATTAGTTAATCAGGAGGAGAGATGGCGAGTACGAAGGAATTTCAAGAGATATGGCTACGATGTTTTGATGACAAAGATTCTACTGAACTGGCGGTCTGGCTAACTGAAGATTTTAGTCTGACTAATCGGAGTGGTACTTTAAATAAACAAGAAACCCTCGATTGGACTACAAGTGGCGGGACTCAACCGAAAATAAGCGATTTGGAAATATTGTTCGAGAATGATGAAGTATGCGTCGGAAAGCGTACCGCCCAGACCAATAATGGCAAGTCACTACAGATGTTCTTTGCTCGCAAGCGAGGTGCACAATTTTGTCAGTGGGTAATGGTACGTCAGCCAATGTAATAGGGGCGCCGGTTGGTCGACCCCGGTCCCTATATTTATATTAAACGGGCTTGTAATCAAATTGTGGAGAAATTAACTATGGGTTTAGAGTTTGTTAACCCTCTGGATGCACCTGCTCCGGTGGCAAATTATAGCAATCTTGCCATAGTTCCGGCAGGTTACCGGATGTTACTAATCGCCGGACAAATTGGTAATCTTTCCGACGGGAGTATTGTGGATGGAGTGGAAGCACAATATGAAAAGGCCGTGGAAAATATTCTGGCTATAGTCAAATCACAAGGTGGGAACTCAACTAACATAGCTAAAATTACTGTATTTCTTACTGAGAAGCCGACTCAACGTGGTATGGCAGATCGGGTAAATAAAAAATTCTTCTTGGGTCCGCCAGCTATGTCTTGGATATACGTTCAGGAGTTATTTAGGCCAGATGTCAAAGTTGAGATTGAGGCCATAGCAGCAGTTCCGTAGAGATCGTTCTTATCATAGTGGGGTTTCCGGCACCTGTACTAGACTCTTTCATTAGTCTGTCATCTTTAACCACCCCGTTGGACGTAGCCACCCCTCTATATGTGGTAGGTAGTGTCACAGGCGATAAACAAGGATTAGTGTTTACATTATTGCTCAAGATACATTTTCCAACCCGAGAGTTCTAATAAATTCTCTCGTTTGTTCGTCGACAGAGTAAATCAAACATCCTTTCAAACCTCTCGTCAAAAGCACACGGTATGTATGTCTTACGAGTTCATCGAAATTATCGCTTCTTTTTACAATTCCATCGGCACTGGCAGATGAATTTGTTTGCCAGGACCCATTTCTCCAAACCATGTCTTGTCCAATTATTACCGCACCATAGTCGTACTCAAACCCTTGAGCGGTATAAATACATCCTATTTGGCCGAT
>CAZCOH010000123.1:0-2750 GCA_964500645.1 uncultured Dehalococcoidia bacterium
GTAATGAGAACATGTAAGCTTGCCTCACCTCAGTATTGACATTTAATTTCCTAACACCCAGTTCAATAGACCTATTTATCAAATCATCTGACAATCCTGACCCACCATGTAATACCAAAGGAACTGACACAGAATTATCAATATCAGTTAAAAGATTGAAATCTAGCTTTGGTTCTCCCTCATAACTTCCATGCACATTTCCTATGCAGACGGCTAAAGCATCTATCCCCGTCTTTTCACAAAATTCCTTAGCTTTTTCTGGGTCAGTTAAAGAAGATTCGTATTCTGTCACGCCATCTTCAGTGCCAGATAATTTCCCAAGTTCACCTTCGACAAATCCGTCTATATATTTGAGTTTATCTACACATTGACCAGTAAATAAAATGTTGTTTATAAAATCCAAAGAAGATCCATCCGCCATGACAGATGTGATCCCTTCAGAAATTGACGCCTGTATAGCATCCATAGAATCACTATGATCTAGATGTACTGATATACGCACTGAAGCATCGGAAGCCGCTTTTAAACACGCTGACACCAAAGGTGAACCACCTCTCAAAATGGATTCAGGATGAAGCTGTATAATCGCTGGAATATTTTCAGTTTCTGCAGATAAAACTACAGCCTTAACGCCTTCTAAGTTATACACGTTAAAAGCCCCTACTGCATAAGAATTTACAGTAGCCTGGTCAAGTACAGTCTTGGTGTTAACTAACATAGCGGAAGTATTTACCGATGCTAGGGCGAGATACTCATCTTATGAATAACATCTGCAATTGCATTTGGCTCCCCAACATTCCCAGGAAACAATATCAATCTTGTACCCGGATATTTAGCTTCTCTACCCATCTCCAATACCAAAACGCCGGGAAGAACCTGGCCAGGAACTTGTGCTCTTTTCATGTTTAAAGCGTGTTTTGTCACATTAGATGAGGTCATTCCCCCTTTAGACACAATGTATCGAGGCTTTACGGATAGTTTTCTAACAATTTCGGACATCGCATCCGTAACTCTAGCCCCTATATCCAAATATTCTTCTACAGATTCTCCTGTAATTAATTCTCTACTGGTAAACACAGTAATGTCTTTCGACGAAGCTAGTTTATCCTCTACAACCTTTACAATTGAATCTACGATTTCGTTATCACCCTCAACAACCTTCCTTACACTGAGTTCAACAGAATTCATGTCTGGTATTTCCAACACTTTTTCAAGCTGGCGAGTACTACCTTGAACATGAGATCCAATAAGGATCAAAGCTCCGCCGTCCTTTGAGGTAGAAATTTCTTCACGTGTAAGCAGAGGTTGCTCTGACTGACCAATTCTCGAACGAACAAAAGAAGCTGATGTTCTAAATAAAAATCTTTTCCCCAATTTCTCAGCCCTCAAAACAGACAAAGCAACTACATCCAAATCCTTCATATCCGCGGCATTGATAATGCAAATCTTTTCACTATCAAGATTCTGCAAAATTGTCTGAACTTTTTGGACTCCACCCTTTCGAATATCATCGATAGAAATGCTAGCAACTTCACTTGCCTTAATTGAGCCTCGATATTTTTCCTCCATCCATTCCAACAAATTGGAAGACTTGTATCCAAACGCAGTATCTTTAGCGAATGGTGTTTGAGAAACTGGTATCAGGTTATCTCCATCCCGAGCATATTGGATATCATCAATCGTGTATCTACCTCCTTCTTTAAAGAAAGGAATGAACAACAGAGCGTCAAATCCTTCTCCAGAATAGAGTGACCTGGCGAGCGACTGAACTTCATCAGGAAAATGTCCACGAAGAGTGGAATCAGATCTAGAAATAACACTTATGGGAAGTCCTGTGCTGATGGAAAGGCTTCGAAGAGTGGCTCCGACTTCTTCATTTATTTCAATAGCCTTTTGACGATGTACAGAACGACTATTCGTTAGTACGAAAGTAGCCTCATCATCTGAGTAAAATTCGTCTTGTAGTGTATTTTTGTCCCAGACCGTAAGAAACCCAACATTTCTAACAGTCTGGGGACCTGTGGGATCGTCATCTAAAACAAACAGCCGAGAGGGATTAGCAGACAATTCCCGTCTTATTTCTGGCAGTAAGTCATCTTTATATATTGCAGGGAGACTTTCCAGGGTCTCCCGAAAGGGTCTTATAAAATCTGCATTCACGCGGGCTCGAACATGGGTAGGGCGATCTCACCCTCTCCCTGATTATGCCAACTGATTTTTACTCTCATACCACAACTAATATCAGACACCGGATTGGTCACGTTTACTATATTAGTCATAATGCGAAATCCTTCATCTAAGTCAACGTATGCTATCGCATATGGACCGAGATCTTTAAAAGCCGGATGTCGACTCTGCATAACTACACTGTAAGTATATACAGAGCCCTCACCTTTTGAAGTATGCCACGTTGTCTCTAGGGCACCACATGAAGTGCAATGCGCCCTAGGATAAAAGATAATCTCATTGCATGACTTACAGGTCTGGTAAGTTAACTTTTTTTCTCGAGTCGCATCCCAAAAAGGTTCTGTGTCCGGCTCTGGAAACCTTGGTTGCGGTCTCATAGCTGATTCTTGTGTCATAAATTTGCTCCCTTTACAATTAATCCGCGGCTAATATCGTCGCCGAGGTCGAATGCCTGGCACCTAAATTACCGCCATTACCAACTGCTACAGCCAATTGTGCATTACTGACCTGAGATGTTGACTCACCCCTCAATTGTCTGACCGACTCAAGAATAAGAAATATAC
>CAZCOH010000124.1:0-2740 GCA_964500645.1 uncultured Dehalococcoidia bacterium
CCATCCTTGAAGGAAGGCGATCGGGACAGTGAGATAGTGCGTGTATTGATTTATCTTTTGTCGGCCATAGTCACCTTCTTGAGAAAGCTCCTTAAGAGAAGGCAAAACCGGGGTCAAAATTTGCATTACGATGGAGGAAGTGATGTAAGGATAAACTCCGAGCGCAGCGACACTTAAGTTGGCTAATGCACCACCACTGAATAAATCCAAGAACCCAAGAAGCGCTTGTTGCCTAAAGGCCTGAGCCAGTGCCTGTGTATCCACACCAGGCACTGGGACATGAGCCACAAACCTAAATATAAGTAACATGGCAAATGTAAATAATATCTTGGACCTAAGGTCTGGGACCCTCATAGCATCCAACATGGACTGGATAAGTTGAGGACGAGATACTTGATCTCCTCTCGCAGGCGTCCCTTGGCGGACCATTTATTCTATAACCTGAACAGAACCGCCTGCTGCTTCAATACTATTTTTGGCGGTTTCAGAGAATTTATGAGCCGTTACATTAAACGAGTTACTAAGATTTCCTCTACCAAGTACCTTAATCGGTTTCTTGTTATTCTTTATAACTCCTGCTTGGACCAATGATTCAGGATTTACATCTCCGCCATTCGGGTAACGAACTTCCAAGGTGTCCAAATTCACGACATTATATTGCTTCTTAAAGATGTTGTTAAATCCTCGTAAAGACGGAAGTCTCTTTATCAAAGGTAGCTGACCACCCTCAAACCCAGGCCTGACACCTCCCCCAGATCTAGAATTTTGTCCCTTCATACCTTTACCCGAGAAGCTTCCAGAACCACTAGCGTCTCCACGACCTATTCTTTTTCTATTTTTCTTAGGTCTAGATGACCTAATCGAATGTTGATCCAATGACATTAAAATATTCCCGATTTATCACGCTAAATGAGCGTCATTCTATTTCTCTAACTTCAACTAAATGACTAACCTTTGCGATCATCCCCTTTATTGTTGGAGAATCTTGGTGCTCAACTGTGTGATTCAATTTCCTAAGTCCCAAGCTTTCCACAACTTTTCGCTGGCGATGAGAGTACCCTATGGTGCTTTTTCTTAAAGTAACTGCGATTTTCGACATACGGAATTCGTTCCTTAATCTTCTGTTTGCAAAGATTCTTCTTGTTCTGCAACGAGTTCATTCTTTGACAGTGCTTTCCTTCGTGCAGTCTCTATCTCTGGATCTCGAAGCTTTTGTAAACCCTCAAGGGTGGCTTTGACCACGTTAGTAGGATTTGTACTCCTTCTTACCTTGGTCACAATATCTTTTATTCCAGCAAGCTCTACTACCGCTCTCACAGACTCACCCGCTATAACCCCTGTACCGGGAGGGGCGGGCTTGAGCATAACGATTGTTCCCCCAAATTTGACAGTAATCTCATGGGGAATTGTGTCACCTTTCATCGGAACATCTATCATAGCTTTTTGAGCATAGGTTGACCCTTTCTTTATCGCATCTGGTACCGCATCCGCCTTTCCCATACCTATCCCAACTTTTCCTTCACCATCACCAACTACAACCATTGCACTGAAACTAAGATGTCTACCACCTTTTATGACTTTAGATACCCTGTTTATTCTTACAGTTCTCTCTGTTAAACCTGTGTCTTCTTCTTCTGGCCTATTACGCCTTCTTGACTGCTGCTGGGTCACCATATACTAATCTCCATAGGTTCCTTTCAGTAAATTAGAAGACTAAGCCTTCTTCTCTTGCTGCATCGGCAACTGCTTTGACTCTACCGTGATACTTGTATCCACCACGGTCGAACACAACAGTCTCAATGCCCTCTGCCTTTGTTCTCTCCGCAACCAACTGACCAACAGATCTAGACAACCCCATCTTCCCATCCTCGCTATTAATTACGTCAGTCTCTAAACTAGAAGCGGCCGCAATTGTCCGACCCGATTCATCATCGATTACTTGAGCGTATATATTATTCAAACTTCTGTATACAGAAAGTCTAGGCCTTATTGAAGTACCAAGAATTTTCTTACGTACCCTCGAATGCCTAATAACTCTCTGTGCCTTACCACTATTCCGAGACATTTACTAAGCCCTCCTAGCACTTTTACCAGGCTTAATGCGTACTACTTCACCTGAGTACCTGATGCCTTTACCTGTATATACATTTGGTGGTCTCACTCTACGTATTTCCGAAGCAAGTTGACCAACCTTTTGTTTATCAATTCCAGAAACTTTAATCTTGTTATTATCCGTCACTTCCAACGTGACACCCTCTGGAGGCTGTATAACAACGGTGTGGCTTAACATTACGTTCAACGTGATTCCCTTACCTGTCTGTTGAACCCTATAACCAACTCCTACGAGCTCCAAATCTTTTTCGAACCCCTTGTTAACCCCGTCTACCATATTGGCAAGTAGGCTTCTTGTCAGACCATGAAAAGCCTTATGCTCCGCTTCATCACTTGGCCTAGTAACTAGCACAGTCCCATCAGACTCCGCGATATTGATGTCTTTGCTAAATGCACCAGACAACTCACCTTTGGGTCCTTTAATATTAACCACAGAGCCATCGATGTTCACACTGACTCCATCCGGTATTTGTATTGGCTGATTGCCTATTCTTGACATTGACCTTTCCTAAACTCTAAATAACTTCTGTATCTCACCAAACGTAAAAAAGAACTTCTCCACCCACCCCACTACTACGTGCTTGGCCTGCTGACATTACCCCTTGGTTCGTGGAAATAACAGCTATTC
>CAZCOH010000125.1:0-2699 GCA_964500645.1 uncultured Dehalococcoidia bacterium
TATTTACAATCCAAGTACTAACGAAATTCCAGAGGGAAAAAAATACGCTTGGAAGTTTTATCCAGTTGGTGGCCTGGACTATATCGGGATGTATGTCGTACATCACTGAAACAAAAGGTACGGACGCTTTTTTTGCAATCAAAGCACCTACTATTCCGATGAACGGCGGGTTTGATAACGCAATAACAGCATCATATTTTTCTTCCCGAATAAGCCTCCGGGATATCATCCACGCAAAAAACAAAAACCTTAAGTATCCAATAGCTCTGATGATGAGGCTATCTCGACCCTTAGTGCCTGACATTCTGATTCTATGAATTTCCAAGCCTGGTCTGATCTCCTTGTCTGATACATCCGGTACAGAAGATTCATAACTAGGTTGGGAGCAAACCACAGTAGCTGAGTGACCTATTTCAACCAAACCTTCAACAAGGTCAGACAACATTTGGCCAGACGAAGCTACATCCGGGGCATAATACTGATTCAAAAACAAAATGCGCCGGAAGTTAGTCATAGTGGATTACATTCGACCAGATTTTTCTAACTCAGATTTTATCCAGTGATAAGTTATAGACAACCCGTCTGCTAAAGAATACTCCGGGGCCCAATCTAAAATAGAGTTGAGACGGGAATTGTCACTATTACGCCCCCTTACTCC
The DNA here is from genome assembly GCA_964500645.1 of uncultured Dehalococcoidia bacterium. Lineage (GTDB taxonomy): Bacteria > Chloroflexota > Dehalococcoidia > Lucifugimonadales > UBA826 > CAYFIW01. Next base: position 659 of record CAZCOH010000125.1, read on the forward strand.
TTGCGGCTTTGACAAGTCATATCTTTTAACCAGATTTTTTCCCGCTATCTCCGATACTATGTCATACAACTCATCAACAGTTACCATGGTATCCATACCAAGGTTTAAAGGTTCACTAACATCAGATTGTGTGATCCGGTATATTCCTTCAACACAGTCTTCTATGTACATAAAAGATCTGGTTTGCTTCCCATCCCCCCAGATCTCTATCTCATCCCCTTCATCAGCTATAGAGATCTTTCTACACACAGCTGCTGGGGCTTTCTCCTTGCCTCCATCATAAGTACCAAGTGGACCATATACATTATGAAATCTCGCTACACGAGTCTCTAGCCCATAGTCTTGTGTGTAATACTGACACATTTTCTCCATATATAATTTTTCCCAACCATACCCTTCTTCAGGATCGGCAGGGTAAGCATCAGCCTCTTTAAGAGGAGTAACATCTGGGCTATCCTGTAAGTATCCAGGATATATACATGCAGAGGACGAATAAAAAAATCTCTGCACTTCGTTTACCCGTGCTGCTTCCAACATATGGGTATTTATCAAAGAATTATTCCTAGCTATATCTGCTAAAAATTCGGTTATATAACCAATGCCCCCCATATCTGCGGCCAGATTGTAAATTTCGTCGATACCTCTCGTTGCTTGCAAGCAACAATCCCATCTTCTCAAGTCTAGCAATTCAAATTCATCAGCATTAGATTCTGAATATTCAGGAAACTTAATATCGACACCCCGAACCCAATATCCTCTTTCTTTTAAATACGTAACTAGGTGATGTCCAATAAACCCTCCAGCACCAGTCACTAAAATTTTCTTTCCCATAATCTGATCCTCATTTATTGTTTGGATTAAATATTTAGCGCCATTTCAACTGCCTTTACGTGAGCATTGGCGCATCTTTCCACCGTAGCATTCTTTATAACAAAGTGACATCCATTGAGTGCTATATCCATTGCCAAGTCCGAATCATTTAATAAGTTTATAATTCTGTTCGATGCCTCTAAAGGACTTTTGGGAGAAATAATATAACCATTTGCTCCATCCTTTACGACATCTTCAGTCGCCCCAACATTAGTGGCCACCACTGGTCGTTCCATTGCCATAGCTTCAAGTAAAGCTGTAGATATACCTTCCCCTGCGGAAGATTGGTAATATACATCCATCAAAGATATGGCACTAACTGAGATTTCGTTGTCGCGAGAATAAAATATTTGCTTTCCTTCTTTCAATCCTAAATTTTTAGCATATTTCTTTACTTTTCGAAAATAATCATCTTGTGTTGTTGGAACATTACCTTTAATCAAAAATTGTGTGCCTGGAATTACTTTCAAGACTTCAGCAGCAGCTTCTACAAACGTCACATAATCCTTAGCCGGATTGATATTTCCCACAGTACCTACAACAGGTCTTGAAGTATCCACCCCAATTGCTCGAGCATATCGTAGATCTTTTCCTTTATATGAATAGGTATGAGAATCCACTGGTGGTACAAAGAATACGCATTTCGCATCAGGTAAAAAACCAGGGAAATATTTTTTGAGAGATTTACCAGGCATCATTCCAATATGGCAAAATATACTAGACCATATAGAAATAACGACCCTTGAAAATTTATGTACTCCTAAACCCAAGATTTGCCCAACAACTTTCCTCTTTCCTAAACGAGCTGCGATAGCCCCATGGGGATTTTCCATGCCATTCACAATTACGACATCAATTTCGAGTTCTTTAATAATTCTTTTTATCGTCATTATCGTCCTAAGGTGGGCAAGTAAGCTTGCCAATTGAATCTTAGGGTTCAAAGAAGCTGAAAGCCGGGAAAGTTCTGCAGGCACAAAATGGATATCATTTTTCAAAAAAATATTTTTGAGATCATCAGAACCTATTTCTGGTATAACATTTACCGGTTCTATCCCTTTTTCTTTTAGGTATTTATCGATCAGAACACATGTATTAGCCGGCCCGTTGAAGTTAGGGTAATGCAGAAGATTTAAAACTTTAATACGTTGTTTCATACAAAGAATACGTCACC
>CAZCOH010000126.1:0-2682 GCA_964500645.1 uncultured Dehalococcoidia bacterium
TAATCGAAGTTCTTAGGGAACTTCACCCAGATTTACAAGTGCTCGATAGTGCTGGCCTTGGGCCTCCTCCGGGCGGAGGCAACTTCATGAAGTCCGATCGCTTAGTGACGGACTTGGGATTTTGCCCTCAGTATGATCTGCGCTCGGCCCTTAAGGAGTATTTGGGTTGGCGAAGGGCTAACGATTTTGAGGAATAACGCAATACCTTATAACTCTCACACCCACCTCTGAAACTTCACTACATAACCCATCTCTGTCCACGGTTGGTGGTTCGAGTCCCTTCTTGGGCAGCACATTTTTTCTTCCCTACCCTAGTGCTTGTGGTTACAAGTTCTTCGTAATGCTTCCTTAGATCATCGGTCCATTAAAAGTATCAGGGTTTCAATGAATCAAGTTTCTCAAGAGCCATCTGGCCTGCTACTTCATCTTCCACTGCCGGCTCTAGAGTGATATCCATCAGGTCATTCCATTTCCATGTCCATGTCATTACCGCTTCTGGGTTATCTGACTCAAGTATGGCTACTCCAGACGTCGAAGCCGGCGTGTGCCATCTTCCTATCAAACGAACACCTTCTGGAAATTCTTGAGTGGGGTCTCCTGAGGTGAATCTTTCTAGGGCGGTTATAAAGTTTTCTGGTTGTATTTTCCATGTTGTAAGAAATAGCATTTAAATTCTCCATATCATGTGCATCTAAATTACATTTATATCAATAGACATGGTACAAGTTATGTCAATATATTAAGATTTATATTTAACATATCTAATAATTGCTTTTTATTACTCTAATTCATATAGTGCATCCAAATAAATTTGCCACCGAGGCAAATAGTTAGGCAATAAAAGGAGTAGATATGCCATATGTAATGAATTTCATCAGGGTTCCTAAAGCAGGAAAGGCTTTTGAGTTGCTTGAAGCGATGAAAAAGTCTCACTCAGCCTCAGGAAAACAAGGGGGAATTACGGTCCCTATTTCGGGGGCAGTTCCCACGAATTCTCGTCCAGGACTAATTTCACTTGTTAGAGGATTTGGCACTTTGGATGATGTTGACGATTTTCAAAATGCATTTTTATCGAATTCGGATGCTCAGAAATCCCAGATGTCTATAGAGGAGTTATGTGACAAAAATAGCTACTCAGTATCAGAGATTTTGGCTAATACAGAGCAATCGGAAGATTCTGAAGATAATGTAGTCTCACGATTGGTTATGGTAGCTAAGCCAGGGAAAACTCCTGATTTGATAAAGGAGCTTATGGCTATTAACGAAAAAGTTGGTACTGGTTTTAAATCTGGTATCAGTCGACCAATTGCTGGACCAATAGGCGCTGTGAGAGTGACTACATTAGGAACGAGTTTGAGAGATCTGGAGAATAAAAGGATTGAAACGGTAAAGCACGTAGGCAAGATACCTGACTTGATATCCTCTAGTCCTGTAAGACATCTAGGACGGATTGTATACAGAAACAAAGGCTAATATAGATGGAAAATCTGGGTTCCATGCAATTTACAAAGAACCCAGATTTTCCATGCAGTTAACTGTAGATACGTAGCTGCAAAATACAAAGGGTTGCTATAAATAATTCAAAATCGTCCGTGGTCGTTGACCCCCTGTAGTATATGTAAGAGGAAATGGGAATCCAATTTATATTAGTGTTTCTTTGCAAGGACAATGTGCACTTTCAGTACGCACGGTGTGTCTTATAAAATGCTACTATCTGGTGAAGGTGCAGTGTGAATATGATTTTAGATAACAAACTAAGTAATAAAGAAGTCATTGTTCTGGATGGGGCGATTGGTAGTGAAATCGCAAGATTGGGCGCTGAGATGAATTCTTCTGCCTGGTGCGGGGTTGCTAACAAGACTCATCCTGACATAGTTCGTCAAGTACATGAAGAGTATATTCTAGCTGGTGCAGATGTAGTAACGGCTAACACTTTTTCTACTAGCCGCCATGTTTTGGCTAGCGCAGGCCTTGCTGATGAAACTGTCAGCATCAACCAGAGGGCAGTAGAGTTGGCACACGAAGCTGTAAGTAATGTGTCGCCAAACCGACCGATTGCAGTAGCTGGTTCAATGTCAACTAATACAGCATGGATCCCCGACACTGTCAGTTCTGACCCACGATTTCTTCCAACACCAGAAGAAGAATTTAAAAATTACCAAGAAGTTGCTCAGACACTGGCTAAATCTGGTGTGGATTTGATTCTGATGGAGATGATGACAGACGTCGAACATTCAAGTTTGGCAATATCTGCTGCTATTGAAACGGGATTACCAGTGTGGATTGGCACTAGTTGCTCCCTTCACGATGATGGTAGTCTCAGTGCCTGGAACATACATATGGAGGAACCGGCCAACATACTTTCTCCTGATCACGTTGAGAAAAATAGTGGAATCGGGCTCGACGGTAATAAATCCTATGCCTCACTGATCGAAGCGATGATGTCGTTCAACCCTCAGGTTATGGGTGTAATGCACAGCACCGTAGACACGACAGATCCGGGAATCACAGCTCTATTCGAACAGTGGAATGGACCAGTTATGGTGTACCCAGAGTCAAGCTCGCTGCAAACAAGAATAGGGGTTGGTCATGAGATAGAACCAGATGATTTCGCTGTTCATTGTCGAGATTGGGTTGAGAGAGGCGTCCAGATCATAGGCGGTTGCTGTGGCACAACTATCG
>CAZCOH010000127.1:0-2653 GCA_964500645.1 uncultured Dehalococcoidia bacterium
GAAAACTAAGATAGGAATTTCCAATCTGTCCCATCTACAGAATCTTCCAATACCACCCCTTGACTTAGTAATTCATCTCTAATCAGATCGGCGAATTCGAAAAGTTTTTCTTCCCTCAATTTTATCCTAGTATTTATCAAAATCTCCACAAACGGTTCAATATCACCTTTAGAATCTTGCTGGGACTGTATCAAAGTGAATCCCAACACCCCGGCGAGTTCAGACAAAACTTCCTGTGCTTCGTCAACCCCATATCCCTGAGATGATCCTTTGTTGATTTCTCTCACCAACTCAAATAATACAGCCAAAGCTCTTGGAGTATTTATATCATCATCCATGGCCTCGCAAAACTTGGCCTCATAGTTGTCACATTCTATTTGAGACCCTTCACCTGACGTGGCCATAAGAGCATTTCTAAGTCTCTCCACTGCCCTAGATTGATTACCAACAATCTCCTCGCTATAAGTTAAAGGTCTTCTGTAATGAGAATTCAAGAAAAACATCCTAAGATCGTCTGAGGAGTATTTCCCTAGAGCTTGTCCGATTGAAAACACATTCCCGATGGATTTGCTCATCTTGTCAGATCCATATTGGAGAGTGCCATTATGAACCCAAAACCTAGCAAATGGTTTTACCCCTGTAAAAGATTCAGACTGAGCTATTTCATTTTCATGATGAGGAAAAACAAGGTCCAGACCTCCGCCATGGATATCTATACTTTCACCGAGATATTCTATGGCCATAGCCGTACATTCTATGTGCCACCCAGGTCTACCCTTACCCCAAGGGCTTTCCCAAAACGGTTCTCCATTCTTATAACTCTTCCACAATGCAAAATCCCCAGGATATTCCTTTTCTACGTCAACTTCCAGCCTGGCGCCTGCAACCAAATCTTCTAATTTACGATTGCTTAATTTTCCATAATCATCTTTTTTACGCACACGGAAATAAACATCACCGTCTTTGGCATATGCCATTTCATTTTCTATAAGACCTTCAATTATGTTTATAATTGACTGAATTTCATGGGTGGCCCGAGGAAATTTGGAAGCTGGTTTAACGTTTAATAATTTAAGTTCCTCAAGATATTTATCCATATTCCTTTCGGCTAATTCAACCACAGGAATATCCTCTAGTGCAGCTCCACTTATCATTTTGTCATCAATATCTGTGAAGTTTTGAATATGATTTACCAAATACCCCTTGTACTCCATGTATCTTCTCAGCGTGTCAAATACAACCGCGCACATGGCATGACCCAGATGGGAAGGAGCATAGGGAGTTATGCCACATACATACATGTTTACTGTGTTGCTATCAACCTTAAACTCTTCTATCGTCCCAGTAAGAGTGTTATACAGTCTCATATTATTTTTTCCAATGTAGATGCTGACATGCAGGCAATACCTTCTTCTCGTCCTATGACTCCTAATCCATCCGTCGTTGTTGCTTTTATATTTACTGACTGAACTTCGAGGCCAAGAGCCTTTGCTATATTTGACTCCATGTTGATGATATAAGGTTTCATTGAGGGATTTTGGGCAATGATTGTAGCATCGACGAACACTACTTCATAACCCGCTGAAACGACGTATTGACTCGCCCGTTGAAGAAGTATCCCACTCGATATACCCTCGATGTCGGAATCATCTGAAGAAAAATAATTTCCAATGTCGCCTAGGGATGCAGCTCCCAAAACACTATCGATGATAGCGTGCATCAAAACGTCACCATCGCTGTGTCCTTCTAATCCTCTGTCATGTTTAATATGAACTCCCCCTATGACTAGTGGAGTCCCAACATTCAGTTTATGCGCGTCAAATCCTATGCCGGTTCTTATACGTGACATCAAGCACCTCTGGATATCATTATAGATTCCATGAGACTTACATCGTTTTGTATGGTCACTTTAATGTTTCTATGATCTCCCTCAAAAAATGCCACTTCGCTTCCTAATTTCTCAACCATAAATGAATCATCATTAGAATCCTCTATGATTTCTTCATGAGCTCTCATAATTAAATCGTAGCCAAAAAATTGGGGCGTTTGAACTAGCCTCAGGCAATCTCTATTGAGAGTCGAACCTATCGTTCCATGATTGCTAATATTTTTTACAGTATCGTGAATCTTTACGACAGGGACGGCCGCTCCCGTTTTTTTTACTACTTGAAGTCCATTTCTCAGCAACTTATTTGTTAAAAAAGGTCTTGCCCCATCGTGAATAGCCACATACTCACAGGTTGCTATTGCCGATAACCCTTTTTTCACAGAATCTTGACGTCTATTTCCGCCACCTATAATTCGAACATTTTTGTAATTCATTCTGAGAAAAATATCCGATGCCATGTCTATATTGTCGTCAGAAACGACAACAATAATTTCATCAAACATTCCGCATTTTTCAAAAGCTTCTATACTATGGCAAACTAGAGGTAATCCGCCTAGATTGAGAAAAACTTTATCAGTCCCGAGCATACGGGTACTTTTTCCAGCTGCAACTACAACTGCGCTATTTCTTTCCATAAATTTAATCCGACCTTATGGGAAACATAGTCTCATTTTTACAGAAAACCGTTCTGTACTAAAACTTTACATAGCACAAATATAACTTACTAGTCGATCTTACAGATATATCAGATATGATACGGCAAGG
>CAZCOH010000128.1:0-2629 GCA_964500645.1 uncultured Dehalococcoidia bacterium
GACTATATAGCAATATTGGCATATTTAGCACCAAATCTTTCTGTTGAGTCAGCCTTGACGGAATTTAAGCATAAATTGATGAAGATGTGTGATATACCGGTGACATATGGGTTCGGTCCTGCTTATTTACATTCGACGGGGCAATTTCACAAAGGTGGTCCTAGAACAGGTAAATTCATCCAGCTAATTGATAATGAAATTCAAGAAACCCCTAATGTTCCTGGCCGAGATTATAATTTTTATGAGCTTATAAAGGCCCAGGCTGATGGTGACCTTGAGGTTCTTCTCGCTTCTGGTAAAAAAATAGTCCGCGTGAATGTTGAAAAAGATCTTAATGCAAAGTTAAATCAAATAGTTATGAGTGTTGGTGCCGTGTAACGGTATTTATCGTATCCGTTCTTTTGAGCAGAAGAGTTAACTTGACTCCAAAGTAGTTAATGCTTTAGAAGATATCCCTCGATATTCATCTAGGACATCATTGTTGATCAATGATGTAGGCTTTGAAGTATCTTGATAGTCGGCCCTTAATCCTATGCTGCCCAAATAAGGAATTTCCAATTCTTTAGAGATCTCCATACCCGCTCCACTGCCAAAAACACCACCTGACATATTTTCAACTACCCCCAAAACATTGACTTGTAACTTTCTCACCATGTTTATACTACGTTTAGCATCTATTTTCGCGAGCTCTTGTGGCGTGGTTACTACTACAAAACCGTCCATGGTTAGTACTTGCATTATTGTTAGAGGAGCATCTGACGTGCCTGGAGGTAAGTCTACAATCAGGTAATCTAAATCATTCCATTCTGTCGACTGAAGCATTTGGTTTATTGCGTTATGTATCATGGGCCCACGCCATATAATTGCCTCGTCTTCATTCTCCTGAAAAAATGCCATTGACATAACTTTTATTCCGAATTTTTCTGGAGGAATCATCTTTTTTGATTCGTTGATTTGAGGTTGATCCGATAAATTGATTGCCCTGACCACATTGGGACAGTCAATATCAATATCCAAGATACCCACTTTTGAGCCGTCATTTGCAAGGGTAGCGGCTAAATTTACGGCTACGGTTGTTTTACCAACTCCCCCCTTTCCACTGTAGACACCGATTTTACATTTTATTCCAGACAGAGCTTCGTCTATTTGACGCTTTTGCTCAAATTGGCGTTTCATGGATTCTATACGTGCACGAGCTTGGGCAGGGTTTTGCTGACTCATATGGATCTCCAGTAGTAATTCAGAGAATCTTGACTAAAAGTAAGAATGGGTATCCTAGTCAAGTCCGAGTAGTTTTTTGCCTTCCTCGGTAATCATTTCAGGGGTCCATGGGGGGTCAAATACTAGGTCAACATTTATGTCTTCGATTCCTTCCAGCTCCGCTAAACGCCATTCCGCCTGTTGGGCAATATAGGGACCCATGCCGCAACCAGCAAATGTTAGAGTCATTTGAACATCTACGTCTCCATCATCCACATCTACTTCATACACGAGTCCTAGATCCACGATATTAACAGGAATTTCGGGATCATATACATCTCTTAAGGCTTCAAGAACCTCGTCTTTAGTAACGGTTATAGATTGGGACATTACTTCATCCTAGTTTGTATGATTATATTACTGGCTGATGTTGACCAACATGGTCAGGAATAGATTGTATCGATTAAGTTTAACGACTGTCAATTTAATTTAGTCGGATAAAACCCTCCGCAAGTCTACGATTTGATCTCTAATCAATGCTGCTTTTTCAAACTCCAGAGATTTAGAAGCAAGCTTCATTTGAGTTTCTAGATCTTTGACCAATCTTGTAATGTCTTCCTTTGGTAGGTCTTTGCTGGTAATTAATTCACCTGTTTCTGGTTCAGAAATCTCCCTTACTCTTTCTGTAATATCATGTATTGCTTTCTGAATCCCTTCAGGGGAAATCCCATTCTCTCTATTGTGAATTTCCTGTACTTTTCTCCTTCTTTCTGTTTCTCCTATAGATTGCTTCATAGAATCTGTTATTCGGTCCGCGTACATAACTACCTTCCCATTTATGTGCCTGGCGGCTCTACCAATTGTTTGCGTAAGAGCAGTAGAGGAACGCAGATATCCCTCTTTATCAGCGTCTAGAATGGCAACAAGACTAACTTCTGGGAGATCCAAACCCTCGCGTAGTAAATTGATACCTACGACAACGTCGTATATGCCAAGTCGTAGATCTCTCAGGATCTCCACTCTTTCGAGTGTGTCGATTTCAGAGTGAAGGTAATGCGTTTTAATTCCTATTTCTTTCAAGTAATCTGACAATTCTTCAGACATTCTCTTAGTTAGAGTTGTAACGAGACATCTTTCTCCTTTAGACACACGTATTTGGATTTGTTCCAGTAGATCATCGATCTGGCCGTTGACCGGTTTTATTTCTACAAGTGGGTCCAGAAGTCCGGTTGGTCTAATTATCTGTTCTACGACGCTTTCACTCTTCTCTAATTCATAAGGACCAGGAGTTGCTGATACATAAATAGATTGGTTTACACGATTTTCAAACTCTGCGAAATTTAGTGGCCTGTTATCTAATGCCGAAGGGAGCCGGAATCCATATTCAACCAAGGTCTCTTTTCTCGATTGATCTCCTTTATACATACCT
>CAZCOH010000129.1:0-2619 GCA_964500645.1 uncultured Dehalococcoidia bacterium
TGAGATCGCAGCCTATAGCAGCCATGGACCAACAGTTGATGGGCGTCTCAAACCAGGTATTGTGGGGATCGCCAATGCAAATTCGGCTATATGGGGAAATTGGATGGGAACCAGTCAATCATCGCCTCATGTAGCGGGGTTGTCTGCCCTCATTTTAGAAAGGTATCCGGGATATACGCCGCAACAAGTCACTAGCTACCTAAAAGACAATGCGATCTCTAGAGGGTCGACGGTGCCAAATAATACCTGGGGTTATGGCTTTGCATTTCTACCAAATGTTATATCTGCTCCTGGAGAGCCGACAGATGTATCGGCAACACCCAACAGTGTCTATACCTTGTCTACCTCTACGACTATTTCGTGGAGTGCTCCTACGGCTAATGGTGGGGCCCCTATTACCCTATATACGGTCACATCTTCACCTGATAATTTAACTGCGACGACTACAGGTACATCGACAACATTAACGGGTTTTACCTATGGAACACAGTATAGATTTACGGTAACGGCTACTAACAGTGCAGGCAGTGGGCCCGCCTCCGACTCATCAAACCCTATTATTTCTGTGACCCAGCCAGGAATTCCTACCAGTGTGTCGGCAACAGGTGCTAATGCACAGGCTACAGTTTCATGGACAGAACCTTCATATAATGGCGGAGCTCCTATCACCCGATACACGGTTACCTCTTCTCCAGGCGGTATAACTACAACGGAAAATGTTCCCGGTATTGACTACATTGGAATTCAAAAAGATGGTGTGGGAGGTGTTGATGGACTTGACGGTGCTTATTCAGTAACGGTCAGTCCAGATGGTAACCATGTCTATGCAGGGGGATATACCGATGACGCGATAGCGGTGTTTTCTCGGAATTCATCCACAGGCGCCCTCACTTATGTTGAAATGCAAAAAATCGGTGTTGGTGGAGTTGATGGTATTCGCGCTGTTACTTCAGTAGTCGTAAGTCCTGATGGAAAACATGTTTATGCTACAGGATCCCACGACGACGCGGTTGCAGTGTTCACAAGGAATTCATCTACGGGAGCTCTTACTTACCTTGAGATGCAAAAGGACGGTGTAAACAATGTTGACGGCCTTGATGGGGCTTATTCAGTAATGCTCAGTCCCGACGGAAATCATGTTTATGCAGCGGGATATCACGACGACTCAGTTGTAGTGTTTTCCCGGAACTCATCCTCGGGCGCTCTTACTTACGTCGAAATGCAAAAAGACGGAGTGAATGGTGTGGATGGTCTTGAAGGGGCCAAATATATCACTGTAAGCCCTGATGGGAATCATGTTTATACCGCCGCCTGGGATGAATCTGCATTAACTGTGTTCTCCAGGAACTCATCCACAGGCGGTCTTAGTTATGTTGAAATGCAAAAAGACGGAGTCAGGGGTGTTGATGGTCTCAAGCAGGCCAGCTCAGTAACAGTCAGTCCCGATGGTAACCACGTTTATGCGACCGGAAGGAGCGACCACTCGGTTGCTGTGTTTTCCAGGGATTTATCTTCCGGTGTTCTAACTTATGTAGAAGTTCATAAAGATGGCGTGGGAGGGAATTTTGGATTAGAACGTCCTTATTCCGTAAATGTAAGCCCTGACGGGAATCACGTTTATGTTTCATCCTGGGGTGATGCTGCATTAACAGTGTTTGTACGAAATAAATCGACCGGTTCTCTTACTTTTGTAGAGAGTCAAATGGATGGTTCAGGTGGGGTTGATGGGCTCGATGCTGCAAATCATGTAACGGTAAGTCCTGATGGTAACCACGTTTATACCACGGGATTTTTAGACGACTCAGTTGCGGTATTTTCCAGAAATTCATCTACCGGGACGTCAGCGACGGTAACGGGATTGACAAATGGAACCTCGTACACATTTACGGTGTCTGCAACAAACGGCGGACTCACTACTGGTTCTGCATCTGGCCCATCAAACTCTATTACACCTGCCACCCTACCCGGAGCACCGACAGGTGTTACGAGCACAGGGGCACCAGGGACAACAGCAACTATTTCATGGACACCTCCCGCTTCTAATGGTGGGTCTCCTATTACTTTATATACCGTCACATCTTCACCTGATAATTTAACTGCGACGACTACAGGTACATCGACAACGTTAACGGGTTTTACGTATGGAACCGAGTATACATTTACGGTAACGGCTACTAACAGTGCGGGCACTGGTCCCGCATCCGACTCGTCAAATCCTGGTACCTCTGTAACCTATCCAGGAGCACCGACAGGTGTATCGGCAACAGGGGGTAATGGCCAGGCGACAGTTTCATGGACACCCCCTTCATTCAATGGCGGCGCTCCTATCACTCGATACAAGATTACTTCTTCTCCAGGCGGTGTAACTACAACGGAAGATGTTATTGGCATTAATTACATTGGAATGAAAAAAGATGGCGTAGGTGGAGTTGATGGCCTTGATGCACCCAAATCAATATCTGTAAGTCCTGATGGTAAACATGTTTATGTTACGGGTGATGACGATAATGCGCTGGCTGTCTTCGCAAGGAACTCTGCCACGGGAGGTCTTACATATGGTGAGATGCAACAGGATGGTGTTGGTGGAGTTGATGGTCGGGGCCGTCCCCATTCGGTGGT
>CAZCOH010000130.1:0-2618 GCA_964500645.1 uncultured Dehalococcoidia bacterium
GTGTCGGGAAACAATACAACCTTGCCAAATTTATATTGATCATCCTCGAATTTTTGTCTGGACTGGAACCATTGTTGAAAAGTTTGTGAAGCAAATTTGGGCAAGTTTCTCCTACTGTCAATTCCAACCGCACGTTCGAGTAAATTTTTGGAATAGTTTGTGGACATAATCCAATTTGTCAAAGGCGAAAAGAATGCCCCCATTTTCCCGAGTTTTGAAACCTTTCCAAAAAAATAGTTTTTTAATGCATATCCATTTTTTGTGTGGTATTGATGTAGAAATTCATACTTTAGCTTAGCCATATCTACATTTGAGGGACATTCAGCTTTACAGCCCTTGCATTCCAGGCATAAATCCATAACTTCATACAGTCTTTCATCACTAAAGCTATTAGTAGGGAGTGCTCCCGAAATGGCTCCCCTTAGCGCGTTAGCTCGTCCTCTCGTAGAATGCTCCTCATCTCTAGTGACCATATACGAAGGGCACATTGTCCCTCCAGTTACTTTACGGCAGGCCCCCTGTCCATTACACATCTCAATGGCGGTAGAAAAATTGCCTTCTTCATGAAAATTAAATCCTGTAGTGGGGGTTTTAGGAGAATATGATGTACCGTATCTGAGATTTTCAGTCATGGAAGGTGAATCTACGATCTTACCTGGATTCATTATGCCATCGGGGTCAAAGGCCAATTTAACTTCCCGAAATGCCTCATATATGTCAGGTCCGAACATTTTCTCGTTATAGCCACTTCTTACTAGTCCGTCACCGTGTTCACCACTTAGAGACCCTCCAAATTCTAGTACCAGATCACTTATCTCGTCTGAAATAGCTACCATTCGGTCTATTCCAACCTGCTCCTTGAGGTTTATTAAAGGCCTTATATGGAGACAGCCAACACTGGCATGTCCATAATATCCGGCTTCAGTGCCATGTTTTTTTACAATTTTGTCGAATTTGGTGACAAATTCAGGAAGGACTTCTGGTGACACAGCAGTATCTTCAACAAACGGTAGTGGTTTTGCGTCACCTGGTATGTTCATCATTAGCCCAAGGCCAGCTTTTCTTACGTCCCAGACCTTTTGCTGTTGGATAGGATCAGTCATTATTAACAAATCATATCCCCAACCTCCCTGGCGTATACGATCTTTTAATTTTTGAAATTTTGAGTCAAGTTCATCGTCACTATCGGCTACCATTTCGATGGCAAGTAAAGCTTCGGGATTTCCCTGTATGAAGTCTGTAATTCTGGAATATGTTAAATTTGTTTGTGCTTGGCGAAGGATCATTTTACCAATGAGTTCAATGGCTGAAGGCCCCATTTCTAATGCGGCAACGGTTGCTTCCATAGATTCTATAAGCTCATTGCAATGTAGGACCGCTAATCCCTTTACTTTCGGTACAGGAACGACTTTGAGTTTGGCTTCTGTAATGGTTATTAGTGTTCCCTCGGAGCCGACAGCAAAGCGAGCCATGTCAAAATCACTGCCTCCTATAAATTCGTCCAGATTGTAACCTGATACTCGTCGTTGAATTTTAGGATACCTTTTTAGGATTTCTTCGCGATTGTTCTCTCCTATAGAAAACAATCGACGGTATATATCTCCTTCAAGGCCATCCCTTCTCATCTTTGCTTCTAATTCATCACCTGTTAACTGTCCAAATGAAGTTTGGGAACCATCGGAAAGGATAACGTCAAGGTCATAAACATTGTCTACCGTTTTCCCCCACATTACTGAATGTGCACCACAGGAGTTGTTTCCCAATGCACCTCCTACGTTTCCTCTATTGCTTGTACTAGGATCTGGAGAGAATAAGACCCCGTGTGGAGATAAAATTTTATTTAATTCATCTAAAATTATGCCAGGTTGTGTTTTAACCCAGCCTTCTTCTGTATTAATTTCTGTGACTTTTCTCATGTATCTTGAAAAATCTATTACTATAGATTCGCCTACTGTCTGTCCAGCTAAACTCGTACCGCCTCCTCTAGGCAATACAGACACTCCATAATTTTTTGCCGTTTCAATTACTGCGATTACGTCTTCAGCAGACTTTGGAAGTACCACTCCGACCGGCTCTATTTGATATATGCTTGCATCGGTCGACCAGAGAGCACGAGACATTTTGTCAAATCTAACTTCGCCACTAACCTGTCGGTTTAGTTCTTCAGTGAGTTGACGAATATTTGATTCACTTATTTGAGTTGCCATATACCACCATTTTTGTATCTAGGTTGCCATTTTAAGTATCTGTAATTAACAGAGAGACCTAATAGGTACAATACTTTGTCTTTGAACGGTTATACAATAATCTGCTATTCATAGCACCAATAAAACGGTTATTAATTAGAGTCGAATATATTAAATTCTGAGTCTACACAAAAGAGAATTTGTGCAAAATTAGGGTATATAGAAATCGCCAATAGCGAGAGAGTGTAAACTTTACGAGATGTTTAAGATCTTGAAAGTTGTACTTCCTTTTGGTGTTTCTGCAGTGGCTCGCTGTCCGGCTCGCTTTCCGAGAAAAGCTTTACCAAGGGGAGAGGCATCCGATATTTTTCCTTGCATTGGGCTTGCTTCCGATGGACTAACAAGAGTGTATTTAAACTTTTTCTTTGCCGA